>CASDPA010000010.1 GCA_949282255.1 uncultured Spirochaetales bacterium
GTGCACGTGGCGTTACAATTCAGGGCGCTGTCGCGCTGGTTGGTACCAGACCCTTATAGGGTCAGAGCAAACTACCGGCTGAGCCGGTAGTCATGATTTCTGAAACAAGCTCAAGCCAGCCTTTTTCTTCATGACCCAAAATTCTTGAAGATTGCATCTATTATAAAATCATTCAGCTTTTCAGTTTCTTTCTCACTCTCTTTTTTCAGGCTATGCCCTACTTCGGGTACGATCAGAGCCGGGAAACCATGCGCTTTGCCAAAAGATGCTAAAAATGAAGCATCCAAGAGAGGATCCCTATCGCCAATGACCGCATATCCAACCAAAGAATATGCAGACAATTCACAAAGAGCATCCATTGTAGGAGTGAGCAGGATATGCCTGGTTTTTATCTTCAGTAGTGATGAGATCTTCAATGCGCTTATGCACCCCAGGCTTTTTGAGACAAACACCAAATCATCCTCCCCGCTCACCCACAGGTCGCTTAAAACACATAGTGCATAGCCTGTTGCGATATCCGCAGCTTCCTTGACAGTTTCAATATCTTTAAAGGGGATGAAGGAGAAGCTGATTGGAAATGATGAGAATCCACGCTTTTCAAGCTCAAGACGCACACGCACAAAAAGCCTTTCGTCGCAGGTATATCCGGTTCCAGGAAAAAATATGGCTTTTCTCATTTAAAACCCTCCTGCCCCATTCTATCATGGAAATATACGGCATGATAAAATAACAGCAGGAAAGAAGAAATGCATTATGTTTTTTTTGACATCGGTTCTACTCTGGTTGATGAACGGAAAGCCTATGATGAGAGAACACGTGCGATGATAGCAGAAAGCGGCATATCATTTGAGCAATTTACAGCAAAAAGGATTTTTTTCTCCCAAAAGGGCTTGGACGGGGAAAGCGAGGCTGTAAGGTTTTTCAACCTCACGAAAACCCCTTGGCCAAGCGAGTACGAAAGACTTTTCCCGGATGCCGAAAAAACCCTTTCATATTTGAAAGGAAAGGGATATAAGCTCGGGATAATCGCAAACCAGCTTTCTGGGGCAAAAGTGAGGCTGAAGGACTTTGGCATACTTGAATACTTTGAGACATTTGCCATCTCATCAGAGCTGGGGATACAAAAACCTGATGAGAGGATCTTTTTGTGGGCATTAAAGGCGTTTGGGTGCACCGCACAAGATGCTGTGATGATTGGGGATCGGATAGACAACGACATAATTCCAGCAAAAAGGATTGGAATGAAAACAGTTTGGATAAACAGAAATCCCAATATGACAAAGATGGATTCCGGATTATTGGATTTTGCAGACCATGTCGTTTATTCGCTCGACGGCTTGAGAGACCTTTTATGATACTTCATTGATACAGCTCGGACACAAGGCTGCTTTGGAAGAATTGTCCTGTATCAAGATCCATCATCGTAAGCCTCATCCCCCATCCTGCGCCCGTATCCAGATCGATCAGATTGTAATCCCCGCTCATAAGAGGGGAATAATCCTTCTTTACAAGTGGGGAATGCCCCACCAGTATCTTTCTGGAGAGCTTTCTCACCTTCTTCATGACATCCTTCCTTTTTTTACCATCATAAGCAAGCAGTACCAGGCTGCGGTCAACAGTCACGGAAGGAGGATCCTCGGAAAAGGCCAGATCATCCCTTACTGTTTTAAAAAGCATGTCCGGTATCAACGAATCCCAATCGGCATCCACAGGAAGGCCTCCATGCACCATCACATATCCCGGAAAAAGCCTTATATACGGCCAAGAGGATAAGAAGGAGGCCATCTCCAACAGTCTGCTTTTACCCAGCCCCGCCCTTTTGAAGGAGGAAACTGTAGCATTCCCGCCCTTTTTGCCATACCAGAAATCATCGCTTCCGCCGGAAAAAAGATAATCCAAGAGATATAGATCGTGATTGCCGAGCACAGGATAGAACTTCTTGATCCTCATCATCAGCTCCAGCGTCTCATAGGTCTCAGGATACCGGTCGCAGACATCTCCGACAAAATAAAGCTCGTCATCCTCGAATGAGAAAGAAACCTTTTCCAAAACGTCACAAAGCGCCCTGTATGCCCCATGCACATCGCCAAGGGCGTACCGGGCCATCAGCAAATTCCCCCATGAAGGCGCAATATATCCTCAAGAAAGAGGTTCTCCGCCCTTTCTGCAGGGCTTATTCCAGCAGCTTCCAGCACCTGGTCAACCCTGTCCTTGCCGACCAATGGGATGAGATTGTTCCTTACAGTCTTCCGCCGCTGGGAAAAAAGCGTCCTGACCAAAAAGGAAAAGGACTTGCGGTCGATATCATAAAGCCCTTCCTTTTTCTTCATCACCACGACAGCAGAGTCTACATTCGGTTCGGGAAAGAAATTCTTCCTTCCTATGCAGAAAGCACAATACGGCGTGTAATCGAGCTGGCAAAGAACAGAAAAAGATGAATAATCCTTATTGCCAGGCTTTGCGGCCATCCTGTCCACGACCTCTTTCTGAAGCGTAAAAACCATGATCTCAGGAAGGACGGCCCTTTCTATAATATCGGCGATGATCAACGATCCGACGTTGTAAGGCAGATTGCCCATTATCGCATAGGGATGGTCGGATATGCCTTTCATCGTCTTTAGCGCATCCCCCTCCACAAGTGAAAAAAGGCTTTCATCAAAAAAAGCCTCATTATCGAGGATATTCGCAAAGCCATGATCTATCTCAAAGCAGGTCAGGACGGCACCTCTTTTGATAAGCTGCTCGGTAAGGGCTCCGAGCCCCGGGCCTACCTCCCATACCGTCTTTCCTTTGATATTGCCTGCAAGATCCGCAATACGGCTTCTCACAGATTCAAGAAGAAGAAAATTCTGCCCGAATTTCTTACTCATGGCAAAGCCATGAGACTCCAGGACAGCTGCAATTTCCCTGACGCTCTCGTAATCAAGATCCCACATGGCTCTAGGATAAGTGATTTTTCGCCGGTTTTGCAACATGGGCAGCCAGAAGAAGATAGGAAAGGATCAGCAGCAGACCTGCATACGTTCCGACATCGTTGGTGGAGGCTGAAGAAGGGATCCTGCTTAAAATGAAACTTAAAGCCTCATAAGGATAATGTATGAGAAAAGATAAAAAGGGAAATATCAGGGCCATCATGCAAAGCGCCATGAACACCGTAACAAGAAATGTGATTGGAAACGAGAAAAAAAGACCCGACAGGGTAAATGATCCGAAGAGCATCAGCGAATATGGGATTGAAAATGAAAGGGCTCCCGCGCTCTGTACCACTGGCTTGAAAAACCGTATGAGAGGCACATTCTCAACAGGACTGAAGAAAAACATTCCCGAAAGGGACAAGAAGCTGTAGACGGAAGCTGCACAAAAAAGGTTTTCCGGGAAAAAGAGAGAAAGCAGGATGAAGGAAAGGCATACCGCCTCATCACTATCGGCATCAGGAAAGAGGAAAAATATCATCCTGAAGCAGAAAGCCCTGAAAAGGGATGCGCGGAAAGAGGAAAGCCAGGTGAAGGAAAACAGAAGGGGGATGGATAGCGCCCGGGCCCGTTTTCTTCCAATGAAAGGAGCAAGGGGAAGAACAAGAAAAGAGGACAATATCGACAAATGCATTCCAGATAACGCAAAGACATGCGATACCCCTTTTTCCCTGCCTTTTTCCACCACGATGTTCTCAGGATCGTATCCTGCTCCGAAAAAAAGAAGGCGGAAAAGCTCCAATTCCTCCCCGTTGAGCCCCTCCAGGCGGGAAGAAAGGAAAAACCTTATGCTTCTTCTTGCCGTGTCGTAAACGGAAAGGCTCTCCGCTTCCACATGCTCTGCAAAAAAGAAGCCGTCCTCGGCAAAATACCCTTCCGCCCTTATGAATGCATCTCTTCCAAAAGGATTGTATGGGCTGATAACCCCCACCACCCCGGAGGCGGAGGCATAAACACCATGATCGGTCCTTACACTGGAAAGCTCCATGGAGAAATACTGCATCCCATCATTCTTGATGGACGGTTCGCTCGACGCAATGCCTGTTATGCCGCTGATGCGCTCCTTTTCCAGGCCGAGAGATATGCAAAAGGTGTTTGACGCTTTCACAGCAGAGGCCAGAACCGCAGCAAAAATGATGATGCGCACCATCTTTTTCTCGTCTTCTGCAAGAAAAAAAAGAATGAGCAAAAGAGCAAGGAAAAAAGGGAACGGGAAAAGATGGCAAGGAAAAAGCAAGACTAGGTAAATGACGAGAACCAGCGGTATGTAAAGCATTCCTTCCTCCAACTATATAGAGAAAGGAAAGACGCTTATGTCCAATCAAAGCGAGAGATAAAAGGCTAAAAGATATATGTCATAACGTCCTGTGCCATAAGCTTTCAGGAGGCGGTTCCTCATCGATTTGGGATCATAACCACCCTTTTTCAGATCCTGCATATCGGAAACAAGAGCCTTCTCCTCCTTTGCCATATGAGAAGAGAACAACCGGGAGAAAAGATGATACATATCCTCCTCTCCAAAAGGGACAGGAAAACCGTCCAGGCCTGAGACGATCCTATCTGTAAGCTCTACAGGGGATAATTTTTTCAAATCCGAATAAAAGGACTCCAAGCGCCCAAGCAGCAGGCTTTCCTCCTCCAAGGCATCATCAACGGCCTTCTGCAGCCTCTTCTTATAATCTGTCGCCATGATCTGCCTGGTATCGCGTTTTTTCATATACCGCCAGAAAACAGCACTTGCAGCAAGAGCGATTATGATCTCATCAAGAATCGGAAAAGGATCGCGTACGGCAAGCGTTCCGATAAAATAAACAATCAAGAATACAAGAGAAGAAAGCAGGAGACGGACAGTATACCTTTTCTCCTGCACATAATGGTCGACCATCTTGGAAATCTTTTGTTTCAACCCAGCTGTGAATTCTTCCTCCTCCCTTCCAGAAAGAAGATAGGAGGAATAAATATGGAAAGCCGGATCCTCGGCACTTCCATAGCCCTTGATGTCGATATCGCTCAGATCGATCGCCTCACCATCAAGGACCAGATGAAAAACTGTCATCAAAGAGCATCCTTGAAATCGGAAATTATTTCACCAAGCCTCTCTTCGAGGGCCTTTCTTCCGTCCGCGCCCTCTTTAAGGAACACATAGTATTTGATCTTCGGTTCGGTGCCCGACGGACGTACGACAAGCTTTTCGCCGCTGGTAAAACGGATGATTATGACATCCGCCTTCGGGAATTCGGTACCATCTTCCAGAAGATCCTCGATTTTCCCAATCTTTCTGCCTACGAGCGTATCCCCTGCTTTCAGATTGCGGAAATTCCTCATGATCTCCTGCATCTTCTCCTTGCCGCTTGCACCTTCGTAATCACGGCTGAACACGACTTCCGTACTGTAACCGTAAGAGGCATAGATCGCATCAAGCCTCTGCTGCAGGGTAATGCCCTTTGAAGCGTAGTAGCACATCATCTCAACAGCTGCAACCGCAGAGGATACCGCATCCTTGTCTCGGACGGCATTAACGGTCAAAAATCCATAGCTTTCCTCACAGCCAAAGAGGAAATATCTGTCCTTTGTGATTCCATCGTCGATCTTCTGCATCTGTTCAGCAATATATTTGAACCCTGTGAGCACATCCTTGCACTCCCCACCGTTCTTTTCTGCGATATCCCTGACAAGATCGGTGGTCACAAGACTCTTTACCACAAGCGGACTTTTTCCCGCGCCAAGACCGAGCTCCTTCGCAGTAACCAAAAGATAATCGGCAAGAAGGGTTGCTATCTGATTTCCGGTAAGAAGCTGATACTCGCTCTTATCGCTGTTCTTTGGTATTGCTATTCCCAACCTGTCTGCATCCGGATCCGTACCAAGCACGATATCCGCCTTTTCCTTTTTCGCAAGCGCGATAACTTTTTCCATGGCCTCGGCAGATTCAGGATTTGGAAGCTTTACAGTCGGGAACGACCCGTCCGGCTCTTCCTGCTCATTGACAACCACGACATCGATCCCAAGATCACCAAGCATGGTCCTGACAGGAATGTTGCCGGATCCATGCAAGGGCGTGTAAGCAACCTTTATCTTCGCCTTATCAAGAAGCTCCGGGCGGCGCAGAGATGCCTTGACCATAGAGTAATAGGCCTCGTCGACCTCTTTAGGAACAGATGTGAGAATGCCGCTCTTTCTGGCCTCATCCTCCCCCATATCCTTGATATCCTTGGCCTCGACCGCATTTGCAAGCTTTGCAATCTCTATATCATGCGGCGGTGTCACCTGGCCACCGTCGGACCAATAGACCTTGTAGCCGTTATACTTACTGGGATTATGGCTGGCTGTGACAACAATTCCAGCCGTCGCTTTCAGATACCGTGTGCAGAAGCTGAGCATCGGAACAGGATGAAGAACATCGTAAAGATATGTCCTTACCCCGTTGGCAGACAACACCAAAGCCGCAGAAAGGGCAAAATCCTTCGAAAAATGCCTGCTGTCATATGCGATCGCCACACTTGGATCCTTGATTGATTTCAAATAATCGGCAAGTCCCTGGGTAACCTTGCGCACCATGAACGTATTGATCCTGTTGGTGCCTCCCCCTATCACACCGCGCATTCCCGCGGTCCCGAAAGCAAGCGATGTGTAGAACCTGTCATAAAGTCCATCCCAATCCTGCATCTCCACAGCATTTTCAACCTCGCTTCTGAAAACCGGGTTTTTTTCGCTGGAAATATAAAGACGCGCCTTTTCCAGCACTTCCGCCTTCTGTTTCTCGGTAATCTCCATAAACCCTCCTAATCAAACCGGAAAATCTCTCTTAGATTATACAACAGAAAATGAAGCGGCCTCAATCAAATAATACCGCCGAAAGCGCATTTGAAAGCATTTTCACATCCCTTGCGACATACAGAGGGCAAAAAGCCTCAAAACTACGGGCATCCCTGAAGCCGTAAGAAACAAGGATCACCGGGGCATTGATGTTTTTGGCGGTTTGGTAATCCACATCGCTGTCGCCGACAAAAACAACCCTGCGCCTATCCAGACCGGCCTCCTCCAAAACAGACAATGTCAATCCCGCATCAGGCTTCAAAGGAGAGGATGGTCTTTTTCCCCGCACAAAAAGAAATCTTACAAAAGGAAAATGCACTCTCATCAAAAGCTGTGCTATATCCTCATCCTTGTTCGTAAGCACCCCCATTGGAATACCCTTCGACTGCAAGGTCAAAAGCATTTCCTCCATCCCCGGGTAACTTCTTGTCCTGACGGATGGATTGCTCCTGTAATAACGCAGCATCGTATCATAACATCCGTCGACATCACCACTTACTCCGCCATGGGCCACCACCGCCCGCTCCATAGCTTTTTTCAGACCATTTCCGACATAGGATTTCACCTCTTCGGTGGTGCAGGTCTTCAAATTTCTCGATACAAGTGCGAAATTGATGGCTTCCTTAATATCGGGAAGCGTATCGAGCAGGGTTCCGTCAAGGTCAAAAACAACAGCTTTTTCCATAACAGCAGTCTACTACCTGCATATGGTTGCAATCAATATGTGGACTACCGCCCCGGTGCCGTCTTCGCATTTTATAAGACAAGACCATATTATTCTCATGTCCTCTGCCATTTTTCATAAACAGATGTAAGATATTCTTTCAGGCTCACAATTTTCTGACGCTCGGCTTCTATCGGAGATCTTGTCCTTCCATAGCTCTTTGAACTTTTCTTCTATCCGGCCAGTTTCCTGCAGGTGTTCTAACCATCCGCTTTCCTGCACCTTGGAAAGGATGGGCTCCATCTCGGTTTTTACAGTATAAGGGAGTTGGATTACTTATGAAATACGATTATCATTTATGCCATGTATAAGATAAACATCAGGCAAGATAAAGATAAACAGCTCAAGCGTCATCATCCATGGGTCTTCACAGGGGCCATTGAAAAGATAGAGCCGGGTTTTACCGAAGGGGATTGGGCAGAAGTTCTCGATTCGCAAGGAAATTTCATAGCCTACGGTTACTATGATGAGAAAAGCCATATTGTACTTCATCTGCTCTCATGGGATGAAAAGGAAAAGCCCTCTGAAGATTGGATAAGAGGGAAAATCCGACAGGCGGTGCTGAGAAGGAAAAACTTCTTTTCAGGTGATTCTGCCACCAACTGTTTCCGCATCGTTCATGGAGAAGCGGATTTTCTTCCGGGCCTGGCGGCAGACTGCTATGCAAAACTTGTCAAGATAATAATCTCTTCACGCTTTGCCTACCGCTTTTCAGATATCGCGGCCAGCGAACTGGATGCGATGCTGCACCCTGCTTTGATAAGCGTATCGACGGATCCAGCCTACTGCTCTGCAGAAAGTCTGGGAGAAAAATCCATCTACTACAAAAACGGGAACCGGGAAAAGCTTGATGAAGCCTCTCTTGAAAACGTCACTGTGCTTGAAAACGGTATCTACTACGAGATAAGCGCCGCAAGAGGTCAGAAATCAGGTTTTTATTGCGACCAGAGGGAAAACCGCACAGCAGTGGAAAAGTATGCGGAAAACGCAGTCTGCCTTGATGTATGCTCATTTACAGGCGCATTCACACTACACCTGCTAAAAGCCGGAGCAAAAAGCGTGAAGGCGATCGACAGTTCGGAAAGTGCGCTCAGGCACCTTTTATACCAGGTGCACCTCAACGAAAACAAGAAAACGATACCAGCAGACTCAAGAAGCAGGATTGAAATTGAGGAAGGCGATTGCTTTGAGCTGTTAAGAAAAGAAAAGGATGGCTCCTACGATCTCATAATACTCGATCCTCCGAAGCTGGCAAAGACAAAGGGACAGCTTGAGAATGCGATGAAGGCTTACAAGGATCTCAACAGGGTTGCGATGAAGAAGATAAAAGATAATGGCATACTCATATCCTTTTCCTGCTCGGCGGCCCTTGCAAGGGAAGATTTGAGGACGGTAATAGCATGGGCTGCGAAAGACGCAGATGTGGAGGCGCAGATACTTGAAACCCTATCAGCAGGATCCGACCATCCGGTACGCCTGTCATTTCCCGAATCGGAATATCTGAAAGGATTCATACTCAGGATAATAAAGCACTGATCAGTCCTTATCATCCTGCTCGAGGGAAGCCCTCTTTCTGGCAAGGTATTTCCTTTCCGCAGGACTCTTTTTCTTCATCCTGCTTCCATTGGCCTTCATGAGAAGCCGGTTGCGCTTGTCGGAAATCACATAGCTGCCGACAAGGGAAACCAGTAAGCAGGCAAATATCAGCACAAGCCAGGCCCAAGGGCTGTCCATGCCGGGAATCGATACGTTCATGCCGAAGAAACCGGTGATGAACGTGGGAAACATCAGCGAAAGGGATATGATCGTAAGACGTTTCATTATTATGTTCATGTTGTTTCCGATTACGGATGCAAATGCATCCATGGTTCCGGTAAGGATATCCGAGTAGATGTTCGCCATCTGTATCGCCTGCCGGTTGTCGGTGACCGCGTCTTCCAAAAACTCCCGCTCCTCGTCGCTGTTCAGGTTGAAAAACGGGGTTTTCTGCAGTTTCTCCAAAAGCATCTCGTTTCCATTCAGGCTTGTTGTGAAATATACGAGGGACTTCTGGATCTGCAACAGCTGGATGAGTTCATAATTCATGATCGACTTATGAAGCTGCTCCTCGACAAGATCCTTCTGGCGGTTGATGTATTTCAAGAGGCGGATGTACACAAGAGCCGCCCGTCCCAGGATTGAAAGCACCAGGCCTTCTTTGGTGTCGACGGGACAGGAGCGCACGCGGCGGCGTGCAAGATCGTCGATAACCACGCTGTCTTCTTTGCAGATTGTCACTATCTTGTCTTGAAAAAGCACTATGCCCAAAGGAATGCAGGTACGGACCAACGGATTGTCCTCATCCTCCTCTTCGCTTGGAAGTCGGCATATGATCACGGTATAACCGTCCTCGCGCTCGATTCTGGCCTGTTCGTCCGAGTCCATGATATCAGCAAGTATCTCACTTGAGATCATATACTCGTCGGTAAGAACGGAAATATCTTCTCTGGTGATTTCACGTACATCCACCCAGGTATAATTCTGGTTTGGTGTCAAATCATTTCTTTTAACAATCATGTTCCACGCCCCAAAAACGCCGGGCGCGGAAAGCTCTCAGCGCCTGACGGAAAAAACAATTAAAGATGCAGGTAAAGGATAACTGCCGTCGTCCATATCGCTGATAACTCCTCAAAATCAATCGGGAAAACCCGAGCCTTTATGAGAATAACACTATTTCATGAAAAGTGAAAGAGCAAAACAGAAATAACGAAAAGCAATATAGGCAAGAAAGGACGTATAAGATAGAATTTGGCCATGAAAACGCTGTTGTCCCTATTGGCGGCTCTTGCAACTTACATTGCAGCCTTTTTCATTGTAAGCCTTTTTTATAAAGGCCAGGTAGACTCTTTTGGATTCTGCGTTGCTGTCATACCTGCAATAATAGTTTGGATCCAAATAAAAAAAAGATTCCAAACCAAAAAGAAAAGTAAATGAAACTTATCTGTACTTTAAGCCGTGATTATGCTATCCCTTATATATATGGAGGAAAACATGAAGAAAGCTTTAGTTATCGTTCTCATGGTGTTCATGGTCGCATCCGGCATCTATGCATCCAACGTTGATGTCAGTCTGGCGGCAGGAGCAACCACGAATTATTTCAATATGGGGTTCGCTGCGGGGGATAAGAAACAGGATTTCTCTGCAAAAGTAGGGCTTCAGGCAGATGTGGATGTATTCTTCGACTCACATAACGGATTTTATGTCAATCTTGGATATGACATGGAAGAAGGCAACTCAATAACAATAGGTGGAGGATATGCCTACACAACACCGGTTGATAAAATGGACATGGTGCTTACTGTTGGTCCGAAATTCATAATAAAGGGCAAGACAACGACATTTGGAGCAGATCTCGATGCAAACTTCAAATACAACATCTACAAGGGCTGTTTCCTGCGCTTCGGTGCCGGAATAGATCTTGCATTTGTGGATTTCGGTGGCAACAAGGATGCCATAGGATATTTCGAATTCCTGCTTCTCGTCCCGCAGCTTGCCATCGGTTGGGATTTCTAAAGTATTCATCTTACATGAGGTGCCACCTGTCAAGGTGGCATTTTTTATTGCAGAAGGAGAACAAAAAAGGAATCACTAAAAACAAGGGATCAAAAGACATTCCCCACCCCTTCCCCGGTTGGTTCACCACTCTACCATAAGTCGATTGCATCGCTTCAGATCTTCTGTAATAATCGTTTTCATGGAAAAAGAAGGGAATGCTATAAGGCAGGCCAGGCTTGAAAAAGGTCTTACCCAAAATGAGCTTGCAAGAATGATCAATGTTTCGGATAAAACCGTTTCAAAATGGGAACGGGATCTAGGCTTGCCTGATGTTTCAACCCTACCGAGGCTTTCACGGATACTTGGAATATCCATTTCTTCAATAATCGGGGATGAAACGGAGAAAAAGATGAAAAAAACATGTTTTTATCATTGTCCAATATGCCACTCTGTGGCATCAAGCCAAGGAGAGATGGATATCTCCTGCTGCGGTAAAAGGTTGGTGGCCTTGAAGGAAGAAAAGGCTGAGGAAGAAGAAAAACTCATGTTGGAGGATGTGGAAGATGAAATCCACATCACCTCAGGCCATCCTCAGACAAAGGAAGACCATATAGCGTTCATAGCGTTCATAAACGGGGAAAGAACCGAGATGATACGCACATATCCCGAATGGGACATATCGGTACGCATAAAAAAAAGAAGGGGCCGCCTGTTCTTCTTCAGAACAAATGGGAAGCTATACTACCAGTTTATCTGAACTGCTACCGCCGCCGCAGTCTGACAGAATAGGTACCGCGAAACAGGCGGGATGGAATCATGTCGTATTCAATCCCGTCCATTTCAACAACCCTTTCCGAAATAAAAGAGCAATCAAGCTTGTTTTTTTTGCAATAAGCACAAACAATCTCCTTCATCTTGGGTGTATCAGGAGGGGATGAAAGAACCTCATCGGCATCAAGCAATATCGTCTTGTTGAAAATACTGAAAATCATGACCACACAAAAGGATGGAACGGATACTCGGCATCAACAAGACGGAATCTGTTCCCAATGTCCTTTGGAAGAAACACCGGCTCATCATCCAAGCCGAATATCTTGAGCACATTACCACCGAAAAGGTCCCTCAACCTGGCATCTGCGACTCCAGCATCTTTCAGCTTCTGCAAAAGCAGCAGGCTTCCAGCAAAGCCAGGAATACCGCTTGCCCCACTCTGCTTGTCGGCTATCGTATGAGGGGCGTGGTCGCTCTCGACATAATCTATTTGCCCATCCATAAGGCTGGAGAATATGAAAGCCCTGTCTTCTTCCGATCTGAGAGGCGGATTCATCTTGAGATATCTCTCCCCATCCTTTGCATCCTGCAATGAAAGAAGCGAATGATGGGCTGTCGCACCGGAGGAAATCCTCATGCCCTCCTCCTTTGCTTTTTGCACAAGCTGCACAGCGGCCTTTGTTGATATATGGCACACATGAAGATGTCCCTTGAACCCTGTCTGCTTGGCGATGCGGATTATCTGCTCAACAGCAAAAACCTCTCCCTCAGCAGGCCGCGCAAAGGAATGAGTGGAATAATCTGAAGGATCGTAAAGGGAAGGCCTGTTGAACGCTTCACACTCTGCATGAAGCGCAAGAACCCCGCTGTAGGAACAGTCGGAGAGGACCTGCATGACTTTCCTCTGCTCATCTTCCGTAACAAGCCCCATGTTTCCTGTGCTGTGGGCAAGAAACATTTTCAGTCCCACCACAAGAGGGAAAAGCTCTCCGTGCAGGATACACATCTGCTCAACCTGTTTGCAATCGGAGGTGAGTCCAAGAAACACATGATAGGCAACACCGTATTTTCTGACAGAAGGCGATGCAAGAGCCAATCGGGATATGACAGCATCCCTGTCGGTAAGGCACGTGCTGGTATTAGGCATGTCAAACACACGGGTTATGCCGGCAAGCTGTGCGGCATACAGCCCGTGTGCCACGGTTTCCTTATCCTTCTGCGCCCAATCGCGCAGATGCACATGAGGATCTATCACTTACAACTCCACACGATTATCGAGAATATAACGCCATGTGACGAAAGTGCCCTCTTTGCAGGCAAGATGGTTGCCACATACGCATTCCCCGCAAAGACCTACCCCGCACATCGTCATCTTCTCAAGCGAGATGTAGATCCTGTCAGCAGGAAGTCCGAACGAGATGAACATCTCAGCCGCTTTCCTCATCATCACCGATGGTCCCACCACATAAGCTGCGACATCGCCTTCCACATCAGAGGTACAGTAGCTTTCAAGCACCCTTCCCGGCTTTCCATCGTCTGCCACAATGCGGTAGGTGCCATACTTTTCCAAATCTTCCTGCATGAGCCCCTTGCCATCGTCGGGCAGTCTGGGCAATCCAAGACGTATATCAAGAAGGGTTCCTTCGCTATGAAGCTTTTCGGCAAGAAGATTCAAAACAACCACACCGGTGCCGCCACCCAGAAGAAGGGCTTTTCCGGTATGGATGTTCTCAACACCTTTACCACATAGGCCACGCGTATAGAAGACATCTCCTTTCTCGAGCTTTGCAGCCGCCGCTGTGAATGGCCCCCTGATCTTTATGATGAAAGTCAAAGGATCATTTTTTGCAACGCTGAAGGGCCGTTCCCCAACTTCAGGAATCCAAAGGAAACTGAACTCTCCGGCCTTGCATGAACTCTTTCCATCCAGGGTGAGGATCACAGTATCCTCATCGTACATCCTCTTTGAGACCACAACATGGCGTTCATACTCAAGGTTGTCATGACGCGGGCTGAGAAGGGGCTCGACATCCTCGCCGTTTTTGATCCGGGAAAAGTACGATCCCCAATCTTCCGGTTCGACACGTGCTATTGCAGACCCGATACCGATGCTGTCGGCACCAGCCTCCAAAAGAGCCCTGGCATCCGAGCTTGAAACGACTCCGCCCATACCAAGTATTATGGGATCATCCCCTATACGCTCACGGATTCTCCTGACAGCATCAAGCGCGATGTCAAAAACCCATGCGCCGCTCGCACCACCTTTTCCACCAAGCTTATTGAAGAGAATAGGATGACCATCCTTAAGATACTGCCGTGGTCCGACAGTGTTGATTGCGGCAATACCATCGGCTCCGCTTTCAATAGCGGCCTTGGCTATATCGGCGATATCTGGAACATTAGGGGTAAGCTTGATTATCAGAAGCGCCTTGCGCTCAGGATAAGCTTCACAGATCGCCTTGACAAAAGATCTGACTGTCTCCTTATCGCTGCCGATCGAGGCTCCATAGCCTTTTGCGGCATGCGGACATGAGAAATTAAGCTCCAAAAGATCTGCAACGGGATCGAACTTCTTTACTAAAGTTATGAACCCCTCTTCGTCATTTGCAGAAAGGGATACGTTCAAAAGGGCGCGCATCCCCTCCTTGCGCAGCTCTTCAAGCTCGGGATAAGCCTTATCCATTCCCGGATTGCGCAAGCCTACGGAGTTCCCGAAATCACCAAGAGACGGACTGGTGATGACGGGGGGCGTGTTTCCTGGATTGGCTTTGACCTGGAAGCTTTTTGTGGTTATGATGTCCACGGCCTCGATATCCCTGTCAAAAAGCCTCACAAGTTCGATCTTGGTGCTTGCCACACCGGAAACGGTGGACAATACCATCTTCTTTCTCAGATGGTTGCGATGCAAAAGCTCATATGCCCTTCCTGATTTCAAAGCCCGGCCTCCGAAATAAGTTTTTCAAGCCCGACGAGACAGGCGGACGTCCAGTCCTTGGGTGCTGGAGCCTTTTTCCACGGGTGGGTAAGCCCGCTTGAGGAATTGATCCTGGCAATAGACACATCATAAGAAACCTTTTTGAGAGCCGCCATGACCTGCTTAGCGCTTCCGCCCTGGCTTCCGACACCGGGAATCAACAATGCAATGTTCTTACCTGCAAAATACCCTGCAATATCTTCAAGTTCCTTCATGTTTGTGGCCCCCACCACGGCTCCATAGCCGGGTTTGCCTTCAGACCAACGGACAATCGTATGGGCAACTGCCATATAAAGAGGATAAGTCTCCTTCTCGTCAACGCTGTCAAGCATGAGACGGTTCTGCAGATCCGCACCGCCGGGATTGCTGGTCCTGTCCAAAACGTATATTCCTTTTTCAGGGAAAGCAAAAGGACTCACACTGTCCGTTCCCATATATGGAGAAACCGTCACGGAATCAGTCTTCCAGCAGGAAAATGCCTCATTGGCATAGTTAAGGCTTGATTTTGCTATATCCCCTCTTTTGCTGTCGAGAATCACAGGAATGCCCGGGAAATAGGATTCAAGCATGTCCAAAACATGCGCCAGGGCCAGGCTGCCATCAAAACACCCTTGCCGGGGACGGTCAAGAATGCTGTAATAACCTATATTCGGTTTGAACGCCGCAGGGCTGAGCCCGGCCTTCTTCATCGCCTCAAAAAGATTTTCCATATATTTGCGGATTCTAGAAAGCCCGTCAAGTTCCTCATAGGGGAGTACGGACAATACAGGATCAAGTCCCATGCACACGATGTTCTTCACCTTATCCGCGCTTGTCGCAAGTTTGGTATTGTAATCCATGATCAGCCCTCCTTGGGAAATCCATGCTTTTCGCCCCAGCCAAACGGATCGTTCCTCCACTCCTGGAGGGTCTGAGCCTCTTCAGCGCTGATATATCCGATTTCGGCAGCAATCCTTATCATCAAATCATAGGAAAGGATGGTATGGTAGCAGCAACTGGGCTGGAGGGAGGCAAATGCATCCTCGCTCGCCTTGAGACCATAAGTGAAGATGCCGAGGCATGTATCCACAACCCCTCCGGTGGCTCTTATCGCCTCTACCGCCTTTATGGAAGAGGAGCCCGTGCTGATCAGGTCCTCGATCAAAAGCACACGCGCACCTTCATAGCTGCCGCTTCTTCCAAGCCCCTCCACCTGATGGCCCAAGCCGTGGTCCTTGGAGCCTCCACGCACATAGGAAAGGGGTTTGTTGAGCCTGTCTGCAAGGCTTGTGGCATGTGGGATACCGGCAGTGGCGGTCCCTGCGATATTATCAAACTGAAGATTGAGAGCCTCAATCATATCGGAAAAGGCATCACAGATCAGGGCCCTGTATTTCGCTGAAGCCAAAAACTGCCTGTTGTCGTTATAAATCGGCATCCTGTATCCGCTCGCCCATTTGAAGGGATCCTTGGGACTGAGGCGGATAGCGCCCAAATCCAAAGCAGCCTTTGCAAGCTGCGTTCCATAATAAGTCGTAATTTCGTTGAGTGTCTTCATATCGTGCTCCATTATAACAGAATATCAGCTTCTTTTGTTCCAAATTTCCTTGAATGAATGTACTTTGCCGCAATAGGCACAACGATATTTATCATCCTGCGTCCTGAAGAATACAGCCGGCACCCCTTCTCCATTGCAGGGATGGGATATACAGGCTTCGTTTTTACAAGACAGGTCGGAGAAATTATAAATCCTTGGAGGCATATGGGTACGGAATTTGCTTTCAACCTTGGAGTTCTTTATGATATTGAGCGTGCAATGTGGAGCGACTGCGGCAAGCCGTTTGAGGTCCTTGCGGCAGAGCTCGTAATTTCCAGGACGGAAGATGATCCCCTTGTACTGACCATCGCTTCCACGGCTGACCCACTCACCTCCTTTGCTCTCATCTAGATTGAGAACGGAGGAAATGAGCCTCATATGGCTCCTTATCTCGCTCGGAGCATCACCTTTGCAGATATGATCGATCACTATGCCGTTTTCAAGAGGGCGGACACCTTCAGAATAATTCTTCTTGCCCTTTACGTCATTATCGCTGAGATCTACTGAAATTATGTATTCCTCACTTCTGTAATCCTTTGCATCTTCCTCACTTCCTTCGTAATCGGAACCGACCTTTCCTGCAATAAGGCCAAGAAGGACCATGCGCACATACATGCCGTTTATGGCCTGGCGCTCCCATCCGTTAAGTTCTGTCTTATCAAGGAATGTAGGAATGGTCGGATGCTCCTTATGGCGGGGAAGCGGATGATAGAACTTTGTTCCGCTCTGCAGATACGGAAGGAACTGTTCTTTGAAAGTTATGGCATCCCTGAGCATGTCCTGCTTCTGCAATATCCTCTCGCCCATCCTCTCCAATTGGGGTCTGGTGAAATACCACATCTTCGCAGTGTCGTTAGAGGCAAGATATTCGGCAATCGAAGAGAAAATCCTGACCTCAAATCCATTTTCCTTCATGATCTCTATATAGTTTTCAGGCATCATAAGCTCCTCTGGAGCTATAAGGTCCACCTTCACCTTATCAAAAACCTTGAGACCATCGGCCTTTGAATGAACCGTACGCCCATGGTAGAGATCTCCCACAAGAGCCAAATGGATATGTGAAAAATCCATGTTCTGGTCCTCGAGGAATGTGAATTCATCAAGAAGCTCCTGGGTGGGATGCTCATGCTTGCCATCACCTGCGTTTATGAACGCCGGCTTATATGGGAGGCCGTTGCGCACGGCATATTCCCCACATTCCTCGCTCAGCCATTTGGTAAGCCCCTCAACCTTGCTGCGTACGATAAAAATCCTGTTGGAATATCCGCTGAGCATGTTGAAAGTATCGGCAAAGCTCTCCCCCTTGTTGATGCTGGAGGATGAACAAAGGAGTTCGGACACCTTCGCATGATGGAATTTTGCAGCATTTCTGAAAGACTCCTTTGTTCTCGTGCTATCCTCGAGAAAAACCTCATACATGCCGAAATCCGGATCATCGATCCTGAACTCAGCCATCGTCTGCTCGTCTCCGGATACCACAGCATTCTTCAGCTCCATAACCTTCTTGAAAAGGTAACGCCTTTCATTGATAGAAAAGTCTTCGATTACATTAAGGCTCCTGCCCTTGAACACGTTTGCCATTGCAGCCTCCAAAAAAAAGCGGCCTGAAAAACAGACCGCTGAAAATCAAACAATAAGATGAAAAGGAAACACCATGCGGGCAACCAATAGAGAAAAACTGTTATCCGCTTTCCATTTGTCCATGATGATCCTCACTAGCGAAAGAGGATAACAGGAAGACAAATCTTTGTCTACTCTTTTTTGCCACGGGCCGCCTCATCATTTTCTATTTCCTTTAAAAAGGCATCAAAACCTGAAGGCATAACAGCCTTTACAGTCTTGGTATCGACCTTCTTTACTTGGTGTTTTTCATGGTCGATTCCATCAGGATAGGCAAGAGGGGCATCCGGCCACATGCTGGTATCCTTTTCCTGCAGGCGGGATTTCAGCTGCCTTTTATAAATAGCCGAGTATTTGCTTGCCTTCCTGAGATAAGTCTTCCTGATGATCTTATCCTCCCTGGCCCCCAAATTATAACCGCCATAACCGTATTTATAACCGTATCCCGTCTTCATACCGAAGCTGGTTGAATCCAAAGCAAGCCCGTTGAGACATGCACCTATGATATTTGCGCTGCCGCTCCTGAGCTCTTCTATAAGGAGCTCCACCTCGGGAATGTTGCTTATGCCGGCCCTGGCCACGATCAAAACCTCGGGAGCTACACAGGCTATCGTGAGAAGCTCGGATGCAAAAGAAAGAGGAGGTGCATCAAAGAAGATGTAATCATAAAGATTGCTGACCTTTTTTAAGAACAGGTTAAGTGGCTGAGCCTGGATGACAATGGAAGGAACAACGACATTGGATCCTGTGCCAAGAATGTGGAGGGATGGAAGGCTCCCATACGGCACCCTTATGGCCTCCGATACATCGACATCCCCGTTAAGAACATCTACAAGACCCTTTTTAGAATGCTTGACCTCAAACACATTCTCCACATTCGGCTTCCTCAAGTCCAGATCGACCACAAGCACCTTCTTACCGTTCAAGGCAAGAGCATATGCGATATTTGCAACCGTGGTGGTCTTTCCATCGGTCTTTCCAGGAGAGCATACGGTGATATACCTGCTCTCCAGTTTTTTGCCGTATATTATCGAAGAAGCGACATGCTTATAGCGCTCGCTCATGAAGCTCATCGGGTTGCGGTAAAGCGCAAGACCTACCCTTCCATCTTTTCCTGCTTTGCTCTTTTTCACCTCCAGAGGAATCCAGCCAAGTATTGGAATGTTGTCGCCAATCGCTTTTGCAAGGTCCTCCCTATCCTTTATCCTCTTATCCGTGAGACCGAGAACGACAGCAATACCCACTCCTGCGAATATGCCCAAGAAGCCGGCAATCAAAAGGGTTTTCGCCTTCTGCGGGGACACGGGATCTTCCGGTACCAGCGCGCTGTCGATACTTGTTACATTATCTATTATGGAAGCCCTGAGCAAAGCGGTCTCGCTCTCCATCTCCCTCAATCTCAGAAGCAGCTGCTGATTGATCTCCACATCCCCCTGCAGCTCAAGAAGCCGTCTCTGCATATCCGGCATCTTCATCAGCTCCTCATCCAGAAGGACCTCTTCATTATCAAGCACGGCAACGCTAACCTCTGCGACTGCTTTCTGAACATACGCGGAAGCAAAGCTCCTTGCATCCACTGCAGACATATAAGGCGAAGCAAGTTCCTCAACAATGCGCTCCATGGCAGTCTTTGCAGTCTCCTGCATTTGTGAAACACTGTAATATCTTGCCTGCTGGCCTGCTGAGAGCACCTGGCTCTGCCTGTTGCTGGAGGCGGCAATCACATCAAAGGAAAGAAGCTCGACATAATAGTTGCTTATATCCTGCTTCAATCCCGCTATCTCACCATTTTCCGAAACAGCCTGATATAACGCTTGATCGGCTTTAATCGAAGAAAGGATCTTATCCGCCTCTTCAATCTCATACTCGAGAGGAGTTCTTATCAAACTGTAATAGCTGAGCTTCATCAGCAATACTTCGTTCTGCTCGGTAAGACGCATTACCCCGTTGTCCTTTTGGAAATCGGACAGCGCCTGGGCGGATTCGGCAAGCAGCTGCTCAACCATCGGAATCTGGGAAGCTACGAAATCAAGCTGGTTCTGTGCGCTGTTTCGGGCAAGGCCTGTAAGGAGCTCTGAATAGGCAAGAGCTATGGCATTGCAGAAGTCGCTTGCAAAATAAGGATTCTGGTCCTTGACCGTTATCCTCACAAAAGAAGTATTGTCAACAGGCTCAAAAGACACACTTTCCTTCAGGGATTCGTAATTCAAAGGATCTTCAAAATCCGAATACCTTATTCCTTCCGAATTGACATATTGCGTAAGATCCAGCTTGTTCAACGCATTATCAAAAGTGGTGCGGGAACTGAGAAGCTCTATTTCGGTATTTATCGAATTGCTGCTGCCTAAGCTGAGGGACAGCATGCTGCTCAAGCTGCTGCTTTTGGATATGGGCTGAACCATCATGCTTGCACTGGTTTCATAAATGGGAACAGCTCGTAAAAGATAAAACACCGCAAATGCAACCGTAATAAAGAAGGCAAGAATCACTATCCAGATACGGCTCAATACGCTTTCAATCAATTCGGAGATGCTGATTTCCATCTCTTCGTTTTCTTTTCTCGTCTCACTCATATCCACCTCTTACTTACCCGCATTCGCTATGTTGACGCTTGCTGTGATTATGCTTGCGACAATGCCTACGATCGAGGAAACAAGCCCGACCACGGCAACAGTGGGTGCAATCTTTGTCTGAAGAACATTCTCCTCGACTGTAATGACTGTCTCGGCAGGAATGGTATCATCCTTGGACAGCTTGTTTCCTTCTTTGTCGACTATGGAAATATATTTTTCCCCCTTGGCAGAGCCGGTAAGCCCGCCTGCAAGATTTATATAATAGCTCATCGTACGTCCTGGAACGTATCCATAGACACCAGGATTTGCAACAGCGCCATTGACGGAAACAAGCATCTGATTGAACGGGATATAAAAACAATCCCCTGCCTCAAGCAACATATTGCCGGTGGAGGCTCCGTCATAAAGTATCTTTTGGAAATCCAAAGCTATCATTTCACCATTACGGACAAGATAGGCATTCTCAAGATTGCTCGAGGGAATGAAATATTGACTGATTGCGCTCAGCATGTCATACACGGTCTCTCCGGGCACAAAACGATAATAGTATTTCTCATTCTTGTCCCCTTGGATCATATTGGTTGTGCTCTGGCTTAAAAGCGCACCTTCGATTGAAACGGATGAAAGGTTGTCCACACTTGGCTCAACATAAACAATGTCCCCGTCCAGCAAGGCAATTTCCGTGGACGAGTCAACGTTTATCACATCCACATATCCTCCGATGGAGCTTCTCTGGATGCTGATTTTCCCACTTGCAGAGCTTTCCAATCCACCTGCATAGTCCTTCAAAAGCGCCTGAAGGTTTTCACCACTGAGAATCTGATAGGTACCGGGATTGGATACTGCGCCGGAAATTATGATGCTGCGATCCTTCACCCCTACGGTAATCGTATCTCCTGGTCTAAGACGTGGATTATGATCCCCTTCACCCCTTCTCATTGCCGAATATAGATCATAACTTACAGTATTTCCGGATTTATCCGTGATGCTGACATTTCTGCTGCTTGCATTCGCTGATGCCAGATACATCACATCTGCAAGACGGCTCATGCCGCTTACAGTGACATACTTATTGGAAACCACCTCCCCCTTCATCAATACGGAAAAAAGTCCGAGGGATGTGAGATTGATGACAGGCTCTGAATATCTGTTGTATTCGATTAAAACCTTCATGATAGCTGCACGGGCCTCGGAGAAGGTCATCCCTCCAACATCTATTTCAGAAATGCCGGGAATCCTGATCTTCCCATCAATTGGTACAGAAACACTCAGATTCACGGGAGTGGTTCCTGTTCTTTCAAGATAGGAGATACTTATCACATCTCCAGGAACAAGGACATAACCGGGATCGGAAGTGGCCAAAAGCAGCTCAACCGCTCTTCTTGACGAATAGTTGTCATCGTCAACAAGGATAGGATTCTCATCAAGTCCGAGCTGGACAGCCAAGCTGTCGGGAGTGGTCTTCATTTCATATTCCACGTTACCTATGCGGGGGGAAACCACCACCTGGGCACTGAAACAAGGGATTATGCAAAGGAGCACAACCAAAGCCAATACAAGATATCTTCTGAAGTTTTTCATTTCGCTACCAAATCCATAATTTCTGTATCTCCAATAAAGTATCAGAGATACGAAGAAAAAGCCATACAAAAGAAAAAAACATTATTAGGCCGCAAAAATTCCATGTTTTTTAGAAAATATGAACCTTCGAACCATCCATTCCCAAAGCACAGGCCGGGCTCAAAGCACAGCCTGGACCTCTATTTCGACCTTCACATCCTTTGGAAGACGTGCAACTTCAACAGCGGAACGTGCAGGAAGGACATCGTTGTTTTTGAAAAATTCGGCATATACTTCATTTACAGAGGCAAAATCATTCATATCCTTCAAAAAAACAGTCGCTTTGACAACATTCTTTTCTGTTACACCGGCTGTCTCCAAAACAGCTTTTATGTTCCTGAACACCTGTCGGGCCTGATCGGCTGTACTGCCTTCAACAATCTTTCCCGTTGCCGGATCCACAGGAATCTGGCCCGAGGCAAACAAAAAGGAACCAACCTTTACAGCCTGGCTGTAAGGTCCAATTGCCGCTGGTGCGTTCTTCGTCTCAATCTTCTCAATCATTTCAACTCTCCTTGTAAATTATTCTATCATACAACTGACCAGGATTGGATACAAACGATGCATCGTTTTTATCCCTGTCAGAAAAACCAAATCCCCAACCGACCGGAATAAACCGGACTCCGGCCTCCATGGCCCCTCTCTCGTCACTTTCACTATCGCCAATCAAAACAGAGTTGGAAAATGGTGAAGAAAAGAAACTACAGACTTTATTGATGATCATCGCCTTGGTCAAAGTCTCAGCCTCATCACTTCCCCTTATCACATCAAACAGTCCATTAAAAAGAGAAGAGGATATCATCATTTCGGCAGCTGCTTCGTTCTTAAGTGTGGCGACGCCAAGCTTCAATCCTTTTTCTTTCATCCTTCTTACTGCATCGACCAAACCGGGATAATAACAGTAGCTGTTTATCCCGATATTCTTATATAGTTTTTTGTAAGTGAGCACCGCCTCTGTGTTTTTATCTCCTGTCAAACCAAAAACCTTCTCAAATCCGACATGGAGAGGAGGCCCTACGAAAAGTGAGAATCTTTTCAAATCATGGCATTCATCGCCACCCATCATCCTTATTACCGTATTTGCAGTTTTGAAAATACCTTCACTTGTATCAAGCAATGTACCATCAAGATCGAAAATCACAGTCTCAACAGCCACAGGTTATCCTCCTGAGGCTTTCAAACGAACGCTTGCTCGCTGCAGAAACATCATAAATCCCGTCTTTTACATCAAGCTGGACCAAACCGCCGGCTTCATTCAAAATGTGCAGACCTGCGGCAATATCATAAAGATGAAGAAATCTTTCATAATATGCACTTGCCCTACCGGATGCGACATAACACAGGCTCATGGCTGCGCTTCCTATGCTTCTCATATCAGAAAAGACCTCATAAAGACTTCTCATGCGAAGCCAGAAATCATCCAGATATTCATGCCTTCGATGCGGAGGCACCATCAAAATGAGACCCTTGGAGCTTTCAATATCACTTACATATATCCTTTTTCCATTCAAATATGCCCCTTGTCCGGAAATGGCATAAAAGCACTCTCCTCTTGCCGGAGCTGTGACGAAAGAAAAGGCATCACTTCCATTTTCTCTATAGCAGAGGGAAATGCAGTAATCGGGATAACCATTCATGAAATCCACCGTTCCATCAACAGGATCGATGATCCATAAGCCACCTGATCCCGCCATCTCCCCTTCCTCTTCAGTAAAGAACCCATCGTATGGATAACGCTTTTTTATGGATTCAACAAGCATATGCTCAACAGCAACATCAGCATCTGTGACATAATCATTGAAAGCCTTTACTTTCAGTCTTGCGTCATGGACCGATAAAAGATGTGCGCCAGCCTTATCAAGCAGATCCATTGTAAAAAGAAATTTCTCGATTAAATGGGCATCAAGAGGTAAAGAATCCATCATCCCCTCCCCCTTGCAATAAGCTCTTCTCCGATAACGGATACGATCTTCCAATTGGAAGCGCTGAAATAATTTCTGCTGATGCTTTTCATCTCCGCTGTCTCAACAACATAATCCTTATTTATGTAAAGCACGAGGGCATTCCAAACGTTTTTCCCCTTGGAATACATCACAGCCCCCGCATTATTCATCAACTCCATATCCCTCAGTTCATCATGCACCTTGCCTTTTGAAAGCAGCACGGATAAATCATATTCAAAGATACTGAACATCTTATCCTTGCCATCCTGGCACTGCTTCTCCCACATTTGGTGCAGCACATTATTGAAATAATCAAGGACGCTACGGTCCTCCTGCTCCAAAAATTTTGCAAAAACTCCAGCCTTGTTGCCAAGGAGCGAGACTATCTGGCGGATTGTTTCCGAATATCTGGGATTTTCCAAATCAATTGTGAGACCATGTCCATCAAAAGAAACCGAAGCCTTTTCATCCTTGACGTTTTCCTCATATGGCTGCTCTTCGATCTTAATTTTACCCCGATTAAGATCAACATCAGCCTTTGTAAGAGTGAAAATCTTTTCTCCAGTTTCTCCTACATATGACGGAGTATCGGTTTTCGCAGCAAATCCATCCACCTTTTCTTCTGGCCTGGCATCGGGAACCTCATCTACGCTATCTTCGTCCAAGGTATCTTCGTCCAAGGTATCTTCGTCCAAGGTATCTTCGTCCAAGGTATCTTCGTCCAAGGTATCTTCGTCCAAGGTATCTTCGTTCAAGGTATCCTTGTTCAAGGCATCTTCTTCCAAGGCATCTTCATCCAAAGCATCCTCTCCAGAGATATCAGCTTCCGATGTCTTGACAAAAGGAATATCTCCGCCAGCAGTTTCTTCAACCTCAGGTCCAAACGACGGCTCATACACTTTACCGGCAATCCCGGCCTGAGCATCCGGCAAATCGGGAGAAGACAAATCATCTTGGATAACGGGTTCAGACATAGAAGAATCTTCCTTCAGCAAAGAGGAAGCATCGCATTCAGTTACGTCCACTGCATCCTCATCTGGAATTGCAAATGAGAAATCCGGTTCGATTCTCTCGCTCTGCCCTTCCTCTTCATCAAGGATATCCATGAAATTGAGCTGATCCGGATCCTCATCATCCTCAATCGCAGCCTCTTCCTTTAATTCCTCTTCCTCGGTTTCCACCTCGTCATCGACATCAAGGTCCATATCCTCATCCTCTTCATATCCAGAATCAGGATAGTCCTCCTCATCGTCATATTCATCATCATCGACACCGTCATACTGAGTATTGTCAACTGCCTTTCCCAACTCTTCCTCTATGATGTCCTGATTATCCTCATAAGTCTCCAGATACCTACTCTTCTCGTCTTCGGAAATCGGACATGAAGAGGAAGCAAGACGCGGATCCTCCTCATCACTCAAGGCATCCTGCTCCGCTTCATCCTCCTGCAGATAATCGGTATCATCAAAATCCTCAAGTTCACTTTCTGGAAGATCCTGGTCGTCTTCAGCATGAACTTCATCATTGACAACTTCGTCAGACTCAAAAATATCCGAATAAGGGGATGGCTCCACATCCGTATATTCACCCAATATTGTTGTGAAGAAATCGCTTCTCGTATCATTGTTCTTCACATTAAGCAACTCGACAACACTGGTGGAAAATGTGTTCTCATCCATTTTCATAAGCTTCTCATCCCCATCAGGATCGACAAAAATGAGTTTATGCCCGAGCTGTGGTCGCACCTTCTCATCCTCAATTCTGGCCAGGCGTCTCAAGAACCATTGCTGTGAAAAAGCATACGCATTGATGTCCAAAAGGCTTTCCAATACAGAAATATCAATCTTATTTCCATCGAAAGAATACACTCCAACCACATCGGTCTCGGTAAAAAGCCATGATAATGCGCGATATGTTGCGGCGGTGATCCTTGAGTGCAGGTTGAGAGTTTCCGATGCCACACGTTGAGCACAGGATAATATATATTTGCCTACGAAAGAAAAAAACATGTCCCCGACTTTCAGGAATGGGAAAACAGTACTTATCCAAAGCCCCTTGGAAAAGAAATAGTTTTCAAAGTTCAGCGAGCCTGTTTCCACGGAAAGCTTATCCAAGGCCTTTGCCGACATATTGGAACAGAATTCGGGCCTGAAAAGATCAAATCCATCGCGCTGACCTTCAAGACGGAGCGCCTGCTGATATATCGAAACATCTTTATAGACCTTCATCTTCAGTTGCTCATCATCAAGACTTTCCCCGCCTTCCTCTGACTTGAGCTTCGCCATGCGCAAAAGCACCTCGGATTTGAATGCTGCGCTTTCCTGACTCAGGCGATCGATCCCCTCAAGACTTTCATATGCAATAGAAGATAATCCGTTTATGAACTCATCAACCTTCATCCCGAAAAAAGAAGATACTACCTCCTCCTCACCCTCCAAGGATGTATGGGCCATAAGCTTTTCCTCTTCCAGCTTCTTCTTATCCTTGGATTCCGGGAAAAATTGCCGATATAGGGCCTCCCTGTAATCCGAGGCACCTTTTTCATCGGTATTTCCTTTTAAGAACTCAAGTGCGGCACGGTTGTCCAAAAAGCGGCAAAGTTTCCTGGAAACATCCTGCCCAAGATTGACAAGCCTGAGCCAATCCTTTTCCCTGACATCCCTGTTGGAGCTCCTTCTTTCATACATAGAGGAAGAAAGGATCGATTGGACAAGAACCGGAAGCAGCCGGTAAGAACGCAGAGTCTCCTCATTTTTCTGGATCCGTCCGATACGGCGCTCCTCCCATACGCACATCTTCACCAATTCCAATGGATGATAGGCAGAAAGGATTTCAGCGATATTCTTGAAATCCAGGCGGAGATAATTCTCCGCATCCGTGACATTGCGCTCAGCCTTCTCCTTGGAGATGCTCAAGAGCGGTAGAAAATCATTTGAAAGGTTGTCCACAGGATAACTCCTAGCTTTTGATTATATTGGATATTCCGTTTTACGGAAACATCCTGTAACAAAATAAAATGCCGCAATAAAAAGACTGCGGCACCCTGATCTTGTCATTCACCTATTTTCATGACCTGTTTTCTATAAGCCTCAAGTCCGTGTTTCAGACATTTGGCCGCAAGCAGAAGCTCATTCTCATTAAGCACATACGCAAATCTTGCCTGGTTATGCCCAAGACCTTTTGTAACATAAAAATCCTCGGCAGGAGCAAACATGACCGTCGCACCCTCGTAAGAAAAATCCTTAAGCATGAATATGGCAAATTTTTCAGCATCATCCACAGGAAGGGAGGCAACGAAATAAAAAGCTCCTTTCGGCATTGAGCATACCACTCCAGGAATCTTCTGCATCTCGGAAATCAGCAAATTGCGCCTGCGCTCATAATTTTCTCTGACATCCTCGATATAATCCTCTCCTGCAGTAAGGGCTTTTTCCGCCGCAACCTGTTCAACAGCAGGAGGACAGAGCCTGGCCTGTGCGAGCTTGAGCGCATTCTCAAGAACTTCCTTGTTCCTGGTGACAATGGCTCCGATTCTTGCCCCGCACATGCTGAAGCGCTTGGAGAAGCTGTCTATGCAGATGACCCTGTCGGAATACTCAGGAAAAGAGAGGACACTGGTGAAGCTCTTTCCATCATAGCAGAATTCTCTATAAACCTCGTCGACAACAAGGAAAATATCATGCTTTTTGCAAAGCTCAAGAATGGCAAGCAGCTCATCCTTCGTATAAATATGCCCCGTGGGGTTGTTCGGCGAACAAAGTATTATGCCCATCGTCTTTTTCCCAATCTTCTTTTCAAACTCGCTGATTGGAGGCAGGACGAAACCATCCTCTATGCGGCTTGTCACCGGAACAAGATTGACCATGGCGATGTTTGCGAACGTGGCGACATTGGTATAGTACGGCTCAGGGATTATGAATTCATCATATGGATCGCAAAGCGTCATGAAAGCAAACTGGATAGCCTCAGAGCCGCCGGTTGTGATAAGTATGTTGCCCTCGTCCAAATCGGTGATGCCATACTTTTCATAATACTTCAATAAACCCTTTCTGAGCTCCACCTCCCCTTCCGAAAGGCCGTAAGCGATTATGTCATCCTTGTATCCTTTTATCGCATCCAAAGCTTCCTTAGGCGTTTTAATATCAGGCTGCCCGATATTCAGATGCACCACATGGATGCCGCGGGCTTCTGCCGCCCTTGAATACGGCACAAGCCTTCTGATCGGCGAGCATTGGAACGATGAAATCCTGTTTGACATCCGCATTTGGTTTTCCTCCTAAAAAACAGCCCCTTGCGGGGCCATGAAAAATCCATTATCTCCGCTTAATCTGAAAACATATCCTTATCTGCAGGTACGGGGGCGTTTGGATTCGCCTGTGAAGTATCCACAAGGCGCTGTATGAATTTCCTGTTATCCAAAAGAGGGGATATGGAACGGCCGTGATGCAGACGAGAAATGACACGCGCAAAAAGCTCGGTGACATCGGCCTGGACAAACCACTCCTTCTCCAAAAGGTCTTTTCCCTGGAACACAGCGTTGGTTCCGATTATCCTCCAGAAGACACCTTCCTTGTATGCGGCATCGAAATTCTCGATTGCGGAACCATTGAAGAACGGAAGGGAAACTATGCAGATGATTTTCTTGGCCCCTCTCCTCTTCAATTCCCTCATGGCTATTATAAGGGTTCCACCGGTCGCTATCATATCGTCGGCCATGAGCACCGTCTTGCCATTAACATCTCCAAGAAGGTTGATGCTCTTTATATTACTGTTCTTCGCATCCTTGCTAACAACCGAATAATCCCTTTCCTTGTACAAGATGGCCAACGGACGGTGCAATCCCTGCGCATAGAACTTGTTCCTGTTGACGGCCCCTGTATCAGGAGATACGACGACAAGATCGGGATCGGAAAAATCAATGAGCTTCCTCAGTGCGATCAAAGTCTGGTAAGACCCATGCAAATTCTCCAAATGACAGGTGGAGAATGCATTCTCAATCTCTCTGGAATGGATATCCAAGGTGATGATCCTGGCCACCCCGAGCTCCTCACAAAAGCGTGCGAAAAGACTTGCCGTAAGAGCTTCCCTTCCCGCCTTCTTATGCTGTCTTGCATAAGGATATGTAGGAAGGACAAGCGTGATGCTTTCCGCGCCTGCCAGCCTTACCGCATCGATTGTCGTAAAGAGGAACATCAAGTGGTCGTTCACACTCAGCGGCCTGGGATCCTCAAGGCCTGCAACCTTGATCGGGAAAGAGTTTGATACATCATGTATTATATATACATGCAATCCGCGCACAGGATCGATTATCTCCGCCTTTTCCTCTCCATTGGCGAACCTGGTGTATTTGACGTTTATCGTAACATCGGGGCAATGGAACTGGGAAGGAAGCTTTCCTGTGGGAATCTTCTTTGAATCAAGATCATCGAGAAGCGTCACCTGCCTCAGCAGCTCCTCTCCGGTGATTCCATGACGCTTAGTCAAGGCGTCGTTGACTTTCGCATAACGGTCGACATACAACCGCCTGAGATGTTTTACTACCTTGCCGGTGAAAAACTCGGAGCCTGGACCGGCGATGATTCCAAGCTTGTGTGGTTTGATGATGCTCATAGTGCTTTCAGGATATATTAAAGGGATAAGAAAAGGCAAGACGGATTGATATTTTTCAAACACTGTGAACTACTCCATCTTAGCTTATGCTTGAATATGGAGCTTCCAGTTTCAACGCAGATTGCTTCCATACCTCATACGAAGCATCGAAGTCTGACTTCAGCTCGGCCTTGCTAAGACATTTCAGGTCAAGTTTGGATTCTATGACGAAAGGGCGCATCGAAGCATGGCGGAGACGGGGTTCCTCACCTCGCTCCTTGATCGCCATTACGTTTCCGATCGTTCATAGTTTATTAGATCATTTTGGCTTGCTTTTTCCAATATGCCAAGCAATTCATCTCCACATTGAAGAGGATGGGGTCTTCTTGCCGATTCTTATGATAAATCCTGCAAATGTTAATAATCTGTTAAATTTTTTTCTTTTTCTTTAATGTGGTTCATTTTTAATCCGCGATTGGATAGCGTCAAATTATGAGTTTGATACTTTCTCTTATTCAGATAATCGGTTCTTTGGGCCTGTTTTTATACGGGATGAAGATACTTTCGGACGGACTTCAGAAATCCGCAGGTGCAAAACTTAAGACATTTTTGCAGCTTATGACATCCAACAGGTTCATGGCGGTTTTCACCGGCCTGCTCATAACGATCATAATCCAGTCGTCATCAGCGACAACCGTCATGGTGGTGAGTTTTGTCAACGCGAATCTCATAACCCTTGTGCAGAGCATCGGAGTCATAATGGGAGCGAACATAGGCACCACTGTCACAGGCTGGATAGTGGCGCTTGTCGGCTTTTCGATGGACATCACGCTCATCAGCCTGTTTTCGATAGCAATCGCATTGCCGCTAATGTTCTCAAGCAAGGTAAAGCGAAGGGAGATTGCAGAAATCTTCCTTGGTTTCGGACTTCTCTTTTTCGGTCTGGAATACCTGCAAGCCTCCATGCCTGATGTAAGCCAGCATACGGAGGTGCTTGCTTTCTTATCCAGATTCGAGGATGGAAAACTTTCATCGATACTCATCTGCGTGGTGATCGGAACAATCCTCACCTGCATCGTCCAATCCTCATCCGCGACAATGGCGATCACAATCACGATGGCATACCAGGGATGGATCGGGGTATGGACCGCTGCGGCATTATGTCTGGGGCAGAACATCGGTACAACCATAACCGCCTACCTGGCTTCGCTTGGCACAAGCACGAACGCACGCAGAGCCGCCATGGCGCACATACTTTTCAATGTCATAGGATCGATAATTGCGATAATATTCTTCCGGCCGATGATGCATATGGTCAATGCGATTACAAACGGAAACATCTTCACAATGACAGGAGAGCCCCTGCAGCAGAGCCTGCCGACGTTCCTTGCAGCCTTCCATACGGTATTCAACGTGATAAACACGATAATATTCTTCCCGTTTGTCAACCAATTTGCGAAAATAATAGAAAAGCTCGTGCCGACAAAGGAAACATATTCGGAGGATACCTACCACTTCAAATACATCGCAAACACAAGAATGGATACTCCGGAAATCTATTTTCTGACTGTAAAGCAGGAAATGGCAAAAATGGCGGATTTGTGCCTGGACATGTTCAAAAGATACGAAAAGGTGTTCGAATCACAGGATCAAAGCTTCATAGAAAAAGAGGTTGTGGAGCTGAAAAAGAAAGAGGAATATGCCGATCAGATGCAGGAACAACTTATTGATTTCTGCGTCAAGCTGCAGCAGGATTCGCAAAGCCCGACCAACGCCGCCATGCTCAACAGTCTCATCAGGAGCATCGATGAGATAGAGTCGATAACCGACAGCATATACAACATGACAAAGATAAGTGAGGACCGCATCAAGAAAGAAATCGTATTCGATGCGGATGAAAAAGCAGACGTGCTCGAATACCACCATCTTACCGCAAAGTTTTTGGCTTTCATAAAAGAGAATCTAGGAAAGAGCAATTTCAAGATCATGAGGGATGCCCATGAGTTTGAGAATGCGATGAACATTGAACACAGAAGGCTTTCAGACGAAGTTCACGACAGGATCCAAAAAGGCAATGTGAGCGTAAAAGCGGAGCTCATGCTGTTGGAGGTTGAAAGGAACCTGGAGCATATCGGCGATTACTGCCTGAACATCGCAGAAGCGAGCTTTGCAGAACCCAAGCATGCCGCAGTTCTGCAGAAGGTCTGATCATTTCTTCCAAAACGCTTTTGTAAAAAGTGCAAGAACCGTAAAAATCTCAAGCCTTCCGACCAGCATCAGGAACGAGCCCACACAAAGTATGGGATCGGAAAAGATGGAGAAATTGCCTGCTGGCCCGACATCCTGCATTCCGATCCCTATGTTTCCAAGAAGAAGGAAACTTGCAGAAAAACATGTTTCAAAGCTGAAATCGGAAAGCGAGAACACAGCGGTTCCTGCAAGTCCCAAAATAAGATAGGCTCCAACAAATCCGGCTATTGAAAGTATCGTGTTCTGATCCATCATGCCATCTCCAAGCACAGTAGGAGTTATCGCGCTCGGATGCAGACGCTTCTTTATCGTGTTGCGGGCCAGATTTACCATTGTGGAAACCCTCACAACCTTGATGCCGCCTCCAGCGGATCCGGCACATCCTCCGACAAAGAAAAGAACAATAAGCATCGTCTTTGAGAAAACAGGCCAAACATTATAGTCCGTAATGGCAAATCCTGTAGTGGTTATTATTGATACGACATGGAAAAGTGCATAACGCAAAGCGGAGGCTACGGATCCATAGGTACCGGAAACAAGCAGGTCCACCATCACCACAAAGGTGAATATTGCGATTATTATCAAATAATCCCTCAATTCCCTGTCATGCAGGCAATCTGTGAATTTTCTTTTTATCAGCTTGAAATAAATCGCGAAATTGGCTCCTGCTATTATCATGAAGATTATCACAACAACATCAACATAAACGGAGCCATAACCACCGATTGAAGAATTCATCGGTGAAAAGCCTGCGGCGCCCATCGTACCGAAAGTGACGGTCACGGCATCAAAAAGTGGTATTTTGAACCAAAGCAGAATCACTTCCAGGACAGAGAATCCAAGATAAATCGCCCACAAGGCAAAAGCCGTATGCTGGATTTTCGGGGTCAGCTTATCCTTTGTGGGGCCTACAGATTCGGCACTGACCAGGCTTGTCCCCTTTGTCCCGATGAAAGGAAGGATAGCCACGAAGAGGACAACAATACCCATTCCACCAAGCCAGTTTGTCATATTGCGCCAGAACAAAATGGATCTCATCTTGTCTTCTATGGTAACGAGAGCTGTGGCCCCGGTTGTCGTGAATCCCGACATGATCTCGAAATAACAGCTTGCATAGCTTGGAAGGGTACCTGTCAAAAACAGTGGCAGAGCTCCGTATGCTGTTGCCAACACCCACGTCAGGGTCACAAGCAGGTAGCTGTCCTTCGCCTTCAGCACAAGCCTTCCTGTCCGGGTGAAAACGAGGCACAAGCCGGAAGTGAAGAATATCAGCAATATTGTTGAGAAAAACGCCTCGAAAGCCGATTCCTCATCATAATAGACCGCCATAAGAAGCGGTATGAACATCAAAAGCGCTATAAGCAGCTGGATAAGGGATAGTAAACGCAGAACCGACTTGATATGCATTATGAAAATATCTCCTGTAGATAATCACTGTCATCATGTGCTACGGACAATATCAATGTGTCTCCAGCCTCAAATACATAATTGCCATCCGGAACAAGAGAACCGCCATCTGTTTTCTTGACGCCTGCCACGATTATCTTACCCTTCAGATTGATTTCCTTGAGGGCTTTTCCCAAGAAACGGAAATTATCCCTGACTATGTATTCATAAACCTCCAGATGTCCGTTGAACATCGTATGGATTGCAGAGACCGATTCACCTCGGAAACATTTCAACAGGGAGTCTACCGTGACATCCGTTGAGGAAAGGGCCACATCCACTCCAAGGCTCAATGCGAATTGGCTGTAATTGCTGTTTGTCCTTATTAAAGCGATTGTTCTCTTCACCCCTATCCTTTTAGCATAGCTGGCTGCAATGATATTGAGCTCATCGCTGTCGGTTAGGGAAATCAACAGATCTGAGCCCCCGATTTCCTCCTCATCCCATATCTGCTCGTCCGTAATCTGGGCATTGAGCACAAGAATCTCCGGAAAAAGGACAGCGAACTCAGTCGCGGTATCATGATTCTTCTCTATCAATTTGACCTTCTTGCGCTCCGCAGGGGAAAAAGTCAACAAAAGATATCTGGTCATCCTGGTTGCGCCAACGATTATTATGTCATCCGGCTCCTTATATTCCGAATAGGTCGGAAGCCCGTTGATATTGGCTTTCACGTCATCGTCATCGGAAATCACAGCAATGATATCGGAAAGCCTTATCTTCGTATTTCCATTCGGAATGAAAGCCTTTCCTTTTCTGTTCACTCCCAAAACGACGAAGTTCTTAGCCGACCCCATCCTGACATCCATCAGGCTCTTATTAAGGAACGGAGAAGACCCGTCCACCTCCAAGGTATAGAGAATGAAATTCGTATCGGGAAAGATTATGTCATCCTTATATAATCCACTATGGATGATATCCACAATCCTCAATGCACCCTCTTGGTCCGGATTGACAATATGGCTTATGCCAAGGATTTTACCGGAAGGCAACCCCTCCGGTCCTGTATAGGTGATGGAGCGTATGGCTGCAATCGTTTTGGAGATATTCGGAAAATTGGCAGCAACCAGACCGCATGAGACTATGTTGACCTCATCGGAATCGGTGACAGCAATAACTGCATCAGTCGTTTCGACGCCAGCTTCCTTAAGCTTCTCAATATTCGTGGCCGAGCCGCAGACCGCCATGCAATCCAGCTTTGATTGCGCGGCCTGGCATCTTTCAACGGAACTATCCAAAAAAGTTATGGACTTATCCTCTTCGATAAGATGTCTGGCAAGTCCCAGACCTCTTCTTCCCGCGCCGATTATAAGAACATGCATTTTCAGCCCCCATCCCATTTTTAACAGAGAGAAATATGAAAATCTCTGCAGCAGACAGGAAAATGCTAACCTAAATCGATAGTAAAGACAAGGTCAAACACCCCTTTTGAATAAATGGTGTCAGAGTATGACCTCATCCACACCCAAAAGCGACATGTAGACCTTTTTTAAATCATCATGCCTTTTTTCCAGCTTGCGGCACGAATCCTCCAATGCCTTTTCTGTAATATCCAGCCTGAGATTTCCCGCAGTTCCGGTGCTTGTCCTTTTTGAAAGGGATGCAACAGGGTCCTCCGCCTCGACAGATTCGAGATTCAATCCGATCTGCCTGTAGCTATCTCTGAAATTGCCACCGGCCAGCACCTTTTCCATAACACGGTCCGTTGCATACAATTCGCTTGTACAGGCTTTTTTAAGCGCATCAGCATGAACCTCAAGCCCTTCGACCATCCTATTGAAAATCAATATGAGTTCTTCGGTGGCTTTGAAGCCCTCCACCAGAGGTTCTTTGGTATCCTGGAAATCACGGTTATATCCGCTGGGAAGGCTCTTTATGATTCCCCTTACCCTATCGGCAAGCGATGTTATGAGCGAAGTGCGGCTTCTGGCAAGCTCCAATCCATCAGGATTCTTCTTTTGGGGCATTATGCTGCTTCCCGTACAAAGTTCGCTGGGAAGTGAGAAATAAGAAAACTCCGGGAGAGTGAACAACATCAAATCCTGACTGAGCTTAGAAAGGGTCAATGCGACATAAGAGCACCAGTCAAGGAAAAAAAGCTCGTATTTTCCACGGCAGTTGTTGGCATAAAGAACATTGTTCTGTACCTTAAGAAAGCCCATCAGGGCCGACGTATATTCCCTATCAATCGGAAGCGTGGTCCCGTAGCTTGCAGCAGACCCAAGCGGACTCTGGTCAAAAATATCATACAATCCTTCGGCCATGGCCACCTCATCGATGAGCTCCTCGGCATAAGACATCATCCAAAGCGCAACAGAACTTGGCATCGCTTTCTGCATATGGGTGCGCCCGGGCATCGGCACCAGAACATTCTTCTTGGAAAAACTGATCATGGAAGATATGAGCGAACATACTGAATCGGAAAGCCGCAGCATAGCCTGCCTGAGGAAAATCCTGATGGCTGTCTGGACCTGGTCGTTCCGGCTGCGTCCGGTATGTATCTTTTTCCCGACATCACCATAGAGCTCGGTCAGATATCCTTCGATTGCGGTATGACAATCCTCATCGGAGGGTTTGATCTCAAAAGTTCCCTCTTTTCTTTTTAAAGCGAGTTTTCTAAGGCCTTCATCAAGAATGCGGACCTCTTCGTCTGTGAGAATGCCTATTTTACCCAACCCGCGCATATGGGCTGCGGAGCCAACAAGATCGGATAGTACAAGATCCATATCGAGGACATAATCATTACGTACGGTGAAACGTTCCATAAGAAGATCTAATGTATAATTCTTCTGCCAAAGTTTTGTAGCCATGGCTCAAAAATACCACATAAGTTTTTTTTCTGCCACCGATTTGGACAAAGACCTTGTAAAACGGATTGATTTGATATGAAGAAAGCACTTTTAATCCCGATGATGGCATTCCTTCTCATTTCCTGCCCCGCAGAAAGCTACGATATGCACAATCTCTTTTCACCCAGCAAAAAGAGCCCCGTGCTTCTCGATTTCAAATTATATTCAAACAGACTGATCAGTATCGGTTTCGATGAACAGGTGATTCTGTTGGAAGTGCTCCTCGACAATAACAGGCTTGTTCACGATAAGACATTTTCAAGGCTTCAGAACATCGACTTGCAAATGAGATTGGATGCAGGCATCGAAAAAAGGCTGTCATTTACAGTTGAGAACCATCAAGGAAACACTGCACGATTCTCGATACCTGTTGTAGGCGTCAACATGAACCAGGCAAAAGCCTTGATAACGGAACTGAGCACAAAGGGAACCGCCGACTCCCCTGACAGGGTAGAACTCCATATCACAAAAGATGGAACCACAGCTGGATTATGCCTTTCAGATGCGGTCATAGGCATGGAGGATCATCGTTTTCATCTTCCGGAGCTGAAAGTGAAGAAAAACGATATCATAGTTATAAGCTGGGACAGGGAGATTCCGGGAGGGGAAAGGACGGAAAAAAACGGTATGTACAATACTTTCTTCATCAATGCAGGAAGTGGGAAAACGCTTTCCGGTTCAAATGGCGTGGTAATCCTCTTTTCCCACATAAACGGAGATGGTGCGATAATGGACGCATTGCCGTACAACAGCAGCAGTGCAAGTTTGAGTGACGGATATGGAAATGAAAAAAGCAGGGTTTCTGCAGAACGCCTGATTTCCGATGGTCTTTGGGAAGGAGATACCGTAATCAGCGATGAGGTGACCACATCCAGGGTGATCGCCAGATACTGGCCTTATCAAGATACAAACACAAAAGATGATTTTTACATAACCGCGGCAAGAAACAGCACATTCGGAGAAAGAAACACAAACGTTGTATATGTTCCTTAAATCTGTTCAAGCCATCCATCAGCCAGTGTTTATAAAGCTGATAAATCCCCTGGGAGCCCAGGGGAGGAAAAAAGAAAAAAATGAAAATAAGATGAATGGAATTCCAAAGCCTTATGAATCAAGTTCAGAATTCATATACAATCCGGGGTTCCCCGGCATTTTTCGCTCCATCGTCTGATTCTATGACGGCAATATTGCCCCTGTCTCCTTTACCCCGTTCCGTTCTCCTCATCCTATACTCGATATGCTGGGCCAGAATTTCAAGATTCTTTCTCTCCTCGTTATCCTTGTTAAGCCATTTGGAAAGGCGCATGCGTCCAACAACCCTTACGCTCATACCCTTCTTAAGGTTCGCCAGACATTTATCGGCAAGATCTCCCCATGCCTGCACCTGCATGAATGTTGCTTCGTCCATCAGCTCCCCTTCCCTGTTCTTATACCTTCGATGATTGGCGATATCGAATTTCACAAGGCATCCCCAATCACCATCGGCTCCCGCCTCGGCAACAAGCCGTGGATCCTGTACGATCATTCCTTCGATTATGATGCTGTTTATCTGATTCATAAATCCTCCTATCATTCAAATCCGGCAAGGTTCAAATATGCTCACTCTTTTGTTATACTGTTGCCATGATCACAACAGTATTATCACTTGGCGGGTCCATAGTGGCCCCGGACAGGCCTGATTGCAAATTCCTTTCATCGTTCAAGAAAGCGGTTGAGGAATACTTGAAAGAAGATTGCACAAGAAGGCTCATAATCGTCACCGGAGGAGGTGCTCCGGCACGCATATATCAAAATGCGGCAAAAGAGGTATGCGGTAAAATCGAAGACGGGAAACTAGATTGGCTGGGCATAAGATCCACCCATTTAAATGGAGAGCTTGTAAAAGCGATATTCCAAGACATGGCGGAGGATCATCTGGTCACAAACCCGACGGAAGATATCACCTTCACAAAAAGAATCCTTGTCGCAGCAGGATGGAAACCAGGTTTTTCCACGGATACCGATGCAGTGTATCTTGCTGAAAAATTCGGAGCGAAACTGATAATCAACCTATCAAACATAGCAAAGGTATATACCGACGATCCCAAAAAGAATCCTGAGGCAAAGCCTCTCGATTCGATCAGCTGGAATGATTTCATCGCCATGGTAGGAACAGAATGGATCCCCGGCAAGAACACACCTTTCGATCCTATCGCTTCACAGAAAGCGAGAGATCTGGGCCTCAAAGTCGTATGTGCCGATGGGCGGCAGATAGAAAATACCATGAAGATACTCAGGGGAGAGGAATTCTTCGGTACCCTTATCGGTGCTTAAGAGATAGGAAATAATCGTTGGGAGTGCTGAAGGGATGAGGAAATGGATTGTCCTTGGTGAAATCAGGAATCCACAAAATCTCATCCCCCTGCTCCTGAATAAAGCCGTCTTCGATTCCAAGCGTTTCGAAGGCGTCTATGATCGAATCGTATTCCTTTGCACTCAGCTTTTCGAAAACCAAATCGCCTTCCGGCGGAACAAACTGGACCATGAGCGAAAGGAAGAAATTATCCTTGTACTGTGCAGCATAATACGAAAGGAATCTGAAGGTGGCATCCAATGTGCCGGGGAAAACCAGATGCCTTAAAATCACTCCCCTCATCTTTTCCTCCAGATCGGTTTCAGGGTGTGTTCCTTTCACATAATCCATGACAGGGATTATCACATCAGCATATTGCTCCCTGCCGCAGAATACGGAGCATACCTTCCTATCAAGGCTTTTGCAATCAAGAAGATATATGTCTATATAAGGATCAATGAGCGCCAAAGCCTCCAAATCCTCATACCCGGAGGAATTCCATACCACCGGCAAAGACAGTCCTTTTTCTTTGGCAATCAAAAGCGCTTCAATTATGGAAGGGATGAAATGCGTCCCTGTGACAAGATTCAACGTCGATGCCCCCATCCTTTCCAGATCCAACATCAATATGGACAATTCGTCGATGGAAACAGGATATCCGACATTAAGATCCCCTTTCCCGCTTATCTGTATGTTTTGGCAATATCTGCAATGGAGGGGACACCCGGAAAAGAATATCATTCCTGAACCGTTTTCTCCTGTTATCGGAGGTTCCTCCCCCCTATGGAGTCCGCTCCACGCGATCATAACCTCATCACTCATGCCACATATGCCGCTTCTGCCTTTGGTCCTATCCACACCGCACCTGTTCGGACAGAGCGTGCACCGCTCATAGCCTTTCATCATCTTGACCTGCTTTGATTATGATATTATCAATTTATTGGATATGGGTAAACTTACGGACTTATTTAAAAAGGATCCATTCGGCGATACGAGATACATCCTTGCCATAGACGGCGGAGGAATGCGTGGCATCATACCCGCATATATACTGAAAAAGCTTGACGAGCTGATCAAAGCCGAAGGGGATGAAAGACCTCTTTACAGCCATTTCGACCTGGTTGCAGGAACAAGCACCGGAGGCCTTTTGGCCATTGGGCTTTCGTGTCCGCAGGAAGGATCGGGACTTATCAAGGAGGAAGGGCGCAACATACCTGTTTACAGAAAAAGGAACTTGCTGAAAAAACCTGTATTCGAAGGTATTGTGACAAAAGAAGCCGATCCAGCTTCATTAGAAAACATTTATCTCGAAAACGGATCCAAGATATTCCCATCATCCTCGAAAAAGATTTTTTCCCACATCGGACAGTTCTTCAGTGACAAATACGATGCCAGACCCTTTGAGCGTTTTCTAAAAGACATGCTTTCAGACATACCTTTGAAAAGCCTTAAAGTTCCTACAGCCATAGTCAGCTTCAACACCACAAAGTCCTCGATTTATGTATTCCGAAGCTGGGATGATCATGGATTCTTGCTACGCGAGGCGGCAAGAGCCACCACCGCTGCTCCGATGTATTTCCCTCCAGCCGTCCTTCAAGACAGCGAAGCAGGGGATCGTCTTGTCCTTTCCGACGGAGGACTGGGCGCAAACAATCCGGCTCTGGTGGCATACGTGGAGGCGCAAAGGCTTTATCCAGAAGCCAAAAACTTTAAGATCCTCTCACTCTCAACCTGCAAAAACCCCTATTCTTTCGACCCTACAAAAACATCAGGAGGCGTCACTGGATGGGTCACAAGCATAACCCGCCTATATTCGGCGGCACAGGAAAATTCTGTCGGAGAGTACCTGAATCGTATTCAAAACGTCCAATACACGAGAATCTATTCCAAGATACTCGACAAGCGCATTGCCTTGGATGATACCAGCGCAGAAAGTTTGGAAATACTGAGGGAAAAGGCGGAAAAGGTTTATGAGAACCAGATGGAGGAGATAAAGGCTTTTGCACATGAGCTTGTGCAAAAAAGCGTTGGAAGCAAAGTCAAGCTCTCGAATCCGCTTATGATAGGATGTGACAAAGTCACGGAATAGCCAAAATAAAGTTTGTATACTCTAACTATCAGAAGGTAAAAAACCTTCCAAGGAGGACTATACAATGGATGAAAATTTCAGAATGCCGCTCATCGGCGACAAAGCACCGGAATTCAAAGCAGTAACAACTCAAGGTAACATCAGCTTTCCGGAAGACTATAAAGGAAAATGGGTCATCCTCTTTTCACACCCGGCAGATTTCACACCTGTATGCACCACTGAATTCATGACATTTGCAAGCATGATCGAGGAGTTCAAAAGCCTGAATACCGAACTCATCGGCCTTTCCGTAGATTCTTTATATGCACATATCGCATGGCTCAGAAAAATCCAGGACCTGAAATGGAAAAACCTGGAAAACATCAATGTCACCTTCCCCCTGATCGAGGATATCAGGATGGATGTCGCCAAAAAATACGGGATGATCCAGCCCAACGCCTCCAACACCCAGGCTGTAAGAGCGGTGTTTGTGATAGATCCGGAAGGAGTGATCAGGACAATCCTTTACTATCCGCTTTCCACAGGAAGGAATTTTGATGAAATCAAGAGGATCATCCTTGCATTGCAAAAAGCCGACAAGGATTCATGTGCAACCCCGGCAGACTGGAGACCAGGAGATGATGTGATTGTCCCGACTGCAGGCAGCTGCGGCGTGGCAAAACAGAGAATGGAAGATAAGAGCGGAGACATTTATTGTCTTGACTGGTTCATGTGTTTCAGAAAAGAAAAGAAATAAAAGAAAGTAAGGAGGGGCGAACACCCCTCCTTTCATCACTTAATGGAGCTGATATAATCCGAAACATTGCTAAGCAACAGCTCCCGGCCTTCCCTCAAAATACGTTTATAATCAGCCAATAGGACTTTCTGCCCTATATTATCGGTTATCAATTTAAAAACTGCACATTTTTTTCCGAGCCTCAATCCTGCATATGCAACAGAATATGCCTCCATATCCGCAGCATCGGCAAAATCGCAATCCGTCGAACAGAAAGCAGAAGAGGATAAAAGCCGGTATTTTTCAGGTCCTGCAACATCGATTTCCGCAACAGTCCTGCAGTGTGCATCAATGGTTGCCCCCCTTTTCAAATGATAGGCGCTCAAATCCTGATCGCGGTTCATCACTGAAGAAAATGAGTGGACGCTGCCTATTTCAAACCGCCTAGAAAATGTCCCGGCAGTACCGACATTCACAACCATATCCGGTTCAAGCTCCTTTATTGCAACGGCCGCATTGACCGCGGAAAGAACGAGCCCCGTACCCAAAGATGCTGTCAGAAAACCGGCTTTCTTAAAAATGGAAAGCTCTTCAACGGAAGCAGCTGTGATAAGAACTTTCATAAAAGCCTCCGGGAGGTCATGGATATCGCTTTATCCAAACGCACCCCCAACCTTCTTTGCCTTGATGAATTTATGCAATCCCTTATTTGCTCAAAACAGATATCGCCGCTTTCCTTGACCGCGGAGAAAAAAGAAAAACCATTAAGCAAAAATCCTGTAAGCAAGGTTGCAAACAAATCTCCAGAGCCTGGAAACGAGACCATCAGATCCTCATATGAGAAGATCCTGATTTCCCCATCTGCATACGCAACGTTGGCAAGCATGCCTAACGAAAGAGGAACGCTTGTTATAACGAATTTAGAAGGTGCGATTTGTGATAATTTACCACAAAGCTTTTCTATATCAGAATTTAAATAGCTTTCTATACATTTAGAGGAAGAAAGGAAGGATGCCTCCGTAAGGTTCGGAGTAATAATATCCGCACTCTTTAGGAGCTCTTTCATCAGAGTTACGAACTCCTCATCCTTCCCCCCGTAAAGATTACCGGAATCGGCAAAGGCCGGATCCAAAATTTTTAAGGCATCTTTCTCATTTGAAAAGATCTCTTCAAGCAATGGGATCTGTTCCTTTGAAGCCAGATATCCTGAGAAAACAGCAGAAAATACAGCCCCATGGCTCTTAATCATCTTATAATGGGCTTTCACATCCATGCTCAAGTCGCGTATATTGTTTTCATCAAAGCCATCGGTCTGAGTGGAAAGGACCGCAGTCGGAATGACCGCGGTCTCAACTCCCATCGCCTCCAATACGGGAAGAACGACGGTAAGGCTTGATTTCGAATAACAGGAAAGATCGTGGATCGCCAGTGCGTTCATACGATCGCTCCGGCTATGGCCGCACCATAAACCGGGCTATCCGAGATATTGACCATCTTCACATACCGCCCATGCTTCTTGGTAAGGAAATCATGGAGATATTTTCTTGTATAGAACTCGAGGTTCTCTGTCTTATAGAATGTAGTTCCATCGGCGTTGATTATCACCGGATATCTCGGGTTTGTCCCAAGCCCGCTCTTGATGACAGCTGCGGCAAGATTGACTGCGGTAAGTTTTGCAGCCCTCTCTATTATCGCATCCAATATCCTGTAAAGAGCGTAGGCATCATCCTCATTATCAATCAGGCTTACAAGCACATAATCCCTATTGTGGGGCATTTCAAGATAGTTGGACATGAATGTGGTGCTGAGTGTGTCAATCTTATTGAACCTCATGCCGAACTCCTCGGAAAGGATACCCTCTTTTATCGCTTTGCGGATCACCATATGGCTGAAGGGGCCGAGGTATGCTCCGCTTATGGCCTTTTCCATATGGTAGAGCTCCGGATCCTTTGTCGAATCAAGGAACTCCCTGTCTATATCACCCAAAACAACATCCATACAACCGGATTCAACATTGATTATCTGCTTTTCAGATCCCTGCCCGTTTATCTTTATGATATTCTCATTCTTTTCAGCATAAGCGGTGTTTGTACCCGTACCGAGAATGAATCCAACGTATCCTGAACAGATATCATTAGTCTTTGCTTTGGTGGCAAGAAGCGTTGCAACTGTATCGTTTACGACAGATATCTTCTTCTTGGAGACATCGTAGCCACGTAAGGCAAGTTCGCCAAGAAGTGTCTTTCCAAGCGGCATGCCAATCACTTCCGGAGCCTTTATTTCCTTTGAAAAAACAAGAGGGATCCCATCATGATCCGCAGTTATGTCCGCCGCATAAGAAAAGCAAAAACCGATTTTGTCGGATTTGTCTATAAGGCGCTCTATATTATCTGCCAATGTGGAGAAAAATTCCTTTGCGGTAACCTTTGCCTTTACACCGGGCATACCAACCTTCTTGAAATCACTGATTTCCGGACAAAGGTTCTCATCAAATGTCACAAGGCATGTCCTGAAATTCGTCCCACCAGCATCAAGGACAATCACACTGTCTCCTGGCTTGATGTTGCTATCCAATCCGCAATATGTCGGAATCATCCTCAGGCTGCTCTCTTCCCCTTTGAGACCCTTGTCCATTTCAGAAAGGAATTTACTGAGAAAAACCTCCTCATCGATTTTAGAGGCATCCAGATTATGCCTGAGAAGAAAATCGTCTACCCTGTTCATTTTCAGCTCCTTCTTTGTATCAATATGTTATCACAAACGGCTCAAATGTTATGCTTTCACCATTCATTCTCAGTTTTTCGGAGTAGATGGTTATAACGCCATTCTCCCCTCCCCGTATCTCGATTTCCCCTTCCATCAGCACAACCTCGCCCAAACGTGTTCCACTGATTATAAGGCTCACCCAAATCGGGATTTTAAGCGACGACCAGTTCGACCCCTGACGGATTCCTCGCACCGAAGCATCCTCATCCCTGCGGGCCACAATGCTGCCATCCAAAATCAGCTCCCCCTTCTTATAAGCGGATGCTTCAAGGGAAATTATGGCCTTCTCCCTGAAAGGTGTCAGTGATGAGGCCTGCTTATTGAACAAAGTCTCATACCATGTCCTTTCGGAATGGCTGTAAAAACTAAGAGAAGATGAATAATTGCTCAAGTCGCTTCGGGTAAAAGTGACTTTCACCGGACCATTATCTTCTCCTCCGATCTCCAATCCCACTCCCTGGAGACGCACATTAGGACCTGCCACAGCGGAAGCAACAACAGAAAGCACCCCGTCCAATGTTCCGGAAAGCGCAATGTTGACGTCCTTGTAACTTACCGCAGCCTCAACAGAACAACAGAAGACAAAACCCAAAAGAAAAGGAAGAAATCTCTTCTTCATTCCTGTCCTCCATCAATTGAAGATATTAGCAAGGCTTTTGATGTGTTTCAACCGAAAAAAGGCCCCCTTTTGAAAAAAGGGGGATCAAAGCTCAGTTTAGAATGATGAATCAAATGAATTGACTTCTTTTCTTGCCTGCTCGTCGTCAACCCTCCTCAAAAGCACGAAGCCGAGGATGAAAAGGATTATCAGCGATACGATTCCATATCTCTGCTGTCCTGTAATCAGTGTTACGATACCTACAAGCAGAGGACCTATGATGGCGGCAAACTTTCCAAGCATATTGAAGAACCCATAGAACTGACTTGATTGGTTCTGTGGAATAAGCCGTGAGTAATAGCTTCTCGATAATGCTTGGATTCCTCCCTGGAACAGCCCAATGATGACCGCAAGTATATAAAAGTGTATCACTCTTGACATAAAGAACCCTACTATGGCTATCATCGCGTATGCAGCTATTGCAACAAGTATTGCCTGCTTTATTCCAATCTTTTTCCCGAAAAGATTATAAAGTATCGCCGCAGGGAATGCAACGAATTGCGTGATAAGAAGCGCAACAATCAAGCTTTCAGAGGGGAAACCTAAAGCGGTTCCGTAATCGGTAGCCATTCTGATTATCGTATCAACACCGTCTATATAGCACCAATAGGCGATAAGAAACAAACCTGTATTCTTTAGCTTCTTCAGGCTCTTGAGAGTGGTCGCAATCTGCAGAAATCCCTCTTTGCAAGCCTGACGGATTGCCAGTTTGTCTTTTTTGGTATCCTTTACAAAGAAGAAGATCGGGAGCGAAAAAACAAGCCACCATATGCAAACCATTAAAAAGGACAGTTTGACAGCCTTAACACTATCACTTATCCCAAATTTTTCCGGCATGATGTACATAAGCACATTTATCAGAAACAGCAATCCCCCACCGATGTATCCCAGACTGTATCCCAAACAAGATACAAAATCCACTTTCTTTTCCGATGCGACGGAGGGAAGAAGTGAGTCGTAAAAAGTGTTCGCACCGCTGAAACCGATGGTTGCCAGAACATAAAACACAACAGCAACAGGCCATTGTCCCATTCCAACAAGCCAAAGCGCACCGGTCATTGTCGAGCCAAGGAATGCAAAGAAGATGAGGAATTTCTTCCTGTATCCTCCCCTGTCAGCAATAGCTCCAAGAACAGGAGCCATGGCAGCAACAAACACACTAGCAAGCGAATTGGACAGTCCAAGATAAAATGTCGTTACGGCACTATCGCTGCCATATGCCCAATACTGCGAGAAAAAAATCGGAAAAAAAGCAGCCATGACCGTCGTTGCAAAAGCACTGTTTGCCCAATCATAAAGCGACCATGCCAGGATTTCCCGCTTGGAATCTTTCATATTAGTACTATCTCCCGCAAGACATCTTATCACAAATTAATGATAAAATATGTTTACTTTGCGTTAATTGGAACAAAAAAACATACCATTTATGCTAGAATATTTATTATGTACGATCAAAGAACCATCTTGTGGTATGACCTTGAAACCTTCGGTCTCAATCCCAGGGTCGACAGGATTGCCCAGGCCGCTGCAATCAGGACGGACCTGGCACTTAACATAGTCGATGACCCTATTTTGCTATATTGCAAACTTAGCGATGATTATTTGCCAAACCCAGAATCCTGCATCCTCACCGGAATAACTCCAGACGAGGTGGAGGAAAAAGGCATCGGAGAATATGATTTCATAAAACGCCTCAATGACGAGTTTCTTGTTCCGGGAACAATCGGTTGTGGTTATAACAACATGGGTTTTGATGACGAGTGCATCCGAGCCACACTCTACCGCAACCTCTTTGACCCTTACGAAAGGGAAAATTTCCAAGGCCGTTCGCGCTGGGACATAATCAATCTTGTCAGAGCAACAAGGGATCTGCGCCCTGATGGCATCTGCTTTGAAAAAAAGAATCCTGAAACAGGATGGACATCATTCCGGCTTACAGACCTGACAGAGGAAAATGGGATAAACCAGGATGGGGCGCATGATGCGCTTGTGGATGTACGGGCGACAATAGCAATTGCAAAACTGATAAAAAACCGACAGCCGCGCCTATATTCCTACGCATTCCAACACCGCAGCAAGAACGACATATGGAATCTGCTTGATGTAGAAAGGATGATTCCCATGCTCCATACACATCCAATGTATGCCTCTGAATATGGCAATACCCATCCGATCCTCCCCATCTGGAGAAATAAGAAACGAAGCAATGATATATGGTGCTTTGATTTGACTAAAGATTTTTCATCCGATATCGGAACTTCAGATATCAGAGATACAGGAATAATACGTATCGCCACCAACAAATGCCCGTTCATCGCACCTTTGAGCGTTTTAGATTCTGCAAGCGAAAAGCGCCTTGGATTCACAAAAGCTGAAATTGAAGAAAAAGCCGCAATGATCAGGAAGAAGCAACCCGAGATAGCAATGCTTGCCGAGAAGTTTTCTTCTCAAGAATTTTTAGATGGTGAAACGGATCCGGATTATACAATCTACGAGCGTTTTATAAGCGATGCCGACAAGGCGGCAATGAAAAGGATTGCAAAGTTGGATCCCAAAGAAAAGCTTGAAAGTGGAGAGCATAATTTTGAGGATGCAAAATATCATAAGCTGCTTTGGCGTCTTGTAGCACGCAACTGGCCTGAGGCCCTAAGCGAAAACGGTAAAAGGCAATGGAAAAATTTTTGTGCATCGAGACTGATCAATCCTCCAAGCAAATCATCCAGGACCATTGAGCTCTTTTTGAGAGAATGTCAGGATGGAATCGACAGCATCGATACCGATCCTGAAAAGAAGAAAATTTACCTCAGCCTGAAAAACTGGGCGCAGAGGCTTGAAGAAAGAGTTTTGTCTTGATTTATTGGATATAGATTATGGGAAAAGAGAATCAGGCTACGGTTAAATATGCATTTATCGCGGGAAGTGAAAGCGGACTTGCCCAGGCCGCGATCAAGGTGTTTCCACAATACTATCATCTTTTTTGTGCGGATATACGATATAAGGAGATAATAGAATGCGGAAACCGCACAATGATTCCTTTGGATGTCACCGATTTATCATCGGTTATGGCGGCAAGGGATTACATTATGCAAAAAACTGACAACCTGGATATCGTCACCTGCTTTGCCGGAATAGTGACGCTCGGTTCAATGGTGGAGCTTCCTGCCGATTCCATGGAAAAGATAATGCAGGTGAATTTCTTGTCCCAGTACAGGATCAACAATCTTTTCTTCCCTTTTTTAAAAAAGGCAGGCGGAAGAATAATAACCATATCCAGCGAATACGGCAGGCTTGATGCACTTCCCATACATGGATATTATGCAGTGACAAAGCATGCGCTTGAGGTCTATAACGATTCTTTGAGGCGGGAACTGCAAAAGTCAGGAGTTTCTGTGACCGCAATCCGCCCTGGAGCATTCAAAACCAGCCTTCAAGGTGGGATTGAAAAACAATTTGAAAGCCTGCTTGATTCAACAGTGATGTACAAAAGCATCCTTACTAAAATGAAATTCCTGATGACTGGAGAATTGAAGAAAGCAAAGGATCCGGTTATTTTTGCAAAAACCTTCAAAAAAGCGGCATTTGCAAAAAGGCCCAGAAGATATTACAACGTAAAGAACAGCTTCAAGATGAGACTCCTTTCCGCTCTTCCATGCAGTTTTCAGGATTTCATATTCCGGCTGTTTTTATAAAAGCGGAGCGACGAATTTCAACAAAGATCCGCAAAGGCCTTCAAAAAGTCCTGGCTTCCAAGCGGAAGGATCAATCTTTTCAGATACGGAAAATATCTTCTCAAAGTCCGCCCTGATATCTTTGATGGAGTTCTTCTTATAAATCATAACCCCGTTCTCAAAATGCAAGTAAAGCGACCTGTAATCGAGATTGACAGTACCGACGGTTGCGACCCTGTCATCAGATAAAAACAGCTTGGAGTGTACAAACCCCGGCAGAAATTCATATATGGACACGCCGGCAGACAACAACTCACGATAATGGGTTTTTGCAAGGGCAAATGCATATTTCTTATCAGGCACATGCGGAAGGACGATGCGCACATCAACACCACGCTTTGCAGCCCTTGTCAAAGAAGAAAGCATCTCGCCATCCAATATCAGATAAGGCGTCATTATCCAACAATAGGAACATGAGGCTCCAAGAATATTCTGATAAACGCTCTCTCCAACCCGTTCGTTATCCAATGGGGAATCGGCATAAGGTATCACACAACCGTCCTCTACCGGTAAAGAATATTTTTTGAGATAAGGAGAGTATCCATCCCCTGGACCTATGGAATTCCAAATACTCAAAAACATCACAGTCATAGAAGAGACCGCCTCGCCCTCCAACCTTAGGCAGGTATCCTTCCAAAGTCCGTATACGTTTTTACGGTTGATATACTCATCTGCAAGATTGATTCCGCCTGTATATGAAATCTTGTTATCTACCACAAGAATCTTACGGTGATCCCTGTTATTGTAATGGGATGATACGAAAGGCGTGAACGGGGAAAAAACCCTGCACCGTATGCCTATGTGCTCCAATTTCTTATAATACGAATACGGCACGCGAGCCAATGCGTTCAGCCCGTCATAAATCAGGCGGACCTCGACACCAGAAGCGGCCTTATCTGCAAGAATCCTCAATATCCGGCCGAACATCAGCCCTTCTTCGATGATGAAATACTCAAGGAAAATGAATTTCTCCGCCTTTTCCAGATCTTGCAGGATATGGGAAAATGCATCCTCTCCTGATGGGAAATACGAGGTTTCTGTGTGGGTGAAAACTGACGCATCGGCATATTTCTCCAGATACACGGCCTGGTCGAACAGGAATCTTTCCTTATCCTTGAGAAACAGCTTCAGCTCCTTATCATCAGCCCGGTAGGCGAGCGCCCTTTTCTGTTCTTCCGCAATAAAATGTTTCTGCGCCTTGTGCCCTATATCCATGCGGAGATAAATATATAATGGAATACCAGCAACAGGGAAAACCGAAATGATGAAAAACCACGTCAGCTTCACGCTGTTATTCACAGGCCTGTTTATGATTATTACCATGAAAATCAGGGAAAGGATTCCAGTTAAACTGAAATAAACGCTTCCATAGCGTTTCCAGAAATCATAAAAAAGAAGAAATGCAAAAATTATCTGCAAAAGGATAAAGATGCACACGATGCCGGTACGGCCGAAGACTATGTTTATCCAGCTTTTCCTCCTCCTTTTTCCCAAAAGGTTGAGGACACGGCCCTGATTATTTCCTTCCATGTGTAAAAGGTAGCACAGTCCGACGTGCAATGGAACAGAAAACGTATCTAGAAATTACCTTGTTCTTAATGCTATAATCCTAACCTCAGGAGCAGGTCAGATGTTAGAAAAACTTCCAGATTTCCAAAGTCAGCTTCAGAGCTTGGACAAAAAGCTTGCCGAACCGGAAGTGATGTCCGATATGAAGACATATAAAAGCCTGATGGTTGAACGCAGCCATATCGCGCCGATCGTCGAAAAGCTCGAGGAGATGAAAAGCCTGGAGGAACAGAAAATTGATGCGGAGGAACTTCTAAAGGGGGAAACGGATGGAGGCATCATCGAGCTTGCAAAATCCGAAATAGCCGAGTTGGAAGATAAGCTGAAAAAATGTGAAAGGGAATGCAAGATGCTTCTTATTCCACCAGACCCGCTTGACGGAAAAAACATCATAATGGAAATCAGAGCCGGCACAGGAGGCGAAGAAGCGGCGCTTTTTGCCTCGGATATGTTCCGCATGTACAGCCATTACGCCGATTCGAAAAGGTGGAAGATCGAGATAATCAGCCAGAACGAGACGGGAATCGGTGGCTTGAAGGAAATCGTATTCTCGATCACGGGAAAAGATGTGTACGGCAGCCTGAGGTACGAATCCGGTGTTCACCGCGTCCAAAGGGTGCCGGAAACGGAATCAGGAGGAAGAATCCATACTTCTGCAGTAACAGTCGCAGTGCTTCCGGAAGCGGAAGAGACGGATATTGAAATACGGCAGGAGGATCTCAAAATAGATGTGATGAGAGCCGGAGGCCCCGGAGGACAGTGCGTCAACACCACAGACAGCGCTGTCAGGATCACACATATTCCGACAGGCATCGTCGTAATCTGTCAGGATGAGAAAAGCCAGATAAAGAACAAAGCAAAGGCACTGAGAGTGCTCAGAAGCCGTCTATATGATATGGAAGAGGCAAAGAAGCAGAAGGAACGTGCCGATGCAAGAAAAAACCAGGTCGGCTCCGGAGACAGGTCCGAACGGATAAGAACATATAATTTCCCTCAGAACAGAGTAACCGATCACAGGATAAATCTCACGCTATACAAGCTTGAATTGATAATGAACGGGGATTTGGAGGAGCTGATAGAGGCCCTCAAGATCCAAGCGGGCGAACAGGCGCTGAAAGAGGCATGACCCTAAAAAGGCTCAAATGGGAGCTCATTTCCACCTTAAAAGACTTGGATCTTCCGGATTTGGAAGCAAGGCTCATAATCCGGCATGTACTTTCACTAAGCGATATGGAACAGATCATCAGGGCGGATGATGGAATCTCTGATGAAGATGCGGTAATATGTCTTGATCTGGCAAGAAAACGTATCAATGGGACACCCATGTCCTACATCACAGGAAAAAAGGAATTCTATGGGCTGGAATTCACTGTGAATGAGAATGTCCTGATACCCCGGCCGGAAACGGAGATCCTTGTTTTTGAAGCAATCTCCTACCTAAAAGGAATTACAAAGCCTGTCGTATTGGATTTATGTACCGGTTCCGGTTGCATAGCCGCTTCCGTCCAAAAAAACATCCCTGATGCAGAAGTATGCATTTCCGATATATCAAAAGAGGCTTTGGAAACAGCGTTGAGCAATTTCAAGCGTCTTACAGGAAAATATCCCAAAGCCTTCCTAGGTGACCTTTTTTCTCCGATTGAAAGCAATCTTCTTTTCGATGCAATCTGCACAAACCCCCCATACATCGCAGAAAAATGGTATGGCGGGCTGGAAAAGGACGTGAAGAAGGAGCCGCAAAGTGCCCTGATCGGAGGCGGTGAGGACGGGCTTGATATAATCAGAAGGATCATTTCAGAATCTGGCAGACATATCAAAAGGGGCGGATTGCTCATAATCGAAGCGGATTACAGGCAGATAAGCGCAATAAAGAATCTGATGGAGCAAAATGGCTTTACGGATGTTTCCGCAGTTAAAGATCTTGCAGGAAAAGAAAGATGCGTAAGAGGTATCTTTCAATCGTCATGATAGCCTACAATTAAATAAACTATCTGGTTATTCCACCTTTCTTTTATCTAAGGCTATCAATATTCGACATTAAGCAATTCCTCCATTTTGTTCAAAAAAGCATCCAAGACCGTATTCTTGCCGGCTTTCCGCGTAAGTGCGCCGAACTGGATTGGAGGAGCATCTTTTAACGGAATGTATTCAATATCCTGCCTCCGTGCGGATTTTAAATCCACAGAAAGCGCAAAAGCATATCCCGTCGCACAAAGTTCCTCGACTATCTCAAGATTATCGCAGAAAAATATCTTCTCAGGACTTCTTGCTCCTAAAACCCTGCCCTGGATCTGAAACAGTTCATCAGGGCAATAAGGAGGACGGCATATCGCCATCTTACCGATTTTCCCAAGCTCATCCATACCAACCGCCTTATGGCTTAAGAACATCCTATCGGTTTTGCTGCAGATAACGGAAATATCTGGTCGGGACAGCAAGCGGAAGCGGAGACGGCTCACATCAGATTTGGAAAAGGAGAAAATTACATCGATATCTCCATCCAGAAGCATGTTCGTAAGGGAATCGAACGGCATCATTCGTATGATCGGCAGGAATCCGTCACCATTTTCCGCATACCATCGCAGCACAGGATTGAGAATCCTGAGCTCAATGGAATTGCGTACACCTATTATGACCCTCTTGCCGCTTTTTTCGCTCAGTATCTTCATCCTGGCTTTGGACAGACCGGCTATGCGCAGCATCTCTTCGGCATAATGCAAAAACTGCATCCCTTCGTCTGTCAGACGCACCGTTTTGCTTGTGCGGTAAAAAAGCTTTGCTCCCAATTCCTCCTCCAGCATGCTTATCTGATGGCTGATGGCAGGCTGGGTAAGACACATCTGATCGGCGGCTTTGGAGAAATTAAGGAAATTAGCAACTGCCATAAAGCTTTCCAGCTGAACCGTATTCATGTCATTTAGTCCTTATTATAAATATTATCTATAAATTTTTTTTATTGAATATAACAAAAATCAATTTCCCTCTCAACAAAAATTGTGTTATATCCCTGATGTCAACAAAAAAATAAAAACAATAAATTTTAATTTATAAATACCAAGGAGGCATTTATGAGAAGTGTACTCAGCCGGCTTGGCCGTTATAAAAAGGATACGTTCATATGCATAGCGATGTCGGCATTTGAGGTTGTGTTTGAAATCCTTCTGCCGTTCATGACGAGCCTTATAATCGACCGTGGGTTGGAAAAGGGAGACATGCCCGCAGTATACAGATACGGGATAATAATGGTGGTATTTGCATTCTTTTCCCTTATCTCAGGTGCGGCCGCAGGACGTTTTGCAGCCAAAGCATCATCGGGCTTTGCTGCGAATCTCAGAGAATCGGTTTATGGGAACATACAGGATTTCTCGTTCTCCAACATAGACAAATTCAGCGTTCCCGGACTGGTCACAAGAATGACCACCGACGTTACAAACGTCCAAAATGCATTCATGATGGTCATCAGACAGGCTGTCAGAGCACCGCTGACGCTGTTTTTCAGCTATGTCATGTGCCTGATAATCAGTTTGAAGCTAAGCCTCACCTTTCTGATTGCCCTTGCATTCCTGATAATCGTGCTCGGTTCGATAATGGTGGTCACGATAAGGATATTCTCAAACGTGTTCAAAAGATATGACGACCTGAATGCCAGTGTGCAGGAAAACGTCAGGGCGATAAGGGTTGTGAAATCGTTTGTGAGGGAAGACTACGAAAAGAAGAAATTCTCAAGGGCAAGCGATAACATATACAAGCTCTTTGTCAAGGCTGAAGGACTGCTTGCCTTAAACAACCCGGCGATGATGACAGCAGTTTATTTCTGCATAATCATGGTTTCCTGGCTCGGTGCCGGGCAGATTATCTCCGGAAGTCTGACCACAGGGGAGCTAACAAGCCTTTTTAGCTATATAATGTCCCTTTTGATGAGCCTCATGATACTATCGATGGTCGTGGTCATGATCACGATGTCACTTGCAAGCATCAAAAGGATCGAAGAGGTGCTGAATGAAAAAAGCGACCTGGAAGATCCTGTTGATCCGGTATATGAGGTGAGCGACGGCTCTGTGGACTTCGATCATGTATCGTTTGCATACAAGACAGGAACGGGAAAGAATGTGCTCTCCGATATCGACATGCATATCAAATCCGGTGAGACTATAGGGATCATCGGAGCAACCGGATCGGGTAAATCCAGTCTTATAAACCTCATCAGCCGCCTTTATGATGCAAGCCAAGGCACTGTGAAGGTCGGAGGAATTGATGTCAGGAAATATGACATGAAAAGCCTTAGGAACCAGGTTTCAGTCGTATTGCAGAAAAACACGCTTTTTTCGGGAACAATAATGGATAATCTCCGCTGGGGCAATGAGAATGCGACAAAAGAGGAATGCATTGATGCATGCAGGGCTGCTGCGGCAGATGATTTCATACAGACCTTTCCCCAAAAATATGAGACGCTCATCGAGCGCGGAGGGGTCAACGTTTCAGGAGGACAGAAGCAAAGGCTCTGCATCGCCCGCGCCCTTTTGAAGAAGCCCAAAATCCTCATCCTCGACGATTCGACCAGCGCGGTCGACACGGCAACCGATGCAAAAATACGCAGCGCTTTCAGATCCTACATCCCCGGTACGACGAAAATAATAATCGCACAAAGAATATCTAGCGTCGAAGATGCGGACAGGATTTTGGTTCTTGAAGATGGGAGGATCGATGCCTTCGACACACATCAGAACCTTTTGAAAAGCAACAAAATATATCGTGGAATCTACGAGTCCCAACTCGGTGGAAACGGGGATTTCGACCATAAGGCGTAAGGAGGTATAAATGAACGGAAAAATGAAAAAGAAAGATGCGTCCAAAGTCCTCATGCGCGTCATATCTTATATGCTCAAAAGCTATAAATGGCTGTTTATGGCAGTTGTTGCAGGAATAATCATATCTGCGGCCGTTACGGTCATGGCGGCTTCTTTTTCAAGGGAACTTGTTGATTCGTACATTGTCCCCATGCTTGCCTCGGGATCTGACGATCTTTCCCCACTCTGCCACCGTCTTGTGAAGCTGGCAGGAGCATGCATCATCGGAATTGCCGCCGCATATGCCTATAACCGCATCATGGTCAATATAAGCCAGGGAACAATGAACAGGCTCAGGAAAGACATCTTCTCAAAAATGGAAACGCTGCCGATAAAGTATTTCGACACGCATGCCCACGGGGATATAATGTCCGTGTACACGAACGATGTGGACACGCTGCGCCAATTGTTGGGACAAAGCATGCCGCAGCTTGTCAATTCGCTGATAATGATGTGTGCCAACATCGTAGTGATGCTTTTGATGAATCCCTATCTTTCCATCATTTCATTTCTGACTGCCGCAATCATGGTGCTTGTTTCCGTAATCTTCTCTTCCAAGAGCGGGAAATACTATATCGCCCAGCAAAGGAATCTTGGAATCGTGGACGGCTTTATAGAGGAGATGCTGGACGGACAGAAGGTCGTCAAGGTTTTCTGCCATGAGGAGCAGGCCAAAAAGGATTTTGGGAAAATCAACGAAGAACTTAGAAAGAGTGCGGACAAGGCCAACACCTATGCAAACCTTCTCATGCCTATAAACGCAAACATAGGCTGGATAAGCTATGCGCTTGTTGCAATAGCAGGGGCGGCCTTGGGCATCAAGGGCCTTGCCGGAGTCACGCTCGGCACAGTTGTCACCTTCGTCGGTCTCAACAAGAACTTCACCCAACCTATTACACAGATCAGCAACCAGGTGAACTTCATCGTCACCGCAGCCGCCGGAGCAAAGAGGGTTTTTGAGCTTGCTGACGAAAAGAGCGAGGAAGACGACGGCTACGTCGAACTTGTGAACGCAGTAAGGACAGAGGACGGAAACATCGAGGAAAGCCACGACAGAACCGGTTTCTGGGCATGGAAGCATCCCCACAAGGCAGATGGAAGCATCACCTACACTCCCCTTGAGGGATCCGTGGTCTTCAAAGACGTTGATTTCGGATATACAGAGGACAATCTTGTTTTGCATGATATCAGCCTATGGGCAAAAAGCGGACAAAAAATTGCATTCGTGGGAGCAACAGGGGCAGGCAAGACGACCATAACAAACCTGATCAACCGTTTTTATGATATCGCGGACGGAAAGATAAGATACGACGGAATCAACATAAACAAAATAAGGAAGCCGGATCTACGACGCTCCTTGGGCATGGTACTTCAAGACACGCATCTTTTCACAGGCACTGTAATGGACAACATCAGATACGGACGTCTGGAAGCAAGCGATGAAGAATGCATAAGGGCAGCAAAGCTAGCCAATGCCGATTCCTTCATAACCCGTCTGCCAAACGGCTATCAGACAATGCTTCAAGGAGATGGGGCAAACCTTTCGCAAGGACAAAGGCAATTGCTTTCGATTGCCCGCGCAGCCCTTGCCGATCCCCCTGTCCTGATCCTCGATGAAGCAACATCCTCGATCGATACAAGAACGGAGAAGCTGGTGCAGGATGGGATGGATGCCTTGATGGAGGGACGGACCACGTTCGTCATAGCGCACCGCCTTTCAACAGTCAAGAATGCAAACTGCATAATGGTGCTTGACAAGGGAAGGATAATCGAGAGAGGCACGCACGAGGAGCTTCTGTCCCAAAACGGTGTGTATGCGAAGCTGTACACCGGAAAATGAGAGCAATTTCATGGCTCAATTAAAAATGGCGGAGATGTAGAAAAAAAGCCCGCCATTTTATTTTTTCCAAAGCGGCGGCGTCCCTATTTTTTTTAAGGACAAATTCAATTATAATCAGTCTATGGAAGAAATCCCGAACAAGGAACTCATAGATAAATTCATAACGAATATCATCAGGTTCCAAAAAGAAGATAAGGACAAGATAGCTGCAGCCGCAATTTTCATGGCAAAAAAGCATGGCGACCAGAAAAGGAAAAGCGGTGAGCCGTATGTCATCCACCCTCTGGCGGTTGCCGAGACCTTGATGAGCTTTGGAATGGACGCGGACACGATCTGCGCGGGACTTCTCCATGACACGCTTGAGGATACCGATACATCCCAGGAGGATCTTGAACGGATTTTCGGCAAAGAAGTGGCCATAATGGTCGAGGGTGTGACAAAGATAAGCCATATCACCGACAATAAAAGCATCCAAGAAGCGGAAACCATAAAGAAGATGTTCTTTGCGATGAGCAAGGATGTCAGGGTCATACTGATCAAGCTTGCGGACAAGCTGCACAATATGAAGACAGCGGATTATCTGCCGCCCCAGCGCAGGCAGGAGTTTGCGCAAGATTGCCTCGACATCTTTGCGCCGATTGCCGACAGCTTAGGCATGTCCACCATAAAATGCGAACTTGAGGACCTCTCACTGAAGGTATTGAAGCCTGAAAGCTATGCTTATATAAACGAATACCTCCTTGAAAGGAAGGGAGAATACACCGCATACATAAAAGGGGTTTCAAAAACGCTTGAGGAGGCATGCCGCAAGGTCGGGCTGAAGAACGTACAGATATCCGGAAGAGTCAAACACGCCTACTCCATCTATCAGAAAATCAAGAAGAGGAAAAAGGAAATAGACGAAATCTACGATATCCTCGGCGTGAGGGTGATCTGCGAAACCCAGGTCGAATGCTATACGATCCTAGGCCTGATCCACAGCATATGGGTGCCTATCGAGGGGCGGTTCAAAGATTATATCGCAATGCCGAAGCCGAACAATTACCAGAGCCTTCACACCACCGTCCTCGGTCCGGGCTCCAAGCATCTTGAAATCCAGATAAGGACCTTCGAGATGCATAAGACTGCAGAAGAAGGTGTTGCCGCCCATTGGTCCTATAAGGCATCCACAGGAAGCGAAAGCGGTGCCTGGAAAACGGTCGATTCGATAAACTACAACAAGATAATCGCAAAACTCAAGAATTGGTCAAAGGAAATAGAGCAGAGCGAAGAAGACTACATGGATGAGATCAAGAACGAGCTTCTCAAGGATTCCATCATAGTCTTCACACCTCAAGGGCATGTCATAGAACTTCCTGTCGGCTCGACCGCATTGGATTTCGCTTTCAAAGTCCATACGGAAGTCGGAGTGCACTGCTCGGGGGCACGGGCGGATAACAGCATCATCCCATTAAACAAGCCGCTTCAGAACACCCAGATCGTCGAAATCCTCACAAGCCCGAACGCCCACCCCAACCAGGCATGGCTTGAATACGCCCAGACCTCCAGTGCCAGAAAGAAAATCAAGGCATGGATGAACAAGAACGCGAATTCGAACCTTCCGATAGCATCTGGCATGAAGAGCCCGCAAGCGGGCACACAGACGGCGAGTGCTCCGCCAGCAGCCCCGCAAAAGCCGATCATACCCCCATCTCAAGGAATAATATTCACCCCGCATGAGAAGAAAGGCTCTGTGATAATCGGGGACAATTCCAACATTCTTTTCGATTTTGCAAAATGCTGCAATCCTGTACACGGGGATGAGATTGTTGCCTACATCACCAGGGGACGGGGTTATGTCATACACAAGAAGGATTGTCCAAACCTTAAGAACATGCCTGAAAGCGATGTCAGACTCGTTCCTGTGGAATGGGACGGAAAAGAGCTCGTACGGCGCTTCAAGGTCGTTGCGAAGATGAACAGCGAGCTGTTCGGGGAAATAGACAACGCAACAAGAAAACACGATGCGCATCTGATAAGCGGCGAGCTGAAGGTCTCGGAGGACGGAGACCTTACAGGCGTATTCACAATAAGCTGCGATGATGAGGAAGCCCTCAAACGGACAACTCAGGCGATAAGGGCCATCCCAAGCATAAAAAAGATAACAGGAGTCTAATCCTCAAGTATCCTTATGACCTCTGGAAGAAGCTGTTTCTTTCTTGAAAGAACCCCCGGCATGTCATAGACTTTCTCAGTCTTCTTCTCATAAACAAAACGATATTCCTTATCAAAGCCTGTTGTCAGAAGCAGGGAAGCATCCTTAAAGACATCAGTGACCATCAGCATCGCCCAATCAAGGCCATGAAGCTTCCTCACCTCCTCAAGAGAAGCAAGGTATACGTCTATCAGGCTGTTTATCTCGACAAAACTTGATACCTCGACCTGTCCGATTCCGAAATCCACTCCCTGCTCGTCATATTTCTTAAAATCGCTTTCGATGATCTTCGATGGATTCTCTTTGGACAGCTGACGCTGGGAAGAGAAGACGGTTCGGGCAAATTCATCGAGATCAAGACCGGCTATCGAAGCAAGACGTGAGGCGACATACCTGTCGTAATCCGTTGCTGTCGGACTTTTCAGCATCACCGTATCTGCAAGGAGTCCGGCAAGAAGGATAGTTGCATTCTTCCTGTCCGGAAAGACTCCCCATTTCTTATACTGCTCAAATACGATAGTGCATGTGGATCCCAGTGGCTCCGAGCAAATAAGGATGGGATTCTTCATCTTCGGAGCGGCAAGACGGTGGTGATCGATTATCTCAAGAATCTCTGCTTCCTCGATTCCCAGCACGCTCTGTTCGGCTTCATTATGATCCATGAGAATCAATTTCGCACTCGGCCGCTTCAAGAAGCACCTTCTTGTGACAAAACCCTTCCACTGTCCGTCCTCAAAAACGGATACCCCGCGGTACTCGCTGTCAGAGAGTATGTCCTTCACCTCATCATAAAGGCAGTCCATAGACACAGCCGGCACATCCTTTTCAGGCATGATGGTGCTTATCGGCATGGCAAGCCTCAAAAGACGGAGGGTTTCCGCGGTATCCTCCTTGGAAACATATACAAAGCCCTCGTAGGATGAGAAATCGACATCCATTTTTGCAGGATCGTCCACTCCTGTAAGTATTATGCCGGGAAAACCGTTCTCAACCGCATACCGTATGTGGCGCAACCTGCTGCCGACTACAAGGATTGGCTTTCTCTTGCAAGACTCCACCCTGGTCTTATAAACCTCGTACTCCATCGCACCGACGACAATCTGTGTTTCATAGACATCCTTGGTACCTTTTTTGAAGAAGAATCCGGGTATGACACGCGGGATATTACCCAGACCTATCAGATAAAACGGACGCCCGTTATGATTCTCCATGAGAAAGAATCTGTTGATATCATCCACTGAAACCAGCGCACGATACCCGTTGTCATCGAAAATCGGCACAACAGATGGATGTTTGCTGTTGTAAAGGCTTATTAGCTCATATACAGGATCGTCTGCAGTCATGGTGAAATCAGGGGTTTTCGCTATGTCACGGGCCTTGGCCTTGACATCCTTCACCAAGGGCGGCAGATCAGCGTTGGCAAAAGAAAACACATCCTTGACATTCTGGTTCACATGCCCCAGTCTTATGGGCACATACTCGTTTCTACCGTCTATCTGATTCTTAAGGTTTGCATAAGCATATGCAGAGCAGACGGAATCCATATCAGGATTCCTATGTCCCGTGACAAAAATCTTAGCCATTATTTTTTTTCCTACTGATTAATGTTACTATATGTATAAAGGATACAGCAAAGGTATTATGTCAAAAAAATGTGTTATAGCCAATGACCATGGAGCGGTTGAGCTTGTAAAAAAGCTCAAAGAACATCTGGAAAAGCGCGGTTACGAAGTAAACTGGCTCGGGGTAAAGGAAAATGTGAGCGTGGACTATCCTGACATGGCGGAAAAATGTGCAAAGGAATTCCTTTGCGGAGGATATGAATTTGCAATCGTCGCATGCAGCACAGGCATCGGGATCTCAATAGCTGCAAACAAGATCAAAGGGATAAGATGCGCCCTTGTGATGGACAGCCATTCGGCGGAAATGACCAAAAGGCATAACGATTCCAATATGCTTTCATTCGGAGGTAAAATCGAGTACAAGGAAGATCCGGTAAAGATACTCGATGCATACCTGGATGCCTCCTTCGAAGGCGGACGCCATCAAAGAAGGATAGATAAGATAACAGCGCTTGAGAGCTGAAAACAGACGCGGTGCACTAAAATCAATAATAATCCCGCCAGCTTCCACGGACATAGTAATCAAGGCAGATGGCGGAAAACATGAGAACAAAACGCTTGTTCAGAAAATCATACCCCATTGCCGTCCTAAGAACCCTCTCCCTGCGTCCGGTGACAGGAGATCCGACGACAAGCGGGGTTATTGACAAATATGCTCCAGCGCTTATATACCCGCTCGACCGGTTGAAACCATAAAATCCCCCGGCTCCCAAAAGCATGTTTATACCGCTTCCGGCAACTTTGCTTGCCGTGCTCCTGTTTCCCAATAATGAAAATGCCAGCTCTCCATAAAACACGTTGTCCAAAAAGATATCGGGAACGAGAGATGAGGAACCTCCGATCATCAGCTCAAGACGCTTTGTAAGCCCGAGGTTGAATCCATAAGAAAAGGAGATCCCCTCTTCCAAGGAAAAGAATGGACGATCTGAGAGTCCGAAATTGTTTATCAGCCCGAAAGAGAGGGAAATATCCTGACAGTCACCGGCGAAAGAGCCGAGGCATATGGCTGTAAGCAACAACAAAACAACAATCAGCTTTTTCATAGCACCTCACAGATAACAGGTGATCTTCAGCACCTTGATTCCCAAGCCGAAATCATAATCAGGAATGCTAAAAACGAAAATCGGAGTGAAAAACTCGAAGCTGAACATCGTATCCCTGAAGTTCAGCAGGGCCAGGGAACATCCTATATTCCACAAATCAGGATGTACATAATAGGCACCTATTTCAAGTTTTGGGGAATAAATCATCTTATTTGCAAAAAGGAAATCAAACGGATGGTTCAGAATCTTAAACGGCTGGGTGGCAATGCTTACTCCTGCGCTTTCAAAAAGGGGGCTGAAAACAATCTCGCCACCGATATCAAGATAAGGCTCATCGAAGAATGAACAACCAGATGAGAGGACAAAACCGCCATAAGGTATTTTGCCGGATACACCTTGAGCGCCCAAGGAATAATAGAAAGAAGCGGAATATGCCGCAGAAGAAAGGACAAGAACAGAGAAAAGCAGAGCTATCTTCTTCATCTCAACCTCCGTAATATACCATGAGATAGCTTAGGAAGGACGAATCATCTTTCCACTTTTCAGCAGTCTGCGCATCTATCTCCATCGAACCTTCGTCCATGCGGTCGTAAAAATGCTCTATGGAGGAAGTGGCGAATCCGCTGCTGTCAATGACAAGGGAATCTTCATGGCTGAGGTCCATGGAGCGGTAATTGAAATTGGTGCTCCCTATGACAGTATACCGCCCATCCACAACCATAAGCTTCTCATGCAGCATCGGAAGGTTTTCATCACCGCCGATGAATGCCACATACACATAGGCTCCAGTATCGACTATATCCGGAATAACATATTTGACACCGCTTTCGGCGTAGCCACGGCTGTCAAGAGGGAAAAAGATATGCACATCCACACCTCTTTCAACCGCAAGGCGTATGCTGTTGTACATGCTTTCGTTCCAAATCGGCAGATAGGGAAGAATGTATATGCTTTCCTTTGCCCCATTTATCAGACTCGCATACATCGAAGCGACATTGCTTGAGCCTCCAGGCCCCTGATTGAAAAGGTATGCATCATAAAGAACCTCATCCCCCGATCCGGCATATGTCGGATAAAGCCCGACATCGATCTTCTCGACACTTGTCTTATTCCAGATGTTTATGAACTCACGCATGAAAAGAGCTGACAGTTCGGGAGAATCGAATAGATACATGCTGTCCCTCTGCAGTTTGTCATCCGGCGCACCGAGACTGATATAATTCAGGTTCATTCCACCGATTGCGCATTTTTTCCCATCGAACACAAACAGCTTGCGATGATCACGAATAATCAATGACGCAGGATTGATTATCCTCAGGGCCGAAACCGGTGCATACTCTATAAGGTGAACACCGCTGTCGCGCAGGAAATAAAGCTGTGTCATGTAATTCTTTGTCTCTGTCATATCATAGCTTGACAGTCCATCGATTATTATATACACATCAACGCCATTTTCTGCCTTGTCTGCCAACAAGTCATAAAAAGATTCAAGCCGTGGAGAGGAAGATCCGAGGAAGGTGGAAATAAAAATATAATCCTCGGCCTCCCCGACAAGCTCCTCAAGCTTTTCAAGCCAGAGACCGCCATTGTAATAGCACTCCGGCAAAGGGACGCTGACCTTCTCCGCTCCATAATGCATGAGTTTTTCATCCACACTAGCAGATGAGAAAGTATAGGGGTCATCAAACACACCAGTAGTGGTGCTGCACGAAAAGAGCAGCACAAGAAGCAATGGAAGAAGCAACAATCTCTTTAAAAACATCACTTCCTCATAGTCGGAAAAATGAACGGATTTGGCAATAGGTCTTTAAAAAGATATACATTTTTATTTCCATCCAAATCGCTTAAGACAACCTCTGTCTCCGGTCTTGAAAATTCTACAAGCACCTGAAGGCATAAAGCGCACGGAGGAGCAGGAGGATCATCATCGCTTACGACCACAAGAAGGTCTATCCCTATCGCCCCCTCGGCAGCTATTGCAGATAATATTGCATTGCGTTCAGCACAGATCGTCGCACCGTAGGAAGAGTTTTCAACATTGCATCCAGCATATATCTTATTTGTAGCGGCACTCACCAAAGCAGCCCCTACTTTGAATTTCGAATATGGCGCATAGGCATTGGCTCTGGCTTTCTTGGCCATTTCAAGAGCTTGGGACAGCAGGAGCTCTTTATTGCAACCCCCTTTTATTGGCCCGATGAGATTGGCCCCATAAACCAGCATATCGCCTTTTTTTACACCGAACAGCTTCTGTTCAAGCTCTTCAGAGCTTTTGAACTCTCCGATTGCAGACAAATCCTTTATGACGGCTTTTGCCCCATGAGAAAGCAAGCGATCCCCTTCTACGGAAGTCTCAAGCCCCACAGTCGGACAGCCGGCAGCGATTCCTGCGGCCAGTCCTCCGAGGCTGTCTTCGAAAACTACAGCCTCATCAGGAGCAATTCCAAGCCGGATCAAAGCAAACTGATATATATCCCCATATGGTTTATTCCGCTTGATGTCTGCAGCACTGACAACAACATCGAAATCACTGCTCTCAAGCCCTATCGCTTCAATATTGGCAAAAACCTTCCAAGTAGGAGCTGAGGAACAGACTGCCATAAGAAGGCCGGCCTTGCGCGAGGACTCTACAACCTCCTTCACCCCAGCAAGTGCGATGGACTCTTTCTTCACCCTCTCCAGATATCTTGACCTTGTGAAAGAGGAAGCCTCCTCCAAGGACCAATTATAAAACCCTCTCTCTTCAGCAGGGCCGCAGAAGAAATTCTTCTCCCCTGTCCCTATGTAGTTTTTAAAATCTTTTTCTGTCAGATCAAGACCTTTGGTGGAGAAATACTCGATACCTATGGAAATGGCGATACCCTCGCTGTCAACTAGCACCCCATCCATATCGAACAATAGAGCTCGGATCATCACTGCCTCCGGCTTTTCACATACTGCCCGTCGCCCTCAAGTCCGAGATAGATCCCATCACCCATCACGATACGGCCGCGCAGCAGCGTCATGATCACCATTCCTGTCAAGGTCATTCCTTCGTAGCAGGAATATCCGGAAGCGGAATGGAGCTTCTCCCCCTCAACAGTCCAGGACCAATCAGGATCGAACAGGACTATATCGGCATCGCTGCCCTCTGCAAGGCTTCCCTTCTTCGGATAAAGGCCGAAAATCTTTGCAGGACCGGTAGAAAGGAGATTGACAATCTGCGAAAGTGAAAGATGACCCTGGGTAAGGCCGAACGTATGCAACAATGGAAGCATCTCCTCTGTTCCAGGAATGCCCGGATATATGGTCCTCACATCATTGCTTGCAAGCTTCTGCTCCCGTGTGAATGCGCAATGGTCCGTCGCCACAACCTGCACCTCTCCGTTTACAACAGCCTCCTGAAGCGCTTCATTGTCCTCCTTGGTCCTGAGCGGCGGTGTCATCACATAAAGCGGTCCGTCGGGGCCTTCCAGCTTTTCTCTGGAAAGGAAAAGATAATGGGGAGTGGTCTCGACGATAAGATGCACCCCTTCATTCCTGAGCTTGCGGACAACCTCCAAGCCCTCCTTGCTGGAGAGGTGGACGATATAAACCGGCATGTCAAGCTCCTTCGCAATTCCGCCGACATACCTTATGGCTTCCGCCTCGGCTTTTGCAGGCCTCATATCAGGATGATCCTTGGGAAGATAAGTCCCCTTCCACTTTCTGTCGATGTCTTCGATGACATCATTGTCTTCGCAATGCACGCATACCATCAAGTCCAGCTTCTTGCAGGATGCAAAAACCTTTTTCAGCTCATCGCGCTTTTCAATCAGATAGCCGACATTGCGATAGGTTGTGAAAATCTTCACAGCCCCTATCCCTTTAGCCTTGACCTCTTCGAGCTCTTTCTCGATATCCTCCCTATAGGCATATACCCCCATATGCAAGGCATAATCGATTCCCATAGGACGCATCTCACCCCTTCTCTTTTCAAATGAAGAGGACAAACTGACCTTATCGTCATCGGCAAAATCCACAACTGTTGTCACGCCGCCGAAAGATGCAAGGCGGGAAGCCTCTGCAAAGCTGTCTGCGGTGACAGTGCCGCGGGAAACAAGATGATAATGGGTGTGCGCATCGATAAGCCCGGGAAGCACGCAGAGACCATCTGCATTTATAACTGTGACCTCTTCAAGCCCTGTCTCATCAATATCCGATGCGATGCGTACTATTTTGGACCCGTCTATCAGCAGATCCTGGTGTCTGGCCCATTCGGTATCCACCAAAAGGCCGTCTTTAATCAATATCTTAGCCATATAAAGATGATAAACCCGAGGCTTTGGGGAAGCAAGCATTAAAAAGCCTCCCCGAAGGAAGGCTTATATCAGATGAGATCAAGCTGTCGGAAAACACTCTTCAAGGAAATCCAGATCGAGTTCGGGATAAAGCAGATTCTTTTCCAGCAATGCCCTTACACGGCTTTTTGCCTCAAGCATCACATTTTCTGGACATTTTGCCTTGTTCTTGCTCTCCTGTCCCCTATTGTCCCCCTTTGTAAGGATCACGGGACGTGCATTCTCAAGCACAAGGGTGATGATTGACGCAATTTCCTTCATTTCCTCTTTGCCCATGTTCAATGTTGTGACAGCTGGAGTACCGATCCTCAGTCCGGAAGTATACCAAGGGCCGTTGCTGTCGAAAGGAAGCGCGTTACGGTTCAGCGTTATGCCGCAATCCCTCATCAGGCTTTCCGCCTGACGCCCGTTAAGCCCATATGGCCTCGTATCAAGAAGCATCAGATGATTATCCGTACCTCCTGTGAGGATTTCAGCTCCGCTCTCTTGCAGATATTGGGCCAGAAATTGGGAATTCTCAACGATTTTTTTGGCATATTCCTTAAAATCATCGGAAAGAGCCTCGGTAAAGGCCACCGCTTTTGCCGCCAGTACATGGGGAAGAGGTCCTCCGATCACAAGGGGGCATCCCTTGTCGACCGATTCTGCAAATTCCTTCTTGCAGAGGATGATTCCACCGCGTGGACCGCGGAGAGTCTTATGGGTGGTACTGGTGACAACATCGGCCCACTTCACCGGATCGTAATCGCCGGTGAACACTTTTCCAGCAACCAAGCCTGCAAAATGTGCCATATCAACCATGAATACAGCCCCTACAGAATGGGCTATCTCACTCATTATGCGGAAATTGATCTTGCGCGGATATGCGGAGTATCCCGCAAGGAGAATCAGAGGACGAACCTCTTCTGCAAGAGTTCTGATTGCATCGTAATCAAGCAATCCGGTCTTTTCATCAACCGAATAGGAATAGGCATCGAACATTTGTGCACTCACATTCTGCCTGTAGCCATGTGTGAGATGTCCGCCGGAATAATAATCAAGGCCCAAAAGCCTCTGGTTATGGCAGCAGGTGCGGATCCTGTCCCAATCCCCACGTGTCAGCTGGGATGTGTTTGTGATTCCCATCTCCTCCAAGGCAGGCACCTGCACCCTGTTATTGAGGATCGCCCAATATGCACATAAATTGGCATCCGCACCAGAATGGGGCTGTACATACGCATGTTCTGCTTCAAACAGCTTCTCTGCCTGTCGAGCGGCAAAATCCTCTATATCATCGACGTTCGCACAGCCTGCATAAAACCTATGATAAGGATAACCTTCAGCGTATTTATCGGTCAGAAGATTGTTCATGGCCGCCTGTACCGATAAAGAAGAATAATTCTCACTGGCAATCAGCTTGAGATTGCTCCTCTGATCCTTTAATTCGGCAACAATCTTGGCTGCAACAAACGGACTGACCTTTGCAACAAGAGAAAGAGACGAAACATACCCAAGCATTCCGGCATCAACCTTCCTGCCGGATGTCAAATATTTTTCCAAAACATCCATAAGCAATCCTCCGACAAGCAGAGTATGGAAAAATAATTCGATAATTACAAGAAGAAAAAATAATGTCGGCGTTTTTTGGGGACCTGACGCCTGAAACAATCCCCTTGATTGAGTTGATAAAGACCGTTATAATCTAAAGCGCCAATTCAAATTAAGGAGAAACACAAGTGGCGAAGGAAGAAGCAATCGAGGTTGAGGGAGTAGTCAAAGAAGCGCTTCCAAACACAATGTTCCGCGTTGAGCTTCAGAACAAGCTTGTAATCCTTGCCCATCTTTCAGGAAAGATGCGCAAGCACTACATCAGGATTGTTCCTGGAGATACAGTGAAGGTGGAACTCAGTCCGTATGACCTTACAAAAGGCAGAATTGTTTACAGGGAACGCTGAAAACCGCATTCCCTGTTTTTTTATTCCTTTTTCAAGATAATCCAGATCGCACCGCCACCGCCATGGCTTGAAGGAGCACGCGATTGTTCGCTCACCAAGCCGGAATTCTCCAATACCCTTTCCGCAGTTTCCTTGAGCACAGGTATGCCATTATCACTATGAAGCCCCTTTCCAGTGATGATGCTAATCTTTCTCAAGCCATTTTTCTTTGCATCCGAAAGAAAATCTTCCACAGCCTTGATACATTCTTCCTGGTTCATGCCATGAAGGTCCAATGTCGATTGCGGAAGCATGGCTCTCAATTCACTGACCGTATAGCTCCTTGTCCTCTTCTCATCATCACCTTTCTCTTTCAGAATCTGCTCAAAAGTCTTATTTCCGGCATCCTCTATTGCCTTTTCAGACTTCCTTTCTCCCGAATAATAAGAGGAAAGGATCTCAGAAAACGGCTTGGTAGGATTATATTGCTTTGAGGAGGGAGCTATGGGATCGGTATCGAACCCTTTTTCCTCCACTTGCTTTCTTACAAAAGACTTGTTATCGCCAAAAATCGACCAGGAAGCGACAGGGGACCTCTTTTCATCCTCTTCAGGTTTTTTAAAAAGGGCATCTTGGTCCTTCAAAGGCTCTGGCAAGGTGGTTTGCTCCCCTTCTCCATCCTTTTGCTGTTTTTTTTGACAAATACCTTTTTCCGCGGGTTTTCCTGTCTCGAATTCAGAAAGGATATCGCCAAAAGATTTTGTCGCCGTGTATGTGCTTTTTTTTCTTGACGGATTGTCAGGTTTGATCTTACCCCGGTTTTCCCATTTTTCGAGTATGGCCGCAAAATCCATGGAAGGCCCTTTCTTATCAACTCCGCCTTTTTGTGGCATGCTGTAAGGATTGCCCGTTCTCTCATAAGAAGCGAGGATATCTGCAAAAGAGGCCTTTGGATCATAACCTCCCACTATTTCAGATGGTTTCTTACCTCCAAATGCAGCTTTGGGCCTGGAAGTTTTTTCCTCTTCCTTCTTCTCTTTGAGGATGATGGAGGAAAAAGGGGAAGATATGACCTCTTCTTCCCGTTTCCTGAATTCCTGGGCCTTCACAACTTTTTTCTGTTTCTTTCCCATCAATTTTCTCCAAGATCCACGAAACCGGCGGTAAGCGGTTCAAGGAGCTCGATAAGCTTTTTCTCATCCGCCCCTTCCACCTTCAATGTACAGATCACCTTTTTGGGATCCGCATCTGAAAAAGTGCAGAAGCTGATGATGGAAATATCATTCTCCTCCAAGACCTTGGATATTCTGGCAAGCGTTCCAATCTTATCAAATACAACGAAAGAGATCCGGGTACCATAATGACGTGCCCCGAAAAGCTCCATCAGGATCTTGAACATATCGCTCTTGCTCACAAGCCCCACAAGCTTCCTGTCCTCCACGACAGGAAGAAAAGAAAGATCCTGGGTGACCATCAGTCTCGCCACCTCTTCTATATTGGTCTTTGGGCTGATGCTTACAACATCCTTTGTCATTATCTGGTCAATAGGCATGTTTCCGACATCATACGCCATTTCCAGAAGACTCATGCGGGAGGATGGGATGCTTGCTTTAAGGATATCCTTTTCAGTAAGGATTCCGACAAGATCGCCATCGCCGTTTAATACGGGAACTTTCTGGACATTCTCAACCTTCATAAGATTCAAGGTCTCAACACATGTCATATCGGTCCTCGCCACAACGGGATTTTTTGTCATCCTCCGCTCGATAGTCATAATCGTCCTCCAAGTCTTTGCCAGCCGGCTTTGCTGATACTTAGATGAGTTTATATTTTTGACCTGATTTGTGCAATAAAAACATAAATGGCAAGCAATGACAGGCTTATGAAAAGTTAAGATTCTTTCTTCAGATTAAACAGACAAAATAGAGGATACGGCTCTCTGGCTCCATGTAGCTGTCTGGAACTTAAACTGTAAAAAAACCGCAGAAATCATGCAGTTTTGTTCTTCCGACATAAAAGCATCATGTTGCAGTTGCGAGGAAAACAAAGGAATGATGGCGGATGCCTCCAGATCAACAGAGAGCTTGCTGAAAGATTTCATGAAAAAGGAAAACTTCGATGTTCTTAAACTGATAAGGGACACCAACCTGAGCGGCCGTTTGGCAATCACTGCATTCCTCTCAGAAAATAATCCATGTGCCCAAATGCCAAATGAACAGCATGGGATGACCCTTCGAAAAGACACGCTTTCTAGTGATCATGAGCACCTGTCGAACCGACAAGGATCTTGAAATCCTGCTCTCATGCTTTTCATTGGAACAAATAAAAAGAATATGCATCATGAAATATGAGTGGGGAGACTGCGTATTGCTGATCCAGTCCGTTCCTGGAGAAAAGATAATAATGGTATGCCATATGCTTGCAATCAAAGAGAACGGGGATGCTCTGTAAACCAGAGGATTCGTCCTGCTCAAAACAAAACGCTTTTACATCACCTGATCTTAAGTGACAAACCGGTGCCTGATTGTTTCCAAGGAGGGGCTTATCATAAAAGATATCCTGTTCCGACTAGACATTCTCTTTTAAAAGAGATATATAT
>CASDPA010000011.1 GCA_949282255.1 uncultured Spirochaetales bacterium
CTTAAGTGACAAACCGGTGCCTGATTGTTTCCAAGGAGGGGCTTATCATAAAAGATATCCTGTTCCGACTAGACATTCTCTTTTAAAAGAGATATATATATGCATGTTCGGAAAAATCCATTCTGTTACATAGCAGCAAAGCATCCGAAACAAAGTACATAAAAAATTTGGAATGCAGACGTCTTTTGTATAAGAAAATATCAGGTCGTTTTTGACGTGATGAAATATGCATAAGAAATATGAAGCGCCATTTTCTGATCCCGTAGCTCAGCTGGATAGAGCGTCCGCCTCCTAAGCGGAAGGTCAGCAGTTCGAATCTGCTCGGGGTCATTTTTTTGTACAATACCACTTTCTTTCCTTTTCGTTTATCATTAAGGCATGAGATACATTCACGATGACAATTTCAAGATCCTTTCTAAAATCGCACTCGGTTGTGACCACTATGGTGAAAGCATAAGCGAAAAGGATGCATTATCATTTTTGGACTTATATATCGAGAAAGGTGGAAATCTCCTGGATACCGCCCATGTGTACGGCCAAGAATATGATGACGGCCCGAGCACAAGCGAGCAGGTCATCTCCAAATGGCTAAAAAGCACGGGAATGAGGAACGAAGTTGTAATCCTCACAAAAGGCGGGCATCCGCATATAGGAAGGATGCACGATTCGAGAATAAACGGGCATGATCTGAAAAACGACCTTGAGGCAAGCATCAGGCAGCTTGGAACCACACCGGATATTTTTCTCCTCCACAGGGATGACAAGAGCGTGCCCATACCGGAGATTGTCGACATACTCGATTCTTTCGTATCGCTTGGCCTGACAAAGACTGTAGGGGTTTCGAACTGGAGCATATCCAGGATAAACGAGGCAAGGAAATATGCCCAACAAAACGGCAAAGCGGACATACTGTACAGCGAATTGCAATATTCGCTTGCAAAAACAGACCAGCAGACCTGGGGAGACGACACCATCGAGATAATGGATTCCACAAGCTCCATAAGCTATTATGAAAACAGCGACATCACATATCTGACATTCTCAAGCCAGGCCAAAGGATTCTTTTCAAAAGTGCTGATGGGAAAAACGGATGAATTGTCAGACAGGGCAAAAAAAAGATTCCTGACAAAGGAAAACCTGGCAAGAGCGGAAAGAGTCGGAAAGCTTTGCCGGAAATACGGCACAGAACCGGCCGCGATCGCCCTAGCCTTCATTCTCAGCCATGAAGGAAAGGCGATTGCGATAATAGGAGCCAGCAGGATGGAGCAGCTTGAAAATACGCTCAAGAACACAAACCTCATCCTTAGCCCCGAAGATATTGGATTCCTTGTTTCAGGTTAGGCTTTTTTCTTCCTGAACGTCTTTTTCCCTTCAGGGGCGGAAAGTGCTATCTCTCTTGCGCGCTCTTCACTGATGGTCTCGGGATTGTTCTTCTCCTCTTTTGGCAAGGCGCAGTTTTTTGTTCCCCATTTTACATAAGCGCCATAACGTCCACTTAAAATCTGAAGCGGCTTGCCTTCAAACGGAGAAAACTCCTTTATGATGGTATTAGCGCTTTTTTCCTGCTTCTCTTCCGTTGCAATAATATCCTCAAGCCTGACGGCATGGGGATTTTTGACGCTGATGTTTTTACCCTTGTAAGATGCATAATACCCATAAGGTCCGAGTTTGAGCATAGCCTCATTTCCTTGCTCATCCTCTCCAAGGACGAGGGGAAGTGACATGATGAGCAAAGCATCTTCTTTGCTCAACTTGGCAGGATCCATGCTTTTCGGAAGATTTACAGATTTCTGATCGCTGTCGCGCTTAAGGTATTTTCCCCACCTGCCTTCCAATATTCTTATATCGGTGGAAGGTATGTAATCGGCCTCTTCCTTCTTAAACAGTATGTTTTTTGCATCCTCGTCAGTGAAAGTGCCTGGAAAATACTTTTCTTGATCTATGCCGGCCATTCTTTCCTTGCCATCCTCGTCCTGATAATCGGAAACAAGGTAAGGACCGAATTTTCCTATCCTGATTTCGTAGCGGACCTTTCTTTCATCCAGCATGAAAAAATTATCCAGCCCGGAAAGCGAAAGCATCTTGGCAGAACTTATCCGGACAGTCCTCGACACGTTATCCATATCCGCCTTAAGCCCTGAAAAATCATCCTTTCCCAGCCAGAACGCATCAAGATAATCCTTTTTGCCGATCTTACCTTCCGCTATGTTGTCAAGACCTTTCTCCATCTCGCTGGTGAAATTATATCCGATGTATATCGGAAAGGTCGATTCAAGCAGATTGGATACGAAGAAACCTGTGAACGTCGGCACAAGGGAGGATCCGACTTTGACCGCATATTTCCTGTCGAGAATGGTGCTTATAATGGTGGCGTAAGTGCTCGGACGTCCGATACCTTCCGCTTCAAGCATCTTTACGAGAGTCGCCTCATTATATCGCATCGGCGGCTCGGTCGTATGGCTGTCCAAGACCACATCCTCAACAGCCCTTTCATCCCCGCTCCTTAAAGCCGGAAGCTTGGACAAGTCATCCTCATCCTCGTCCGTATCTTCCCTGTAAACGCGCAAAAAGCCATCGAATAAGATAACTGTTCCGCTGGTGGCAAGCCCGTAAATACCATCCTCAAGCTTTATGGAAGTGGTCTTTTTGACAGCCTCGGCCATCTGGGTGGCGACCGTCCTTTTCCAAATAATCGTATAAAGCTTCAGCTCATCCCCTTCCAATCCCGTATCCTTAGGAAGACGAAATGTATCCCCTGCAGGACGTATCGCCTCATGCGCCTCCTGGGCTGAAGCGGATTTTGATCTGTAATTGCGGACCCTTCCTGAAAGATACGAGGTCCCATACAGCATCTCGATCTGCTTGCGGGAGGCATTTATGCACTCTGAAGAAAGGGTCGGACTATCAGTTCTCATATAGGTTATATAACCTTTTTCATAAAGGCTCTGCGCAACCTGCATTATACGGCGAACGCTGGTCTTCATCTTTCTTGAGGCATCCTGCTGAAGTGTCGATGTCGTAAATGGAATTGCCGGCGTCTGCTTCTTCTCATTCTCTTCGACATCCACAACCGTCGCCACCGTACCTTTTATTTCCTGCGAAACCTTCTCTGCCGCAACAGCATCCAGAACAACATATCCATCCTTGACCTTTCCAGTCTGGGGATCGAAGCTGTTTTTGGAAGCGACCGCCAACCCGTTTATGGACACAAGCCTGGCTTTAAAATCCGAAAAAAATACATCGACTCCGGTGTAATCGCTCTTTTTGAAAGCCCTCCGCTCCTTCTCCTTATCCACCAAGAGCTTGAGGCCTGGAGATTGTACGCGCCCTGCGGAATATGCAGACCCAAGCTTCTTGCTTATTATCGGGGAAATACCATAGCCCTGCAGACGATCCACCGCACGACGGGCTTCCTGGGCATGCACAAGATTCATATCGATTTCACGGCAGTTTTCAAAAGCATTTGTAATCGCCTGCCGTGTTATTTCATGGAATACCATCCTATAAACGGGACACTTGGGCTTAAGCTCCTGGAAAAGGTGGTAGCTGATCGACTCTCCCTCCCTATCCTCATCACTTGCGAGAACCAGCTGCTCACAATCCTTGAGGCATCTTTTCATCTCAAGAAGGAGCTTCTTCTTATCATCCGGCATCTCATATTCCAGCTCATAACCTTCTGAAGTCTCAACTCCGTAGGTGCCTGTCTTCGGATTCTTCGCCAAATCGAGGATATGTCCCTTGCTGGCCATCACCGTACAGCTTTGAGGCAGGTACTTCTTTATGGTTTTCGCTTTAGTCGGAGATTCGACTATGATAAGAGTCTTCTTACTAGGATCGGCCTTCATAACTCCCCCTTAAACGTAAAAAAAATATATTGAAGGATTTAAATTGTCAACCAAAAAAAACGGCCTTTCCGACGCTTGGAAAAGACCGTTTGGCAAGATGTTGATATATCAACATAATATTATTTTTTAATCGGATATTTTTTTGCAGAATCACAGATCCTCAGAATTTTTAAGCACATAAGCACCATCATCCCTTGTCCCATCCGGATTGAAGAAAACAAAGGTTCGGACAAGGGAAGGGCCATCCATGCGGAAAACAAGATTCCTGCAGCCCTCATCATCCACAATGAAATCATATATGACCATCGTGTCAAGAGAAATCCCGAACGCCTTGGTCTCCACTGTAACTTCGATGTGGTCACGTCCGAGGAATATCTTGGACACCCTCCAGGAAGAAGGGACTATCGACGATGTGTTGAACCGCTCTGCGTTCAGCCTATATGTGGCAGCTTGCTCCGTATCATCATCGTAATCGGTCCATCCTGCGCTCTTGTCGTTGAAATCATACAGAGGGAATATCCTATGCTCGGCCCCATCGTCGGAGAGTATGTAGATTTCCTGATGCTGCCCGTAAATCGGATCAAGAACGGTCCTGACCTTGAAAACCAGCTTCTTCACCCTGCCCTTGTTATCCTTGGTTGTGGGATTGTTCCATACATAGGTGCCATCCCAGGATGTGGTGGTATTTGTGGAAAATTCCGCAATAAGCGTATTGTTGCCCTCATCCCTGGCGGCAAAAGAGATATTATAAGTCTTGTTGCTCATGAGATTCCCGATCTCATAAGAAAAGACATTGTTATCAAGGCGGGCGACAAAACCGTCGTCGACATAAATGTCATACCATTTCGCACCTTCGACCTCCTTCCAATCCACCAAAAATCCGGTGGGTCGCTCCACAACATCAATTGCAAAGATAAAGGAAGGCACGAAAAAAAGGAGTACCAGAAAAAGCCTTTTCATCATAACTCTTGTCCGCATCATTTTAATTTAGTATCCTACGTTTATGAAAAAGATGTCAACATATCTACTTATACTGCTGGTTATTCTGCTGTTTTCTTCCTGTGCCGTGAGCGAAAATATTTCTCTCGGAAAGAACGGATCAGCAAGCTCCACGGATATAACAGTATATCCATTTTTCATCGATGTGCTGAATGACTTTTCCGAATTTCTACCCAAAAGTGATGAAAGTATAATGGATGCTGCAATCACCGGCTTTGCCAACAATCTTGAAGCAAGCGGAAAAGCCTTTGATGTGCACCTGGTAAAGAATGCTGAAAACAGTTATTCCATATCGTTTGCATTCAACGATATTCCATCTGTCTTATCCGCGCTGAAAGGAGATAACGAAATCTCAGTGCTTAAGGAAGATGGAAGCAGCCTTGAATTTTATCTGGATATAAATAATTACCATGAGCTCAAGGCTATAATACCGTTCTTAGCAGACCCGAATTTCGAGGTATACGGCCCGGAATACAACCAAGGAATGAGTCAAGAGGATTATTTGGACATGATCTATTACCTGCTCGGTGAAGACGGTCCGGATGCCATACGTAACAGCACAATAGATATAACAATCACCACACCATCTGAAATAGTATCCTCAAGCGGTGTGGTCCAGAAAGGACCGACAACCGTACTCTACTCTTTCCCTCTGATCGACTTTCTGCTTTTGGATGAGCCGATGGGGTTTGAAATCACCTGGAAATGAAAGGAATAAGAAAACTGGACATAATAATCGCCATCATCTTTCTCGTACTCACCATTTTAAGCCTGTCCTTCTCAACGGGTGGCGATATGGTGAGAATAGATGGCGCATATGCCAGCTATATCTATCCTTTGGATGAAGACCGCATCGTAAACATCCCCGGGCCTCTAGGGGATACGGTAGTAAAAATCGAGAACTCCGATTTTGCAATAATCAGCTCTCCCTGCCCCAACCACACATGCCTTTACATGAGGATGGGAAACTCGATCTGCTGTCTTCCAAACAAGGTGCTCGTAAGCCTGGAAAAAAGCGGCGGAGGTGCGGATGCGATCAGCTACTGAAAAAATATCCTCTTATACGGCCTTATGCCTATTAGGCTCGTTTTTGGAAATGCTGGTGCCGAAACCCGTCCCCTTTTTCAGAATCGGCCTGGCCAACATCCCGATAATGCTTTCAATCAGCACTCTGGGATTCAAGGACTACTTTATCCTGCTGATGCTCAAGGCCGTCGCCTCATCCTATATTTCCGGCACCATATTCACATACTTCTTTTTAATATCCCTTTCGCAAAGCATGCTCTCCGGGCTTGTAATGTATCTTCTCGGCAGGACCCAGAAAAAAAGGATATCCTATTATGGGATATCGCTATCCGGCGCCTTTACCGGGACAATCGTCCAAATATTCACAGCCTCGCTTTACATGGGTAGAGGAATATTCATGCTCCTTACACCTTTTCTCGCATCATCATTTGTCTTTGCACTTGTTACGGCATACCTTGCAGGCTCATTCAGCTGGATCACAATCCGGGACGATGAGCTTTCCCAGCAGGCCATCCAATACTCATCAAAAGACATCCTGATTGTTTTAGGTGCGCTTTTCTCCGTGCTTTCAGTGCAGATGACAGATAACCCGGCAATCCTTTTTATGCTGTTTTGCGTCCTTATCCTCCTACTTCCTATCTATAAAAGAAGGATAAGGATAACACCATATCTGATGCTTTTTCTGATCTCACTGTTTTCAAACCTGATAATAAAAAGAGGCATGGTGGTCGCAACGGTATTCGGATTCGAAATAACCGCAGACAGTCTTGCCCTTGCCATAGAAAGGGCCTTGAAGCTGTCTTCGACCGTGGCCTTGAGCCTGATATATTCCAAAATGATGAGAGCTCCCGGACTGATAGGAAAGACACTTTCCAAGTTTTTCTTTTTTGAAGACCAACTCCAAAATACAAAAGGAAGCCTGAAAGAAAGAATTTCTTCAGCCCTCTCCTGTCCATATGGAGAAATGGAGGGAGTGCAGATGGAAACAAGCATAATCAAAGCCATGGTTCCACTTGCAATCTGCGCTTTGTGTTTCATTTATTCCTTGCTCCGCTGACAAATAAGAAAACATAGCCAATATTCATTATGATAAAATGCGAATAATGGAGGGCATGCAACACAAAATTTTTCATTTATTTGTCAAAATATCACAAATAATATTACTTTATTCACATTAAATCGCTTTTTTAGGTCAATAAAAATAAATAGAAGCCAAAACTAGACAGTTTTTTTAGTCATGTTATACTTATTTTTGTCATATGAGTTGACACTGCCGTCGATTTAATATATAAAAATTTATCGATAACAATAAGGAGAAAAACATGGCTGAAGTTAATGAATTGTTTCCAGGGCAGACAGAACTGCAGCAGATGATCGAGCGCGTCAAGAGAGCTCAGCTCATCTATGCCAACTACCCGCAGGAAAAAGTCGACGCTATCTTCCGTGCTGCGGCAATCGCTGCCAACAACGCAAGAATCTCTCTTGCCCAGGATGCCGTTCAGGAAACAGGAATGGGAATCATTGAGGACAAGGTCATCAAGAACCATTTCGCAGCAGAGTATATCTTCCACAAGTACAAGGATGAAAAAACCTGTGGAATCATCGAGGACGACCCGGGATTCGGTATCAAGAAGATCGCAGAAGCCAAAGGTGTCATCTGCGGCATAATCCCGACAACAAACCCCACAAGTACGGCAATCTTCAAGTCTTTGATCGCGCTCAAGACCAGGAACGCAATCATCTTTAGCCCGCACCCGAGAGCAAAGAAATGCACATGCGATGCGGCCCGCATCGTACTCAATGCAGCTGTTGAGGCAGGCGCGCCGGAGGATATCATCGCATTCATCGAAGAGCCTACAATGGAAAAGACCGATTATCTGATGAAGCATCCTCTTGTGAACCTCATCCTTGCAACCGGTGGTCCCGGAATGGTCAAATCGGCCTACTCTTCCGGAAAGCCGGCAATCGGAGTTGGAGCCGGAAACACTCCCGCCCTTCTTGACAAGAGCTGTAACATCAAGATGGCTGTAGCATCGATTTTGATGAGTAAGACATTCGACAACGGTGTGGTCTGCGCATCAGAGCAGTCGATCATCGTTCATAAGGACATCTACAGCGAAGTGAAGAAAGAGCTCAAGGAACAGGGTGCACAGTTCCTTACAAAGGAACAGCACGATAAGCTTGCAGCAGTCATTCTTGACCCACAGAGAGGAACAGTAAACCCCAAGATTGTAGGACAGCCGGCATACAAGGTTGCAGAGATCGCAGGATTCACAGTGCCTAAGGATACCAAAGTTCTTATTGGAGAAGTAAAGAAGGTGGAGGCTTCAGAGCCTTTCGCCCATGAAAAGCTTTCCCCGGTTTTGGGAATGTATTCCTGTGATAACTATGGAGAAGGATGTCTCATGGCTGCAAAGCTCATCGCACTTGGCGGCTTCGGACACACTTCCGTACTTTATGTGGACGAAAAGGAACAGGATAAGATCGACAACTACGGCAAGACCGTGAAGACAAGCCGCGTGCTTATCAACATGCCTGCAAGCCAGGGAGCTATCGGCGATATCTACAACTTCCGCCTCGAGCCAAGCCTTACGCTCGGATGCGGCAGCTGGGGCAACAACAGCATCAGTGAGAACGTCGGCCCCAAGCACCTTTTGAACGTTAAGACCGTGGCAGAGAGGAGAGAGAATATGCTTTGGTTCAAGCTTCCACCGAAAATCTATTTCAAATACGGCTGTCTCCCGGTTGCTCTCCAGGAGCTCGAAGGAAAGAAGAGAGCCTTTATTGTCACCGACAGCTTCCTCTTCTCAAGCGGAATGATTGATGACATCACCGATACACTCAACAAGATCGGCGTGGAGACCGAGGTCTTCCATCAGGTCAAACCGGATCCGACACTTGGAACAATCAACACAGCAATGCAGCTTGTCAATGCATACAACCCGGACATCATCATCGCAGTAGGCGGCGGTTCTCCGATGGATGCTGCAAAGATCATCTGGCTTTTGTATGAGCATCCGGAAGTGAAGTTCGAGGGTCTTGCACTCCGCTTCATGGATATCAGGAAGAGGATCTATGCATTCCCGAACATGGGAAAGAAAGCCGAACTCGTATGTATTCCGACCACCAGCGGAACCGGAAGCGAGGTGACCCCGTTCGCAATCATCACCGATGAGAAGACCGGCATGAAGTGGGCAATCGCAGACTATGCGCTTACCCCGAGCATGGCGATCGTCGACAGCAAGCTGGCAATGGGACAGCCCAAGGGACTCACCGCAAGCTGCGGAGTCGATGTTCTTACACATGCCCTTGAAGCACTCGTATCCTCGATGAGCACGGATTATACAAACTCGCTCTCCCTTGAGGCTGCAAGAATCATTTTCAAGTACCTGCCGAGAGCTTATGCAGACGGCACGGACAAGAAAGCCAGGGAAAAGGTTCACAACGCTTCAACAATGGCGGGTATGGCATTCAGCAACGCATTCCTTGGAGTCTGCCACTCAATGGCCCATAAGCTTGGAGCAAGGTTCCACGTACCACACGGAATGGCTAATGCACTGCTTCTTACCAATGTCATACGCTTCAATGCGAACGACAACCCGACAAAGCAGGCATCCTTCCCGCAGTATGAGTTCCCATCGGTCATAAGCAGATATGCACGTGTTGCAGATTACATCTCGACACCTGTCAACAATGCTAAGAATACCGACCTCTTCGACAGCAGGAATGCAAAGACGCTTGAAGAGAAAGTGGAAATCCTTATTCAGGGAATCGAAGCTCTCAAGAAGGAGCTCGGAGTACCTGCAAGCATCCAGGAATGGGGAGTCGATGAAGCGGAATTCCTTGCTGCTGTCGATGAACTGTCCGTCAAGGCTTTTGACGACCAGTGCACAGGAAGCAACCCGAGATATCCGCTTATCAGCCAGATCAAGCAGCTCTATCTCGATTCCTTCTACGGCAGGCCGTGGAAAGAAGAAGCCTGAGCAATCTGAACAAGGCACAAAGAAAAGCAGTCAGCTAACCGCTGGCTGCTTTTTTTATCATCTCCAATTTACAATCTTTTTTTCTTCATGCATGGGCAAACTGGCTGTGGTACAGGGTATTGTAGAAACCTCCCTTTTCCAAAAGCTCCTCATGCCTGCCCATCTCTTCCACCCTGCCGTCCTTCAGAACGATTATCAAATCTGCGTTCTCTATGGTTGAAAGGCGGTGGGCGACTATGAACGAGGTCCGGCCGCAGCTCATTTTAGCAAAGGAATCCTGGATCAGAAGCTCTGTACGGGTATCAATATTGCTCGTAGCCTCGTCAAGGACAAGGATATCCGGCATGCGCAGGAAAATACGCGCAAGGCAGAGCAGCTGGCGTTCACCCTGGCTCAAAGAAGACTCACTGTCGCTTATTATTGTGTCATACCCATGCTCAAGACGCCGGATTATCCCATCGGCATGAGCCATCCTTGCAGCCTCTTCCACCTGTTCATCTGTACTTTCACGTCCCATGGTGATATTCTCCCTGACACTTGCATTCTTTATCCAAGTATCTTGAAGAACCATCCCAATATTACCTCTCAGGCTTCTGCGTGAAACCTTTGAAATGTCAATATTACCGATCTTGACAGCACCCGACACCGGCTCATAGAACCTCATGAGAAGGTTGATGATCGTGGTTTTCCCACTACCTGTCGGTCCGACAATCGCCACGTGGCTCTTTTCAGGAACATTTAAGCAAAAATGTTCGATCAACGGTTCTTTTGGATCATACGAAAAGCATACATCCTCAAACGCCACCCCTCCATGCAGGAGTTTGCCATCAAAGGGAATCTCATTCTCCTCCTTCTCATCTATGAAGGCAAGCACACGATCAAGACAAACAAGAGCGTTCTGCAGCTCGGTTACCACACCTGTTATATCATTGAAAGGCTTCGAGTATTCCTTGGCATATGCAAGACTGCTGGTGAGTGCTCCGACAGTGATCATTCCGCGCAGGGCAAGTATTCCTCCTGCAAGAGCGACCACCGCATATACCATGCTGTTCACAAATCTGGTGCATGGGTTGGTAAGGGAAGAATAAAATGTTGCTCTCATGCTGCAATATGCCCACTCGGAATTGATCCTCTCGAAATCCTTTTCCGCCTCATTTTGCATGCACATGCACCTTATCTCCTTATCCGAGTTTATCGATTGGTCCGTATATTCAGTCTGCTCAGCCCTCCTCTCCGCTTGGCTTCTGAACATGCGGTGGGTCCTCTTTGCGATGAATGAGGCGACAAAAAGTGAAAAAGGAGTCAGAAGGAGAACAGTCAAGGAGAGAATCAAATTAACCCTCAAAAGGAAGTAAAGCGTTCCGATTATCGAGGCCAGGCCGGTCAATATCTGGGCAAAACCAAGCAGGAATCCATCTGTAAACTGATCGGTATCATTTCCTATCCTAGATACTATGTCACCAACTTTTCTTGTATCAAGGTACGAGAGCGGAAGACGGTTGATCTTCAAGAATGCTTTTTCCCTCAGCTCCGTTCCAATCCGATATGCAATCCCGTTGCTTATGCGGCTTACAAAATACTGCGAGAAAAAGAATACAAGCGCGGAAACAAGAATCATGGACAGGACTTTGTACAGTTCATCGAATTCCACCTGTCCAATTCCTACAACCAGATCCACCGCCCTACCTATCAACAACGGTATGTAAAGGGAGGCGGCAACCGACAGTAAGGCAAATATGACAGTCAGAACAACAAGAACCATATGCTTTCTAACCAGGGCAAGACATCTTCTCAAAGCATTTTTATACATTCGATGCCTCCTTGAACTGGGTATGGTAAATCTGCCTGTATATCTCACAGGTTTTCAAAAGCTCATCATGGGTGCCGGAAGCGGTAAGCCGTCCTTGATCGAGCACCAGGATCAGATCTGAGCCCATCACACTTGAAGCTCTCTGGCTTATGATGACCTTTGTACAAGAGAGCTTCGAAAGGGATGTCCTCAAGGAGGCCTCTGTAGCATAATCCAATGCAGATGAGCTATCATCCAAAATAAGGATATCCGGATTTCTGAGGACGGCACGGGCCACCGATAGCCTCTGCCTCTGTCCTCCGGAAAAATTCTTTCCTCCGCTCTCAACCTTGCAGGAAAGACCTTTCTTTTGGACAAAATCCCATGCCTGTGCGGTTTCCAGCGCCTTTTTTATATCTTCCTCGCTGCAGAGTGGATTTGCCGACCGGAGATTGCTTTCTATCGTCCCTGAGAATAATCTGGCCTTCTGCAGGGCCATGGCCACATGGCTCCTAAGCACGGACATCCTGTAAGAGAGGATATTCTTTCCATGTATTTCTATTTTTCCTTCGCTAGGATCGTAAAGCCTCATCAGCAGGCAGGCAAGTGTGCTTTTCCCGCTGCCTGTACCTCCGATAACCCCCAATGTCTTTCCCCTGCCGATGGAAAATGATATACCGTCCAAAGCAAGACCTGCATTAGGAAAGTACCTGAATGAAACATTATCAAAACTGATGGCATCCCCCTGCTGCAGAAAAACATCGTCATCACCATCTTTCTGGCCTTCCGGAGTCTCGAACACGGCCTCAACCCTTCTTGCGGAAGCAAGAGCCTTGCTTATGGTGATAATGAGATTGGCCAACTTGATGAGCTCCGTTAATATCTGGCTCATATAATTCACTAAAGCGATCAAAGCTCCCTGGCTGATGTATCCAAAATCAACACGAATGGCACCATAATATATAAGAACGATAATTGCAAAATTTATTATCACGCTCGTCAGAGGATTGGTGAGGCTGGATATTCTTGAAGCCGCGATTTGGGATTTCAGCAGGCTGGCATTATCGGAAAGGAAAGCCTTATCCTCATCCTCTTCAAGACAGAAAGCCCTTATCACCCGCGAGCCATAAAGGTTTTCACGGCTTTTTGAAAGAACCTTATCCATATTGCGCTGCACCATCTTATAACGGGGAACGGTGAAAGCCATCAAAATCCAAACGGCCAGGGCCAAAAGAGGTATGACAACAGCAAAGATCAGAGCACAACGGAAATCGACCAGAAAAGCCATCACCGCAGCCCCCAGCACCACAAACGGGCTTCTCAAAAGGAGACGAAGCGTCATATTCAAGCCGCTTTGGACAAAATTCATATCATTCGTCATCCTCACAAGCAAGGTGGCCGGACCTATTGCATCCACATCCCCTGCCGACAACGCCTGAATCTTCTTAAACAGATCCCTTTTGACATCATGTGCAAAGCTGGTGGCCGCCTTTGCAGAAAAATATTGGGCAGTTATGCTCACTGCAAGGCCGGCAATTCCAAGCACGAACATCAAAGCAACCATTTTGATGATATAGGGAAAATCCGAACCGGCAATTCCGACATCGACTATTGCGGCAACCACCAGTGGAACCAGAAGCTCAAAAACCACTTCCAAAAGCTTGAAAACCGGTGCAAGGACACACTCTTTTGCATACGGCCTCAAATGTGAAAACAGGACGTTCTTCATACTTTACGAAAGTAACGCATTATAAAGTTTTTTTCCACCCATAGACAAAAAGGAAGAGAGCATGAGGCAAAAAAAATCGCCAGGAATCCTGGCGGTGAAAAATGGTGCGGGCCTGAGGCTCACTCCTCCACTTTTTCAAAAGCATCGGCGCCTGCTCCACAAAGAGGACATACAAAATCCTCAGGAAGCTCTTCGCCCTCATATTCATAACCACAAAGCGTGCATACCCATTTCATAGCATTTTTCTCCTTATTCAAAATGATTCCCAGTCCATGACCTTAGCATAAATATAATACATTTCTGCAATGGTGTGTACCTTGAATATGTGACTTAATCACAAAAATCATATTGTGGAAAACTGTGCCTCATAAAGAGCGCGGTATATCCCATGCTCCTTTTTCACAAGATTCTCATGGTTCCCGCATTCGACAATTGTCTTATCTTGGATGACGAAAATCTCATCGGCATTCCTTATTGTCGAAAGGCGATGCGCCACCACAAAGCTCGTACGGCCCTCCATTATGAGATTCATACCTTTTTGCACAAGTATCTCACTTTCCGTATCGATTGCACTTGTAGCCTCATCAAGGATCAATATGCGAGGATCGGAAATAAGAGTACGGGCAAGGGCAAGAAGCTGTCTCTGTCCTTGAGAAAAGGAGCTTGAGACCACCTTGCTCTCATATCCATCCGGCAATGATAGAATGAATTTCTCCACACCTATCATCCGGCAGGCAGAACGTATTTTCTCTTCCTCAACATCCTCATTGCCATACAAAAGGTTTTCTCTTATGGTGCCTGAGAAAAGAAACGGCTCCTGAGTCATTACGGATACGGCTTTCCTCAAATCCGAAAATCTCATATCACGGATATCCATGCCATCTATGAGTACTGCTCCGGAGACAGGATCATAGAACCGGGCTATCAGGTTTATCACTGTAGTTTTCCCAGCTCCTGTCGCACCGACCAATGCGATAGTCCTTCCTTTTGGAACATGGAAGGAAAGATTTTCAAGAATCAGCTTTTCGGGTTCATCCGGATATGCAAACGAAACGGAAGAAAAACATACCGATCCATCCTTTATCTCACAGGCCTTCGCATCCGGAGATTCCAAAATGTTTGCAGGAGTATCCAAAAGCTCAAAAACCCTTCCGGCTGCCGTGATGTTGTTTGTAAGCTGGTTATAGGTCATGGCAAGCTGCCTTATAGGCATCCAGAACAAGGTAAGATAAGAGGAGAATGCAACCAATTCCCCTATTTCGTTCTTTCCCGTGCCCAATATGAAATATCCGATAAAATAAAGCGATATCAGTCCCAGTCCATTTGCCATCGACCACACGATATTCATCAGGTCGCTTCTCCTTACAGCCTTGTTCCAACCCGCTTCCACCTCGTTTATGATATTTTCAAAAGTCGCTTCGGTTTCGTTTTCCGCATTAAAGGACTGTATGATCCTTATTCCGGAATAGTTTTCATGGCTGAATGCGTTCAAATTGGATTGTTTCTTCCTGTAATTCTCCCAGTTTGAAAAACCTTTTATTGTCACAAAATAAGTGGCAATTATAAAAAGCGGTACAACAACGATTGCACTTAAAGCCAGAATCCAATTTGAAACAAGCATTGCCACCAATATTCCGACTATCATTATTATATTTGGCAGTATGCTGGTCACCAATTGGCTCATCATATCCTTCATTCCGGTCACATCGTTTATGAGCCTGGAAAGGATCTTACCGGTCGGGCGGGAATCAAAATAGAACAGGCTCAAAGAACCCAGATGGGCAAAGGCATCGCGCCTTATTTTATATACTATGCTGTTTGCAACCTTTGCCATCTTCCGCATCCTCACAGTATTGCAAAGCCACCAGATGAGACAGAGGGAAAAACCCAACGCTACTGTTTTTGCCAGTGCAAAGACATCCTTATTCATGATATCCACATCAATCGCATGCTCCACTATCCTCGGCAGTATGATCACTATCAGAGAACAGACCGTCATAAGAATGATGGACAATATGATTTCTTTGCGATATTGACCAAGATATGAGAAAACCCGCTGCAAGATCCGCCTCTTGTCGGACGAGGCATTTTTTTCGTCAGTTCTGAATGTTTCCACCGCCATATTACATGGTCCTCCCATACTGAGCCTCATAAGTTCGCCGATAAAGCCCGTTTGCTTCCATAAGGCTTTCATGGCTTCCCCTTTCTGCAATCCTGCCATTCTCAAGGTATATGATCTCATCGGCATGGCGAACCGCACTTATCCTATGCGCGATTATTATCTTGCTGCATTTTGAAAGGGCCTTTACGCTCTTCTGGATTTTTTTCTCAGTTTCCATATCAAGTGAGCTGGTGGCATCATCCAATACAAGAAGCGGTGCATTTTTTGCAAAAGCCCGCGCTATGCTGATCCTCTGCTTCTGTCCCCCTGAAAGCCCGACTCCCTTTTCGCCTATGACCGTCGCTTCCTTTTCAGAAAGACGATTAACAAAATCAAGGGCGCAAGCACTTTTCAAGGCTGATAGGACAGCATCCCCGCTCATGGTATCTTTTTCACCGATCTTAACATTCTCATCTATTCTATCTGAGAAAAGGAAGGTGTCCTGACCAACCATGGCCGTAAGCTTTCTCAACACGGAAAGCTTCATTTCTGAAATGGGGATTCCAGAATAGGTTATTTTTCCTGAAGAAGGATCCGCAAAACGGGTTAAAAGCGAACAGATTGTGCTTTTTCCGCTGCCGGTGGCACCCATTATGCCCAGGGTCCGACCCTTTTCTAAAGTGAAAGAGATACCATCAAGTATCTTTTTACCTTCCTTTTCAAAACAGACATCATCAAAAATAAGCGGTCCTGACAAATCAATCCGAGATGTATTTCCATCCTTGATCACGCTTTCATTATCAAAGATATCCAATAATTTTCTTGCCGAAGCATTTGCCGTACTGATAGCTTGCAAAACCCAACCAAGATCCATCATAGGCCAAGCAAGATTGGAAACATAAAGAGTCACCGCAGCAGCTTCTCCAAGACTCATATTGCCTCTTATGACCAGAATGCCGGAAGAAAATACGGAAAGTATCTGCATGGCACGGGCAAGCGCGCTCATGGGACTCATGGTATCCGCCCATAAAAAATCCACATTAAGATTCAAGCGGAAAAACCTTCTGTTATGCCGCTCGAACCTGATCTGTTCATATTCTTCCCTGCCAAAAGCCTTGACCGTTCTTATCCCGCCCAGGACCTCGGAGGCATCCTCGTTCATATCAGCGGTCTCATCGCTTATCTCGTCATATACCGCATCACCTTTTTTTTCAGCGAAAAATGCTATAAAAAATATTATCGGCATGATGATTGCAGGAACGATCACCCCGTAGATGTTTATTTTCACAAGCATGTATAAAAAAATGAACGTATGAAAAAGTATCTCGACAGTAAACACTCCGACAAAGCCGAATACGAAACCAACATTCTCCACATCCTGCTTTGTACGGCTCATCAGCTCACCAGGGCTGTTTTTGCTGAAAAATCCCATGTCCATTTTCTGTATATGGGAAAAAAGATCTCTTCGCATGCCCTTTTGGGAAAACGAGCTCATCCTATCGGAGCAATATTCCTGCACATAATAGCCGAGCGCCATCACCGATGAGAGAAGAAGAATCAGAAAAAGATAGCGCATGAGCATACCGGAATCTCCGGATACAAACACATCATCTATGATCAGCTGCGTGACCTTCGGCAAGAAGGCGTCGGCGGTCACGGCAGAAAAAAGTCCGAGGAACGAAAACAGGTATAACCTTTTCCGTCTCAATGCATATTTAAAAAGCCTTAGCATGTATTTTCTCCTAAATTAGAATTGATCTGAAACCGGGGGAAATCAAAAGGCTTTCAAACCGGAAGCATGGGGAAGGAAAAACAGATGCAAACGATACCTTTATACATAATCCCTCCCCCCTTCTCTGGTACACGTCTTTTTATTAATATCATATTACGACAATTTCCGCAACTTGAAATATCATGCTTTACAAATGATTGAACCCATTTTAAAATGACCGGTATCCACAATTCCAGTCACAGGAGGGATCATAATGCCCAAGATTTTTACGGAAAATGACCGGATTGAAATCAAAAACAGGCTCAAAGCCAATGCACTTCTCTTGTTGCAAAGCAAGCCGTATAGGAAAATCGCAGTCGAGGAAATCACAGCCAAGACAGGTATTGCAAAGGGAACTTTCTACAATTTCTTTTCGAGCAAAGAGGACTTCTTTTATGAGATACTCTCTTCAATCAGCGAAGAGAACATAAAAAAAATCAAAGCAATCACCAGTTCATCCGTAACAAAAAAGCAGGAACTCAGAAATCTTTTATGTGAAATGATATTTGAAATGGAAAGTCTTCATGACAATCTGAGCGATGATGACATGACCATAATAGCCAGACTGAAGGATGATGATGCCTTCTTCGATGAAGCGAAAGTGTTTACAAAAGCACTGTATGAGGGAAAACTGAAAATAAGAAAAGAAGCAGAAAAGACGACCTGCGAAAACATGTTTTCCATCATTTTGGATCAGAGAAGAAAAAACAGGATCAAGCCGATAAGAAACTATGAGGAACTGATAAAGGTTTCGGTGAAAGCGCTTGTAAACTACCTTTACGAGTAAATCAGAATATAAATATATTTTATTCCGATTTAGGATTAAATTTATATATCAAAAAAACAAGAGAGAATGACGCTCAAGTTTTTTTCTTTGTCCGCTTTTCCTGTCTATCCCGTCTGACCAGATCACGCATCAGCTCATTCGCATCATCCATCTCTGATTCCTTTACCAGGTGTATACGCCTATAGGTGACCAGAGTTTCCGGATCCATCGATGAATGGCAGCATTCCTCGACTATCTTTTTCAAAACCTCATGCTCAAGATATCCATAATTCCCATAAAAGCTGCCGGAAAGCTCTGAAACGGATGAAAGCAAATCCTTAGCCTTGATTGAAAACCCGGAATTCTGTAAAGAAAGTATCAAATCCCCATCCTCAAGCTGAGAATCGGAGTATACCTTCTCCTCTCCTTGTCTGAAACGTTTTTCTTTCCTATTCCATTTCATATTGTAAAGGCATATTCCCTTATCCAAAAGTTCGGCAAAGATGAAACTGTTTAAAGAAAGTATCTTTGAGCAAAGCAGGTACATTTCAAAGAAGTTTGTGTTAAGAATAAGAAAACCATCCTCTACTTCCCCTTTTACCATGGTGCATTCAAGCTTAGCGGAACACAGATAAGAATCAAGAATTTCTTTGAATTTACCCGGTTCAATTGAAGAGCAGGACGGATAGATGACCGATACGGTCAATGCATAGTTTTCCCACAAACCCCTTTTCTCATGTTCATGACCATTGTCCAACCTGGAATCCTTGGATAGGAACACACAATCAAAGTTCACGGGAAACCTCCTTGTCAAAGGATACCATATCTTTTACCTTTTGGCTCACAAAAACATTCTGTAAGCCCAAAAAAATTGGCTTTATACGGCTTTTTATTGGGTAAAAGAAAAAAATGGAGGAAAAAAATATGGCTATGAAGATCTCATAGCCATGAAAAGCATAAACATCATTCCAGTTCGAACGCACCGGTATACAATCTATAATACACACCATGCTGGGCAATCAGATCATCATGATCGCCTCTTTCGATTATGCGTCCATGCTCAAGGACCATGATCGCATCGCTGTTGCGGACAGTGGAAAGACGATGGGCTATAACAAACACGGTGCGGTTCTCCATTATCCTGTCCATACCTGCCTGCACAAGCGCCTCTGTGTGGGTATCGATGCTGCTTGTAGCCTCGTCCATGACCATTACGGGAGGATCTGCAACAGCAGCCCGTGCTATTGCAAGCAACTGCCGCTGCCCTTGCGACAACCCCTCACCGTTGTTGGTTATGACAGTTTCATATCCGTTTGGCATGCGCATGATGAAATCATGTGCATTGGCAAGCTTTGCGGCTTCCTCTATCTGCTCATCGGTCGCATCAAGCCTTCCAAACCGGATATTTGCCCGGATGGTACCTGTAAAAAGGTTGGTATCCTGCAAGATCATACCCAAAGACCTGCGCAGGTCGCTCTTCTTGATCTTGTTGATATTAATACCATCAAACCGGATCTTACCATCCTGTATATCATAAAAACGGTTAAGCAGGTTTGTTATCGTGGTTTTTCCAGCCCCAGTGGAACCTACAAAGGCAATTTTCTGCCCGGGCTTGGCATAAAGCGAGATATCATGCAGGACGACTTTGTCTGGAACATATCCGAAGTCCACATCCTTCATCACGATATCGCCCTTCAAAAGAGTATATGTGGTACCGCTGCCGTCGGTATGAGGATGCTTCCAGGCCCATACGCCCGTCCTTTCAGAACTCTCCGTTATAACACCGTTTTCAACCTTGGCATTCACGAGGGTGACATATCCGTTATCAACCTCGCCATCCTCGTCAAGAAGCTCAAAAATCCTTTCCGCTCCAGCAAGCGCAAGAAGAACGCTGTTCGACTGCTGAGCAATCTGGCTGACAGAATTGGACAGGGATCTTGAAAGCAGCAAGAACGCGGCAAGGGCTCCCACGGTATAGGAAGGTGAAAGGATTGTAAGCACGCTGCCTACGAGAACAAGACACACATACTGCAGGTTGCTCATATTCGCACTTACAGGCCCCATGGAATTCGCATATCCGTTTGCAAGGGCGACAGACTGGTTGAGCTGGTCGTTCAAACGGTCAAAATCCGCCTTGCTTTCCTCCTCATGGGTGAACACCTTGATCACTTTCTGTCCATTGATCATCTCTTCTATAAATCCATTGACAGCTCCGAGATCTCGTTGCTGAAGCACAAAATGCTTGCCACTTTTCGAGGCAACAGAACCCGTAACCTTGAACATCAGGAAAATGAAAAAAATGACAACAAGCGCCATAATCCAGGAATTGATGAACATGGAGCCCAAAAGGAAAGCGATGGTGAGCGTAGCGCTCATCACCTGGACAAGAGCCTGACTGAGCATCTGGTTGAGCGTATCGGTATCGTTGCTGAAACGGCTCATGATCTCTCCATGTGGATGGGTATCGAAATAGCTGAGTGGAAGTGATTCAAGCTTTTTGAACATCTTGCAGCGTATATCGAGAATAGCTCCCTGGGATACCTTGATCATCGTCCTTTGGATCATATAAGACGGAAGTACAAGAAAAACCGCAATCACAACTGCATACTTAACCAGCGCTAAAACAAGGGGCTGGAAATCCGGATTCGGATTATTCACAAGCGGAGTTATATAGCCGTCTATGAGTGTTTCCATGAAATTAGAAGCATACACCGTGGCAAGCGCGGTACAGATTATGCAGAAAATAACGAAAATGAAAACAGGCAGATGGCCCTTGAAAACGACCTTGAAGAGGCGTTTTAGTACCTTTGATGGGTTTTTGGCCCTTGCTGAACCTCTGGCTCTGAGCATATCAGTCCTCCTCCTTGCCTTTGACCTGGGTCTCATACAGCCCCCGGTAGTTTTCGTTGCGCAGCAATAGCTCGGAATGTGTGCCGATATCCTCTATACGGCCATTGTTCATCATTATGATCTCATCCGCATCCTCAACAGAAGAAATGCGCTGGGCGATTATGATTTTAGTCAGATCCTTGACATCATTTTTCAGAGCCTGGCGTATCTGCCTGTCTGTAGCGGTATCGACAGCGCTGGTGCTGTCATCCATAATCAGGATTTTAGGCTTTTTAAGCAAAGCCCTGGCAATGCAGAGCCTTTGCTTCTGTCCTCCGGAGAAATTGCTTCCTCCTTGTTCGACATGGCTCTTATACCCTTCTTTCAAAGCCGAGACAAAAGGATCGGCTGCGGCAACCTTTGCGGCTCGTATCATCTCTTCATCACTCGCATCCTTGTTGCCCCATCTGAGGTTCTCTTCTATCGTCCCAGAGAACAGCTGATTCTTCTGAAGCACCACCGAAACCTCGTCTCTCAATGCTTTGAGGTTATAATCCCTCACATCATGACCGGCAACCTTAACAGATCCATCGGTCACATCATAAAGGCGTGCAATCAACGACACCAGAGTGCTTTTTCCGCTCCCGGTCGGTCCCAAGATGCCTATCATCTGGCCGCTCTTTATCTTAAAGCTTATATTCTCCAAAACCGGAGATCCTTGCTTATAAGCAAAATTGACATGTTCGAATTCGATATCTCCATTTGCGACAGCCTTCAATCCATTTTCATTCTTATCCATGTCCGGAACCGTGGTAAGCACCTCTACTATACGTTCCGCACTCGCCCTGGAAATGGTGACCATGACCATGAACATTCCCACCATTATAAGGCTCATCAATATCTGTGCGTTATAAGTATAGACACTCATCAGCTGTCCAGTGCTCATATGGGAAATATTTATAAGCCGGGCCCCGATATAAGAAACGGCTATGGTGCACAGATACATTACGGACATCATGACCGGCTGGCTGAGAGCCATTATTTTCTGGGCTTTGACAAAATTCTTATAAATCTGGCCTGCCGATTCGTCAAACCTCTTCATTTCCGCCTCTTCCCGGACATAAGCCTTGACTGTTCTGATGCCGGTCAGGTTCTCACCCACGACCCTGTTAAGCCCATCATAGCTTTTGAACGCATTCTCAAAATTCGGATGCGCCTTATTCATCATAAAGACGATCATAAAAACCAGAATCGGAATGGCAACGGCATAGACAAAAACAAGTGAGCCTCCATTACGCAGGACCATAAGAATGGCAAAGATGAACATGATCGGCGATCTGACGAACATCCTGATTATCATCTGGAACGCCATCTGCACGTTCTGCACGTCCGTAGTCAGCCTGGTGATCAAACTGGATGTGCTGAACCTATCGATGTTCGAGAATGAGAAATCCTGCAGCTTATAATAAATGTCATGTCGTATATTGCGCGCAAAACCGGCACTGGCAACTGCTGCTGTACGTGCGCCCAATACGCCGAAGAACATGGACATGAATGCGGCAAGAATAAGCAGCGCACTCATTTTGAAGGTATACGGCAGATCGCCTTGTGTTACCCCGACATCTATGATCTGCGCCATGATGGCTGGTATCAGGACCTCCATCAGAACCTCGCCAACCATCAGAACCGGTGTAAGTATCGTCTGTTTCTTATATTCCCTTATACGGGAGAAAAGAATCTTAAGCATCAGAACTCCTCCAGCCTTTCTCTTATCCTGGAACAGATTTCAAGGAACGAGGCCACATCTTCCTTTCCAAGATACTCGACAAGGCTATCTTCCATATCCATAAGGTTTTTATAACAAAGTTCAGCAACTTGAAAACCTTTTTCAGTCACCTTGACATATTTTTGCCTTCTATCACGTTCAGAAGGACATCGTTTCAACAATCCTGACTTCTCCATCTTGTCTATCGTCGTAGAAACGGCGGCACGTGAGACCATGAACATCCGCTCTATATCCTTTTGATATGTGATATCATCGCCCCGGCCAGAAACAAATCCCAACACCCTCAGCTGAGCGACAGGATAGCCTAATTTTTCCTCCATTGTCCGGTCAAAAAGCTGATCAAGATTGCGAAGGTTCCAACCAATATGCTCTTTCATATATGTTAACCACTTTACAAAGTAACGATTGATAAGAATCTGGTCAATAGCAGATGACAATCCGGCTTTTCCCGAAAAGATAAGGAAAAGCCGCGCACAATGTCAATCCGGAATTTTTGCCATGAAAGCCAATGCCGACGCATCGATGGAATAAGGGGCTGCACAATACGGAATGAAACAAGCCTGCCCCTTCTTGAGCAGCAGCTTTTCCTCCCCCTGGCTTACTGTCACATCCCCCTCTATGGAGAGCAATATGGCCGTTTCCGGCTTGTCGATGCTGTAAAAACCCTTGTTACAGGTAAGAAGAGAGAAAGCAGATGAAGGAACAACCGCCTTGATCCTGCCACAAGCATCCTTCTCCATTTGCGCTTTGGAAGGGATTGACGGCTCAAAACTCATTATGGATGAAAGTTCGGCAAGATCAATCTTCTTATGGGTGAGCCCGCCACGCAGGACATTATCGGAAGCGCTCATGAGCTCAACTCCATTACCATAAACATATGCATGCAAGGTATCAGGCTCGAGGTACAAAGCTTCACCGGGGTTCAGATGAACGATATTCATGAATATCGGAGCCAGCGCCCCTATATCCCCCGGATACTCGTCCAACGCCTCCATGGCAACACCTTTATATGTAAGAAAATCACCATCCTTCACCTTGTCTTTTTTTTGTATAAGATTAGATTTATATTCCCAAAGCACTTCTGTCTTTTGGTCCTCTCCTAGGCGGTAAAGGGCGAGAAACATATCCTTTATGCTGCTTTTAAGCAGATTGAACTTCTCGCAAGATCTTGGGATGAAGGACTTGAAGTTCTCATTGATCTTCTCCAAAGCGAGAAATCCGCACATCGCGGTAATGGGGGTTATAGCTTCAATTACCTCTGCCTTCTCATTATCATCCTGATAATTGTACTCCAATCCTTTCTTTCTCAGCTCTTCTTCCTTGAGCCAGCCTTCCTCCGCCTGCCTTTTATTCGGATGGCACTGAAGGGAAAGAGGATTGTTTATAGCGAGAACCTTGAAAAGGAAGGGAAGCTTGGAGCCGAATTTCTCCTTGGCATATGGCCCTATATATTTATCCGCATCTTCCTCTATCACACGCGAAAGCTTGACTATACCTTCGATTCCGGCATCTCCCGACGGATGGGCGCCCATCCAATACTCTCCCATCGGTCCATTGGAAGGAATCCCCAAAAGCTTTGGAATAAAATAATCGTTTCCCCAAGGGTAGTCCTTGATCACTCCTGTTATCTTATGAATATCCATTTCAACCTTCCTTTAAACAGATTTAATTATATTTTTTCAAATTTTCCAATCTCGTAGGTATTTTTCCAGCTTTCCGCAAACCCATCCATGGTCCTATTCACCAAAAGCGATCCCACCTCAGAAAACAGGAGCTCAGGCTTATAGGCGATCCCATCAGCTCCCGCCTCGGCCGCTTTTTCCGCCATGCGCATCGAGTGGATGCTTGCAACGAGCACGAATAGCTCGGGAACCGATTTTTTTATGAGCTCCACCAAGGCCTGGAAATCAAGACCGTTCTCTTCCATTCTTCCTGCATAAACGGTCAACAGCGAGGCTCCCGCCTTGACCGCCAAAAGGGCTTGTGAAAAGGTATATATGGAAGTTCCTGCAACTTTTACACCATCCCGGGACAATGCGGACATCGCAGCCAGCCCATCACGGCTGACGGGAATCCTGACTACCGTCTCCTTGCCGAATTCTTCCAAAATGAAAGAAGCATCCTTCATGATATCCTCATAGCTCCTGCCGACAGTCTGCACATGCAGCGTCCCTCCATGTTCGTTTATGAATTTCCCGATCACTTTCAAATCAAGCACGGCAGACCCGTACTTCGACTGGCTTCTGCTTATCAGGCTTGGATTCGTTATCACTCCGTCGGCATTGATCATGGAATATGTTGAACGTATGAAATTGACATCGGCAGTATCAAGAAAAAGTTTCATGCAGCCTCCTGGAAACATTATACATTTTCTTAGGCTTTGTTAATAACATAATTTCTTTCCAAATCATTATGTTTTTTCAAATTTTCCACTGTTTTCAATGTAGGAAGGACAGAATCGCTTCGGGATGATAAACTGGAGAAATGAAAATACTCATATCACCTGCAAAGCAGATGAAGGATGAAGAGATACATATCGAGGCGCAGAGTATCCCGATGTTTGAAGACGATGCAAGAATGTTGGCAGGATTCCTTTCCTCTTTGGACAAAAAAAAGCTTGGAGAGGTACTGGATATAAAAGGCAGGCTTCTTGATGAAAGTTTCCTTTTATATAAAAGCATTGATTTTGGCAACGGCCTGCGCCATGCCGCATTGCCGCTTTTTAAAGGCATACAATACAACTATATGGCAAGCGATGTATTTTCAGATGAGGAATACTCGTTTTTGCAGGAGCATCTGCTCATACTTTCAGCCCTTTATGGTGCACTCCGGCCCCTGGACGGAATACTTCCATACAGGCTGGAAATGAAAAGCAGACTGAATTTTCCCGGATATATGGATCTTTATGGGTACTGGGCAGAACGCGTTGCTAAGAAATTAGATTGCTCTCCAATTCTCAACCTGGCCAGCGACGAATACTCCAAGATGGTGCTTCCATACCTTAAAAAGGATATGGAGGTCATAAAGGTATCGTTCTACGAAAAAGGAAAAAACGGCTTGGTTGAAAAGGGCGTACATGTAAAAATGCTAAGAGGCATGCTTGTCAGGTTCATCGCTTGCAACAAGATAACGGATATAAAAGGTGTGATGGAATTCCTTCCTCCCGGCTTTGTCCTGAAAAAGGATGCAAACAGGGAGAAAGAAATCGTATTCATCAAAAAGGATGCCCTTTAGCGGTTCCTTTTCAATATGAATCCGACAATCGAGAAAAGAAGGAAAAAGCCAAGATTCATCATTACTATGGAAGCCCCTACGGGAGTTCCTGCAAAGAATGAGATGCTTATTCCAATAATAAATGAAAATGCAGATACAAGCGCACTTGAAAAAGTCACCGCCTTATATGTTTTGAACACCCGCATTGAGGTGAGAGAGGGAAAGATTATGAGCGCACTGATGAGCAGGGAGCCCAACATCCTCATTCCAAGAACGATTGTGAGGGCGGAAAGTATCGCCAACAGCATCGTGTACCTTTCGCTTTTCAGCCCGCCCGCCCTTGAAAACACAGGATCGAAAGTAACGGCAAAAAGGCGCGGATAAAGCAATACGTAGCATAATATCACCACAAGAGATAGTATTATGGAAAAGACAGCATCGCTTTTGCCAACGGCAAGCAGAGAACCGAAGAGGAAATTGTTTATATCAGTATTCGTTCCTTTTACAAAGGATATCATCATCACGCCCAAGGCCAAGGAAGAGGCGCTTATCAAAGCAATTGCGCTGTCACTTGATATTCCCTTCCTGCCATTCATCCTCAAAAGCAGGATGGCAGAGAACACAACAACAGGGATGGTGAATCCAAGGGGGGAAAGACCTAAAACGGAGGCTACGGAAAGAGCTCCAAACCCAACATGGGAAAGCCCGTCGCCAATCATCGAAAAGCGCCTGAGCACCAATGACACGCCAAGAAGGGATGCACACACGGAGACAAGCAGGCCTACTACAAACGCCCTCTGCATGAACGGATAGGAAAGCATTTCAATCATGATGTCCGGCCTCCTTCAAAAACCTTCTTCCCGTCTCGGATGCAAAATACTCATCCTTGCGGCCAAAGAAGAAACCCCTGCCAAGATACAATACATGGCTCGCACTGTTTAAAGCGGGATGTATGTCATGGGTGACCATGATTATCGTCATGCCCTCGCCATTGAGCCTGTCCACTATCGAATAAAGTCCACAGGAAGTATGTGGATCCAAACCGGAAACCGGTTCATCCAAAAGAAGCACCTTACCTGCGGCACACAACGCCCGCGCAAGAAGCACCCGCTGCATCTGGCCGCCGGAAAGCTCCTGGAAGGATTTTTTCCTCAAATCTTCCACTCCCATCTTGCCCAGGTTTCCGAAGGCCTCATTTTTCTGGCTGCGGGAATAATAAAACCTCCTTCCAAGGCGGTTCACCATCCCGCTTAAAACAACTTCTTCCACAGAGGCTGGAAAACTTTGCTGCACCATGGTCTGCTGTGCCAAATACCCTATTTCCCTGTTGGAAAACCCTGGGCCATAGGAAATCGTTCCAGAAAGCGGAGCATGCAAGCCTAGGATGGCTTTGACCAGGGTGCTTTTTCCGGCGCCGTTTTCCCCAAGGATGCAAAGGTAATCCCCTTTTGATATTTCAAAGGAAATCCCGTCTGCTACACTTTTCCCCTCATAACCTAGACTCAGATCATCGGCCTTAATCAGCATGCTCATAAATAAGCCTTCCTTAAAGTCTCAAGATTTTCCTGCATCAAATCGACATAGGTGATCCCTTCATCGAATTGCCGTTTGGATACATTATGACAACTGTTGAACTGGTAGACACCTGCTCCCGTCTCTTCCGCCACTAGCTCTGCAAGCATGGTGTTGGAAAGCTCCATATGGAAAATGCAACCGATTCTCTCAGCCTTCACCTTGTCGATGATGGAAGCGACCGTCTTCGCCCCCGGTTCACTTTCATTGGCACAGCCGGGAAATGCGGCAAGATAAGGAAGATCGAATTCAGAAACGAAATAGATTAAAGGAAAACGGTCGGCCACAACCATCTCAGGATGGCCCGCTTCATCGAACAGGCTGGAAAACCCAGCCTTGAGATCTTCAAGCTTGGAAACATAGGCATTGCAATTATCCTCGAAGAAGGGGGCACTTCCCATATCAAGTCCGCTCATGGTCCCGCATAAGGCCTTGATTATTGCAATCTCATTCGACAGGGAGGTCCATACATGCTCATCAAAGACAACCCTCTCCTCTTCTCCCTCATTCTGCAGGGAATCCACCTCGCTTTCGTAAAACACCACCGGCGCATGCCCGATCAGAGAGAAAGTCTTCACTTGCCCATCCAGATCCTTTAAAAGGCTCTCAACCCAATAATCGCTTTCTCCTCCGGTATATATGAAAAGGTCGGATGACAGTATCCGGACAATATCCTCCGGACTTGGCTCGTAGCTGTGGCTTTCCGTCCCAACAGGGAGAAGCATGCGTATATCCGCCCTGTCGTCGGCAATAGCCCGGGCTGCGTCATAGCATGGGAAATTCACAGCAGTGATCACAAGTCTGTCAGACACGGTCCGTTCATCCCGGCTGCAGGAAGAAAAAATGATCAGGACAAAAGATAACAGGATCAAAATAAGTCTTTTCATGCCCTGCACTCCTTGCATACGCCCAAAAGCACTGAGGAAAAAATATCAAGCTCAAAGCCCGTAGCATAAAGAAGCCTATTTTTCAATTCCAAACTTTCCTTTTCATCCAGATGTATGCATCTTCCGCATACCGCACATGTCATATGCAGATGATCATGGCATTCGGCAGGACGGTACGCATAACATTTGTTTCCTCCCACCATCGCACTTTCCAGCACTCCTTCCTCCTCCAGTCTGCCAAGCAGCCTGTATAGAGTGCTTTTTGCCAACAAGCCCGGACAACCGCTGATTTCATTTATCGAAACGTATGCCCCATTGCGTTTTTTTAAAAAATCCAAAAGAACATTTCTCTGCTGGGTATTATAGTTTTTCACAATTTGGGAATTATTCCCATTTTTTGAAATTGGTCAATATGGTTATGGAAAAAAGTTCAAAAACATAAAAAAATCCTCCGCCGCCGGAGGATTTGAAAACAGCTTCCAAGCTATACGCCTTCGCTCCTTCGATAGGTCGTATAACAGGACGAGGAAAGCAGAATCTCATAACGCTCAGAAAGGTTTAGACTTCCCGTAGCGGCCATGGATATGATCAGGTTTCCAAGCGCAACCGCATCCACCGGTCCGGCAACAACTGTCTTCCTTGTATACATGGCAATCAAAGAACAAAGGAACATGTCCTTACTTCCACCGCCAGTGATATTTACTTCCTTCACTTCTGTTCCGGTGACAGCCTCCATCTTCTCAATCTGGGAGGCGTATGCAAAAGCAAGCGAATAGTAAATAACCGAAGCGGTATCCGCCAAGCTCTTACAGGCCTCAAGCCCAGCTTCAGAAAGAAGCAGATCGACTGTCTCACTGATCTTCCCACCTTGGAGCAATCTCAGATCGAATATGTCGATAATGCCTGGAAAGGCTGACTCCTTCTTTGCAAGATTCTCGATCTCATCATAGCTTGTACCTTCCTTGAACTCATCTTTGAGCCGCTGCAGAAGAATCAAGGCAGGTATTCTTTTGAAAAACACATTGCAACCGGCATATGTCGGACAGTTGGAGATGTTTTGCTCATATCCCATGCCGGAAACAATCGCGTCATCGGTAAGCATCGCCAAACGCGAGAAACCACCAAGCGAAAGCATTACAGGTCCATTCTGGCAGACGGAAGCATATATGGAAGCAGAGCCCTCGTATGAAGGGGCCATGAGCACCGCAGGTGTATATCCTATTTCCCTTGCAACCGCATCGGTCACTATTCCAATAACTCTTCCAGGTTCGGATATCTCAGAAAAAAGACGTACAGGGATACCAAGCGAATCTATGAAGCTGAAGTCCCATTCCCCTGTCTTATAATCTATCAGCGCGGAAGTATATGCGATGCTCTTTTCCGTCGCCTTGACCCCAGTAAGCAGATAGTTCAGATAATCAGGAATGAACATCAATCGTGAAGCCCTGTCAAGGATTTCCGGACTCTCCTCAACGATGGACAGCAGCTGGTTGACGGTATTCCATTTCTGATCATGGCAGCCCGTCTTGAAATAAAGTTCCTTCTTATCATAAGGTATGCCGACCCTGTCCGAACGTGCATCAAGATAGCTTACCGCAGGGGTTATGATCTGATCCCCCTCATCAAGAAGAACGAAATCAGCCCCCCAGCACTCGATGGAGACATAATCGGCCTTTCCTGCTCTCTTCAGTCCCTCAAGGATATTTGAAAAGAGCCCAGGAAGATCCCAACACAGACATCCGTCCTGTCTGACCATGTTGTTCTTAAAGCGATAAACGGTTTCATAGCATAGCTTGCCATTGCGAAGCTCTCCGGCAAGCACCTTGCCGTTGGATGCTCCTAAATCAACTGATAAGTATCTCATATATTGATTGTCCACCCTAAATGTATAAACTTCAATAAAAAAATTCTTTCAGAAGTAAAGCGAGGCCATACGCATGTCTTAAGCCATGCTGGAAAAAGGAAGCTGGAAATGGGAGCTGGATATCTTTCAGACCATGAAAAAAGCCTGCATCCAAGACAAGGAGCAGGCTGGAATATGCAACTTTGGGATCAACCCTTCACGGCACCGGCAAAACTTCCGGATTTCTGCATGAGCTGCATGATAAGGTAAAGAATTATGGCCGGCACGATTACAAGCGTACATCCAGCAAGAATAACCTGCCACGGGGTTGCGAGGCCATCGCTGACAGGGAGCATCGAAACCGATACCATCAACGTATACTTACTGTTCTTGTTCAAGAAAAGCAACGGCCAGAAATAGTCGTTCCATCTTGCAATCATTGTCAATGATGCCCAAGATGCCAAAGCAGGCTTGATGACAGGACAGATGACGCGGATAAAAATTCCGAATTCCTTGCATCCATCTATTCTTGCCGCCTCCACAAGCTCATCGGGAACATCAAGCATGTACTGGCGCAGATAAAAGATTCCTACTGCAGTCGCAATCCTTGGGATTATCAGGGACCACAGGCTGTTGATGAGATTGAGCTTTCTCATGATCACAAAGAGCGGAATCGCACCTGCTTCCGCACTGATGGCCATTGTTGCGATCACAAAAGCGAAAAGCTTGTTTCTGCCGGGGAATCTGTATTTTGCAAATGCAAAACCAGCCAACGCACAGAAGAACAGCGTTGTGATGGTTCCTATAATGGTTGTGAAAGCGCTGTTGTACAGGTTCTGCCATACAGGGATGAGCTCGAAAAGCCTGGAGAAGTTGCCAAGTGTCGGATTTTCAACAGTAAGGGCATTGAAGCCGGATACCTTCTCTCCGACACTCTTTATGGAGATCATGCACATCCACAATACCGGGAAAAGACACACCAGGACCACGATGATCATGAAGATGTTCACTGCAAGCGTCTGTCCAAAATCTTGTTTCTTGATTTTCATACCTACCCCCTTATACTTCGCCATCGTTCCTTCTCATCCTGTACTGAACCATTGAAATCACGAGGAGGACAAGGATAAGTACGACGCTGATGGAGGAGGCATAGCCGAGCTTGAACGTCTTGAATCCGTATTCGTATACCAGCTGGAAAAGCGAGGTGTTGCTGGATCCAGGACCGGAAAGGGTATAGGATTCGTTAAACATCTTCCAAATGTCGATGGTTATTGTAAGAGCACAGAAAAAGAGGATGTTCTTCAAAAGCGGGATTGTTATCAGCCTGAACTGCTGGAAAGGCGATGCGCCGTCAACGGTTGCCGCTTCATAGTATTCCTTGCTTATGTTGAGCAATCCGGAATAGATGATTATCGTAAACCAAGGTATGCTCCTCCAGATAAAGAGGATTATAACCGGTATTTTTGCATACTTACTGCTTGATAACCAAGGTATCCTGCTTCCCCCCATTGCAACAATGAACTCATTGATCAGACCTGCGTTCTCATCAAAAAGCATCATGAAGATAAGGCCCATGGCAACACTTGCACATACATAAGGCAGGAAGGTTATCGTTTGAAAAGTCCTTTTGCATTTTATGTGGGAACTATTTATGCATGTGGCTATCATGAGAGCAAAAAACAAAATGCCCACGACAGCCCATATCCAATAAAAAACATTGTTCCAAAACGCATCCTTGAACATGTAATCCTGGAACATTATCTTATAATTGTTCAGGCCGACCCATTTAGGAGTCTTCAAGCCATTCCATTCGGTGAAACTGATATATCCGGTAAAAACAACCGGAACCAACTGGAAGATGAAGAACAGGATAAAAAAGGGGCAGATGAAAATATACGGTGCCCTATACTTTTTCAAAGTTTTCACAAATTTCTTCATGCATTGCCTCCCTCGTTCCAAGCTCCCATCCGAAGATGGGAGCAATAAAATCAATCAGACATCAGCCTTGCCAATCTTAAGCTTAAGCTCCTTGTCCATATTTGCAATCGCCTGATCCATGGTCTGCTCGCCAGCAACATACTTCTCTATTTCTGCACTGATGATGAGATCGGCTTCTGCATCCTGCGGAGTAACGGTCATGTTCTTGGAAGGATTGTTCAAGCCATCGCTTTCAGCCTTCCTGAAGGACTGTCCGCCATAGAAATCGCTTGGTGCCTGCCAGAACGGATCTGCAAGGGTCTCCTTGCTGACCGGGTTGCTGTATGCGCCATTGATGGCTTCCATTTCAGTTACCCAGGCATTGATCTCCTCGACATTGTTCTGGAAATCATACCAAAGATCCTCGATAAGACCGACATACTCGTTGCTGCCCGTATCAACAATACAGAAATATGTGCTGACAGGAGCTCCGCCGGTACCGATTTCCTCAAATACAGGAGCATTCATAACTCTCCAGTCACCAGCTGTGGCGGTAAGGTTCTTCCTGAGGAATTCATCCCAGAATGCACCGATGTAGAATGTGGCGATCTTGCCATCGTCGGTTGCCTCGTAGATCGGCTGCTGCATCATGTTGGTCTTATAAAGAAGTCCTTCGGAATAAAGGGTGTCAAGATATCCGAGAGCAAGCTTTGTTCCCTCATCGGATCCGATGACCACATTACCTTCCTCATCCCAGATCCTTGCTCCAGCCTGTGGCATGAGACCTCTTCTTCCCCAATATCTCCATGTGTAGCTTGTAGGATCGATCCAAGAAAGATAAACCTCTCCGTTGCTTCTCTCCTTCAAAAGCCTTCCAGCCTCGAGATATCCGTCAAATGTGCTCATCATTGCAGGATCGACATCATACTTCTCAAAAATTTCTGCATTATAGAACAGAACCTGCGGGCGGACTGCATCAGGAAGACCGTAAACCCTTCCATTGACAGTTGAGTCGTTGACAGCACCATCTACATACTTATCTGCCTGAGGAGCATAGTAATCGGTCAAGTCGAGCAACAGTCCGGCATTGGCAAGCTCGATGATGCCGACAGCATCAAGCATTATGACTTCAGGAAGAGAATCCTGATCCCCGGACATGGAATACATCGCTATCTTCTGCTGTCCGTCAGCCATCGTGGCAATCGTTTCGACAGAAAGCTTAACGCCGGAAGCGATATCCTGATTCCTATCAAGGAATCCCTGATAATACATCTGCCTGTACTGAGGCTGTCCTGTAGACCAGACAACTAGATCTCCTGCAGGATAAGTGCCATCGTCGGCAGCCGCACTCTCAGTGGAACCGTTTGCAAAAATTGGAGCAAACGCCAGAAGGCAAACCAATAAAATTGTCAAAAACTTCTTCATAGTTTTTCCCGAGTAGAGGACTCGACTCTCCTTTTTAGTTTTTTTTCCCCTCTTCCACCCTCTATATGAAAAAAGGTTTTTACCTGTTTCAGTCCTTCAACATCTGTTTCAGGATCACGTTGTCCGTATCCTTCATTCCGACGCTGGCAAGGGTTCCGATTGTGGAGATCGTCTTTTCCACATCATCCTTCACAAGCCCCTCTCCGGAATGATAGCTCTTGTTGGACATGGCCATCTTATGGGCGATCATGGCGGCATTCACAGCAACGGCAATTTTTCCGGCACATGATGGTTTTGCGCCGTCACAGACCATTCCCGAAATGGTTGCCAAGGTGTTTACAACCGTCTCTTCTATCTGTTTTCTGTTACCACCGGCAAGCCATGTAACCGCAGCCCCTGCACCACAAGCGGCGCAGACGACTCCGCAATAAGCGGAAAGAATTCCAATTTCTGTTTTCTGATGTATTGCAAGGAGGTTGCTCAACGCCAAGGCCCTGATAAGCTTTTCTTCCGGGACCTTATGCTCCCTGGCATACTCTATAACCGGAACCGATACTGTTATGCCCTGGTTGCCGCTTCCGCTGTTTATCACAACAGGCATGCTGCATCCGCTCATCCTGGCATCCGAACCTGCTGCGGCCATGGCCTCGGCACGTCCCATGAAACCATACATGTCTCCAGAAAGCACTGTTTTGCCAACAGATGCACCCCAATCGTTCTCCAGGCCCTCCTTACAGATACGTATATTGTTCTCAATCTGCACCGAAATAGTAGGCTCGATAAGACTGATATCGACATTTTCAGCAAAATCCACAATTCCGTCCACAGTCAAAAAACTTCTGTCGGTCAGAGATGCGCTTTCAAGTGCCGGTGCTTCATCCTTATGGAACAATACCTTGCCATCCTTGCTCATATCGACGAAATTGGTGTGCTTGTTCAAAAGGCGTACATAAGCCTCATGTCCGCCAGCAAACATCCTAACCGCTATCTCCAGCTTGGCTTCGGTATCGATATGCTCAACCTTGACAGCCTTCTTCTTCAGATAGTCTTTCACACGGATGACATCTTCTTCCGTCACCTTCGTAAGGACTTCCAAATCGGCATCGGCATTCCCTGCAAGCATCCCGACGGCAACAGCCGCCTCGATACCTTTAAGGCCTCCGCAATTCGGAACGACAACAGCCTTTACATTCTTTATTATGTTTCCGCTGCAGCCCACCTCTATCCTTTCGGCCTCCGAGCCCAAAAGCTGCCGGCACTTGGCTCCGGCAAGGGCCAACGCGATAGGCTCCGTACATCCCAAGGCGGGAACAAGTTCTTCTTTCAGAATGCTTATATATTTTTCTTCGTTAACCATGGCCAAACCTTTCTTAGCTTCTACAGGCTTCTACCGCCGTCCTCAGCTTATGCATATCCTGCTCTGTGGCAAGTGTGCAGTCGGCTCCAAGAATGAATCCTTTCTTTCCAAAGGAAGAGATAACAGAATGGACCTCGTTCCTGATCTCATCATCCGTTCCATCCACAAGAACTCCGCTTCTGTTCTTAAGACCACCCATTATCGTGCATCCCTCAAAAAGCTTTCTTCCTTCTTCCAAGGAATAGGGAGCCTCATATACACCCCAGTTGACGACATCTGCATATTTTCCATATCCGGCATAACGATCCATATCAAGCCCATCTTTGCAGATGTGCAGGAAACAATACATGCCATTGTCTTTGATGGCTTTCATAATCTGGAGATCGAAAGGCTTGAACCACTTATCGAACTCCTCTGCTGTCAGATACCTATGCTCAGCTCCGAGTGCAGCATAATAGATCGAATCGACTCCAGCCTCCTTATAGCCCTCCACCAATGAACACATGCCATCGGCAATACGCTTGAAGGCATCCAATGTTACAGCTTCATCGGCTCTGAGGCTGTCAAGCTGGATTTGTCTGGCCGTATCGTATTCCACACCGCTCTTTTCAATCGGATGGAGCGCAGAAGCACAGATTCCATGCAGTGTTCCCATTGTGAAGCCTTCCCCATCGCATGCATCCAGAATCTTTTTTGTGAAATCCACCTGCTCGCGGATGAAAGGAGTCTTGAGATCGAAAGATTTCACCTGCTTGTAGGCCTCAGGGAAATGCACACCCTTTCCAGGAGTCGGAACAAGGTTCTCATTCATTATTTTATAAATATCGGCTTCCGATTCCTTGAAAAAATCCACATGAGCCTTGACGCCTGCATCACCGCTGTTGCAGCAGGAAGGAAAATGAAGTGAGAATCCGCAAGGAACGTAGTCCACATCCATCTTATTTATCGCAGATACTACCCGTTCTTTTTTTGTCATGACAAACCTCCAAAATAATGTCCTAAGAACCACATCTGATAATATCAGTGGTATCATCAATAGTATTATCAGTATTTTTCGTCTTTGAGGATTTGTCAACTTTTTTTTACTTATTTATATGTTTTGTATGATTATGGATAAAACTCCCCAAACTCTTCATACAAAACACACACCAATATATTGTAATATAAGTGCAAACAGGATAGCAAGCTTATATTACCCCTCCTGAATCTTATTGCCTATAAGGCGTAATACAGGACGACCACGATGGATGAGACCCAGCCGTCGTGGTCATTTTTTTATTTTATAAAAAAGGAGGTGCAAAAACACCTCCTGGCAAAGAACTATTTCTTTTCGTCGTAAAGCTTCTTTCCCCTGACAGCCTCTTTCATTGGCAATCCTGTGTCATAATCCCATTGCCGAGGCTCATATTCCTCGTTCTCCCGCTGTCTTGTGCATCCGGAATTATTCCATTTCGGCACCAGATCCTTGCGCCATGGGCGGGCACACCACTGATAGCCCCTGAATGGATCCCGTGTTTCGTCCATATGAAGGATGAGCGCATCATGCAAACGGTTCCTGGTATCCGCATATCTGTTGTCTTCTATGAGATTCACTGTTTCCGACGGATCGGTTTGAATATCATACAGCTCATCGCTATCCATGAGATTGATGGAAAGCTTATATCTTCCATCGGTCACAGCCCTCATCAGCTGCAGGCCTCCGAACCCGTCATGATCAACCTCATACCTGGTGAACTCCGCAAAAACATAGCTGTTCAAAGTCTTGTTGGGATCTTTTATCTGTCCAAGCATGGATTTTCCTTCAAACAGCTTCGGTACAGGAATGCCGAAATAATCCAAAACAGTCGGAGCAATGTCTATATGGGATGCCGGATGCCTCACCACGGCCCTTGCTCCTGTTTTCCCATCGCGGATAAGCAATGGGATATTTGATATCTCCTTGTAGAACGCCGCATTCTTACCCTGCAGGCGGTGGGCCCCAAGCATGTCCCCATGGTCGGAGGTGAATATAACAAGAGCATCAGGGCAAAGGGCATCCACCTTCTCCATGAAACGTCCGATCTCATAATCGGCAAAACTGTTCGCCCCTAAAAACAGGGAAAGCATATCGGAGCTCTTATGCAGGTTTTCCGGATCCTCACTGATCGCATCCCCTGCCCAAAGCCGCTGCATGAAGGGCTTGTTTTCAAGATTGTCGTGGAAGACAGGATCGTCAGAGAAGCTGAACCCGTCATACATATGATTGAACGGAGAAGGGCATACACAGGGACCATGAGGCTCATCAAGGCTCAAGGTGAAAAAGAAATCTTCCCCATAATGCCGATCTATGAATTCTCTTGCGCGGTCGGCACACCTATGTGCATAACACATATCCTCCGTCCAGGAAGGGTCATAGGCGGTCGTGGATTGTCTTGAGCGCATCCTGTCCTCATCACAAAGTTCCTCCAGATAGCGGTGCATGTCATACCAGTATTCGTCATCCCATCCGTCCGGGCATCGGCCTAAGCCGAAATAATCGCCTCCGTCCAGGTGCCATTTACCGACATAAGCGGTCCTGATGCCATGATCGCGGAGCCTTTGCCCAATGGTTTTGACATTATCCCCGAACGGCACACAATTGGTGAAAACCCCGTTAGAATGCGGAAAAGTTCCGCTGAAAATGGCGGATCTGGCCGGACCGCAGACAGGTTGGCATGTATAGGCATTCTCATATCTGAGCCCCTGGGAAGCCAAACGATCCAAATTAGGCGTCTTCATCCTGTCATCCCCATAACAGCCCAACATGTCTTTTCTTGTGGTATCCGTCATAATGAGAATGAACTGTCTCTTTTTTTCCATCATTGCTCCTCCTTATCCTCAGGTGCCGTTATTCCTCTGTGACATTGATAACCGATCTTATGACTGCGCCACTTCTGCGAAGCCTTCCACTGCAGGGACAAAAATGGATCATCCGTCCTGGCAAGATGCTTTTTAAAAATGGAGCGCATCCTCTCAAGATCTGCCGAATACCTGTCAATGCCTGCAAGGTTTTTCATCTCATAAGGATCATTCTCCAAATCGTAAAGCTCCTCACCTTCCCCCTCCAGATAACGCATGTATTTCCAATGGCCGCTTCTGATCATACGGCCAGGGGAAATGGTGTAGCCCCACTCTGTGAACCACTCGCTTTCCACATATTCCCGCTCAGGAACATCCCCTGAAGAGAAAATCGACGAAATATCCATTCCATCCAAGCCTTCCGGAGCTGGAATCGAGGAATATGCACAGAGTGTCGGGAAAAGATCCAGAAGGGATACAAGCCCCTTGACCCTAATCCCTTTCCTACCTACCCCGCAGCCGGAGAAAATAAGGGGAACGCGCACAACCTCCTCATAAAGGGTGACCTGCTTCGTCACAGATTGCCTGCTTGTGATGTTATCCCCATGATCGGAAAAAAGAACGATGAGCGTATCATCCCTCCCTCCGCTTTTATCCAAAGCTTCAAGCACCCTGCCTATATAGGAATCGGCAACGCCGAGATAATACGAATAAGCGGCAAGATAATGCCTGAAATTCATATCCGTCCATCCGACAGTCTGTGCCTGCCTGACATGTGAACAACAGAGATATTGGACAGGAACCGGTCTGTTGGCAATATCATCAAAATGATAATTAGGCGGTAATTCGGGCAAAGGTCCCGAAAACGGCACATCGTCATGCACCCCGCGGTTTTTACCGATCCAGCCACAGATATTATGGGGATTGATCAGATCGACAACCATCAAAAGAGGCTTTTCAAATGAGTACGATGAAAGATAATCGACACTCCTTTCAACCGTATATGCATCCGCATAGGTATCCATATTGAATGGAAAAGCCGGATTCTCATCGGCAATCCATTTTTCTTTCTCCTCATCGCACCAAAAACCTCGGAGTGCACCTCCATCGTGCTTTTTGCCAAAGTGTACGGTTTGATAGCCATGTTCGGCAAACACGGATCCCAGTGTCGGCACATTCTCACCGATTTCCGTTATTTTCCACTTGCGGCCGTTCGACCACACCCTGTTGTGATGTGAGAATTTCCCAGTCCAGAACGAAGCCCTGGATGGCTGGCATAGCGGATAGGGACAATAGCATTCATCCACATCCACCCCGTCTTGTGCCAGTTTCGTGATGTTCGGAGCAGAGGCAAAACCACCATGTATATCCAAGGCACGCCAGGCAAGCTGATCCAAAACGAATATGAGTATGTTCTTCTTTTCCATTGCAATCACCAATACGGATCCCAATCCTTCTTAAGACGGACAAGGGCCTCCAGATAATAATAATCCCCCCAGATGTTGCATTCATCCACCCCGCGGTTGCGGCAGGTGTTCCATTGGCTCTTTCTTGCATAAGTTCCATGAAGCAGAAGCCCATCGGATACAAGAGGATCGATCACTGCACAGCGTTCATAAAGCTGCCGGAAAAGCTTTCCTGCGGTTTGCCTCAGCCAGACAGCCTTTTCCCCGCTTGTCCATCTGGAAGCTTCAAGCATGCCGCAGATTGTGATTGCAAGAGCAGAGGAATCTCGCGGCTCAAGGCTGGGATTGGTGAAATCAAAATCCCAATATGGAATCACATCATCGGGAAGATGTGAAAGGAAATAACCGGTTGTGCGGTTAAAAACATCCATGGACTCATCGTTCTTAAGATACCTGTAAGCCAAGGCGGAACCATATACGCCCCACGCCTGACCTCTGGCCCAGGCAGAACCATCCCTGTTTCCCTGCGCTGTGACACCTTTAAGCGGTTTTCCGGTAGCTTTATCGAAATAATAGGTATGGTATGTTGAATCATCGCTTCTGAGAACAAACTTCAATGCTGTCTCAAGATGTTTTTTTGCGATATCTGCATAATGATCATCCCCAGTCTCCTCCGAGGACCAGAAAAGAAGCGGAAGATTAAGCAGGCAATCTATTATCAGACGATAATTGTCCTCGGCACCCAACGGTCCCCAGGCTTGTATGAATCCTCCCTTTTCCTGGAATCTGGAAACGAGGTTGTCAGCAGCCAGCAGAGCAGCCTTCCGACCGGTTTCATTTCCTGTAAGCTTATAAGCCGCAACACAAGAAGGTGAATAAAGAAAGCCCATGTCATGATGTTCAACATCAATTTTTTCGATTATCCTCTTATAAAACGAATCCACCTGGCATTCAGCTGCTTTGCGGAATTTCTCATCACCGCCCAATTCATAACACAGCCATAACTGGCCGGTCCAAAACCCTGTGGTCCATTCGACATTCTCACTTTGAGGATAAAATCCGTTTTCAGCATGGGAGTACTTGAAAAGATGGGTGAACCTGTCAAGACAGGAACTTGTTTGTGCAAGCACATATTTCTCAGCATCTCTTAATACTGAAGAATCGAGATCGGCAAGTTTTTCCAAATCCAGCATAAATCCTCCTATAAAGCGAACGAATCGTTGTTTTCAGCCATATGTTTCAACAAAAGCTTATCATACTTTCTACACACCTCATCATCCTTTTTGAGCAGTTTAGGTGCCATCTGATAAGGGTCCTCCAAATTGTCATAAAGGTATCTCTTCTGTTCTTCTTTTGGATCGGTTCCGTTATCGACGACATATGTGTATCTTTTATCGCGCACACCTCTCCAGCCAAAAGCCCTGTTGTTAAGCCCCAAACTCTCATAGCGTTTTACTAAATCCGGCATTCCAGGAACCATGCACAAGAAACAATCGTCACGCATCACTGCATTCGAATTTCCCCTGAGGACGTCGGCATGGCTTATCCCATCGACAGTTGCAGGTATTTCAATACCAAGCAGGTCAAGGATCGTCGGCATATGGTCCGCACTCACCAAAAGTGTATCGCTCTTTCCCTTTCTTACCCCACAGCCGTGGATTATAAGCGGAATTCTTATGGATTCCTCATACCATACATTCTTTCCATAAAGCCCATGGGACCCCATGCAATCACCATGATCGGCAGAAAGGATTATCAGGGTATCATCATAAAGACCTTTGTTCTTAAGATAGGAAATTATACGTCCGAATTGTTCATCCAAACCGCTGACAGCGGCAAAATACTGACGCCATTTCAAACGGAAGGATGGATCATTTGCCATTTCAGGTGGAACATTGGGCCTGAAAACCTGGCAGTCTTCCGGATAGAGGGAAAGATACTTCTCAGGCACCTGGTCATATGGTGGATGGGGAGGATTCCATGAAAGGAATGCACAAAACGGAGAATCGCTTCTGCTCTCATCAAGATGCGATAAAAGAACATCGGTCTCATGTTCCACAGACCATTTACCAGGCTTGATCTGAGTTTCGCAATCCTCCCAATAATGGGGATCGAGATGATCATCCATGGCGCCGTAGGAATGCCAGAAACCAAAGTGGTGCCTCCTTTCCCCTGCGGGGGTATAGGCATCCCAGTTCTTTGCTCCGGACACGGGGGCGGGATTGAAATTAAGCTCGCTTGCATCCAAATGCCATTTTCCTATATATGATGTATCATAACCGTTTTCATAAAGGACATCGCTTATGAGCTTCTCCTGCGGGAAAAGCATCAATATGTCCTTCAAGCCTATCTTGCAGTTTGTCCACATCCTACAGTTAAGCGGATGCTTTCCTGTCAGCAGAGCAGCCCTATGGGGAGAGCAGAGCGGATAAGTGCTGATGGCGTTATCACATATTAGGCTTTCTGCAGCAAATTCATCCATATTCGGAGTTTTTACCGGATCTTCATGAGAACAGCCGACAGCGTGGTATCTCCATTGGTCGGCAAAAATGTACAAAAGGTTTTTTCTCTTCATATAACACCTGAAACAGGGGGCCGAAGCCCCCTTTTTGATTATTTTCCGCTTTCGATATAGTAGTCGAATGCTCTCTGGTTGATCTCGATGGCCTCTTCAATACCGCGGTTCTTAAGTTCCTGAATGAACTTATCATAATCGGCTTCAAAATCGCTTGTACCGAGAATCCAAGACTGGAACTTCTCCTCAACATACGGTGTTATCGAGCTCATTATCCTCTGATACCTGGTCTCGTCCTCGGGGAAATATTTCATATCGAGCTTTCCGTCCGCATATGGGGGCACGTCTTCCAGATACCATTCCGGATGCGACTCGTAAAGGTCGGATGCAGCCTTTCCGTATTCATTCATGCTCGCGATCTCGTAGCCGCCGTCCTGGTTCATACCGACACGGTAGATAGCGCCTATGCTCCTTAAATACCCGGTTACAGTCTGATCTCCACTGAGGATCTCATCATAGAACTGCTTGTCCCCGTTCTCATCGATATAGTAGGACTCGCCCTCGATTCCCCAGTTCATCAATGCAGAACCTTCTTCGGTGAAAAGGAAGTCGAAGAACTTGATTACGGACACAGGATCCTTGCAGGTGCTTGAGATGCCCCAGCCTACTCCAGGGAAGCGCTCCGTCCTCTCCTTCACGACACCGTTCTGGTCCGCAGGAGGCGCCATGACGACAAATTCGAAATCAGGAATCTCACTGTTGAGCTTTCCATTGTAGTCAGATGCGCTGACCCAATCGTGAGTCATTCCACCGAGGTTAGCAGCAAGAAGGGTATCCCTTCCCTTCGGTCCACGAGTAAAGATCTCAGGATCGATGAGTCCTTCCTTATACCACTTGATCATGTTTTTTACACCAACCTTGAAGTTTTCTTCCATTGGCTCGTATTCCACAACACCGTCACGCACATAGAATTCGAGGGAAGTATCCCAGAGATAGAGGTATTCATCTGGCATCTTCCATCCTGCACGGTCAAATACAGGGATTTCATCCTTGATTCCGTTGCCGTTCGGATCCTCGTTCCTGAATGCGGTCAAGACCGTATAAAGCTCATCGACGGTTGTCGGAATCTCAAGACCAAGCTTGTCGAGCCAGTCTTTTCTGATCCACCAGTATTCTGCTGCCTTGAGCTGCTGGTTCTTCGGGATGAAGTAGATATTGCCATCGGTGCTTGTTGCGTACTGCTTGAACTTCGGATCCTCGTCCATCATCTTCTTGATGTTCGGGGCATACTGATCGATCAGATCGTTAAGTGCGATAAGGCCCCCATCCCTTCCAAGCTTCTCGAGATCGGATGTGCTGACATATCCGATGACATCTGCAAGATTGCCGGAAGAGAGCATCAGATTGAAAGCCTCGCTCTCATTTGAGTTGGACTGGCTTATCACGCTGGAGAAGCTGATGTTAGTAAGCTTTGTGAGCTCCTGCCATACTCTCCAGTTCGGATCGAACGGCATGTTGTTGAAATTCAAAAAGATCGTGAACGTGGTCGGCTTGTCCACAATAGGCAGATGGAATGTCCCATCAGCGTTCAATGTGGGAGTGGCTTCTGCAACAGCTGCCCCAGATGATTTGGATTCACTTCCGCCCATAGCCATAACCGGCATCAGAACCAAAAGGCATAACAATGCCACTAATAAGGTTTTCTTCATAAAATATCCTCCTTTATCAACCTTTATTTGCACCAATGGTCAGTCCGCTCTTGAAGTACTTCTGTACAAACGGATAAGCGATGACCATCGGAATGATCGCTATTATTATCAATGCATAAATGACAGTAGTCTGGCTTGTCAGCGATGCGCTGGTGATTATTGCAGACTCCATCTCATTTGCGGTCCTGTCAACCAAAAGCTTTTTCATAAGCACCTGCAGAGGCACCTTGCTGTCATCAGTTAAAAGGTTCATTGGCCAGAAATAGCCATTCCATCTGTTTACCGCGTAAAACAATCCGACAGTTGCAAGAGCAGGCTTGGAAAGTGGCAGATATATCTGCGCAAAAATCCTGAAATCATTCGCACCATCGATGAATGCCGCCTCCTCCAACGATCCGGGAACCTGCTCGAAGAAGCTCTTCAGGATTATCATGTTGTATGTGCTGATTGCAAAACCGAACAGGATCGCAGTCCTGGTATTGATCAATCCATAATCCCTGAACGTCATATAAAGGGGAATTACTCCGGCACTGAACCACATGGTGAACACTGTAAAGAGGGTGAACGCCTTGCGTCCCAAAAGACGCTGCTTGCTCAATGCATAAGCCATGGTGGATGAGAAAACCATGTTCACCAGTACTCCGAAAAGGGTGTAGAAAATGCTGTTGCCGTAGCTCGACCAGAGATACGGGGTCTGGAAGGCTTCCCTATAGCTCTGCCAGGTAGGCAGGACAGCTTTGAACATCACCTGTCCGTTCTCCACATAAAGCGGTCTGCTTATGGAGGCGATGAACACATAATATATCGGATAAAGACATACGGCGATGAGAAGAAGGCCGATCAGGTTGAGTACGATATCAAAAATCTTCTCCCCTGTTCCCTCGATTCTGGCAGAAGAACCCACACTGCCTTTTATCTTGTTTGAAAAAACTTTCATTCCACACCTCCTCACCACAACGCCGTCTCGGTCAGACGCTTGCTGAATTTATTTGCGAACACAACCAGTATCAGTGCGATGACAGCCTCAAAAAGTCCTGCGGCGGTCGCAATACCGTAATCGCCATTCTGGATTCCAACACGGAAGCTGTATGTGCTGATCACATCCGCTGTCGAATAGGTGGACGGCTGATAAAGGAGAAGGATTGCCTCATACCCTACTTTGACCATCTTTCCGATATTCATGATGAACATCGTGACAACTGTCGGGATTATTCCAGGAATCGTTATATGCCTTATCCTCTGCCATCTTCCAGCGCCATCGACGATGGCCGCCTCATACAGCTGAGGGTCGATTCCCATCAATGCTGCAATATATACGATTGCGTTGAAGCCCGCCGTCTGCCAAAGTGTCATCAAGGTGTATACAGGACGGAAATACTGAGGATAAACCATGAAGTATTTCGCCTCCCCTCCCAAGCGCTCAATGAACTTGTTTATGATACCCGTGCTTGGAGAAAGGAAATTCACAACCATGCCGCAGACAACAACGGTGGAAATGAAATATGGCAGGAAAGAGGAGGTCTGTACCGTCTTCTTTATCACCTTGCTCTTCATTTCCGTAATCGCGATCGCCAAAATGATCGGGAACGGGAAGCAGATGGCCATCTGCCACAGTGCAATGAAAAGCGTATTTTTCACAGTACGGATAAAATCCGGTCCGAGCATATAGGTCTTGAAATTATCCAGACCGACGAATGTACTTCCTGCAAATCCTCTGAAAATATTGTAATCATAGAATGCCATCCTAAGTCCGATCATCGGGCGATAGCAGAACATTAGATACCAAATCAATCCAGGGAGCAGCAAAATAAGAAGTTGCCAACATTTCAGGAAACGTTTCTTCAACGGTGCGTTTACAGAAACCTTTTTAAGTTTCTTTTCCATCCAGAATCCTCCTTTTGAGTCCAAAATCAGTCTATATGCTCATTTTTTCAGCTGTAAATCATCCATTTTCCGTTCATCAGCAAAAAGCCGGAAATCAGGAAAAATAACAATTGTCGGATTTTTTTCAAATAGGTGTGATAAAATCCAAAAATATGGCAAGAGGGAAAAACATATATTTAAAGAAGCTTTCCATCACTTTCGCAGCCGCGACCATTGTGATATCAGCCATTATGCTTCTATCTGCAATGCTGTTGATAAGGAACCTGTCGGTATCCCGCGACCATGCAGTCATATCAAGCGCCGATACACAGTCTTTCAACGCATCACTGACATTTGAGTTCATCGGGTCGGCCATCGACAGGCTATCGACCAGCCGGCAACTGCAGGACTGGCTGGAGTCCAGGCAAAACAGTCCGAAATACTATGAATCATCCCTTTTATTATTCAAGCAGATGAAAGCGGAAAGCCCGTCGATCGACGATCTTGTTTATGAGATATCCATAACAAGATCGGATGAAAATTCTTTCGTCATAACTCCGGAAGGGACGGTTTCAAAGGAGCTTTTCATAAAACAGAGCGGAATCGGGGATCCACAATTTGCGGCTTTCCAATCCGGCATATACCCGGTTTATGATGAAAGTGGTGCATTTTCCGATTTCGTAATGATTCTGAACAGATCAATAAGCAGCAGCTCCTTCATCATATTCGCACGCTTTCCTGCCTTATCCGTATATTCGAATACGGATTATCTTGACATGGCCATAGTCGACGGAAATCGTAATGTTATATTGTCAAACTCTGAAAAACTGACAGAAATGATTTCAGCATCACCATGGCTTATCGAAGCTTCCGGCACACACAAGGAAAGCGGGACCAATTTCTCAATAACGCAGTTTCCCGATATCAATATCACATTGATCTACGGTTTTGATTCAAGATACACGAAGATTTCCGTCATGATCATGGTGTTGCTGGCAATAGCTATAACGTCCCTGTCTGTGGCAAGCTACCATATGAAAAACAATCTATACAAGCCGGTCAAGGAGGCTGTGAAACGTCTTAACACCGATAATGCACCGGTGACTGACGAATTCAACCTCATCCTGGACAATTGCAGGAAGATCGAACAGCTCAACATCGATTTGGAAAAAGCCAGAAACGAACAGAGGATGCTTTCCGAGCAGCAGAAATACAGGGCGTTCATAAGAGGTGTACCGGCAGAGACGGCCGAGAACGACAGCTGTTCCTTTTTCTCCCTCTGCTGTGCAAGCCTGGCTGAAAACGATGTGAACACCGACACACTGTTTGCAAAAATGGATATGATCTGCAAGGAACAGCCACATCTGCATACCATACGGACCGCACCCGGAGAATGTGTGATAATACAAAAAGCGGATGCCCAGGACCAAGCTTCCACCATGCTTGTCGAAATCATCAAAAAATCCGTCGGTCTTTTTGAAAACACGGCAGGAATATGTTTTGCCATAGCCGATACGGTCAAAGGATACACAAACATTCCCTTGGCCTATAAGGAATCACACAAGATCCTCGGATACAGATATAAGATAAGAAACAAGATCATACTTACAACAAATGATATGAATGACGGCAAAACCCTCATGTACTACCCTCTTTCCGAAGAAGGCAGACTCATGAACGCCCTGCTTTCAAACGATATGGATGCACTCGGGATATTCGATTCCATCATGGAAAACAATATCGGCCCTGATAAGAATCTTCCAAGGGAGGAACTTGAACGCCTCACCTTCTCTGTAACCTCCAGTGCAATGAGGTTCTTCCAAGAGCTTAAGGAGGATCCGGAGGAGCTCATAGGAGAAAGGATAGATTGGGGCAACCTTTATGAATGCACGGATTATCAGGCCACACTAAAAAAAATAAGGGATATTCTTGAGAAGGCATGCATTGCCGGCAAGATGAAGGAAGAAGAGGATTATGCTAACATCATAAACAAGATGAAGGATTATATCGCCAATCATTTCAGCGAGAATATCATGCTCATAGATTTGTCCAATGAATTCAACCTCACCCCAAAATATTGCAGCCAGATATTCAAGAAACTGAGCAACGACACATTCAAGAACTATCTCAACCAATACAGGATAGATGAGGCTCGGAAAAAGATACAAGACAACCCTGATATAAAGATTTCCGAACTCTCCAACGAGGTCGGCTTCACCAGCGCGACCACATTCATACGCGTATTTTCAAAATATGTCGGTACCACACCGAAAAGCTTTGCTGATATCATTAGAAAAAGAGGAAACTACAATGAATAAAAATCCATATGAAATAAGAAATATTGCAGAAACAGTAAAAGAAATCAGGACAAACTGTCCAAAGGATGTGGAGAAAATCATATCATGGGCCAACGAAACTGCAAATGGGATAATATGCCATCGCGCTCATTATGAAATGGAAAGATGCACGATACCAGTCTCTTTTTGCCCGAGCAGCTGGAACAACGTTCCAAAGGAAATCGCCAATGGCGATCCCGAGTGGCTTTACGCTTTCAACAGGCACAGCATCCTTCTCAATCTTGCAAAAGCATACGCTTTTACCAAAAACGAAGTTTATAAGAACACCTTCACATCGATGATGAATTCCTTTTTGGATAATACCGGATACAAAAATGAATGCCTCAACAGCAGCTGGAGGAGCTTGGAAACCGGCATAAGAGTCGAAAACTGGCTGCGTTCTCTTGCCATCTTCCACGCCTTGGGCTCACCTTTGGAAAAAGGATTGGAAGAACGGATGATGAAGAGTCTTCAAGAGCATAACAGGCAGCTTGTGGAAACACACCGGGCATTCCACAGGCTTTCCAATTGGGGCATCATCCAGGACCACGGACTCTTCTTGTCTGCAATATGTCTTGGAGATCATAAAATTGCAGAAACGGCTTTGGACAGACTTGAAGAGGAAATGGTGCATCAGGTCCTTCCTGATGGGGTCGATTGGGAACAGAGCCCGCTGTATCACTGTGAAGTGCTTCATAGCGCATTGGACACAATGCTTGTTGCAAAAAGGGAAAACATCACTCTTTCCCAGGTGTTTTTGAAAAAGACGCTAAGGATGTCGGAAGCTCTGGCTTTGCTCATGAAAAAAGATGGACTGTTATTGCTTACCGGCGACAGCGATGAAATTGAATGCACCGATTTGATATACCTTGCCTCCCGATTGTTCTCTTCCCCGCTGCTCTCAGGCTTGAAGATAACAGAAAAAGAGGAGAATTTCTGGGACGCTGCAGATGATTTGGAAAAAACAGAAGTGAAAGGATATAGCTCTGTGCAGGATCTTGAGCCAAGCGGAAACTTCCGACTTGTAACAGAAGAAATGGATGTCCGCCTGCTAGCCGGAAATCTTGGTTCCGGACATGGGCATCTCAATCCCCTGCACATGGATTTCACATTCAAAGGCAAAACCTTTTTAACTGACAGCGGAAGATACACCTATACCGACTGCAAAGAAAGAACTGCATTGAAAGATTTTGAAGCACATAACACATTCATACTTGAAGGGGCGCCCCACTGCAAGGCTTCCGGCTCTTGGAGCTATACAGGTATTTATGAGATGCTGCGCACACCTACCGCATATGAAAATGGCTACGGCCTTATTCAGGCATCCCATTTGGAATACTTGGATCTTAAAGCCGTATGCAGAAGAAAAATCCTGAGCTTGGGAGCCTGTACCATCTTGATATTGGATGAGGTCCTTTCCCCTTCTGAAGAGGATTTCTCTTACAAATCTTTCTGGCATGTATTTCCTAGCTGTAATATTGGAATGGGAAGAAGGCGTGCATCCATAGAAAAAGATGGTATTGGGATAACCATGGTTTTTGATGATGAGGTTGAAGCAGAAATAGAGAAATCCCAAATGAGCCTTCAATACAACATCCTGAGTGATAGCAGATACATCACAGGAAGAAAAAAAATAAAAGGCTATGAGACTGTAGCAACTCTTGTTTCAGGAGATCCTGATGCAGATTTCAACAGGATTGCAGCCATTTTGATCGATTCAAAGAGGACTTTAGATGAAACAGAAGCAGCAGCTCTGCACGTCAAGGCGGAAAATAAGGACTGGACAATAATCTCAAGGCCAAGGGAAATCGTGAACCAGGTGGACATCATAAAGGCAGGGGATCTGGAAGGATATGCCCGTGTGATTGTGAAAGAAAGAGGGGAAAAATATCCAACCGGGCTTTATTACTAAAAAAAGGTATCCGAGGGATACCTATCATGATCGGGCAAGGCGGATTTGAACCGCCGACCCCTTGGTCCCGAACCAAGTGCGCTAGCCCCTGCGCTACTGCCCGAAATGGTGACATCAACACCGATGAGTAAATTATCACGAAACATAGAGGAAAATCAAGCACTTATTTTAATTTACAGAAAACATCAAAAAAGCATCCACCTTTCAACAAGAGGCATGACATAAGGCTGAAACAATTATATCACCTGCCGGGAAAATTCCTTGAAATGCTGCAATTATACTATGGATAATGCAGGAATAAAAGCCAGTCTGAAGCAGAGAAAGAGAACAACAGAAATGACTATTTGAAAAGAAAATGCGGCATTTTTCATCCACTTATGAGTTCTGTAAGCCATCATCATTTAAGGTTGCATCAAGTCACAGCTGTTCAAATGAGATAATTCATGTCAAATTAACAAATAAATGAAGGCTTTATCAGTTTCTGCATTTATGATATTATATAGGACCGATATAATTTAATGGTATTTTACCATATGTAGGATATAAAAGTTTTTGGAACGATGATGCTAAAGAGATGATGAAAAAGAAGCTACTGTCCATATTATTGCTTGCATTATGCCTGCTAAGCCCATGTTTTTCAGATTCCATATCATTATCCACAAGCATAAATGGGATTTCCGGAGGAGAGTATTCATTCGGCCTGGGCATGTTCCCCCTTGGCACAAATTTCGATTTTTATAAATACTTCACCATTTTCCCAAGCCTGAAAAACAAGGCTTACTTTGAATCCAATCTCTTCTTTTCCTTTAAAAACTCATCCTTCGGAGGCTATGACTTTTACACAGGACGCCCCCAATGGGCGGAAAAAACATTTTTAAGCGACAATTATGAAGGGGATTTTTTCAAACCCACAGCCTGGTGGAACATATTTTTGGAACAGGGCTTCGGTACGAATCCTTTGGATGAAGGCTCAAGCCTGATCGACCTTCGGCTTGGATTGTGCTCCTACTACACAATGGCGCTTGAACCTCTCGGCTTGTCAAGAGGAGCTACAACAGAACCCACATTTGTAGATTTGGACGGACAATTGAGACCAATATTTTCATCTCAAATAGCGGCATATCCATGGCTGCAGGGTTCAAGAAACAGCTTGAATAACTACATTTATGCCACGCTATATCTCAACATGGACATAGAGGATGTGGAGAACACATATGAAGGGCTTTACGGATACATGGGCCTGGAATACGGTCCGACATGGTTTGCAAACGATATGTTCACTAAATATCCAACCAGCGATTTCATACGCCTGCACGGATACTTTGAACAGAAAATGATCCTTTACGAATGGAAACAGGACAACGGATGGAACTGGAACAGCATGTACATAGGGCACTCGAATACGGCATCATATATCTGGGGAGGGATAATCCCGGAGAATAAGATTCCGGACGACAGGCTCCGTGGTGTGCTTTCAGATAAGATATGGCTTACTCTGACCGGCCCACAGTTCATTTCCGGAGACTGCTATACATATTTCACAGTCTCCCTAAACAACAATCTCTGCTGGGGTGGCGTTGCAAATGAGACGGATGGAAAAACAAAGGCAGTAGAGCTGAAGAGCAATATAAACATGAAATTCCATTTGCTGTTGTTCGGTTTCATCAATTTCGATTATTCCTGCGGATATGAATTCATACGTGGGATTTGGGCAAAATATCCGGCATGGACACAGAATGCAGGAATCAGCTTCTATGTTTCGCTTTAGATGGAGCAGAATAGGATGAAAAATAAAAAGACAGTTCTGATGCTTCTTTTGTTGATATTCCCGCTATACGGAATTCTGCCGATAGGCTTCGGATATCACATACTGGAAATACGTACCATCCCTGAATTCTCAAATGGAGTCTTTCCATCCTCACTCGTATACCAGTTCAATTTTCCAGTGCCGGATCTTATATCCGGCAGCAAGACAGAACTGGCATTCCGCTTGGACAACGGGCTGGAATACCGGACGCTCGAGCAGGATCCGGATACCGGAGAGCCCTATGGAAAGGATCCGGAGGGAAAAGGTGGTTTCCCCCGGGATTATACGGTTCAGTTCGATGAATTCAATCTGTTTCTCGCACAAGGTTTTGTCAATACGGCGTTTGCTGGCGAAGATCTTGTCACCTTGAGGCTTTCCCTTGATGGAAGATTCGAAAACGCTTTTGAACGCTTCAGCTGGATGAGCAGTCCAGAAGAGACGGAAGGGACATTCTACATACGCCCGGGAGAAGAGCGTTTTCCATCATCCAGCTGGATCGGCGCACCGGAACTGTCAGGAGACCGGTCAGCTTTTATGATTTCCTTATCTGCGGGATTCGAGCTAAACTTTCTTAGGGACAAAATCACAAGACGGGATGGCTTAAAGCTTTCAATGCTTGCCCGTTACAGTCCAAAGGAATTGCAGCTGTTTGGAGTTTCTGCCGATTATTTTGCCATAAAAGGCTCATTGGAGGCATCATACACGCTGTTATCAGTCAAACAGCAGGGAAAAAGAGACACCACATGGATATCCATGGTGTTAGACAACAGCACAAGCTATAGCTATATCAAGGGAAGCATGGTCCCCTACTTCATACAAGCCGGAGACATTTGGGAAATAAAGGGGCCAAATACAGAGCATGTAATTACGAACCGAAGCTCATTAACCCTCTACGGACCACAGATAAACAGCTATGACTGCTATCCTTATATCATGGCGTTCTTTGATGTCGGATACAGCTTTGGCAAACTGCTGAACAGTGCAAAAGAAGAGATCCTTGAGGATCTTTACGCAGCAATCGGGATTAGGACGGAATTTGTGATATTCAACATTGCAAGCTTATATTATGAGATAGGATATGTCATTGCTCCTGTACTAAGCGAACAAAGAGGAATTCTACAGTCCTTTGGATTTTCATTGGGGATATGAGCATGAAGAGATTATTGCTGGCCATTTTGATAATTTCAATCAATATTTCCAAACTTCTTGCTAATTCCTTTTATCTGCAAACGGAAATGCAATCCAGCTTGGATACAAATATATTTTCCTATCCATTGGTGCAGAACGCCAATGCCGGATACCTGGAATACAGAAGCGAGCATCCGTTTTTCTATCGCATTGACCTTGGTTTCGGCATCAAATCGAATATGTTCTTCAGCAATGACAGAGTCGGACTTTCATTATCAGCAAGTGCAAGATTCCCGCTTTTTGCCAGAAGCTATGAACCGGTTACAGGAGAAAACAGCTGGAAAGAAGCAGCAGAAACAGGAAACTGGAGCTATAAAAAATATGATAGCCTGAGTGCTCAGCTGCCATTTTTGGCTTTTTCGGTAGGACCGGCTTTCCGATACATTGTCAACGACATCGTAGAATTGAATCTTGCCATAAGGGTGGTAATAAATTCCTATGATCTTTTCAAAAGCTTTGAAATTGGTCTGCAAGCCGACGGAGCGATTAATCTGATTTTCGAAGAAAACTACTATTTCACAACCGGCCTCTGCTATGATGCACACCTGATGAAATTCATAAGCAGCATATCGGAAAAATATGAGGAAAACTATTTTTCATTATCTGTATACCCATATATCGGTTTCGGTATAAAATTAGGAAAGTGATGAATAAGGCAAAAAAGAGAATACTCTGCATACTGGTTTTTCTGATTATTACTGCAAATGCCTACTCTGCCTATGAGGTATGGTATGGCGGAGCCTTTGTTGGGAATAGGAATTTTCTTTCATCTGACAGCCAGCAATATTATAAGCCGATGCTTGAGAACATAGGAGCAACCGGAGAGATGAAGCACGTGAGAAGAATCGGGCTCAATCTTGAGATGGTGGTTTTCCCTTCTCCCAACCTCCGTATAGGACCATATATTGCTGCAGAATTCCTGTTTCCTGTCGGATATTCTGCAACCAGCGGCGATGGTGGTTATCTATCAAGGAATTTCGACAGAAGAAGCACTCTGAAATTAGGCCTATCCTATTACAAGATATTCACGAGATTCGGTTTTTTTACAGATATTGGAATGAATCTTTCCATAAACAGGATTGCCACAACCAACGAAAAAAACCATAAGGGACCGGTTGAATATATTACTTTCGGGGAATATGGATACTTTGCGGATGCAGGGATACTTGCAAAGACAGATAATTCATATTTCAAACTCGGATGTACGTTTGCGCAAGAGCTGAACTACAGCACATTCGTTTTCGACATAGCACTTTTTGCGACCTTCGGATTCATCATAGATTGAACCGGAGGCTTATGTTCTCATTTGAGGAGAAAAAAGTAATGTACACAATTTTGCAGTTGTTCGACATGAACCATACGGCAGCATATGAATATCTGGCGCAGTTCCAATATCCCTACCAGGCATTGGCAGGAATCAAGGATGCAATTACCGCAATTGCAAATAATCTCAAGCTTGATGATTATTTTGTTTATGATGACGATATCTGGATTCATAAGACAGCAAAGGTTGCAGAATCTGCATCAATTTCAGGGCCTTGCATAATCGGCGAAAATTCATTAATCCGGCATTGTGCATTCATAAGAGGAAATGCACTGATTGGCAGAGAATGCATCATCGGCAATTCGTGCGAATTGAAAAATGTGATCCTTTTCGATAATGTACAGGTGCCCCATTTCAACTATGTTGGAGACAGCATACTCGGCTTCATGGCACATATGGGAGCTGGCAGCATAACATCCAATGTGAAAGCAGATAAGAAAACCGTATGCATAAGAGATGAAAATGGAGTCATCTCTGATACCGGGCTTTTAAAGGTGGGAGCCTTCATTGGAGACAGGGCGGAAATTGGTTGCAACAGCGTTCTCAATCCTGGTACGGTAATAGGACGTGACAGTACTGTATATCCCCTTTCTTCTGTAAGAGGAACGGTCAAGGAAAATCATATCTACAAAGATAAGGACCACATCGTACCCAAAAAGACTCTATAAAAGAAAAAAGCAAGGCTAGATACCAATTGCATCTGAAACTGATATCCGTTTTAAAATAAGTTAAATTTTATAATCCGATTTCAGAATAAAATATTATATAGTATATATAACATTTTCAAAAATGAATTTATCCATGCTTGAAGTAAAAAGCTGAAAACATTATCTTCTACCTAACAAAAGGAGAAAAAAATGGAAAAACGGCAAGCCTTCAAAATGTATCTGAAAAAAGGAAATGAAAAGGAATACGAATATAGGCACGCCAATATATGGCCTGAGGTGAAAAAACTTTTGGAAGAAAGCGGTGTCTATGATTACTCGATATATCTGGATAAGGAAACCTGTACACTTTTTGCATTTCAAAAGAACATGAAAGATGGGGGCTCCCAGGATCTAGGTTCAGAGGATATCATAAAAAGATGGTGGGCTTACATGGCAGATATAATGGAAACCAATCCTGATGGCTCACCTGTCTCAATCCCACTTGATGAAGTGTTTCATATGGATTGAACAGCTTTTTTGTATTCCCCGGGGCTGACATGAAAATAAGAGTGGAAAGTCCTGGTGAAATGCTCTTGGGAAAAATAACCTACATCAAAAGCTATTTCCTTGCAGGATTTTTTGCCCTGGAGCAATAATTTAGCCGCTTCCTCCATACGGAATTTTCTCACTATGTCAGAATAGTTTTCTCCAAGCTTCTGTTTTATCAGCCGTGAAGCATACTGCTCTGTAAATCCGAAATGATCTGCAAGAGCAGCAAGATCGGCTTTTTTATAATTTCGACTGATATGTTCAAGCAGACGATATGCCTTTGACTCTTCCCCGTCCCGCTTTTGCATGCGGATAACCGATGCCGAACGGCTGATGGTGATTAAAAGCTCTTCTAATAAAAGCTCTTCCATTTTCAAAGAACAGGAATCAGGATTCTCCTGTTCATCAAACATCCTGATGAGGTATCTGGGAAGCAGACATTCAAAATCACTCGCATACAAAAACTTCATATCCATATAGGAAGAAAGTGAAAGATCATTGCAAGATCTCAAAAATGCCGCATTATCAATGAGCAGATCCAATACGACGGCAGCCCTGTCAAACACACCTATCTTATGATAAAAGCCAGGATTCAAAATCAGAAGATCACCCTCTTTCATGACAAGCTTTTCCCCTTCTACGCTCTGAGAGACATCTTTTCCTCGAAGTACATAAACCATTTCCACAAATTCATGGGAATGCAGATACTCAGGCATGAAACATGGATGCTTCAAAACCTTTACAGGGACTCCGGGCTCCTCCAGATAATACTTTGAGGGCAATGTCACTTTCAGCTCTGCCATAACCTTCCTCCCCAGCTGTCCGGGAAGCTCAGGCAAGCTCATATCCTTTCTTGAATACGCCTGCTCATATTTCAATTCTTCGAGAGATAAAGTATAAAATTCTTCAAATTTTCGGCTCATAAATATAATTTTATTCGACTTTAGGTTAAAAAACATCAAATAAAATATAAAACTGTCAATTGCAAAGCCTCATATTCCGGGACAAGATTTAATCATGAAGTATTCTGCTGTGGACATAGGTGCCTCAAGCGGCAAAATCATTGAAGGTCATCTTATAGGCAAACGGATTGAGACAAAAGTCGTATACAGGTTTGAAAACAAACTCGAAAAACGGAACGGGCATTTGTGCTGGAATCTTGAAAAGCTTTTTTCCTCCATTTTAGAAGGTTTAAAAAGAGTCAGGGATTCATCATACATATCAATTGACACCTGGGGTGTAGATTTTGTCCTTCTGGATAAAGATGGAAAATTGGTTTCAGACAGCATCAGCTACAGGGATGCCAGAACAAAGACCATAGAATGCCCTGTAAGCCATGAAGAACTGTATGAGGTGACAGGAATACAGAAACAGGAATTCAACACACTCTATCAACTGCTGGCATTGAAAAAGGAAGATCCAGAAGCCCTTGAGAAAGCTGAACACCTTTTATTCATTCCGGACTATTTCAATTATTTACTGACGGGAAAGATGCGTCAGGAGTATACTTTTGCATCAACATCCAATCTGCTTGATGCACAAAAAAAAGAATGGTCGATGGATATAATAAGAAAGCTTGGCCTCAAGGAAAATCTTTTTAAGAAAATATCCATGCCGGGAGAAAATCTGGGGCCGCTCAAGGAGGACATAAAAAAACAAACCGGCTGTAACGCATCCGTACTTCTTGCTCCAGGGCATGATACATCATGTGCGGTAATCGGCACACCGCTTTATCCGTCAAGCCTCTTTTTATCATCAGGAACATGGTCTCTTTTCGGGGCTGTGAAAGAAAAACCCGTAATTAACAGCAAGACAATTTCAGAAAACCTTACGAACGAAGGTGGAGCATTCGGAGATATAAGGCTTTTGAAGAACATAATGGGGACCTGGATGATTCAATGCCTAAAAAAAGAATGTGGAAAGGGCTTTGATGAAATCGAAAAAGCGGCAAGAGAAACAGCGGCTAAAGGATTCATCGATCCGGGAGATGGACGTTTTCTGGCTCCAGAGAGCATGATAAAAGAAATTGATGCTGCGCTGGAGCAAGCAGGCAATGAGGCCTGCAAAAGCTGGCAGGAAACAGCATCCGTGATCTACCATTCTCTGGCAAAAGCTTATGCGAGAGCCGCAAACGCCATACAAGAAGCATCGGGAAGGGCCTTTGATCATATTGCAATCGTGGGAGGTGGATCGAAAGACGGATTTCTAAACATGCTAACAGCATTTTATACAAGGAAAAAAGTATCGGCAGGTCCGAGTGAGGGAACTGCTTTAGGGAACCTGCTCTTTTCGATGATGGCGACAGGAGAATTGAAAAAGGAAGACAAAAACGAGGTGCTTAAGAACTCGGTGGAAATGACATACATAAGGAGGATGGACATATGAATTACAAGGAAGCAAGAGAAGAATATAAAGCAATCGGCATTGATACGGAAAAAGCAATTTCGACATTGGAAAAACTACCGATAAGTATCCATTGCTGGCAAGCAGATGATGTTACGGGATTCGAAAAAGGTGCCGGAAAGCTTACAGGAGGCATACAAGCCACAGGAAACTATCCAGGCAAGGCCAGGAATGCAGAAGAGCTTATGACAGATTTTAAAAAAGCCTGCTCTTTGATCCCTGGTAAAAAAAGACTCAACCTTCATGCAAGTTATCTTATCACAGACAGGAAATGCGACAGGGATACGATAGAGGAAAAAGATTTTGACGCATGGGTAAGCTATGCAAAAGAAAACGGTTTGGGGCTTGATTTCAATCCAACCTTTTTTTCCCATCCTATGGTGAAAGACAACCTTACGCTGTCATCTCCGGATGATGCTGTACGTTCGTTTTGGATTGCACATGCAAAGGCAAGCAGAAGGATCAGCGCTCATTTTGCAAAAGAGCTTGATACCTATTCGGTATGCAATCTCTGGATTCCAGACGGCTATAAGGACACTCCGGCAGACAGGCTTTCTCCTAGGCTGAGACTCAAGGACAGCTTGGACAAGATATACGATAAAAAGCTCGATGGTGTCATCGACTGTCTGGAAAGCAAGGTTTTTGGCATAGGATTGGAATCTTTTACCGTCGGAAGCAGCGAGTTCTATATGGGGTATGCAGCCAGCCACAAGGATGTTTATCTATTGCTTGATGCCGGACATTATCATCCTATGGAATACATATCCGACAAGATATCAGCACTGCTTTGTACCTTTGACAAAATACCTCTTCATGTGACACGCCCTGTCAGATGGGACAGTGACCATATTGTGCGTCTTGATGATGAAATAAAAGAAATCGCAAAAGAAATAGTTAGAAACAACGCAACAGAGAAGGTTCTGATCGGACTTGATTATTTTGATGCTTCCATCAATAGGATAGCCGCATGGGTGGTCGGCACACGGAACATGCAGAAAGCTCTTCTTATCGCACTTTTGGAACCCTCAGAGAAAATGAAGAAACTGCAGGATGAAAGTGATTTCACCGCGCTGCTCACACTTTCTGAAGGCATCAAAGAGCTGCCCTGGCAAGCTGTATGGAATGAATTTCTTACACGCCAAGGCCTCGATACAGGCCTAGGGTGGTATGATGAGATAATGGCTTATGAAAAGAATATACTTTCAAAGAGGAATGGCTGACATGAAAGAAACTGTAATCGACAAATTTGTAAGGATGTGCTACGACGGCTTTTTGCAGGGATGGCATGAAAGAAACGGTGGCAATCTAAGCTACAGGCTTGATGAAGAAGATATAAAAGAGGTCGAGAAACTTTTTGTAAAAGAAGCAAGACACATTGAGATGCCTATGGCATTTGAGGACCTCAAAGGAAAGTATTTCCTTGTAACCGGTTCTGGCAAGTATATGCGTAACGTGCCTCTTGCGCCTGAGAAAAACATCGGGATCATAAGAATAGATGACACCGGAAATGGTTATGACATACTTTGGGGACTTGAGGATGGAGCCAAACCGACAAGCGAGCTGCCGACACATCTGCTGAATCACCAAGTAAGATATAAAGCCACTTGTGGGAACTGCAAAGTGGTATATCATGCACATCCGGCAAACATAACAGCTTTGTCCTATACAATAGAAGCAGACTCAAAAATTCTTTCGCGTATCCTTTGGCAAAGCGAGACCGAATGTGCTGTAGTATTCCCCGAGGGAGTTGGAATAGTCGACTGGATGGTCCCAGGACAGGTAGGGATCGCAAGAGCTACTGCAAAGCTGATCGAAAAATACAGTGCAGTGGTATGGGCTTTTCACGGCATATTCGGAACAGGATTTGATTTTGACGAGGCTTTCGGACTTGTTCATACTATCGAAAAGGCTTCAGAAATCTATCTTAAGGCAAAATCGGCAGGGATAGTCAGGACGATTACCGACAGCCAGCTTCTTGAGCTTGCTGAAGCATTCAACGTCAAGCTAAATCCTGAATTTCTTGAGGTCTAGGAAACTATTTATTTGACGGGAAAAGTCTTTTTTGGCATATTCTAGGATATGAATGATTATTTTCAGAAGATGGTCGTGCTGATCGATGCAGACAATACCCAGCTTTCAAAGCTTGAAGAGGTGTTGCACGAGGTATCGACATATGGACGGATCATCGTAAAGAAAGCCTATGGAAACTGGAAAAAGGCCACCCTGTCAAAATGGGAGGATCAGATAAAGCGCCTAGCCATCAAAGCTGAGCAGCAGTTCGACTATGTGGCAGGGAAAAACACAACCGATATCGCCATGGTTATCGACGCGATGGACCTGCTGAACACAGGAATGTACGATGCGGTTGTGCTTGTTTCAAGCGACAGCGATTTCACTCCGCTTGCCGTCAGACTTAAGGAATCCGGGATATATGTGATTGGTGTTGGTGAGAAGAAAACCCCGGAAGCATTCTGCAATGCCTGCGACGACTTTATATATCTTGAATATCTGACCTCATCGAACAAGAGCGGAAAGAAGAACCAGGAAAAGCAGAAGGTACAGAACGCTCCTCAGAAAAAGACAATGTCCGAAGAGGAAATCGATGAAAGGGAGATGGAAAAGCTGCCTGACATCTATGAGATACACAGCCTTCTCCGAATCGCCTATGAAAAATACCAGGAAGATGACGATGATTTTGTGAATGTCAGTGCAGCCGGGGCTTATATCAAGCGTGTTAGACCGGAATTCAATCCCTACGTATACGGCTACTCAAAATTGTCTGAAATAATCCGAAGCTTCCCAGAGCTGTATGAAATACGTAAGACCGGCGGGAACGGAAGATCAAGCGTGCTCAGTTACAGATGCAAGGACAGATGAAATCATAAAAGCGGCATAGGCCGCTTTTCCCTTTTCTTATATATAGTTTTTATGAATTTTGTTAAAAGGATCTCCTTTTTTCCATACCTGATATTATCTTTTTACCACAGGGACCGAACCCTATGGAGAAAAAATGAAAAGTAAAATTCTGCCGATCATGGCAACAATTGTTGCAATACTGCTTCTAGCAGGATGTGCAAGCATACCTAAAAACGCACAGGCGGTAACTGGATTCCGATTAAGCAGGTATGTCGGCACCTGGTATGAAATTGCCCGTACAGACAACAAATACGAGAAAAATCTAAATAATGTAAGTGCAACATACACTCTGGCAACTGGCGGAATAAAAGTGGAAAACAAGGGTTATGACGAGTCAAAAAAAGAATGGAAGACTGTGGAAGGGAAAGCCTCTTTCAGAGGAGATAATTCCATTGGAGAACTCAAAGTATCTTTCTTCGGGCCGTATTATGCAGGATATAACATCGTAAGGCTCAGCGATGATTATTCTTATGCGATGGTCACAGGCGAGAGCACCGATTATCTATGGATACTTTCCAAAGAAAAGACTATCCCCCAAGATGTGCTTGACGATTTTTTGGCAACAGCAAAACAAATAGGAGTAGATACCGACAATCTCATATGGGTACATCAGGACTGAATAAAAATGAAAAAAGGTCATGGATTCCATGACCCCCAAAAAAATAAATACTAAATAGCTAGAATATATGTTCACTAAATTTCCAACCTGGTACCACTTTTTGCATTTCAATTTCATCATTTCGTTCGGTTATTCCACAACTCAGATAGTTTTGATGTAATTTCTCAAGCATTTCATAATCAAGTTCAACACCAAGCCCAGGCTCGTTTGAGACCCGCAGTGCACCATCTTCGAATTGTATCCTCCCTCCTTTGATGATTTCTTCTTTCTGCCAAGGATAATGCGTATCCATTGCAAAACATATCTCCGGGCATGCCACGCCTAAATGTGCCATAGCCATCAAAGAAATACCCAGGTGACTATTTGAATGCATACTTAGTTTACGATTGAAAGTTTTACAGATCTTGCCTAATTGCATTGTTGCTTCTATTCCGCCCCAATAGTGGGGATCTGCAAGAATTATGTCTTCACTACCAAGCATATATCCGGAAGGTATCTCATCAAAGCTTGTTGTGCACATATTGGTTGCTCGAGGGATAGAAACATATTTTGCCAATTCAGCCATGTCCTGTTGTCCTTTGCATGGATCCTCATAATATTCCAAATACGGCTCAAGTATTCGTCCATACTTTATGCTTGTTTCCAACGTCCAACAGGCATTAGGATCTATTCTCAGAGGGACATCCCTTCCAAAAGCCTTTGAAAGGGCTATAATTGTGTCACATTCGATCCGTGGTTCAAACACTCCTCCCTTGAGCTTCAAACTTTTGAACCCGAACTCATTACACATTGCTTTTGCTTCCTCAACAATCTCTTCTGGATCGAGAAACCTACCCTCTTTGAATTTATGCCATCCAGCAGCTGATGGATCATGTCCGCCAAGACCATATTCACCTCCAGCACCTTCGTACTTGTAAAAAAGATAAGCAGAAAAATCTATCTTATCGCGTACGCGTCCTCCAATGACATCACATACAGGTCTTTCAATGGCTTTGCCAATAATATCAAGTAAAGCAATATTAATTGCAGAATACATCCTATTTGCGACATTTTTGGGGGCGTACCCAGTATTAAGCGTATCCTTTACCTCGGAAAAACCTTTTTCAATAGCGAGTCGGATCTTATTTCTTTCAAATGGATCCATTCCAATCAGGAAATTTCTCGCTTTTTCAAGGCTTTCCAATGCCGCAGAACCTCCAGCTATTTCCCCCACTCCGTTTATGTTTTCGTCTGTTCTAATATCAATGATTATCCTCAACGCATATGGGGCATGCAATCCAGCCGCATTCAAAAGCGGTGGATCGGTAAAGGCGATAGGTGTGACTATCATATCTGTTATTTTCATCTTCAACCTCCTTATATCAGCTCTTTACTCCACCGGAGGCAAGTCCTCCGACAAGATATTTTTGCAAGAACAGAAACACCAAAACTACAGGTAATGCACTGAATATTGCCGCAGCCATCACACCATTCCATGGAGTTGCATCTCCAGAAACCAACGAAAGGAATCCAATCGATACAAGTTTCTTCGTCTCATCGGTAATGAATGATAATGGATAAATAACATTGGACCAGCCAAGCACAAAAGTATATGTTATTGTTGCAACAATACCTGGGAGAGCCAGCGGCATCATGATTCTACGTATAGCCCCGATTCTTGTACATCCATCAACCATCGCAGCTTCCTCAAGCTCTTTCGGAAGTGTTTGGAAATATGAGCGCATCATCCATATCGAATAAGGGAGGCTAAAAGTACAGAATACAAGTATCAGGGACCACAGACTGTTATATAATCCTAGCTTGATAACCAATACCAAAAGAGGAGTGGTCAGGAGCATCTGTGGGAACATATAGACATACAATATACCTTGGGCAATCCCTTCTCTTCGTTTATACTTGAATCTTGCAAGGGAATATCCTGCAAGTGTTGCTAGAATGATGGAAATTCCGGAACTCACAAGCACTACTATAAAAGAATTAGCCATGTATTGTTTAAAATGCAACTGGCTGGCAAAACCAGTACCAGACCATACCTGCTTATATGCAGAAGTATCAACTTCGGTGATTGCAAGCGAAACATCACGCGTCATTATCTGATCAACATCTGTCAAGGAACACTTTAGCATCCAATAAATTGGAAAATCCAATATGCATATGACAAGAACCAATACAGCGTAGAAAATAACACTTTTAAGAATTCTCGTTTTTTTCATTCCTAAAGACATCTCAATCATCCTCCTTTTTCATCTTGGAGTAGATGAACAGGAATACAGCAAGGAATACCAAGATAATTACACTCATGGCGGCACCGAGATCATATCTCATGTTTATGAAAGAAAATTCATATGCCAATGTATTCATTGTATGTGTTCCACTTCCACCTCTCGTCATAAGCCATATGACATTAAATGAATTGAAGGTCCATATTATGGATAAAATTATTGTCATTGATAAAACATTTGCTAAAGAAGGGATGGTAATACGGAAAAAAGTAGTAAGAGGCCCAGCTCCTTCAACCTTCGCCGCTTCATACATCTCTGTCGGAATAGATTGAAGACCAGCCAAAAGCATCATCATCATTTGCGGATAACCCATCCATATCCCTACTATGAGGACACATACGAGAGCAAGTCCCTTTTGACCGAGAAAATTAACATATGTATCTATTATCCCCAAACGAAAAAGAATAACATTGAATATTCCATACATCCCATCAAACATCCAGTTCCAAGCAGTTACACTAGCTGTAACAGGAAACACCCAAGGAAGCATAAGAAGAACTCTGGCAATAGATCTGCCTCGAAATTTTTTATTCATCATCATTGCCAGGCCCATGCCTATCACAACCTTGAAACAGGCTCCGATAATCGCATAAACAAAAGTATTTCCTATTGACTGCAAAAATCTGGAATCAGTTATTACACGAACATAATTCGCAAGCCCAACATAATCCCTGTTATTATCGATCGGCCTCCAACGATGGAAACTCATCAAAACAGAATAACAGAGCGGATAGGCGACTATGATAAGCAATACAAAGATGGCCGGAAGAAGGAAGTAAATGCCAATACGGTTATCTCTCCTTTCGAGAGATGGATATCCAGCCACACTTCCATCTGATTTCATAATCTTAACTATTGACATTTTTATTCTCCAAACATATCAAAACAAGGCCGCCGCCTGGCGGCCTAATTCCTATCTCAATCTATTCGAAAAGCATTTCCGAAGCCTTCTGCTCCATCTCTTCAATTATTTGGTCGGTTGTCCAGCCATCCACAGCTATGCGGGATAGAATATCATCATAGAAATAGGAAGCATACAAAGCCGACAGCTTGGCATCAGGCTCACCAGGGAAGCACGATCCGACATATTGGTCTCCACTGTTGAGAAGAACCTTCTCATTTTCAGAAAGAGAACTGAACATTGGATCGTTCATCACATCCTTTTTAAGCGGGCTGTAATAACCGAATCCCATAGTATCAAACATCTTCAACTGCACATCACTTCTGAGCAAATATTCTGCAAACATTTTGGATGACTCAAGATTATCTGTCTTAAACACTGTGATGGATTCAGGATTTGCCTGCATCCATGCCTTTCCAGAAGGTCCCTTTGGAAGTGGTATCATGATCAGATCTTCCGGTTTTACCGCTGTGGTCTCATCAAGTTTACCCATTATAGAGTTCGAATTGATTACCATACCAATATCACCAGCAATAAAGAACTGATTGTTGCTATTTCCATCCCAAGTAGTCGCAGCCGCAGGTACAGCTCCACTTTCCCATACTTTCCTGAGCATATCCAAGGCATCTCTCATCTCAGGTGTGTCGATGCAAAGATTTCCTTCATCATCGACTATCCTCGCATCGTAACTGACAATCAATGAGAATGCATATCCAGCACTATCACCAAAGGCTTTGCGAGAATAGGCAAATCCAAGACCATACTTTCCATTAGAAACATCGGTAATCTTCTTTCCAGCTTCTATGATGTCATCCCATGTTTCGAGACCTTCAATATAGTACTTTCCATTATCATCGGTCTTAAGTGTTAAATCGTATCCTGCTGCCTCAAGCCAGTCCCTTCTTGCATGAAGTCCGGCCGGACGAACCATGAAAGGCGCTTCATAAAGTACACCATCAACACTAAACATCGAAAGTGCACCTTCACCAAATTGATCACGGCCAACAGAATCAATTATTGCATCCATAGGTTCAACCATGCCTGTTGAACAGAATTCAATTCCAGGAGCACTGTTCCAAATGATAACATCTGGATAAATTCCAGCACTAACGCTCGTAACAAGTTTTGAATGGAAATCGTTAGTAGGTGTTCTGATAAAATTCACCTTTATTCCAGTCTCTGCCTCAAAGTCAGCCCCCACCTGGTCGAAAGCAGAAATAATCTTTTCATCAGGATTCGAAATCATCCAAACCTCAATTGAATCAGACGAAGTTGAAGACGATTCATTTGAACCCCCAGCAAAAATTGAAACAGTTGCAAAAATTAGAATAAAGCAAACTGCCAATACCTTCTTAATGTTCATAATACCTCCCTTATGCACATCCGTTATTTTTTGATGACAACGTCACCAAGTTTTTCATAATATTTTGCCAAAGCACTATGATCTTCCTTCTCACAACCATATGCTTTCAAAGCCTGCATCATTTCCATAACCTGACCTGTAAGTGGAATAGGAGCCGTTACAGAATGTGCGGCATTTAAGGCATTTGTAAGATCCTTGATATGTAACTCAATTCTGAATCCTGGTTTGAAATTGCCAGATAGCATCATCGGAGCTTTTGCATCCATGACCGTCGAGCCAGCAAGACCTCCTCTTATGGCCTTATAGACAAGTTCCGGGTCAGCTCCACACTTCTTTGAAAAAGTTAATGCCTCTGCTACGGCTGCAATATTACAAGCCACAACAATCTGATTAGCTAATTTTGCAATGTTCCCAGAACCAAGTGGACCTACGTATGTCACAGATCCAGCCATCGACATAAGCATGTCATAATACTTATCAAAAACGGCTTTATCTCCACCAACCATGACAGATAATGTTCCGTCGACGGCCTTTGGTTCTCCTCCTGACACCGGTGCATCCAGCATCTGCACACCTTTTTTGGCAAGAGCTGCTCCAATACTCTTACTCTCAACAGGATCTATTGAACTCATATCAATCAAAACCGTTCCTGTCCTTGCACTCTCAATGATCCCTCCTTCCCCTAAGGCAACCTGTCTTACATGTGGACTATTGGGGAGCATAGTAATGATCTGATCACATTCGGCAGCGATAGCGGATCCATTCTCTGCTTTTTTTGCACCCAGGGAAACCAAATCTTCTACGGCCTCTTTATTAAAATCGCATACAACAAGTTCATGTCCTGCCTTAAGTAGATTTTTACTCATAGGTCGGCCCATAATACCTAATCCAATAAAGCCAATCTTCATATTCTTTTCCTCCTGTTTTCTATTTGATAAGTCCAGCTTCAACCAATCTTGCTCTCAATTCTGCAAGCTGTTGTTCCGTAGAATGTTTTGTCGGTTTGAGAGGCAATCCAACATCGTGCCCCAAAATATTGCAATAATCTTTTGTTGCAACAGGAAAACTGGATTTATCCATCTGCATGCGGATCGGATTAAGTTTGAATTGGGCAGCCAAAGAGTCTTTCTGTTTATCCTGCAAATATAAACGATAGATGGAACAAACAAGTTCCGGTAGGAAATTTGCAGTACTACAAACAGCACCTACACAACCCACGCAAAGCCCTGTGTAAATCAAAGTATCCTTTCCACAAAGAACTTTGAAATCAAGGTCGGCATTCCGTCTTATAAATTCCTCAGTCTGGGTCATATCACCACTACTATCTTTCATTCCGACTATATTGCTTACTTCATGAGCTAGTCTGCAAACCAAATCCTGCCCCAAAGAATATCCGGTTCGTCCCGGGTTGTTATAAAGTAAAACAGGATAATCTGAAACGCTTGCCGCTATTTCTGCAAAATGATTGAAAAGCTCATCATCTGATGGTTTTAAAAACATTGGCTGTAATATGGAGACACCACAACAACCATGTTCAACCCCATAGCGTGCCAGACGGACACACTTTCTTGTACTTATTGCTCCAATCCCCATATATACAGGAACACGACCGGCTGTTTGGGAAATAAGTATGTCAAGAATCTCCTGCATTTGCTCTTCATCAAATGCATAAAACTCTCCATTTGAACCAAAAGCAAGAATACCATCGACTCCTCCATCAATTACAAAATCAATGTGTCTTCTTAATGCATACTCATCAACCTGTTCTTCTTTAGTGACGGGAATAACAATTGGAATAATAATTCCTTTTATAAAATCTGTCCTAATTTTACTCATTTTTGCTCATCCAACACTGATAATTTTAAATTTAATTATGAAATTGTCAACAAAAATATAAAAAAATATAAAGGTATTATATTTTTAATAAAAATAAAAAGAAAAAATACCTAACCTTAAAAAATTTCTATATTTAATTTATAATAATCATGGTTTACAATATAAAAGAGCTAAAAACATAGAAAGGAGTCATATATGAGTAACACAAACGATTCATATAATATAAAAGGAGTTGAAAGAGCATTCCAGATTCTGGATCTTGCTTGCGAAAAAGGTAGCCCTATTTCCATAGCTGAAGTATGCGAAGCTTTGGGATGTAACAGTAATATGGCATTTAGACTTCTTTCAAGCATTCAAAATTCAGGGTATCTAGATAAGGATCCTTATACAGGGCTTTATTTTATTTCAATAAAATCACTTAGATTATCAACAAATGTACTTCAATCCATGGAATTAAGAAAAATGGCAATGCCATATTTGGAGCTTCTTTGGACACAATATCCAAAAGCTAACGTTAATCTTGCTGTAAGAAGACAGCATGATGTCATTATGCTTGAACGAATAGAAGCTCAGACAGTTCCTCGAACTTTTTTCACTCCCGGAAGAGTCGTACCTTTCCATTGTACAGGAATAGGTAAAATACTTACATGCAACCTTACAGAAGACGAAATCGATGAAATGATTAAAATCAAAGGATTACGCAAGTTCACAGAATATACTATTTGCACACCAGACGGTATTAAAGAAGAACTTAAAAAAGTGCGTATAGAAAAAATAGGTCGTGACAGAAATGAATTTATAGAAGGAGATAACTGTTCTGCGGCTCCAATTCTGAACAAAGATAATCAAACAATCGCAGCAATAAGCCTGAGTGCACTTGAACCTAATATGACTGCAGAAGAAATTGAAACTGCAATTCCAAAATTGAAAGAAACTGCCTCAAGAATAAGTTCAATGCTAGGTTGTATAAATGTTTGAAATCCATATAGATTTTCTCATTTAAAGGAAAAAAGTAATAGAAAATCTTTAAAGTATTTTGATTTTTTTCTTGAATAAGAGTATTGTATAAATATAACGTGTGGCGGCAAACTGCGTAAATCCAGTTGACCGGCACACGTTTTTTTATTGCAAGAAAGGATAGAAAAATAAACTTTCAAAGAACAAAAAAGGCTACCTTTCACCTGAAAGAAAGGAGCTGGCAAGCTTTCATTCCAAATCATTCATGATTATGACTTATTGGCCTCAATTCGGAAATAGGGATTAAAGAGAGTGCCAATATCTAACTGTAGGAGAAAAAAAATGAAAGAGAAGTCAAATGCGTTCTTGGAAACTGAACCGCTGGGATATCTGATGGGAAAATATGCAATACCATGCATAATTTCCCTCCTTGTTGCAGCGCTTTACAATATCGTCGATCAAATATTCATTGCAAATGCAAGCTATCTTGGATCTTATGGCAATGCGGCCAATACCGTTGTTTTCCCATTGACCGTCGTATCGCTTGCAGTGGCCGTTCTGATAGGTGATGGCTGCTATGCTTTTGTAAGCATCTGTCTGGGAGCGGATGAAAAGGAACATGCAAACAGGAGCATCGGAAATGCAATCCTGCTTTCCTTGATATCAAGCCTTATCCTCACCGCAATATATCTTGTTTTCCAGGAAAACATCCTGACTTCCTTCGGAGGAAGAATAAATGAAGAAACTTTTCAATACTCAAAAGAATACTTCTTCTTCATCACACTCGGGTTGCCGTTCTACATGTTCGGACAAGCTATGAATCCGATCATACGTTCAGATGGAAGTCCCAAATTTGCCATGGCATCCACCTTGGCAGGAGCTTTGGCAAACATCATCCTCGATCCGATTTTCATATTCGCCTTCCACTGGGGCATGATGGGTGCGGCTGTGGCAACAGTAATCGGACAGATAATCACGGCAGCTCTTGCAATCTGGTATCTGGTCTGCAATGTACGGCTTAATGGAGTGAACTTTTCGCTAGCGGCGGAGTGTCGCTTTCGGAAGCCACGGAGTATCCTTTTCGCTTAATCGGGAGCATTCG
>CASDPA010000012.1 GCA_949282255.1 uncultured Spirochaetales bacterium
GAGCGGTTGCAGTTCTTCCTGTACCTCGGGCTTCATCCAGTAACAGCGCCCGTCCGCACTATTTCGTTTTGGTAAACTCATATCAGGCCACCTCTTTCCAGATAATAAAAATCCCGCGTCGCACCGGCACAAGAGCAGATGAACACGAGATAGAAAAAGACCACACGGCCCATTTTTCTAAGGCTCTGTGACTGACAATATTCTGATGTCTTTCCTGTCCGCCTGAACCGGAATATTGATCTCTATCTATAGCTATTTGCTTCACTTACCGCGTCTCCTTCTTTACACGCTCCATTCCGTCTACCAGTCCCCTGACCTGGAAGTTGACCATGTCATCAGCCACCTCAGGGAACAGAAATGGCATGGTGTCTGGAATAGCCTTTTGTACCATCATCATGACCAAAGCCAGATTGCCGAATAGTCGAGGGTCAATGCCATCCGCAGGAAGACCAAAGATAGAAAGCAGTTTTTCATAAAAACTGACCTGATCCTGTCGAAAGGCATGGAAACTTTCATTGGAAAGGCAGTGGTGCACCTGCTGCTCCTCCTCAATGGACAAAATGGCAACGCCACTTTTGCCCCCGTAGCAGCAGTTTTTCAGAAATGTCTCCACGCCCTCCCGCCAACTGAGTGCTGGATCCTCCATCAGCTGATGGGCATAGTCCAGCAACCGGGGCTGCTGATACCTAAGGGCTTCAAGGACCAGTTCTTCTTTAGAGGAAAAAAAGGTGTAGAAAAAAGTTTTGGAAATGCCAACTCTTTTACACAGCACATCAATACTGCTGTGAATTAGCCCTCTGTCCACGATACACTGGATCATGGTGTTTATCAGAGCTTTCCGCACTTTCTCTCTATCTTCTTCAGAATAAACTTTTCTTGCCATATTTTTCCCTACTTCGCAAAAAGAATAAAATTGAAAAATGGTATTTATATAGTATATTACGCAAATGAAAATATGCAACCACAGAAGTTTTATAGTTGATTAACATCATTGCATATAGATAATTGTCTACCAACAAGAAATTGATATTACATAAATCAGCTTTTCTTCGTATATGTTATTTATCCTGCCCAATGTACACATTTCAGCAAACTGAGAGACTCATGAAATGAGAAGCAATTGCAATCATTAGAGGAAAATTGAAATTTTAGTTTAATCGTATTATTATGCTTATTCATACTTGTATGTATTGGAGGCTGTATGGAAACACCAAAGGGACATTATGTTTTCGGAACCGTTAAAGTCGGAGAACGTGGACAGATAATCATACCTAAGGAAGCAAGGGAGACATTTGATATCAAAGCCGGAGATACGCTTATAGTCCTTGGCGACGAGAAGTGGGGAATCGCTGTCACAAAGTCGGATGTCCTGCAGAAGTATGCTGCAGATGTATTTGCAAAGATCGCCGGAGACAATGAGAATGAGGATAAGTGAGGCACCGTTTGCCTTTCTTCTGGATGACTGCGTCAGGGAATTTGGAGAAGAGGATGGCAGGAAGATCTATCAGGAGGCAGATGACGTATTTTCAAAGCTCGAGGCTGAATCTGACTATAAAGGCAATGAAGCCATAAGAGAGCACATCCAGATGAAGTTTCTTCCTCCCCTTGCCTACTACAAGGCCCTTCTCTCTGCCGGATATTCCAAGACAGAGGCCCTGGATTACGTCAGGGTTGAAGAGAAGAAGACTGCAGAGAAAAAGAAAGAGTCCATGTCGAAGATGGCAAGGCTGCTATTCGCATATTCAATCTACCGCATGGGCGTCAGGAAGTTCATGGCAAAGAACTTCCCTGAAGAAGGCTGGAAGACCGAATGGATAAGATGCGATGGAAAGGAGATACACTTCAATCTCCACAGCTGCATCTACCATGACCTGTGCAGTAAATATGGATGCCCTGAGCTGTGCACTGTTTACTGTGAGAATGACGAGATCGCTTTTTCCGGGCTGCTGCCGAAAATCAGGTTTGAGCGCAGCGGAACTCTTGGAAACGGAGCTGAATGCTGCGATTTCCACTTCAGGAAGGGATGAATATGGGAAATGAACATCTAAGGGAAACAGAGCTTCTCGATTACAGTTCGCCTTCAATTCAGTCTCTTATTTCCGATAAAGGATGGCGGGATCTCTCCGAATATGATGCCATAGGGGCCGTATATCATTTCGTCAAGGATGAGATTCTATTTGGCTACAACAGGTGCGACACTCTCAAAGCCTCTGAAGTGCTGGACGATGGCATAAGCCAATGCAATACGAAATCTACCCTCCTCATGGCTCTTCTCAGAGGGCTTGGCATAGCCTGCCGTCTTCATGGTTTCACAGTCTCAAAGGATTTTCAGAAAGGAGCAGTTTCAGGGATTATAGCCTTGATGGCACCAGATGAGATTGTTCACACCTGGGTAGAAGTCTTCTTTGACGGGAAATGGATTGCGCTTGAAGGCGTGATAATCGACAAGAAGTTTCTTGATGCAGTGAAAAGAAGATATCCAGATACGAAAGGAGCTTTCCGTCAGTATGCGATAGCTGTTGATGACTTCCCGCACTTTGCTGTTGACTGGAATGGCTGCGATACGTTCATCCAGAGTAAGGCGATAGTGCAGGATTATGGCATATACCCGGATCCTGATTCATTCTTCATGGATCATTCCCAATCTTTAGGATCTGTCCGTTCGTTTCTGTATGAGCATATCGGCTGCAGAAAGATGACAAGAAATATAGCGAGAGTGAGAAACAATGATTAAAGCAGCCGCCATTGGTGTTGAAAATCCCGTATCTTTATTGATAAAGCAAACCATTAGTGCTATATTGATATAGCAGTGTTATATAGCACTGTTATAAAAGGCTTGGGAAAAATGGAAAAACAAGAATCTGGCACTCTTGAGAAAATCCAGCAAATTGCTATTGCGGAATTTCTGGACAAAGGATTCAGAGGTGCCTCCCTTAGGCAGATCGTACGAAATGCAGGTGTGACGACAGGCGCCTTTTATGGATATTTCTCCTGCAAGGAAGCTCTTTTTGCTTCAATAGTCGAACCTCATGCAAAAGCCTTAATGAACAGATTTGTAGATGCGCAGCTTTCATTCTCTGCCCTGCCCTCAAGCGAAAAGCCACAGCATGTCGGCGTTGAGTCAGGAGAGTATATCGACTGGATGGTTGACTATGTTTATGAGCATAAAGACCCTGTAAAGATTCTCTTCTCCTGCGCGGAAGGGACAAGTTATGACAACTTCATCCACAACATGGTGGAAATCGAAGAAGAGGCAACTCTCAATTATCTAGATGAGCTCAGGCAGATGGGAAAGGATATCCCCACCCTGGATAAGTCTCTCTGCCATATCATTGCAAGCACCATGTTTGACAGCATCTTTGAGATTGTGATCCATGACATACCATACGATGAGGCAAAAAGAAATATCAAACTGCTAAGAGACTTCTATTCAGCAGGATGGCAGAGGCTGATGGGCCAGATTTAAAAATGAAAAAAAGAGAAAAGGTAAATTTTTTTGCGATATAAGTTAGCCAAAGCTAACTAAGAAATATAACGGAGGTTTTATGAAAGGCGAAAGACAAAATGACATCTCTGAGCTTCTTGCGTTCGCAGGAAGCCGGAAAGTCCTCACCTTTATCGGACTGATTCTTTCTGGAATCTCAATGCTTTTCAGCATGGTTCCATATATCTGCATCTGGCTGACTGCCAGAAGTCTTATCGAAGCTGCTCCACACTGGAGGGAGGCTGTGGACATAACCCGTTATGGATGGACGGCCTTCATTTTTGCGTTCGGAGGAATTGCAATCTATTTTGCTGGTCTGATGTGCACGCACCTTGCCGCATTCAGGACCGCATCGAATATCCGCAAACAAGGGGTTCATCATGTGATGGATGCACCACTCGGATATTTCGACTCAAATGCCTCAGGACTCATCAGAGGACGCCTTGATGCAGCAGCTGCGGATACGGAAACGCTTCTTGCACACAATCTTGCAGACATCGTGGGGACAATTGTCCTGTTCGTTGCAATGATTGTACTGATGCTTGTCTTTGACTGGCGCATGGGGCTTGCCTGCATGATCGCAGCAGTCATCTCAGTCTCCACGATGGCAGCCATGATGGGAGGTAAAAATGCAAAACTCATGGCAGAGTATCAGGCGGCACAGGACAGGATGACGAAAGCTGGAACCGAATATGTACGCGGCATCCCAGTCGTGAAGATATTCCAGCAGACAGTCTATTCATTCAAGGCATTCAAGGAAGCGATAGAAGAATACAGTGCCAAGGCTGAGTATTATCAGGCAAAAGTGTGCAGGGTTCCGCAGGCGATAAACCTTACATTCACAGAAGGTGCATTCGTATTCCTGGTACCAGTTGCATTGCTGCTCGCACCAAGAGCCATTGCAGATGGAAGTCTCGTATCCCTTGTCACGGATTTCGCCTTCTATGCAGTCTTTTCAGCGATAATATCCACTGCTCTTGCGAGAATCATGTTCGCTTCAGCCGGCATGATGCTTTCACATACAGCACTAGGACGCATCAACAAGATAATGGATGCTCCGTTGCAGAAGAACGCAGTCAGCCCCCAGGTTCCCAAGAGCAACAAAGTTGAATTCAGAAATGTAAGCTTCACCTATCCCGGATCCACCACCCCTGCCCTCTCTGGGGTCTCATTTACGGCTGAACCAGGAAAGACCATCGCCCTTGTAGGCCCTTCAGGAGGTGGAAAAACCACAGCTGCCAGCCTGATACCAAGGTTCTGGGATGCAACGGAAGGAGCTGTAGAAATCGGGGGAGTAAATGTGAAGGATATAGACCAGAAAGTCCTAATGGATCATGTGTCATTTGTCTTCCAGAACAGTCATCTCTTCAAGGCGTCCATATTCGAGAATGTACGCGCAGCAAAACCTGAGGCGACGAGGGAGGAAGTCATGAAAGCACTTGCCTCAGCCCAGTGCCTTGACATACTTGAAAAACTTCCCGCAGGAATGGACACAGTCCTGGGATCCGAAGGGACGTACCTTTCCGGCGGAGAACAGCAGCGCATAATACTGGCAAAAGCCATACTGAAAGACGCTCCGATTGTTGTCCTGGATGAGGCTACTGCATTTGCAGACCCTGAAAATGAGGTGCTCATCCAGAAGGCATTCTCAGCTCTGACGAAAGGAAAGACCGTCATCATGATTGCCCACAGGCTTTCTACAGTCACAGGAGCAGACAAAATCATTGTCCTCAGCAATGGGTCAATAGCAGAGGAAGGTTCACATTCCCAGCTACTTGAATACAACGGTCTGTATGCCCGCATGTGGAGCGATTACACGAAAGCGATACAGTGGAAGATTTCCAGCACAAAGGAGGCGATGTGATGTTCTCAAAGAAATTCCAGCGTAAATATGCTCTCACGGATCAGGGAATCAGGAATACAAGAAAAGGTGCATTCTGGACTGTTGTCGTCAACCTTGTTGTAATGGGAGGAGTCGGCATACTCTATCTTGCAATGTCCTCGTTCATGGCAGAGCTGACAGAAACAGGACATATTTTAAGCGCGGGTCTTGCGGCTACATTGATAATCCTTTTCATCATACTGTCGTTCCTGACACATCTGGAACAGTATAATGCGACTTACGGCCTTGTATACAATGAGGTGAAAGCGACACGCATATCCCTTGCAGAGAAGCTGCGAAGGCTCCCTCTGAGTTTCTTCGGCAAGAGGGATATCGCTGACCTGACAGAGACCATAATGGGAGATGTGAACCGTATGGAGCATGTCTGGTCACACGTTCTCGGCTACCTGTACGGAGCCTATATTTCTACTGCGATCATTGCACTATGCCTGCTCTTGTATAACTGGAAACTTGCCATCGCTGCCCTCTGGGGCGTGCCTGTAGCATTCGCGCTCCTCTTCGGAAGCAGGAAATTCGCCTCAGGCAGTGCCGAGCGTACGAAAAAGGCTGCATTGAGAGTTTCTGACGGAATACAGGAAGCTCTTGAGAACGTCAGGGAAATAAGGGAGACAAACCAGAAGGAAGGATACCTTGCTGAGCTTGACAGGAAGATTGATGAGCATGAACGCATTCAGACAAAAGGAGAGCTGGGAACCGGAATCTTCGTAAACGGCGCCAGTGTCATCATGAGGTTAGGTATCGCAACAACCATTCTCGCAGGAGCATCCCTGATACTCTCAGGCGAGATAGACTTCATGCTGTTCTTCATGTTCCTTCTTGTTATAACCCGCGTCTACGCTCCATTTGACCAGAGCCTTACGCTGATTGCAGAGATGTTCATCTCCCAGGTATCTGCAGACCGCATGATGGAAATCAGCAACACTGCCACAGCAAGCGGAAGCGATACATTCCAGCCGGACGGACATGACATCGTATTTGATAATGTCTCCTTTGCATATGATTCAAAAGATGTCCTCACCAATGTAAGCTTCACGGCAAAGGAAGGAGAAGTGACAGCACTTGTAGGACCTTCAGGGTCAGGCAAAAGCACATGTGCCAGACTTGCCGCCAGGTTATGGGACGTTACAAAAGGAACGATACGGGTCGGAGGTGTGGATATATCAACAGTAAATCCAGAAGTCCTTCTCACAGATTACTCGATGGTATTCCAGGACGTCATCCTCTTCGACGACACCGTCATGGAGAACATAAGACTTGGAAAACATGGTGCCACAGATGAGGAAGTCAAGGCTGCGGCAGAGGCTGCAAACTGCACAGAATTCATCAGCAGGCTTCCACAGGGGTACAACACCATGATAGGAGAAAACGGCACAAAGCTTTCGGGAGGAGAGCGACAGAGGATATCGATAGCACGAGCGCTGCTCAAAAATGCACCGATAGTTCTTCTTGATGAGGCCACGGCGAGCCTTGACGTCGAGAACGAGACCAAGATTCAGGAAGCCCTCTCAAGATTGCTTGCAGGCAAGACAGTTCTTGTCATTGCACACAGAATGCGTACTGTGGAGAATGCTGATAAGATAGTTGTGCTGAAAGACGGCATGGTTGAGGAAACAGGAAAACCTTCTGATCTGATGACCAAGAATGGGCTCTTTGCCCATATGGTCGAGCTTCAGAAACAAAGTGCGGCCTGGAAGCTTGCCTGAGGGAACATCAGGGAAGGGAGAGCATCCCTTCCCTGCTTCTTTCCGGCAGACAAGCAGCGGAAAAGCGAAAGAATTTCCATAGTACCGAGCAGTCTTTTATGGAGGAAGGACTGGTTAGAGTAGCCCAGGCATGCAGCCTGGCAAGGCGAGGAGGTTCTATCCCCTCTCCGCTTTCAGAATAATCAGACCTTCCAGCCTGAAGCTTCCTCACGATCTGCGACAAAGGCTTTATACAGCCCATTTTCCTGCATGAGGGCTTCGTGATTTCCTTCTTCAGTTATCACACCGTCATCAAGGACTATGATGTTATCAGCATTTCTTATTGTCTTCAGCCTGTGGGCGATCATTATGACTGTCTTATCCTTTGAAAGTGACTCCATGGCTTTCTGGAGCTTGTCTTCATTCTCAGGATCTACATTTGCCGTCGCTTCATCGAATATGATGATTGGAGCATCCTTCAATATGGCTCTGGCGATCGAGATTCTCTGTTTTTCTCCTCCGGAAAGATCCGCTCCTCCTTCTCCGATTACTGTGTCATATCCATCCGGAAGAGCCTCAATGAAATCTGCACAACACGCTTTCTGTGCTGCACGTCTGATTTCATCCATTGAAGCGTTCGGACGGCCAAAGCGGATGTTCGCAGCTATTGTATCATGAAAGAGATACACTCTCTGAAAGACCATGCTGATCTGATCCATCAGGGAAGGAAGTGAGTATTCCCTGATGTCATGGCCTCCAATCCTGATTGAACCGGATGACACATCCCAGAACCTGGCAATGAGAGAACATAGCGTACTCTTGCCGCTGCCAGATGGGCCGACAATCGCAAGAGACGTCTTTTCTGGGATTCTGATAGACACATCTTTCAGAATTGGTTTTCTGTCATATGCAAAAGACACATTTCTGAATTCAATGGAATGGGTCTGAGGCCGGATTACCTGTCCTTTCTCATCAAGCTCAGGAATGCTGTCAACGCTCTCGGCCTGATCTATTGAGCTGGAGACGATGCGCAGCATCTGCATTGCACTTCCTGCCGTCTGGATCTGGGCAAAACAGAGAAATGAAATCACAATAGTCATCAGTGCATCGGCGAGTGTAATGGCTCCGGATAATGCAAAGAAGCATCCCGCAGTCATTATGATGACGGAAAACAGGCGCAGAGAAATCTCCTCAAGAGTTATATAAGGGGTGAAAAGCATTTCAAGAGAGATGTTGCTGTCCCTGTTGTCATTAAGGGCCTTTTCTACTTTGCTGTCATCCCTACCAGAAAGGTTGAATGATTTTATCACGCTCATTCCCTGAATTCTCTCAAGAACCATTGAGACAAGAGCCATTTCGGATTTCTGTCTTCTGGGTGCGATCTCTCTCGATTTCTTTTCCATCTTTCCGACAAAGAGAAGATAGACCGCATAACCTGCAAGGGCAAGGAGCCCTATTCTCCAGTCGAATATGAAGATGAAGATGGCGAACACAATGCTGTTGACAATGCTGGAAGTGAAGTTGACCAGCATCACGGGGCCTGAGTTCTCAAGATCCCCAAGTACCGTTGACAGAATGCCGGAAAGCTCGCCCTGGCTCCTGTCATTGAAATATCCCATAGGGATCCTCTTGATCTTGTCCGCTATGGCAATACGCTTGTTCGCGACCATGAAATATCCTGCATGGGTCTGCTGCAGCTGGCTGAATCTGTTTGTGGCCGCCTTGCCCAGAACAGAAACAGCCATGAGAGCCAGTGACGTCAATGCGGGGCTGCCTGTCCTGTCATTTCCGACAAGAGCGACAATGATGAAATACACTGCTGCGACCTGAAGCATATTGAATATGGCATAAAGAAAATTCAGTGCAGTAGATTTCCATATGTTTGCTTTTTCCTTTCCTGCAAATGCAAGGATCTTTCGTATTGTACTTACCATCATTCACCATCCTTGGCACTCATATGGGCCTGATACATGCTGCGGTAAAGAGGACATGAAGCAAGAAGCTCATCGTGCTTCCCTTCTGCCTCAATCCTTCCTTTGTCAACGACAAGTATGTTGTCCGCATCCGTGATTGTAGATAGTCTGTGAGCTATCATAATGACAGTCTTTCCCTGGATCAGCTTTCTTATCGCATTCTGGACCTTCGTCTCATTCTCTGGATCCATATATGCTGTTGCCTCATCGAAAATGACAACCGGAGCGTCTTTGAGCATGGCACGGGCTATGGCAAGGCGCTGCCTTTCGCCACCAGAAAGATGGGTTCCACCACTTCCGACTCTTGTTCCAAAACCGTTTTCAAGCTTTGTGATGAAATCGAGACAGCCGGAAAGCTCAGCTGCCTTCATGACATCCTTATCACTGGCACTCTTTTTTCCAACCCTGATGTTTTCCATCACGGTATCATCGAAAAGGAAATTGTCTTGTCCGACATAAGCGGTCATGTCATAAAGCTGCGAAAGAGGAATAGCCCTTATATCCTTTCCGCCTATCGTCAGTTCTCCCTGCTTTATATCCCAGAATCCCGCAATCAGCTTTGCTATTGTCGACTTTCCGCCTCCGGATGGACCGACAATCGCAGTTATGCCTCCTTCCGGTACTGTGGCTGTGACATCATGAAGAATTTCCGTCTTCCCATCATATGAGAAACTGACGTTTTTCAGCATTATTCCATGATTGTTCATCTCAACCGGTTTGTCCGGATGATTCTGCTCTTCTGCCTTCAGAAGAGAATCGACATTGTTCACGATTGTTCCAATCTGTGCCAGGGTATCCGTGAAATCAAAAGCATGAAGAAGCGGTTCTGCTATTCCCATCGACAGCATTATCGTTAGTAGGAAAGTTGCAGAACTAAGCGTCCCTGAAGAGTAAAACAACCAGCCGACGGGAAGTATCGTTATGAGAGTCGCCGGTGCCAATGCTTTTGAGAAGGATACTTTCGTCTGGCACTTTCTCATCCAGTTGTAATAGTAGGAAGCATTTTTCTTTGCTCTCTCGGCAAGTGTCTTGTATGAGCCTTCCGCCTGATTGAATGTCTTTATCACTTCAATGCCGTTAACATATTCTGTGATTGAGGAGTTCAGTTCCTGTGATACCTTCACAGAACCTTCGTAGTCTTTTCCATATCCGGCCATCACCAGCATCATGAATGCCATGCCGACAGGTACTGAAACCAGAGACAAAAGAGCCATTCTCCAGTCAAGGAAAAGCAGGAAGATGAATATCAGAACTGGAGTCAGGATATTGCTTGAAAGCTCAGGAAGAAGATGTGCAAGCGGCCTTTCCATTGTCTCCACCTGGTCAACTATAATCTGCTTCAGTTTTCCTGAAGGGGTATCTATTATCGTTCCAAGAGGCAGACGTGGCAGTTTATCCAGAATTGCGGCACGGATATTCCTCATTATCTGGAACGTGGCTCTGTGTGAAAGTGAAAGCGCTTTTGAATACATGAGGCTCTTCAGGACAAATGCAGCAAAAGCGATAATTGCCGCTGTCATGACGGTCTTCGCAATGATCTCATGATTAAGCAAGCCTTCTATCAGGAATGCTGCGATGAAGTATGGGATTACGCCGAACATTACAGCGGCCGAAGCAAGCACGATCGCTGCTATGAGCTTTCCGTGTTCGTCCTTCCCCATTTCCCACAGCCTTTTAAGTGGACTTTGAGTAGACATTTTTATCCTCCTTAGTTAGCACAGGCTAACTTATAATGCAATAAAACAGACTCCATGTTATGGAGCCTTCCGTTTCAATAAAGGACGGTGCTGAATCCCGCCATATGGTAGTCTGACAGCATGGCTACATATCTTTCTGCTTCCTTTTTCGGCATTTGATGACGTATGATCTCAAAGAAACCGTTGAAATAAGCTGTCACGATGATGTGGATAAAGGTTTCTGAGACTTCTCCGCTTTCTGTACTGTGGCATCCAGTGACCTTCATATAGCGGTATGTGTAATCGACCTCAATATCAACAAGCTCATCCAGGAAACTCTGGTACTCTGTACCGTATGAGGCATCAAGCAGAAGCCGGAATTCGTCATAGTTGTCATAGATGAAGTCAATCATGTCCTGGATACGCGACTTTGTGTATTTACCCATGCTCTCTTTCTGAACATCAGCAGGGAAGCTGTGGAAATCATCCTGTATGGAAAGGAACATGTTCTTCAGGCCGTCAATGGCAGGAGAGACAATGGCATCAAATAATCCCTCCTTGTCTCCGAAGCGTGTGTAAATCGACCCTGTACTTGTATCTGCGGCGGCCGCTATTGTCCTTAATGACGCGTTGAGGAAGCCCTTTTCCAGGAATTCCTTCTTCGCACATTCAATTATCTTCTCGTATACTCCTGCAATCTGATTCGCCATAATTCATAACACTGTTTTAAAACACTGTTATGAATATAGCCTGATTATACTCTGTTGTCAATAGATTTTCCCAAACTGCTGTCAGAGAATGGCTGTCATCATTCCGACGGCAATACAGGCGGGAAGACCTAGAAGCATGCCAATGCAGGACTGCTTGATATGGAAAAGATAATCCTTTTCATGCCTTCCGTGCCTAGTATCCTGATTCTTCTACAATGACAGAACCAGATGCAGTCAAGAACAAGCGCATCATACCAATCGATGATCAACCAGATCAGGTATGAATCCCTGAATCCTTCCCGCAACGTATCAGCTCTGTTGAAATTTTTCAGAACAAACGCAAAGGCAATCACAAAAACGACCAGGGCCATTCCCTTCCGGATGATATCTGCCCGTGTGAACCGCTGTTCTCTTTTCTCGATCAGACCTAATTCAATGCACTTTTCCCGAATTGCGGGAGGATAATCGCCTACCGAGACAAGCGGATTTCTGAGTGTAAATGGCACGATTATGATAGTGAATAAAACTATCACGACAAGGCTTTCCATGACCACTGCAGTACTCATTCTGCCCCCTTTCCCACATCTTTCTCACTGTCTCTTAAAATGTATTCATAAACAAATGATTTGTTTCCTGAGTTGTCTTTGAATGGTTTCTCCGAGACCTTTGAGAATCCACTTTTCTCATAAAATTTCCATGAGGCTAGAGTGTTGGTGAAAAGCCTTACGCATTCTGCTCCATCAGCTTCTGCCCGTTTCAGGAATTGTGTTACCAGTGCCGTTCCAAGTCCCTTTCTGAAATCCTTTTTTGAGGAAAGCGCAACAAGTTCCAGATCACATTTTCCAAATGTCCTGCTGTCCCTTTCTTTCAGCTGACGGAAAAACAAGTCAAACTGTTTCTGAAACTTTGCTGACATCCTGTATTTCTTCAGATAAAACTTAAGAAACATCCTGCACCATAGGCCGTAATGCTTTCTTGTCTCATACCGGTTTGCCAGCGTCCTGCTAAAACGCTTATCGTATTTCCCACATATGAATCCAACAACCTGATGATTATCTGTTTCAGCAACATATGTGAAATTGCATTTCTCAATCAGAACCTGCGCGTAATCATGCAGTAAAATTCGATCATACTGATCGACAGGACATGAGAAAAAACCTTCATAGAAGCAATCCGCACACGCCGATGCATCCCCTTCTCTATATGGCCGGACAATAAACATAGTGAATTACTCCTGTAACTTAAAAGTTAGCTTATGCTAACCATATTATATCAAAAGATTTCTTCTGTACACTTACTTTTCTTCTTCGCTGAATACAGGAGATTCATGGCCAAGGATCCGATCTTTTGATAATCAGTTCTATTGTTCCTTTGCTATCTACAGAACAAGAATAAACGCATTCTTTTATCTTTTTCTACCAAAAGAAATTGATATTATTTCCAGGGCTCAATTCCTATGCGCACACGACCTTTTCCAGTCATCAGAGACTGATCTGCTCGTGACAATTCCGAAACAGCCGTTGATATGCCTTCATCACGATGACAACAGCATCAAGGACATCCTAATCAGCGTTGCCAGGCAGATAGCTTGAACCCAAAACACAAGTTCTCGAACAGAATAAAATGCCGCAGAATCTGCGGAATGTATTTACGGTCAGTAATTTCAGGCCGCCGGTTTCCCAGCGGCCATGAGGAAATTCACCACCCCAGAGAGGAGGTTCTTGCCTCAATGAAGCGTGTATAGATACCGTTTTCAGCAAGGAGTCTTTCATGCGTGCCTTTTTCTGCAATCCGGCCATCTGATATCACAATTATCTGGTCAGCGTTCATGATTGTGTTGAGACGGTGGGCGATTACGATGAGCGTCTTGCCCTTCACAAGCTCGCTGATCGCCTCCTGAATGTACCGTTCATTATCCAAATCAATGCTTGCGGTGGCCTCATCAAGTATGACAATCGGCGCATCCTTGAGAATACATCTGGCTATAGATATACGCTGTTTCTCCCCTCCGGAAAGAGAAGCTCCGCCTTCACCTATAATCGTGTCAAATCCGTCAGGAAGAGACATGATGAAATCATAGCATCTGGCCTTTCTGCAGGCTTCGAACACCTCCTCTTTTGTGGCATCCGGCCTGCCCATCACAATATTGGCATAGACCGTATCCTGAAAAAGATATACACGCTGGAAAACCATGCTGATCTGTTTCATGAGTTCAGACAAAGGCAGATCTCTTATGTCAACGCCTCTTACCATGATGCTGCCATTATTTATATCCCAGAAACGGGCAAGAAGGTTTGCGAGTGTAGTCTTACCTCCGCCGGAAGGTCCGACAAGAGCTGTCATGGTGTCTTTCGAAGCAGTAAAGCTTACATCATGGATGGTCTCCTTATCCTCATAGGAAAATGAAACATGTCTGAACTCAATCTCAGGGCCTTCTGTCACGGCTTCTATATGTTTCCTGCCTTCATCTGGAAGAGTCCTCTCCTCAAAAAGTGCTTCAATCCTGTCAAGACAGCTGGCCATGACAGTAAGGCGCGAAGACTCTGCATAGAGTGTCTTGAGAGGCACAAATATGGAAAAAGAGAACAGCATGGCTCCGATAAGATATGGCAATGTTATCGCGCCTGAAGCAAAAAGGATGAATGCAAGCGCTATTACACCAGTAATGCCTGCTGTATAAAGCGCATTATGCAATACCATCCACGGCACCTGCGATGATTCATATCTGAGAGCTGCCCTGCATGTCTCTTCGATATTTTTCGTCAGCTCTTTTGATTTCTTCCCTGTAAGATTGTAGCTCTTGATGATCCCGATTCCTTCTATATGGGAGATGACGGCATCGGTAAGCTTTTCGTTCTGCTTCTGTCTTATTGCGGCATGCTTCAGGCTTGAAGTGTTCATGAAATGCGATGAAATTACCACAAGGAGACTCACAACAGCCGTGAGCAGACCTATTCTCCAGTCAATGAAGAACATGAAGAGATTGATTACGATGGCAGCGAAAGCATTGGAAAGCACTTCAGCTATCGACTGCATCACGTTCTCTTCCACAAAGACCATGTCAGAGCTGAGGACAGAACTTATTCGTCCGATATTGCCAGCTGTAAAGAACCCCATGGGAAGCTTGCGCAGCTTTTCGCCCAGCGCGATGCGCTTATCTACAAAAATCTTGTATCCCGCAGTGCTCTGCATCTGGTCTGAAAGCCTTGTCGCCGCAATATTGAGCAGGACTGTTACGACCATTGCCAATAGATAATTCCAGCAGCTCCTGATTGTTATCGTCCCGTCATAAAATGAAGAGAACATCAGAAAGCCAAGAAAAAGCGGCATCATGACACATACACCTTTTATGAATGCAAAGACAGCGGCAGACAGCACCCTGTTCCTGTATGGACCGGAGAACTTCAATATTCTGATAAAGAACTTAGTCATCTTTCCACCTCCCTGTTTTTCACATTCCAGGCAATGCTTTCCTGGCTTATCTTCCCCAGCCTTGAATAGGTCTCATTCGTCCTGAGCAGGTCTTCGTGTCTGCCGTTTCCCGTTATCCTCCCATTCTCAATCACATAAATGCAATCAGCATTTTTTATTGAGGAAATACGGTGCGCGATTACTATCAGGGTCTTATTCTTGACAACCTCTGAAATCGCCTTTTCCATCTTCTCCTCATTCTCCGGATCTGCGAAAGCCGTGGCTTCATCAAGAACAACAATCGGGGCATCCTTGAGAATCGCACGTGCAATGGAAATCCTCTGCCGCTCTCCTCCAGACAGCTTCGTTCCACTGTCTCCGGCCAAGGTATCCATGCCATGTTCAAAACGGGAGATGAAATCGAGACACTGGGCCTTTCCTGCAGCTTCCAGCACTTCTTCATCACTTGCACCTGGTTTACCGATTCTGATGTTCTCTTTAATGGATGTATTGAACAGAAACTGCTCCTGAGACACAAAAGATATCCTCTCATTCAGTGCTTCAAGCGACATGTCTGTGATATCCTGACCGCCAATCGTAATGTGCCCTTTGCTGACGTCATAATAATGCACGATGAGTTTCGCAAGTGTGGACTTTCCTGCACCCGACTCTCCAACAAATGCAACAGTCTCGCCTTGTCTTATATTGAAGCTGACATCTTTTATCACCTCATCCTGTCCATATGAGAATGAGACATGGTCAAAGACTATATCATCGTTCCTGCCTGAATAAGGCTTGTCACTGCATATCAGACTTTTTTCATTGACTGTATTTTCAATCTCATCAAGTTTTCGTCCGACCTGAGCAAGAGAGGGAATGAATCTGATTGCCTTGAGAAGCGGTGTTCCAAGACCGAATGACAGGCATAGGACAAGAATAAGATCTGAAAGGGTTGAGTATCCGTGAAGCACGAGCATGGCGCCAAACGGCAGTGAGAAAAATGCGGGACAGGCAAAGATGCCAGCATAAAGTGCCATCCAGGGCCAGCAGGCTTTATACCAGTCGAGAGTGAAGTCCCGGTACGCCTTAACGTCGTTCTGATAACGCTTGTAAGACTCACCGTCCTTGTTGAATATCTTAACGACTTCCATGCCGTTGACATATTCTATGATCGTGGAGTTCATCACCTGTGCAGCTCTGTAGTAATTCTCCATCCTGTCGAAGCCTGTCTTTGTCATACAGGATACAGCCCAGAGTCCGATTGGAACTGTGATGATTGTGAGCAGCGCCAGTTTCCAGTCTATCAGTACCAGCGCAATGAAAATGCAGAGTGGAACAAGCAGATTGCCAAAACCTTCCGGAATCGCATGAGCCAGAAGGAGTTCAAGGCTTTCCACATCATCGACAACAAGCTTCTTGAGTCTGCCAACCCCTTTGTCCTGTATAATGCCCAGAGGAAGTCCTTCAAGCTTTTTCTGTATGTATTTCCTTATGTTTGCCAGTATGTTGAATGCCGCTATATGTGACAGCGATAAGCCTCCAAGATAAAGGGCAAAGTTAAGCACCAAGAAAACAAGAATCAATACAATCCTTGAGACTGCGGCCTCAATGCTTATCCCACTGCCGGTTATCAGCGGATTGATGATCTGATATACAAAGAAATACGGGATAATCGAACAAAGAACGGCAATGAAAACCATTATTGTCGCAAACAGAGTATACCGCTTATATCCATTTGCATATTTCATAATCTTCCTGATCATTACGGCCTCCTGAATCCCAGCATTCTGTGCCAGTTGAAAAGATTGCAGATATGACCGCAAAGGCTTTCAAGTTCATCCCACTCAAAGTAGTGGACGATTGGTTCATATATTGTCATCCAGAAAGACGAGAGCATCACATGCATCTCTTCTTCGCTTATTTCATTCTCAACCAAGCCCCTGTCCCTGGCCTTCAGATAGTAGGCATATGTTGACTGGCACATGCTTTCTACCCACTCATGTTCAAAGTGCGAATACTTCGTTCCTTCGCTGGACGAAAGAAGAAGGCGCATGGCGTCAATACGGTCATACAGAAAGCGGAACCACCACATCATATACCCTTCCTCCATATTCCAGGCCCTCCACAGTTCCTCATCGGTTATATCATCCCGAAGCGCCGCTTTTTCCTCCCTCACTCTCCTCAGTTCATCCACCGTATCATCGACAAGAGCAGAAAAGAGCTCTTCCTTGCCCTTGAACCGCTTGTACAATGCTCCAGTCGTGACGCCTGCCTTTCTGCATATATTGTTCAGAGACGCACCTAAAAAACCCTTATCAAGAAATTCTTCCTTGGCGCTTTCAAGTATCCGCGGGTCAATCGATCTATCTGGTTTTGACATATTGCCTCCATTGATAATCATATTATCGATAATTAGATTATCAGTTGCAATAGGCTAACTTAGTTTTTTTTCTAATTTTCCCGTTTTTCCAGATTATTTTCTTCCAACAAGCATGCGGGAGTGCCCAAGCATCACCAGCGCGGCCCTGCGGTGCGAACCGAATACCTCTTCAGCCGTATCTATTATCCGAACATCCTCATATCCCATGTTGTGGAGTTTCTTCGCAAATGCTTCGATATCGCCATAAAGCCTTGGCTTCATTTCATCATTCAGTGCGAAGACCCCGCCCTTTTTCAGGACACGCAGCGTCTCAAGCAGAAGTTCCTGCTTATCCGCCCCTGTTATATTGTGATAAACATAGTTGCTCACCACAGCATCAAAGCTCTCATCTGGAAAATCCAGCCTGTTCGCATCACCATGCTGAAATATACACTGGGAACCAACCCCTTCACTGACAGCGTTTTTCTCGCACATGACCTGACCGTATCCGTAGACAGCTCCCCAGTAGTCGATACCTGTTACTTTTGAATCCGGCCATGTCAGTGCAGCCCGTATGGACAGTGCTCCGGAACCGCAGCCCACGTCCAGCAGCGAACCTTCTCCATCATAATCCAGATATGAAAGAAGGGTGGCATGTACACGTCCCATCATACCTCCTCCATTAAAGGCATACTGCCGGCGGATCCAGGTGATCCAGCCAAGCATGATAAGTAAAAGGACTGAAGCGATTGCGAATATCACGCCAAGTACTGTCAGTCTGAACAATGTAAACGACATCACCATCAGCACTACGGAAATAACCAGAAGGGCACCCAGCATATAAAACACAGGACTGGACATCCAGTTTCCATAATCCTCGCCATGTGTGCCTATTCGTATTTTTTCTTCTGACACTGCACTCCTCCATTAAATAATTTGCTTACAACAACCAATAACATTACAAGATGTTCATTCTCGCAGGAAATCAAAGCAGTATTTTCAACTGTCGTATTTCAGATTCAGCCTGCTTCTTTCCTTGTGATACGCCTCTATGATGATATCGCGGTTCTTCCTTGCCTCATCCCTAGCCATGGCAGGAACACCTTCAAGATGATATGGGATATCCATCTCGTGGTATTTCCTTATTCCCATCGTATGATACGGCAGGACATCCAGGCCGGTTATGTTATCGTGATGGGCAAGGATTCGTCCCAGCTCAGAGAGTTCATCCTCTGAATCCGTAATGCCTGGAACGGAGACATGCCTTATCATGGTTGGGATATGCTTCTCATCGAGCTTTGATAGGAATGCAAGCACTGGTTCCTGAGTCTTTCCTGTCAGGTCGATATGTCCCTGTGGATTGGAGTGCTTTATATCCAGAAGCACATAGTCCGTGCAGGAGAGAAGCTCATCATAATCAGAATCCAGCTCCTTCCTGTAAAGCCACCCGGATGTATCTAGGACCGTATGAATGCCCCTCCTCCTGGCTTCCGCAAAGAGAGATGTGAGAAAGCCGAGCTGCATCAACGGCTCTCCTCCTGTAGCGGTTATGCCTCCACGGGGCTCATAGAAAGCCCTGTTCTTTTCATACATGGAGAGGATGTCATCTGCACTCATCTCCTCTCCCCTGTCCATTTTCCAGGTATCTGGGTTGTGGCAGTACAGGCAGCGGAGGGGACAGCCCTGGAAGAAGATTACCATCCTCACCCCAGGACCATCCACGGTTCCGAAACTCTCTATGGAATGTATAAGACCTTTCTCACATCTCATCGTGGAATGTACGTGAAATGACCTCATCCTGCTGCTCTTTCGTCAGCTTGTTGAAATTCACTGCATATCCAGAGACCCTCACAGTAAGCTGAGGATATTTTTCTGGATGCGCCTGGGCATCAAGAAGCGTATCCTTCGTGAAGACATTCACATTCAGATGATGCCCGCCCTTTGCAGCATATCCATCGAGAAGCGATACGAGATTATCTATCTGTGATTCTGTAGCTTTCATTTATTCTTCCTCCATTTCATCGTCCGCTGCATTCGGTTCCATGCACGCCATGCAGGGCTCCATCGAGAACGAGATGCCATTCATAATCGAGGCATCATCCTTTCCAAGCGCATCCGGGATTATCGAAAATGTATTCGAGATACCATCCTGGGCATCCCGGAACGGAAGCTTCGAGACAGACGAGAGTGATGCTACTGCACCATGGGAATCCCTGTGATGCATCGGGTTCGCTCCCGGAGCAAATGGTTCTCCAGCCTTTCTTCCATCAGGAGTGGAGCCCGTATTCTTTCCATACACGACATTGCTTGTGATCGTGAGTATCGAGGTCGTCGGGATACTCCTTCTGTATGTATGGTTTCCCTTCACATATGACATGAAGTCATGGACGACATCGTAGGCGATGCTGTCCACGCGGTCATCGTCATTGCCATACTTCGGGAACTCTCCCTCGGTGACATAGTCGATGACAAGCCCCTGCTCATTCCTCACGGTCCTTACCTTCGCATATTTGATTGCAGAGAGGGAATCAGCAACAACGGACAGTCCTGCAATCCCTGTAGCAAACCACCTCTTCACAGGATCATCATGGAGTGCCATCTGCAGTCTTTCGTAGCAGTACTTGTCATGCATGTAGTGGATGATGTTGAGAGCATTCGCGTATACACCCGCAAGCCATTTCATCATATCGTGGAATCTCTCCATCACCTCATCGTAGTCGAGGTACTCGCTTGTGATTGGACGGTATTTCGGCCCGACCTGCTTCCCAGATATCTCATCGACACCGCCATTGATGGCATAGAGGAGGCACTTCGCGAGGTTTGCCCTGGCTCCGAAGAACTGCATCTCCTTCCCGACCCTCATTGATGAGACACAGCATGCGATTGCATAGTCATCACCATGAGTCACGCGCATCAGGTCATCATTCTCATACTGGATGCTTGATGACTCAATCGAGGTCTTTGCAGCAAAGCGCTTGAAGTTCATTGGCAGATTCCTAGACCAGAGTACCGTGAGATTAGGCTCAGGGGCAGTTCCAAGATTGCTCAGCGTATGGAGGTATCTGAAGCTCATCTTCGTTACAAGATGGCGGCCATCGATTCCTACCCCTCCGATGGATTCCGTCACCCATGTAGGATCTCCGGAGAAGAGCGCATTGTACTCAGGGGTACGGGCGAACTTCACCAGCCTCAGCTTCATAATGAAGTGATCGATGATCTCCTGAACCTCCTTCTCTGTTATCTTTCCCTCCCTGAGATCACGCTCTGCATATATATCGAGGAAGGTGGAAGTGCGGCCGAGAGACATGGCCGCTCCGTTCTGCTCCTTGACTGCAGCAAGATAGCCGAAATAAAGCCACTGCACGGCATCATGGAACGAGGAAGCCGGTTTCGAGATATCATAGCCATAGATGGCTCCAAGCATCTTGAGCTCCTTCAGTGCCTTGATCTGCTCGGAAAGCTCCTCCCGCTCCCTTGTGACATCGCTGTACATGGTGGTTCTGGTGGATGCCTTTCTCTGTTCCTTCTCCTCTATTAGTCTGTCGACGCCATAGAGAGCAACACGGCGATAATCGCCGATGATCCTTCCTCTGCCATATGCATCGGGAAGCCCTGTGATGATATGGCTTGAGCGGCAGAGCCTCATCTCCGGAGTATAGGCATCGAATACACCTTCATTGTGCGTCTTCCTGTACTTCGTATAGAACTCGACAATCTGAGGATCTATCGTATAGCCATACTGCTCAGCAGCCTTCACCGCCATCCTTATCCCGCCATTCGGCTGCAGAGAACGCTTGAACGGCTTGTCAGTCTGGAATCCAACAATCTTCTCCTTTGATTTATCCAGATACCCGGGCCCATGCGATATTATCGTGGATACGATCTTCGTATCCATATCCAGCACACCGCCCTTCTTTCTCTCCTCCTCGCTGAGATCAAGAACCTGATCCCAGAGAGCCTTTGTATCATCGGTAGGCCCTTCGAGGAAGGAATCATCCCCGTCATACGGCGAATAGTTGCGCTGTATGAAGTCACGTACATTGATTTCCTTCTCCCAGACGCCTGATGTGAATGTTCTCCATTCTTGTCTCATATATATTCTCCTGAGTTAGCCATAGCTAACTTACTATGCAGTAGAATAAAGAAAAACTTATCGTGTGACAAGTAATTTCGATAAATCTGCATAAATAAAAGAAAAAGCAGCGTCAATACAGGCTAATAATAATCTGAAACGCACATATACAAGGAACTTTATCACATTATTTGAATGTTCAGCGAATTATGTTCTCGACAGCATAAAAAGGAATAATGGCAATAAATAAATGATTGCTTAAAATCCTGATCTGCTCCCGGAGAACATCAGCACGATTAAACCACTCCGTCATGGCTGAGCACCAACAAATCTTGTACACGGAAATCATATCCCTCCATTCCGTTGGACAAAACAAGGGATAATTGATATATTATAGTTAGCATAAGCTAACTCAAGGAGGAAACATATGGACGAAAGAATACAGATGCCTCTTATAGGAGATAAGGCACCAGCTTTCAAAGCTGTCACAACACAGGGAGAAATAAGTTTTCCTGAGGATTACAAGGGAAAATGGGTAATACTTTTCTCCCATCCGGCGGACTTCACTCCGGTATGTACGACAGAATTCATGACGTTTGCATCTATGATTGAAGAATTCAAATCTCTCAACACGGAACTGATTGGGCTGTCCGTGGATTCTCTCTACTCACATATCGCATGGCTGAGGAAGATCCAAGAACTGGAATGGAAAGGGATGAAGAATGTTGAAGTGACATTTCCGCTGATTGAAGATATAAGGATGGAAGTCGCAACAAAATACGGAATGATACAGCCAGGCGCGTCAAACACCCAGGCTGTAAGGGCTGTTTTCGTGATTGACCCGGAAGGGATTGTCAGGACAATACTCTACTACCCTCTCTCGACTGGCAGGAACTTCCAGGAGATCAAGAGGATCATACTTGCTCTCCAGAAAGCTGACAGCGACAATGTTGCTACACCAGCTGACTGGCAGCCTGGCGATGATACAATCGTACCGACAGCTGGAAGCTGTGGAACAGCAAAGGAAAGAATGGAATCAAATGATGACGACATGTACTGTCTAGACTGGTTCCTATGCTTTAAAAAAGGATAAACCATCCGCTGTCAAATGATGCAAATAAAATGACCGGGGATGAAACATCCTCGGTCTTCTCTCTTTGAAACAACGGCCTTTTCCATCAGCTAACGTTTTCTCTGCAGAAACGAAAGCAAATCACTTTCTTTCGCCCAGTTTCGAATCAAGCATGAACAACCCTTGGCTTGTCGACCCAAAAAGATCGTACTCAGTGACCAGGTCTGAAGCATTTTTCTCTTCCTCTGCCTGTTCGTCAATGAACCAGCCAAGGAATCTCTTTGTTCGATAGTCTCCTTCATCATCCGCAGCTCTGAAGATATCATTAATTGATGAAGTAATGAATTTCTCATGCTCATATGCTGCAACAAGCGGCGCTTTCAGGTCCTCAAATCTGCTGTCGGGTGCGGCAATCGCACCAAGGACTGGCGTTATGCCTTCATCCAGGAGATAGCCATTGATTTTCCTTGCGTGATCAAGCTCCTCTCCCGACTGGATTGCAAACCATTTTGAAAAGCCCTTCAGCCCCTTTACTGCGTAATAATTCGATATATCCTGATAAAGATACGCAGAATATATTTCCTTATTGATCTGTTCATTCAGCTTTTCCGATAATTTCCTTGAAATCATAATATTACTCCTTCTGTTGCCTGAAGCTAACTATAAATTGTGCAAACGTCAATGTCCTGTCATAGCTCGTTGTACTCCACTCCTCACTTCATCCCTTTCACAAGACACCAGTCCTTCTTGCAAAGAATTTCTACATGACGGAAGCCAACTTCCTCTGCAAATGATTTGAGTTCTGCTGGCGAATAGACAGTCATTCCAGGAATCATCTTCATCCAAGTCTCACCCTTTTGCTTATCTGCTGACTCAACCGCAAAAGCAAACACAGATCCTTCTTTAAGAACCCTCTTTACAGCAAGAAGACAAGAAGGAATATCATTCCAGAAATAAATCGACTCTGAAGAAAGCGCAAGTGAGAACGTATTATCAGGATATGGGATTTGTCTGATATCACAGCAACGCGCTTCTACGCGTTCAGAAATGGAAGATACCATCTTTACGCTCTCTTCACTTATATCGATTCCAACAGCCTTGAGACTATCATTTCGCGAGAGCACTGACTTAATCAATGCACCGCCCCCGCATCCTACATCAAGAACTGTACCGCTTTCAGGAATCTCCACGTTTTCCAGAAGCCATGAATGAAGCTTCCTGTGTCCGCTATTCATACCTTTCAACACCAGACGCCCAAATCCATTAGCTTCAGGCTTTGCGCAATTCTGGAGATAACGCTTCAGCGGATTCATTTTGCTTCTCCCTGCTTCGCAACGCTCTGGATCTTCGCTTCAAGCTCTTTCGCATCCCCAAGATAGCGATGGCTTATAGCCTTCAGATCATCATCAAGTTCATAGACAAGCGGTACACCAGTGGGAATATTGATACCGACAATATCATCATCGCTGATTTCATCAAGATATTTGACAAGAGCCCGGAGGGAATTGCCATGGGCTGCAATAAGCACGTTCCGGCCAGCCTCTATATCCTTCTTTATGACGTTCTCGTAGTACGGGACAACACGTGCAATGGTATCCTTAAGGCTCTCAGTAAGCGGAAGCAATGATTTTTCGACATTCCTGTACATTTTCTGCAGCGCCGGATTCCTCTCATCCGCTGGCTCCAGCGCCGGTGGTTGTATGTCAAAGGAACGTCTCCAGATCCTGACCTGCTCCGCCCCATATTTAGCAGCTGTCTCAGATTTGTTGAGCCCCTGAAGTGCACCATAATGCCGTTCATTGAGGCGCCAGTCCTTGACTACAGGAATCCATTCTTCATCAAGTTCTCCAAGAACTGCCGATGCAGTGTGTATGGCCCTCTTCAGATACGATGTATAGCAGATATCAAAAGAAAGCCCCTCTTCCTTTAAAAGTCTGCCACCTTGATGTGCCTCATTCCAACCATTTTCAGATAACTCGACATCAGTCCATCCTGTGAAGAGGTTAGCTTTATTCCACTCACTCTCTCCATGCCTTATCATTACAAGTATATGCATAATCCACCTCATTAGTTAGCTAATGCTAACTTATATTTTATCTGATTCTTCCTCATATAGAAACCCCAAATCGAAAGCTGGATACGAACCAAGGGCCTTTAACGCATGCTTCCAACACTATTTGGACAATACGCAGTTGTTTCAAACTCCAATGAACGTTGACCTCCCTGATATGAAAATCAAGTATTCAAGAGGAGGCGTCTCTTTATTTCTGGAAGCGCTGCTGATGCCTGCGAAATAGCAGAAAGAATTGCACCCTTGTCCTGTGGGGTGTAGTAAAGTATGCGGAACTTCAGCCTGGCCAACTGAGGCATATAGGTGGATGCGAATCTGATAAGATTCTCGGCAGAAGGTATGCACTCCGCTCTATATGAAACAAGGAAACTTCCTGTATTCGTATTTCGTTCTATGCCAGTAACGATTCCTGTTGCATCAAGGAGAGATGTAAAGGCAGATGCGATATCATCATCACGGAAAATCCGGCTACGCAACCTTATACGTCCCGGGATGAAACTTGTCACAATTCCCATCAGAAATCCTCCTTGATAAGTGGTTTTGAAGACTGCAGAGCAAATGCAACTGTCGAGGCGTTATGAAGAAGTGCTGACACAGATGGGGGCAGCAGACCAGCAAGGCCAAGAAGAATCAATGATGTATTGACCAGCACAATGCTTCTATTTGTCTGATCTATACGGCGAAGCAATCCACGCCCCAGTTCTCTGGCTGTAACGATTCCCTCCAGTCCGCTATCCCCGGAAAGGACAATATCCGCAGTCTCTCCGGCAATTGCCGCACTCTCGCCCATTGCAACTCCGACATCCGCAGCTGCAAGAGCCGGAGCATCATTAATGCCATCGCCGAGCATGATCACTTTATGCCCATCATTCCTGCAATCTTTCACATAACGGCTTTTATCTTCTGGAAGAGCACGTGAGATATACCTATCCAGACCGGCACTCTCTGCCACGGATTTCGCCGCACCCTCATCATCTCCTGTAATCATCACACATCGGGAAACACCGCTCTCTCGAAGCTTTAGTATTACCTGGGCGGCATCTGTTCTGACAGGATCTGAAAGCGCGAACAAAGCAATAAGACGGCCATCCTCCACAAGATAGAGAAGAGATTCACCACGCTTAATCGCTTCTTTCTGAATATCATCCAGACTATCAGGGGCTTCAGAATGTTCATCATTGATCACGAAATGCCTGCTTCCTACAAGTACCCTGTGATCAGCTACATAGCTTGCAATCCCATGTGCCACGATATACTCAACCTTCGCATGCTTCTCTGGATGTTCAAGATTTCTCTCATCCGCAGCTCGTACTATAGCCCTGGCAATCGGATGCGCATAATGCTCTTCCAGGCATGCAGCAAGCCGCAGGATTTCATCATCGCTTCTGGCCGAGAAGTTGATGATCCGGGAGAGCATCGGAGAAGCGTTCGTAAGCGTTCCTGTCTTATCAAAAACAACAGTATCAGCTTTGGCGGCTTCTTCAAGGAATCGTCCTCCTTTGACCAGAAGCCCATGTTCTGCTGCCTCCTTCATAGCACTGAGCACAGCAATCGGGGCTGACAGCTTCATAGCACATGAATAATCAACCATCAGCGTTGAGAGCACTTTTGCTGTATTTCGCGTAAATAGAAAAGTAAGCGCAGTAAAGAGGAAATTATATTTGACAAGCCTGTCTGCGAGAATTTCCGCATTTTTCTGCGATGAGACTTTCAGTTCATTTGAGGAGCTGATTTCTGCCAGAATCCTGCTTACTTTTGTCTGGCTACCAATCTGCCGCACACAAACATGAATCTCGCCTTCCTCAACAACTGTGCCAGCAAAAACTGTACTGCCCTCCCTTTTCTCAACGGCCAGGGGTTCGCCTGTGATAGTAGCCTGATTTACAAGAGCTTCTCCTTTTGCAACACTTCCATCTGCCTGTATCACATCACCTGTCCGGGCGATAATCACATCACCTTTCCTGACAGCAGAAAGAGGACGGACCTCTTCTGTATCCTCACCAGCAAGAACATGCACGCTTTCATTGCCTGAGAACATCGTGATAGCCAGATCATCAAGGCTTTTTCTCTTTGTGTACTCCTCTATCGTCTCGCCAACAGACAGCAGGAAACCAATATTATCTGCAGTACGGCTGTTACCAGAGGCAATCGCAACAGAAATTGCAGCGGCATCAAGTACGCGAGTATCAGATATATGGCCAGAAAGAAGACATTTCGCACCTGCCATCACACGAGGGAAGGCTCTCCAGACTCTCATGATACTTCTGATGGAAACAGGCAGTAATTTTCTTAATGCATATGAAACTGTCATTGAAACCAATGTTCCAGCAAGGCTGATACTGACATCCGGTTCACGAACGGAGGCCAGCATTGACGAATCATCAAGATACTGGCCATCAATTGCTCTGAAAAAAGCAAGAACCTCACACTCAGAAAGCTTTGAGATATCATAATACACTAGGAATGTCCCGACATTTGAGTTGAAACTTATCCCCGTAATCCCTTCCTGAACAGCGATAAGATTCTCTGCAAGAGTAGCCCTTATTGGGTCAATGTTCCTATTATCATATTCCAGTCGTATCCGTCCTGGAATTGAATGTCTGACATGATAATACATTCAAGGCTCCATAAAATTCAAAGCCCTCCGCCGAAGCGGAGAGCATGACATTAATTTGCGGAGGGTGCAGACTGGGCTGCCCTGTATTCAGCCTCTGCCGCGGCGTCCTCAGCATCTTCTTTGATGGACTCCACGAAAGCAGATGCATCTTTCTTGAGCTGCATTCCTGCACTGACAAGCCTGGAAGCCCCCTTCCTGAAAGCCGGCGTACGCATGAATGTGACAAGAGCTGCACCAGCTACCGCTCCAACAAGAAAAGCCGTAACTGTTTTGTTCATTGTTAGCCTCCACTAACTTCAATATATTATCACTATAGTTAGCAAAGCGCAACTGTTTGGAGGAATTTTATGAAAGCCAGAAGTAAAAGAGGAATAGAAGATTAAAGAACAATCACCTACAGGTCTAGTTTCTTTCTTACTGCCCTTACATTCACTGTGCCCTAGAGTGAGTACGTATGGGTTGCAAGGACAGCATTTAGTACATGTGCGTTGTAATCAGCCTGCGTATCAGAGCAGAAATGATGGATGACTCTAGGACACAAATTCCTTGTGTTGTATGATTATTCAGCCGAATCCAGGAAGTTAGGGCCATAAGGGAAACTCCTTATCAATATTACGCATCATTGCCCTACCCTAAAAGGCTTTATAGCAATCTTTTGGGCTTTAACTTGGCCCACAAAGATTTGGGCCGATGCACTTAAGAGTGTTTTTCCTGAAACAGGGTTATATATTATGGAATCAGCAGCCATGCCGTTATCACGTCATAATAAAGAAGAAATAAACTTCAGCGCTTTCAGCGCCCTTCTTCATTGATGTATGAAAAACAAAGATACATCAACAATAGCAACGGCATTGAGTTGGATTGAAGGGCCTAACTTCTTCGAAAGCTCAGAACGGCTTGCAGGTTCGCTGATTTCATCCTTTCCCCTTTCGAGAGTAGAAGCACTTACAATCGTGATCATCGAGGCAATGTGCAACCACAATGTCATAGCCACAAAGAAGAAAATCCGTGACGTACTCATCGAACAGTTTGGAATCGTATTAACAGAAGCTGAGAAGAAATCGGTCGAGAGGATGTTCGACATCATAGCGGCAGGAAGGACAAGGTTGAACAGCATCTCGACTCCTTGGGTCTCTTATCTCTGGGAGAATGTGGCATTCAGCAATGAACTGCTTGAGAAGACGGATATTCCAGACTGCAGCGATGTCGCAGGCTTCTATGAGATAGATCCAAGGGTAATCAGCCTGATAAAGCACGCCATATCATCGAAGTCACCGATTGCAATCATGATTGACGATTTCCTTCAGCATATGAGCCTTGGAATCATCAAGAGTCTTCTCGAAAAGGAAGGAATCTACTGTCTGTTAGGCTCTGAGATGAACAGCGATGACGCTGGGGTATACGCGATGCAGGCAATACAGGCGATGCATCTTGGAGGCATAGTCCTTTTCTCTGAGAGCGCTCCTGCAAAGATGGATAAGTTCATCAATATGGCTCAGATATTCGGATTCAGATTCGGAACTTTGAGAACAACGGGTTCTGGTGAAATCAATCTTACTGAAGATGAAGAAGCGTCCTCTAATAATGGCGATGATGTACCAGCTATCGAATATGTCCCCATCATCAATCTCATGCCCAGCCATATATCAGGGGAGAAACTAAGAAATAAAGCAGCAGAATACTTCTCCGATGATCCTGAGTTCCTAAGGATTCTTATTAGTTCTAAGGCCAATGTCGCGACACTCTGTTATTCCAAGACGCTGATAATGGAGATTGCAGCAAAACAGGACTGGGAAGCATTGTCGAAGTTGCTTGGAGATGCACAGAAGGCTGAGATATCAGAAGATACGAGAAAGAGGAGACAGGTCAATTCCGATCAGTATGATATCAGGGTAATCAACAGCGACACTCCCATAGATATCCTCGATAAGATGGCGGAGAAGGCAGTCAGACAGCACTCTCCGTGGAAGTTGATGATACATGGACCGAGCGGCAGCTCAAAATCTAGTTACGCGTACCACGTTGCAGAAAAGCTCGGAGTGGAGATTATCGTCAAGCGTTATCACGATCTCGTTAGTAAATGGATGGGACAATCCGAAGAACAAATTTATCAAGCCTTCAAAGAAGCAGAAGATAAACGTGCTCTTCTTCTCCTAGATGAGGTTGATGGGTACATATCACGCAAAACCGATGTCTATAGCGGAGGTGATAAGGCCCACAATGATATCACCACGTCATTCATGGTCAACCTTGAGGAATACAACGGACTCGTCATCGCAACGACCAATCGCCCTGAGCTGATCGACCCATCTCTTGTGCGCCGCTTCCATAAGATTGTCGAATATAAGTTCCCGACCTATGACGGCATGAAACTCCTAATAGAAAGATACTTCCCTGATGTGGACTTTGACAAGAGGGAACTTGAGAGAATCTGCTCACTCGGATCAATAGGACCTGGCGACTTCGTCGCAGTGAAGGAACTGACAGAGTACATGGAACCAGAAGATGTCACAGGAGAAATCATCCTCGAATCGCTTTATTCAAATGCAGCCGCACGTAATGCATCCATACGCAGATCACCTGAAATTAGGGGCTTCAGATCCTGATCTAGAGAAAAGGAACCTTCAGCACCTTCGGTGCCTCCAGTAATGGAATGTAAATCAAGTCAGATGATTGGTTCTGACAGATCTGGCACGCCTTCAGAGGAGGGAAGGTCCTACAGCTTAGTTCATGCGTAGAGAGAAAAAGTGCCAGTACATCGGAAGAGCTACGGCTCGCAACAACTATTCATTCATACGGAAGAATCAAAGAAATCGAAGGAGGTGAAAGGAAAGAACAGCAAGGGCTTCCAGCCCTTATCCAATCAATCGTTCGTATATAGGTGAAAGCCTATCCAAACCAGACCTTGCAGAAAGCAAGAGAATATCAAGAAGAAGGAGAACTAACTTGTTCGACAACCCGGACTCAGCTTACAACATTTCAGAAATCGTATGTGGGGAAATAATCCCCGGCCCAGACTCAGATTACGGTGTTTTCGTATTCAGGGGAGAATCGAAATACGGCCATAACAGAGTACTGATACTCGCAATCATGAAGACCGATGGAAAGTCCTTCTGGTTCCTCTCAACAGATATCGTATCAGAGGAACATTTCACATCAGAGACGATACTCAGCACGAGGGACAGGAACCTCTCTGCGATTCTCCAGACTATCGACGGACAGCTCATCGTAAGCTTCTTCGATACTGCTATGGATGGAACGGTCACAGAGAGCAGTCACGTGATAACGCTTCCTGTAGAAACATCTCTCAGGTCCAAGTAAGCCAGCGCCCCGCAAGGGGCGCTCTTCCTTCAAAAGAGGATGGAAAAATGGGCTTTCAGCCCAATCAGAATTAATTGAAAGACAATCAAAAGGAGAAAACGCTATGCAGTTTAACATCCAGAATTACGAGGTTGAGACGATAATCTTCGCTCACGTGCTTCCAGTTAGCAGAGAATACACAATCATTGTATTCATAGGGAGGAAACAAAACGCCACCTTGAATCGCATCATTTTCGCTCTGCTGAAAGTTGAGAATGGCGAAACGACAGTTGCAGATGAAATCTCTGTACCCTCATGTGGAGTGATCAGGGAAAATACGGAAGTACTGCTTGCATCCGAATCAGTGAACATCCATTTCACAATCGTTAATGAAACGACAGTGGATATTTCATATACCGATACAGATTATTGCAGTGCCTCAGCAAAAGAGCATTTCACCCTCAAGCTTCAGTCAGATTAAGGGATAAGAGGAGCCTTCGGCTCTCTCAGTTTTAAACATCAGAACAATGAACAGACGCATATATCACTCAGGCTTTCCGTAAGGAGAAGCCAAGCCAGACACGCACTTACAACATATAGCTTCGGCTATCCATCAAAGACTGGGATAACCCAGAAAAGAAAAGGAGTTCCATACGGAAAAGACAGAAAAGAAGGATAAGTACGGAACGGTCATACTCAGCCTCAAGACAACAGTCGAAGAGCTGGCTGACCATCTCGGCGAAATGGAGATAAGCGGGGCATGCTTCTTCATCGGAGTTAATAACAAGACAAAAAAGCTTTTCTCCACTCTCGCGAGAGTTGACGTACCTGCAGGTGCGGACATAAAGAAGTCAGTAAGCGTCCAGATGTTTGATTATGAGTATCTCATGAAGCATGAAGAAACGGAGATGCTCAAGTACGGTAATACAAGGCTCTATATCGGACACGATAAGAACGATTTCATCATACGAGTTGGAGAGGCAGATGAAACTGCAGGAGATGAAGAGGATACTTGATTCCTGATCAGTCATTCACCAGCAACCACGCCCTCGGAAAAAGGGCGCTTCAATCTCAACATACATAGGAGAAAACAAAAATGAGAACAACACAGATCTTTTTCAGAAACCTTATGGCAATCCTCGAAAGCAGAGGGCTTTCACTCACATGGATTGAGGATAAGACAGGCATCAGCGAAGTTTTCCTCTCTACCTTCGAGTGGATAGCATCAGGACTCAGCTTCCAGCTTGTACTCAGGGTGGCGGTAGCTCTCGAGGTTTCGATTGAAAGCCTGATTTCTGAAGATGGCAAGACAGAAACGGCGTTTTATGAGAAATCCAATCCCAAGGAGGCATATCTTGATATCTACAGGCGTTTCTGGACTGCCGTGGATTACGAGGCGAACAGGAAAGACAAGGATTTGTACGACATCGCATGGGTTGCAGGTAAAACAATTGCCGGAATCGTCAGCTGCGCTACAAGAGATAAGGATATTGATATCCAGAGAGCAGAAGCGATAGCCCTCCTCCTCGATACGACTATTGACAGGCTCATCTGGGAACCAATCCCCGAATATGCGTATGAAGAATCACTTGAAGATCTGCTTGTAGCAGGGTTCTAGCAGGAGGCTACGGGTAATGGCTAGGGAACCGCCAAAACACATTATGAAAACAGCACCCCAAACGATATAGGAAACATCATCCATAACCGACAAATTTCAAAATTAAACCGGCAACTAAGGAGACTCGCACTCTCCTAGTCTGGCAGGTGAAGGTCCACCAGCCAACGGAACAACCGCACCGGCATATATTACGGTACTCTAAATCCGCACTGGCCACAAGTCAAAAAATACATCCTTCATCTGCCTCTGCCATCAAAAGAGGTAAAGACTATGAATTCAACTTTTCTGAAGGCTCCAGAAATCGCAGACCTTATGGAAGTGTCAATTCCATATGCATACAAGATTATCCGTAATCTCAACCATGAGTTACAGGACAAAGGATATCTGACAGTGAGTGGGCGCGTATCAAGAAAGTACTTTGAAGAAAAGTATTATGGCCATATTGGCGCAACGGAGGTGTAAGATGCCTGCATACAAAGACAACGCTTCCGGAAATTGGTACGTAAAGTTCCAGATAAAAGGAAAGGATGGCCAGATAAAGCAGATCAAGCGTCGCGGATTTCAGAAGAAAAAAGATGCGATTATGTGGGAAGCTGAAACCAGAGCTTCGTATACAAACAGTTGCTCTATGAAGTTTTCCACTTTCGTTTACGAGAAGTATCTCCCATACGAGGAAGGCATCATAAAAAGGGTGTCATACATAAGCAAAGTCAGTATCATTGATACTCATATCATGCCTTTCTTTGGAGATATGAAAATCGATGAAATTGATGTACAGGATGTAATTGACTGGCATTCATGGTTGATGGAGAAACCAGCCAGAAACAAAATGGGACATCTTTCCAGTTCTTCTCTTGCAAACATTCATGGGCAAATGCATCACATCATGAAACATGCAATGAAGGTCCTCTCTCTTCAGCGGGATGTAGTTGACATTGCAGGAACTATCGGCCATCAGTCGAAGATCCGCAATACATACTGGACACTTGAGGAATATAAGGCTTTCGATAAAGAACTTGTGAATGGAAAGTATAATCCACAGTGTCATTATGCTTTCCTTCTTATGTTCTTCTGCGGTCTAAGAACAAGTGAGACACTGGCTCTCCTTCCTTCTGATTTTGATTTCACAAAGAAAACTGTTTCAATCACAAAGAACTATCTGCGTAGGAATGGAGAGAATCTTGTAAGTACACCAAAGACAGAATCGTCAAACAGAACCCTGGGAATGCCCGATATTGTTGCGGACGAGCTTAAGAAATACATCGAAGGGCTCTATGACATTGGTCCAGACGAAAGGATATTCACAATTTCCCGCTATACGCTCAGAAGAGTTCTCAAGGTTGCAGGAAAAGCGGCAGGTATTGAAACAGAAGTGAGTCCGCATTCGCTCAGGCATAGCATGGCAACGCTTTTGATGGAAAGTGGGTACTCCTTGACAGATGTGGGTAAGCGACTAGGGCATGCCTGGTATGGTTCTACCCTGCGGTATGTCCACACATACAATTCCGTTCAGGACAAGATGGTCGAAACGCTTAACGAATTGTCAAAGGATCAGTCTAAGACATCCTGAAAGGAATCGCCAAACTCAAAGAGGTCTGCTGTCAAAGCAAAACAGCAGACCTTTTTTATCATAAAACAGGAGCTTCAAATGAAAAATAATGCAAATATAAACACTGAAATCAATGTCACCATCCATCAAGGACCAAGCGGAAGTGGAAAATCAACACTGCTGAAAGAACTCTGGAGTAAAGACCCATCTCACACTCTTTGCTTGGCCCCAACAGGCATAGCTGCAGAACGTCTCAGAGATGAAGGCTGCCCTGCTCTAACCATACACGCAACATTTAACCTGCCACCAGTTGCAATCCCAGTTTTCAAGGAGTCTGATTATAGGAAGAATAAAGAGCTTCTTGACTCCTTAAACCAAATACTGATTGATGAAATGTCGATGATCAGCTGTGCTCTAATGGATTGGATTCTTTCTTTGCTTAATGCTTCCGCAGTGAATGGACATCATATTTACCTTCACCTTTTCGGCGATGTAATGCAGTTACCACCTGTTTTTAAGGTTCCAAAAAGAATAGAAACATATAAAACCCAGCTTTATGGGCAAAATAGATTCTTTTTCAACGCAGTTGGTTTCAATACTATCCATCCAGAGGTACATTTCATGGAGAAAAACTATCGCCAAAGAGACAGCAAATTTATTGATGCCTTGTCTAGATTCAGATTCGGAGATGAGACAGAGAACGATATCAAGCTGTTAGATAGCCGAGTAATATCACGCGATGTTTTTGCCTTACAAAGAGGTGCTCCTTTTCTCACCCTTGTATCAACAAATAAAGAAAAGGATGAAATCAATTCAAAAGAACTCTGTAATAGGAATCTCATAGGAAAAGGCGTTTCCTATTTTGCAGATATTATTGGAGATAACAGCATGGAAACACTTAGCCAGATTCATGAGGCTATCACATTGCATATAGGCGAGCAGATTGTGTGCACCAGCAACTCCAAATCATATAAGAACGGAACAATAGGAAAAATTGTTGACTTCACGGATGATGACATACCCCTCCCTATCGTCATAACAAGTTCTGGAAAAGAAGTGACGGTAAAGCAGAAAACAATAAAGACTCTTGTACCGGTCATCAATGATGAATGCATATCTTATATTGAAACAGGATCTGTATCTCAAATTGCCTGCCAGAGTGCCTATGCTGTTACAATTCACAAAGCTCAAGGGCTTACCCTTGATGCCGTATATATCATGCTGGGAAACTGGGCAGCAGAGGGCTCTCTTTACGTAGCCCTTTCTCGTTGCAAGACAATAGATGGAATCGGCCTGAATCGCTCAATAGAACCAAAAGATGTCAAAATGGATAAAGAAGCATTAAAATTCTTCGAACAATACGATTACCAACGAGTCTCATAGTATTTTTGTCCGATTCTTTCATGGAAGCTGCTCAGATCTTCTCGGAACATCGGTTCAGAGAGATCAGCGAATTGTCTCATATTTCTTATATATCCAAAAACAACGGGGCGCTCAGTGAGCGCCTTATAGTCGTCATCTGTCTGGCTTGGACAATGAGTCCTTATGAACTCAACAGCAGGCACCCAATCTGCAAGAATAAGATAAAGGTCGTTATTTGTCCTGCGGTTCCCATTAGAATCATAGCTTACCTTCCTTGTGACTCTTTCTGAAATCCTCCTTAAATTAACATTTTCCTTATCAGGAGTTTTGCGGTCACCGTAAAGGATAAAACAGATTCGGTCGCTAGGGTCTGAATATTCATATGGATCCTGCATAAGCCAAGAATCCTGATCTCTAAAAGTTTCCCTACAATAATCTCCTATATTCTTGTCATACGCTGACATAGCAATAACAAGCATAGGACCATGAACTAGCCGTGTCTTTTCCCTATACAATCTATAGGTCCTTGAACTAAAAAAAATATCAGCAACATCAAGTTCAGAATCCTTGGTTTTCAGGTGCAGTTGGGCCCCGGAAAGTTTTTTATACAGTTCTTCAAGATTCTTTGGTTCCCTGTATATCATTCCATCAGGAGCTTCTATTCTGTGATCATAGCTGTAACCTTTGCATATTGAATTATAGAAATCCTTGATGGAGAACTCGGAAATCCTGCGGGAGATGCGACAGTCCGAATCCTCCTGAGGTTCATCGAATTTAAAAGCCTGATCACACCCTTTGATGTGCATTTTGCTCTTTAGTTTGTATTCGTATTTAGCATCTTTAGATAAATTCAGATTGAGTTCTGCGTTACAATAATTCCCAAACCTATCCATTCCGCAGCAATAAAACCTGCACGCTGATTCCTGAACTGCACATTCCAGTGACTTAATACGTGCTTCCTGTGCAGTATAAAGTTTATCGCGCCATATGGTCTCACCATCCCCGAAGTAAGCTTTCCTATCCATTTGTTTCCTTTCCATGAGCTAAAGCAGTCTTTTCTTTTCGATTCTCCTTTGCTATTGCATCCGCGTAAACGCCATAAACAGCCTCATTGATGTTTACAGTCTTTCTAATATCTCCCATCTGAGGTATAGAGAAAGCAGCCCCTTTCAAACCATCACAAGATGACTTTACTCTTACATTATCATAAGTTTCATTTGCTATTACCTGAATGAAAACAGTTTCTCCTGGATGTTTGAATGAGTACGTATTCTCAATATGATGATGGTTCTTCCCATCTTCAAAATAAATATGATCATAAATGAATTGAAATGGATGCTTTTTCATTTTTGAACATATACTTTCAAGCTCATCACCAGAAGAAAAATAGCTACGTTGATATCCCTCTTCTTCGATATCGTGGCCAATGAGATATTGTATCTGCCGGGATTCCATGCCAAGATTTCCAAGATGCGTAGCGAAATTCCGTCTGAAAAGATAAGTTGTCGGATCTTTTTCATCTATACCAGCATCTCTTAGTTTCGATGAAAAGTCCTCAGTAAGAGCTATAATCCGTTTATCAGATTCTGAATCGTATCCAAGAATTTTATTGAAAAGCTTTTTGCCTGCTGCAGAAAGATCAGAGGCACTTAGGTTATCGGTAATATTATTTCCATTCGCAATAAAAAGTTTTTCTACATTCTTACTTTTATCCTCTGCAGAATTATCTGAAGAAATGATACTGCTCATATAGGTCTTCCTATTTTCAAGAATTTCACATGCAAAAGGATATATTGGTATGACCCTAAATGCATTTTTTGTTTTACCCCCTATGCGGACAGTTTTAGAGCCGGCAACTGTTGTCTGTTTAATATAGAAGGCTTTCATGCCATTAGGTAAGTCTTTAATATCCCCAAAGGTCAGCCCGCATGCCTCGCCATTGCGAATCCCGAAGAGGAACATAAGCATCAGTCCAATGTCTTCTCCTTTGGCTTTTTCCATATCCAGTTTTTTTATCCATCTAACGAGTTTTATCTCCTCTTCTATTCCAAAGGATTTCTTCAGCAATAGCCTAGTTCCTCTTTTCTTGACAGCCTTGCTTTTTCCTTCTTCGTAATCATCTGGATAAGCCCTCTGGATAAACCCCTCTCCATTGACTGCCGATAGATAAGTTCTTGATACAAGCCTGTAATAATGTGCTAATCTCTGCTCCTCTGCTTTTGGACGGATATTCTTGATTTCATCATGAATCCTTTCGATTATCTCATTGGTGAATGATTCTATCGCAATTTCTGTTCCAACCCTCTTAATCGCAGGCAAAACAGTATTGATATAATCTATGAGGTATTCTCTTGCTGTCTCGTCTGACCATCCTTTTGATACTGCTCCTTCAGCATACCTGTCATCACCAAAGTATCTGATTAAAGCACCAGAGAAGGTCAATTTGCCGCTTGTTGTATACAAAGGGAAATTTGCTTCAACCCTAGCTCTAAGACTTATATCCATTCTCGTCGACATTTTTTACTCCCCAACTATCTCTGGTTTTTCCTTAATTTCAATCTGTGGATATACCTTAAGTGTTACCCCATGCGGGCTTTCAGTGCTGAAAACTATTTCCTTGCCTATTTCAGCTGTAATCTCAAGATTTATTGCATCATGCAAAGTCTCAGGGCCTGAACTGCTTTCCCATTTTGCTTCAGAAAAACCCAAATCAACAGGTCTATTAATATGATGCTCATCAGCAATAAGAATGGATTGCAGCCTCAAGAGTTTTGAGTACAGCCTGAACTGTGCCGCATCATTGCTGAAATCACAATAGTACCTGCCAAAAGTTGTCGGCCGTTTATTTCCAAGTAAATATGCGATTTCGTCTGTATTAAAACCTGAATTAAGAATCCAATATCGGAAGTTTTCTCTGAAAATATCTCCTTTGTATTTACCCAAATCAAGCTCTAAGCCTGTATTATCATCCGCCGATATTGAAATCTCGACCCCTTTTATTCCGGCTGCCTGAATGATGTCTTTTGCACAACTATCCAATGCAGAAGGTTTCATCGTCTGTTTTCCTTTTTGTCTGTCGACTGTGCTTTGCACAAGAAATCCAGATTTTGACTTCACAGACAAATCAATCCTCTCTGCAAGAATTGGCATGCAGGGGATTCTACGTATATCATCATCACTGATAAGAGTTAGAATATCATTTCCATCACCTGTAGCCTGCTTGTATATATCCAGCTGGTTGAAAGCATATGATTTGCATGTAGTGAACTCTGAATCTGTCAGAGCGCAAACGATATGGCTCTCCAATCCTGTAAGGAGTTTTATAAGAACTCCAATATATTCAGAGTTTCCAGAGCGCAATTTATCAAGTATCGCTTCATATACTGCTCTAAACTCAGAGAGACTGAAAATTTTCTTGACATATGCCTGCCTAAGATGGGATAAGGCCGTACTTACCCGTAGCTCATCAGCAAGGAATTTTCCAATGAGATTTTCTTTGAGAAGACGCTTTTTCCTTATCTCTTCGAATATACCATATAAAGCTCTGAGAATCTTTGCATTCAAAGACTCGCTTCTGTCCGGAATGAAACTGTCCAGTGCATCAATGATATCATCAGCTGTAATGAAGCTGAGAGGTTTCGATCTGATTGGATCAAGTAGTTCGTATATATAATATGCCTTCTTATCCGTCTTCAAATACTCCGGCATTATAAACGGTTCCTTATCCAATTCCGGATGAATGTATATATACGCTCCTACAGAAACCATGCTGCTTGAAAGCTTGTCTCTGTATGCAGTGGCTATCGCCGTTCTTATTTCTCTGTATTTGTACGGACAGAAAGTATAGGAATCCTCTTTTTCAACTTGCTTTCGCTCGACAGGATCAAGTGGAATATTTACCCGCGCATTCAGATATTCTTTCAGGATTATCTCTTCAATGTCCGCATCTGTGGCAGATAGTGGTGCGGTCAATGCCTTATCACTCGACTGAAGCTTTTTACCTGTAGCTTCATACACATCGCTTTCTTTATATTCATTGACATATACGTCAAGTTTGTACGCTGTTATACTACCATTTCTCTGTTTGTGAAGCCTCTTTGTATAGTAAATGCATATTTCTGGCGTGAATTGAACCTTTTGAGGGGAATTCTTCTTTTTGTCTTTCTTCAAATATCTACCAGAAATAAATGCCCTTAAGCTTGCAGGATAGGTTACAAGCTTCGTCATATCGGCCTGCATTATCTTCTCAGGGTCGGCTATATAGGCACGAGGGGATTCTATATAAAGCGGTTTCTGTTGTGAAGATAGAGCAATCATGGTAGCGGCTTTCAAATACTGGCATTTTGATAGTGCATTATTTTCATCTTTCGCCATTGCTTTCCAGAAAATCTTCTTTTTAGAGCTTTGCCCTGTATCTACGCCACTCTTAGATCTTCGTGGGATTATATAAATATCGCTTATGTATAATGAATCAGAAGATGGTGATGAAATCAGCTTGCCTGGTAGATAGAGGAAGTCCTTCATAGCTGAATCAGGAGAGAATCCGAAAAGAACCGAATCTGACGGCAATTTAGAAAGAATCAATTCTGTCGTATTTCCTATCACCGATTCCTGAGCCGTCTTTTCTTTATTAGAAAGCCGGGTTTTTCCTGCCATATATGAATATCTGTTTTCAAATATCAGAATCCTGATTGAAGAAGCAAATGATTCAATATGCTCAATCTCCTTTATCCATTCATGAAATCCTAGAAATGAGAATTCGGGTCTAGGCGAAGGGGCAGCAAAACTATCTGGGCTGAAGTATGAATCAAGGATTTGTGCAGACTTTTCATCTGTCATAACAAATGTAACATTTACATTATTAAGCAGAGGCTCTGAAGCCCAAGCAGTGACAAATGCAACAGAGGGAAGGATGATTAGACATTGGGCAGATCCCAATGATGCAACTTCTGAAACAAACAGCCTCATTGCAATGCTGATTTCAATCGCTGTGTCATTCCGTTTATAGGTAGAACCCAACACTGATTGGCTTTTCTCTTCTGAATTTCTCCTGTTTAGTCGCTTTGATTTGCTCTCCTTCTTAAGCACGTCAAGACATTCCAGAAGTTCGTTTGGACTGACCTGCCCACTAATCATATAATATAGGTGATCTATCTCTTTCTTTGTTTCTGGAAAATCCAGATAGCCTCGTGAGAATCGTGATTCCTTTATTTTTCCTTCCCAGCCATTACCAGCAACAGCATTGAAAACAAAATCGATGATTTCATTGTTTGAAGCATTCAGTTCTGCGGATAAAACATGTATCAACCTCGAAGCACACACTACAGCGTCTGGAGCGAGAAGCTGGCGTGGCGAGGTCTGGCTAATATAGCAGATCTGTTCAACATACAACCTGAAAGACCGTTTTGTCAGGAAAGGAATCCCATTAGCCGCAGCCTCATCCGCATATCTATCATAGAGTGCCGAGTAATTGAGTACAGCGTTGTTCCCGATATTTTGATATTTGTTTGGATTATCGCTTTCGTTCTCAATTTGCAACTCATTCGTCTTGATTGTATTTGGACACAGTTCTTTATAGATATCCTTGATCGTAACTATCGCAAAGCCAAAGGAGAATGCACACAGTTCTCGATTCCCGGAATTTGCTAGAATCATGTCTCTGTCAGGCTCAGTCCTGTTCGTTGTAAACGAAACGGAGTGCCTTTCCTGATTTCTCCAAATCCCCAACGGATCACCACAATAACATGGGATTGCCGATAGTATGAATCTTGCAATACTGAATCGAGAGAATGCAATATCGCACTGTGCAAAAGCAGTATTTGATGTATCCAGATCAAGAACAAAGGAGCATCTGGGAGGGCGATTAGCCTCAGGAATTCGATTGTATTGGAAGGCACAATAAGCACGCAATAAAGTAGCTTCGCTTATATGCGTACCCGTTGGTAAAAGTGGACTTAGGAATTCAGTCAATCTCTTACCGAACCTGGTCATGAACATATTCGGCAACATGTGCATTTCCTCCAAGATATCTAGCTTTCAAGAAGCACCTAAAAATGGTACTATAATCAATATATACCACAATTACAAAACATATGCGTTAAAAACATTAAAGAATTTATGGTATAAAAACGTACCGAAACGTTCCACGACTTCATCGCCAATTGTAGATAATTCTATATACAATAAGAAATTATCTGCAATATACCATACAAATCAACAATTTAAAACAAAAAAGGCGGCATGAGCCATGCCGCCTTTAAAAGTTAGCTGAAAATTTTACCTTACAGCCTATCATATTGCAATTGTATAATCCTCAAGGTCCAATCCCTTGCTGTTTTCTCTCAGTCTCTCGAGTGCACGCTTCTCAATCTGTCTGATTCTTTCCTTTGTAAGACCGTAGTTCTCCCCTATTTCCTTAAGGCTCATAGGCTTTCCTCCGCCTATACCAAATCTCAACTCCACAATCTTCCTTTCTTTTTCAGGGAGAGTCATCAAAAGAGAGCGTACGTCATTCTTGAGGCTCTCATCCACAACCTCTTCCTCCGGTGTCCTTGAAGGGTCGACAAGGAATTCTGTAAGGGTCGAATCGCTGTCATCCTTGCTCCTTATGTTGGAATCAAGGTTGATCATATCCTGAGTTATGTTAAGGAGGTCTTTGACCAGATCCTTATCCAAACCGGTGCGGTGCGAAATCTCTTCAACATCCGTCGTATCGCTCTCCATTTCGTGCATGATCTCGCTCTGCGCTTTCTGGATCTGCACAAGTTCGTTGGCTCTGTTAAGCGGGAGACGAACCGCACGCGCCTTTTCGCTTATGGCTTTCATTATGGACTGTCTTATCCACCATACGGCATAAGAAATGAAATGATATCCCTTCTCCGGCTCAAACTTCTCGAGTGCGGTTATCAAACCAATATTTCCCTCGTTAATAAGATCGGAAAGGGCAAGCCCCTGTCCTCTATATTTCTTCGCTACGGATACGACAAAACGCAGGTTGGCATTGATTATTCTGTCAAAAGCCTTCTTGTCCCCTTCCTTAGCTTTTAAGGCAAGCTGATACTCTTCCTCATAGCTGAGCATGGGAATCTTGTTTATTTCATTGAGATACATGGAAAGGACTTCATCATCACTATCCAAGAAAGCTGCATTCATTTTTTCGTTTGACATTGTTTTGTCTCCTTAAATATTCATATGAAAAAAACGTGCCAACTAAATAAAATGCATATTAATTTGTTATGTATTAAAGAAATATCAATATGTGCAAAATATGTAGAAAAACAAAAAACGGGTCATTTTGACCCTTTTTAAGCTTTTACTCCCCTTCGTGTGTCATTTTGACACTGCTATTTTTGAAGGACAGTCTTCTGTGTCATTTTGGACCGGAAAAATGATTTCCAAGTTTTCAAGAAGTCTGAGCCTACCCAAAGATGTCCTGCAAAAAGGACTTTCTTTCAAAGTTGAGACAAACTGGTTGTAGCAGCCTTTTATCAGATCGCTTACCATATCACCTTCGGCAAGAGAAAGGAACACATTCTTTTTGCAAGAGAAATATTTTGCCATCTGCAGACGATAAAACAATGAGAACTCGCATTCCCGCCCTATTTCACCCATCCTGCAGAGGAAGGCATCACAGTAAAGGTCGAAAGCCTCTTCTATCATGCCTTTCCCCATCATTTCTCCAGCTTCGGAATATAATTTCATAGATTCTTTGATATCCATGTCCTTCACCTTAATCTCAAGATAATAAAAAAATGGAAAAAGTTAATACTGAAAACAGGAAAAAATTTCATATGTGCGAAATTATTTCTCACCATATCTTATTGCCTGTTTGAAAAACCTTATATATATTACATATGGAAAGAAAAAAATCATATCGAGGTGATATTTTATGAAAATCATTCCACTTGGAGAGAGAGTTCTTCTAAAGGCAGCAAAGACCGAAGAAAAGACAGCTTCCGGAATCTATATTCCTCAGGCTGCACAGGAAAAGACGCAGATCGCCACCGTCGTCGCTGTGGGCACCAGTGAGGAGATCACTGTAAAAGTCGGGCAGAAGGTTCTGCATGACAAGTATGCGGGAACCGAGATCAAGGATGGTGGGGAAGATTATCTCATCCTCAATTACCAGGATATCCTGGCGGTGATCGAATAAAAGGTCTTTCGGGGTCGGAGTTTCCGACCCTTTTTTAATAAAGGAAATTCTCTATCTTGCTTCCGACATTGCTAATCATGCAATCTTCTGGGACATAGCATTCGGGCAGACTGGAAAGAAGCGTGCGTCCATAATTCTTTGCAAGAATCCTATTATCGAGTATAAGCACCACGCCACGGTCATCCTCACTTCTGATAAGACGTCCAAGCCCTTGCTTGAGCTTTATTGCAGCCTCAGGAACGGTGATCGACATAAATGATGATGAGCCTTTTTCATCCAAATGCCGGCATCTTGCCTGATAGATCGGGGTCGTCGGTACGGTAAAAGGCAGCTTGACTATTATCACCAGCCGCAATGTGTTTCCCGGAGCATCAACCCCTTCCCAAAAAGATGAAGTTGCAAAGAGTGAAGAATCAACATGTTTCTTAAACGTATTAAGCAGTGTGTTTCTTGAGCCGCTGATGCCTTGGCAGTAAATCTCATGGCCTTTGAGGTTTTCCTTGACAATATAAAAAACCTCTTCAAGCATCTTTTTTGAAGTGAAAAGAACAAGTGCTCCTCCACCACTGTGGCAGATCGCTTCAGTGATAACAGTAGAGGTATAGGTCATATATTCCTGCGAAGCCTCATTGCGGTACTGCTTGCCATCCAAAGGAAGGAGAAGCATAAGATTTTTCTTGTAAAGGAACGGGGATTCAAACGATCCCTCCACGATGCTCCTGTCAGACAAGCCTATTTCAGATTTGAAATATCCGAAGCTTTTTGACACGGATAATGTTGCAGAGCAGAAAACAATACTTTTCAAATTATCATAGAAAATCGTTTTCATCATTTCTCCGACATTCATCGGGCTGATCTTGAGCTCGTATCTTGCACCGTTGTTTCTTTGTGCATAAGGTATCTGGTTCTCAAAATCCGAGAACCTTATCATATCTCGCAAATTGTCCGCAAGAAATAAAAGGACCTCGGACTGACGGAAAAGATTCTGCGCATGCTGGGCATCCTCCTCTGCAACTTCACCATCGATCATTGTAGAAAGAACCACATACAAATCGGCGATGTCCTTAGCCAGAGCCTCCGCTTCCTGCAGCACAGGGCGCACAAGCTGAAAAGCCTCGGGAGTCAGAAGAACCTCGGAGCCAGGGAAATTTGAAAGTATCACAGTAAGGCGCTCATCAAAGCTTTGGGAGGCCTTTCTCAGCTCCCTGATTCTTGAAAGCGCTTCTTTTCCAATGCCATGGCTCTTTTCATATTTCGAAAGATATTCGATCAAAGAGAGGTCAAAGAGACGGGCATCCTTTTTCGTCAGAAAATCCAGAACAGCCTTCAAATCATCAAAGCAATAATTGCGGCTGAGTATTTCAGTAGCTTCTGCATCGAGGTGATGGGCTTCATCAAGGATGGCATAATCATATGATGGCAAAATCGCATTCTCGGTAAAATCGATCGAACACTCCTGGCGATGCTTTCCATCAATAAGGAAAATATGATGATTAGTGACAACAAGGCGGGCCTTCAACGCTTCATTTCTTGCTTTATAGTAGAAGCATTCGTTTATATACGGGCACTTGCGACCTTTACAATCGTTTTCATCACTGCAAACATTTTGGAAAAAATCCACAAGCTTCCGGTCCCCCAAATCGGTCTTCTCCCCGGTTGTTGTACTTTTTATCCATTTTGAGAACCTTTTCAATTCCCCATCCTCATCCAGAGCTATGAGGCTTGACTGCTCCTCAAGATCCTTAAATCGTCTTATACAGGCATAGTTGCTCCTTCCATATAGGATTGCAATATTCTCGGTGAAATTCATTGCAGAGACCAGAAGAGGTATGTCCTTTTCAAAGAGCTGTTTCTGCAGGGTTATAGTGCTTGTGGCAACAACGACCTTGGCAGACCTGTCGGACATCAGACGCCTTATTGCAGGAACAAGATAAGCAAATGATTTTCCGGTTCCGGTTCCAGCTTCAATAACTGCCACAGTCCCATTCTCAAAAGCCTTTTCGATATCGAGGGCCATCTCGATCTGGCTATCCCTGTAGCAGTATGAACCGAGTACGGAAGAAAGAGGGCCATCAGGAGAGAAGAAAACCTCCAGTGACTCACTCATTTTCATTTTCTCCCTTCCATGTGGAAATTTTTCTATAAAGGGTTTTTCTTCCAATCTGAAGAAGATCCGCAGCCTTGCTCATGTTGCCGGAACAATAGGATATCATGGAAGTGATGATTTTCTTCTCTGCATCATCCATCGTAGTCGGTAAGCCTATTGAGACGGAGGAGGAAGGAACCGCTTCCGATATCTGCGCGGGTAAATCCTCAAGCTGGATGATGTTCCCCTTGGCCAAAACCACGGAACTTTCGATGCTGTTTTTCAGCTCCCTTATATTTCCCGGCCAGTCGTAACTTATCAGGGCTTTTCTTGCAGCAGTTGAAAAACCCTCGATCTTCCGCCCATCCTCCTCATTGAACTGCTTGAGAAATTCAAGCGACAGAAGCTCTATGTCCCCTTTCCTTTCCCTAAGCGGAGGAACCTCTATATGCACGACATTAAGCCGATAAAAAAGGTCCTCTCTAAAACGCCCGTTCTTAACCTCCTCTGCAAGATTGCGGTTTGTTGCAGTTATGATCCTGACATCGACATTGATTGTTTTTTCTCCACCTACTCTCTCAAACTGCCTCTCTTGAAGCACACGAAGTATCTTGACCTGGGTGGACATATCTATCTCTCCGATCTCATCTAAAAAGATCGTACCACCATCTGCAAGCTCAAAACGTCCCTTTTTCTGGGCCGTGGCGCCTGTGAAAGCCCCTTTTTCATGACCAAAAAGCTCGCTTTCAAGAAGAGAAGAGCTCAAGGAGGCGCAATGGACCTTTATAAACGGCTTATCTTTCCTTGTAGACAGGGCTTGGAGTGCATCGGCGACAAGCTCCTTGCCTGTTCCGCTTTCCCCTGTGATAAGGACGCTTGCCTTTGTCGGGGCAACCTGGTTGATTATCTGCATCATCTGCGCAACCTTGTTGCTCTTACCGATTATCTTCGAATACTGCTGCTGCCGTCTTAATTTGTCTATCTCCTCGGTAAGCTTACGGTTCTGCTCGGCAAGCATGCTGTTATAAATGCTTTTTTTGACAACAAGAATAAGCTTTTCGAGATCGACAGGCTTGGTGAAGAAATCTATAGCTCCATCACGCATGGTCTCTACAGCCGTTTCAATCGTTCCATGCCCGGTCAAAACGATTACAGGAAGCGTTGGATAGGATGCACTGATTTTTTTCAAAAGATCATAACCTGACATTCCAGGCATCCTCAAATCGGTTATGACAAGATCAATATTGTTGCTGTTTATCTTTTCCCAAGCCATCTGTCCGTCACTCGCGGTCAAAACATCATATCCCTCGTCTTCGAAGGCATATTTCAAACCACTGACGATATTGGCCTCATCATCGCAGATCAAAAGAGTCGCCACCTATTCCTCCTTGCTTTCAATAGCCTTGCGTTCCGAAGGCGGAATGGGGAATTTGAAGGAAAAGGAAGTTCCCATCCCGACCTTGCTGTCGAATTCTATATCCGCTTTGTGTGCATTCATTATTTTCAAAACTGCGGTAAGCCCGAGACCGGTCCCGCCTTCACTCTTGGTGGTGTAATAAGGCTCAAAAATCTTTTTCTGCTGCTCCTCGGTCATACCACATCCATTGTCGGAGATGGTAACACGTACAAAATCTCCATCGGGCTTGCTTTCAAGGATGAGAACACCTCCTGTCTTCATCGCATAAAAACTATTGTTGATGATATTCAAAAACGCCCGGCGAAGAAGCTTTGAATCCAGCATAATAGAAGGCAGGAACGGCTCAAGATGAAGTTCAACCGTGATATTCTTCTGCAGGGCCTCAACTGCGATGAAATCTGCAAGCTCATTGAGAATATCATTGATCCTATCAAGCTTGAGGTTTATATCAATCGGTTTTACAGCAAAAAGGAAATCCACTGCAATCTCATTGAGCCTTTCCGTCTCCTGGTCAAGCACATCAAGAAATTCCTCCGCCTTGTCCATCCCCTTGCCGCTGGAGACAGCTTTTCGCAACAAAGAAATATATATACGCATCGCAGCAAGAGGATTTTTTATATCATGAGCAACTCCGGCTGCCATTGTGGTCATGCTTGCAAGGGCTTCGGTGTTTCTCAGCTTCATCTCCTTTTTAAGCATTTCCGTAATATCCTCAAAACAGATATCAAGGTATTCCGAATCCGACAACATGAATGGAGTAAAAGAAATCCTTATTGTTTTTATCTCCCCTTCTCCAAAAGAAAAATCCCTGCTTTCAAGACTTTCCTCACCGGTAGATATCTTTAGAAGATATTTTTTTATGTCCGGATCCTTTACAACATCCAAAAGACTCTTACCCTCTTTGAATGAAATCTGATGCAAAGGAATCATTTTCGAAAGGCTGCGGTTCAAAAGGCATATCCTCCAGCTTTTCTTATCGACTATTATATGCCCGGTCTTTTCCCTGTCGAATGTTTCACGGAGAAGATCATACTCTCCCATCACCCCTTCCAAAATGGTATTGAGATGCTCCTTTCCTACCTCTTTGCCTTCTTCAAGTATCTTTCTAAGAATTTTTGTAGACAAGAGAAGCCTCCCGTAAAACCAGGTCATACCCGTTTCGGAGCCCCTGATTGAAAATGCCGATGCTTTCAGAAGCATCATCCATAAGCCCCATCATCCGTGCAATCATATGATAAGGCCTGCAAGATGTCTGCATATCACTTTTCAAATGCTTTATAACCAATTTCTTAAAATACTCCTCTCCTCCACTCTTTTCAAGAAAGGAGAAAAGTGAATTAAGCGTGTCCGGATCCCTTTTCTGAAGGCCAAAAAGCATCTGGTGAAAATCAGATGCATATTTTTCAAGCATCTGTCTTTCTTTTTCCTCAACTGCCTGACGGAAGAAGAACTCATCAAGATCATCAAATTCCCTTTGGCTGTAAAATTCTTCCTTTAAAAAAGCATTCAGATGATCTTTGGAAGGAGAAAAGAACGTGAATTTGACAACCCTGGAAAGGATTGTCGGTAAAATTCTTTGTGGATTGTCACTTATCAAAAAGAAATAGCCATTCTCCGGCGGTTCTTCTAGAATCTTCAAAAGAGCATTTTTCGAAGCATCCTGAGCCTGTTCAATGTTCTCAACGATCACAAATCTCCGCTCTCCTCCACGCCGGAGATAATTCTGTATCAGGCGGACATCATCGACCATCAGCCCACCCTTTTTCCTTCCTTTTGTAAGAAAATCCTTGCTCAGGACATCCTCCATTATCCCTTCTGAAATCGAAAAGAGTTTCTTCTTATCCTCTTCGGATGTGGCTGTAAGATCAAAAAGCTTTTCCTGTATCGAAGCGGCCTTGTCAAAGAGTCTGTCTTTCTTTTGGTCCGTCCCCTGTTCCTGCAAAGCAGGATGATATTGCAAAAGCGCCTTCCTGATTTCCCGGATAAAATGATTTTTCATCTTAAGCGATGTTTTTTCTTTCAAAAGGTTATATGCGCTCGTCACCGATACAAGAAGATTTCTTTGGGGAATATAAACTATGTTGTCGCAATCAAGCAGCACAGCCCTGTCATCCCTGTTGTCTATGTGAAAGGCAAGTTCAAGCGCGGTTGTGAGACGTCCGGACATTCTTGGTCCTGCAAAAAGAAGGGATCTTGACAGTTTTCCGCTGTCAAAACCACCGAATACACCGTCATGGACAAAAGAATCCGCCAGCCTCATCAAAGGGACCCCTTTACAAAACCGACCGTACCGGAATAAAACGGCCTGATTATATGCTTGACTATGAACGAGGAATCGAGATGCGGGCGAAGTGATGAGAATACAGGAATCCCGTCGACTGCAGCAGCAAGCACTCCGATTATTATCAGGCAAAGACACAAGGAAAACAATCCACCGAGTATCTTATCTATCGCGCTCAGTCCGACCTCTTCCAAAAAGGAAGCAAAAATGCATGCCAGAAGCCTTATCACAAGATATACCCCACCCATTAAAAGTATGACCGATATATATGTAGCCCAAAGCGGTGTAAGAACGCTGTTCTCAATAATGATTGCAGCCAGAGGCTTTGTAAAAAAATGCACGGACAAGAATCCCAACACTATCCCTGGAAGCCAGCTTATGCTTCTGATCACTCCCTTGAGCACGCCTCCTAAAACCGAAAGAATAAGGAAAACAGCCAAAACGAGATCAAGGATGCTTATGCCGAGTCCTGATATCAAAACAATCATCCAAAACTCTCCATTATAAATATAATAGCCAAAAAAAGGGCTGTCTTCCTACCATTTTTTCAATCTTTTTATTATTATTCAGTTATGGCTAATTTTTTATATGCACTCTTCGGAGGCACCAAACACGACAGGGACATGAAACATCTTTCCCCGATTGTAGAGAAGATAAACAGTGAAGAGAAATGGGCGCAAAGCCTTGATAAGGAAGCTTTTTCAGCCCAGACTGAAGAATGGAAAAAAGAAATCAGGGACGGAAAAAGTCTCGATGAAATCCTGCCAAAAGCATTCGCCCTCGCCCGAGAAGCTGCAAGAAGGGTTCTGGGAGAAAGGCATTATGATGTGCAGATGATGGGAGCCATCACCCTCCACGAGGGTAAAATCATGGAGCTTAAGACGGGAGAGGGAAAAACCTTGGCCTGCGTCCCTGCCGCATATCTTAATGCGCTTGAGGGGAAAGGCGTCCATATCGTTACAGTCAACGATTATCTTGCCAAGCGTGATGCCGAGTGGATGGGTCCTGTATACGAGTATCTTGGATTGAAAACAGGCGTGATAACAAGCGAAATGGATCCCCAGACCAAAAGAGAAAACTATCAGGCCGATGTGACATATGGAACAAATAACGAATTTGGTTTCGATTATCTGAGGGATAATATGAAGCTGCGTCTTTCCGACAAGATCCAGCCAAGACATCACTACTGCATTGTCGATGAAATCGACTCTATCCTCATTGATGAGGCGCGCACACCTTTGATCATATCCGGCCAGGGAGAGGATGATACGCCGAAAGTGAGGGCTGCAAACGCCATCGTGCCTCTTTTGAAAGAATGTGAGAAAAATCCTGAGACAGGCGATTACTACGAGCTGACAGCAATGGAAAAGCTTGACAGGGAAACCGCGCTGAAATTCGATGAGAAAGGTGATTACAAGCTTGATGAGAAAAGCAAGCGTGTCACCTTCACAAAACAGGGAATGACGCATATGGAAAGCCTGTTGAAATCGACTGGCGCGCTTGCACCTGCAAAGGATGAAGAAGGAAACACCGTATACAGCCTTTATGACGGAGAGAATTTCGAGCTTGTGCACTACGTGACACAGGCTGTCAGGGCACACCGTCTTTTTGAAAAGGATGTCGATTACATGGTGAAGGATGGAGAGGTTCAGATAGTCGACGAATTCACCGGCCGGGTACTTCCCGGAAGAAGGTATTCCGACGGACTTCATCAGGCAATTGAGGCAAAAGAGAATGTCAAGGTGCTTGGACAGAGTAAAACCTTTGCTACCATCACATTCCAGAATTTTTTCAGGATGTATGATAAGCTTTCCGGCATGACCGGTACGGCAGATACCGAAGCGGGAGAATTCAAGCAGATATATGGACTTGATGTTGTGGTAATTCCTACAAACAGACCTGTCATAAGAAAAGACCTGAAGGATCTCATCTATTATGACGAAAAATCGAAATTCAACGCAATCGTCGAAGAGGTGAAAAAGATCCATGAGACCGGCCAGCCTATTTTGATCGGTACGGTATCCATTGAGAAATCAGAAATCCTTTCTGCGTTGCTGCGGCGTAATGGTATAAAGCATGAAGTGCTCAATGCGAAGAACCATGCAAGGGAAGCCTATATAATTGGAGAGGCGGGAAGCAAAGGAGCAGTCACAATAGCAACAAACATGGCTGGACGAGGAACCGATATCAAGCTCGGAGGAAGTCCGGAACACCTTGCAAGAAAAAAATGCGGGACAGAGGCAAGCCTTGAAGAATATCAAGCCGCGCTCAAAGAGGTTGAGGGAGAATGGAAAAAAGCCCAGCAGGAAGTCATAGCTCTTGGAGGACTTTATATCATAGGTTCTGAAAGGCATGAATCAAGGAGAATCGACAACCAGCTCAGAGGTAGAAGCGGAAGACAGGGAGACCCTGGTACAAGCAGATTCTATGTATCTTTGGAAGACAGCCTGATGAGACTGTTTGCTAAAGAAGGGCTGAGGGAAATGATCGGACGTCTTGGACTAAAGGATGGTTCGGCAATAGAGCATAAAATGCTTGACAATGCAATCGAAAAAGCCCAGGAAAAGGTTGAGGCGAGGAACTTTGAGATACGTAAGCATCTTCTTGAATATGATGATGTGCTTAACGAACAGAGAAACTACATATATTCGGAAAGGGACAAGATACTTTCCTCAAACGATCTCAGCGTCCGTGTTCTTACTAACATTTCCAACATACTTGATTACCTTAAAGAGGAAAATAAAGGGGATGGTAAAGCCTATCTTGAAGCGGCAAAATCGTTCTTCAACCTCAATATGGAAGGGCTTGATGAGAATAATGTATATCAGCTTATAGAGCAGGATATCAGACAAAAAGAGGAAAAAGCCAGTAAGGAAGAATTCAATTCTTTTATACGCTATGTTTACCTTCGCAATATAGACAGGCGTTGGATAGACCACCTGGATGCGCTTGAAGAGTTGAAGGAAGCGGCCCATCTGATGAGCTATGCGCAGAAAAATCCCCTTGTCGAATATAAGAACACAGCAAGCGACGCATTCGATGAGATGATTTCCGAGATCTCAGATGCGGTTGCCAAGACTGTTGTGTCTGTCAGGATCATGACAGAAAGGGAGCGCAAGGAGCAGATACTCCGCGCCCAGCACAAGAGTCTTTCAACAGCTTCAGAGGAAAGAAAAGGTGTAAGCCGCGGCACCGCAGTATCAAGCCAGCAGGACGGAACTTCAATCCAGGTCAGACGTACAAGCCCCAAAATCGGAAGAAATGATCCCTGTCCATGCGGCTCAGGGAAAAAATATAAGAACTGCTGCGGACGTAATCTTTAGCCATAAAGGGCCTCACGGCCCTATTTGGGGGAGATATTTGATGAAAGATAAAATCGATCTTTTCCTTTTTGTCGGGCAGTCAAACATGGCGGGACGCGGAGATGCGGAAATTGCTGAAAAGCCGATTGAAGGTGCCGCTTATGAATTTCGTGCGGTTTCAGATGACAGCAGACTATATCCGCTCCATGAGCCTTTTGGAAAATTTGAAAACAGGGAAGATGGAATTGACGACAGATGGGGAAGCATATATGCTAAATCAGGAGACCTTGTCTCTGCATTTACGAATATGTGGTTCAAAAGAACCGGCACTTCAATTGTAGGAGTATCTGCATCCAAGGGCGGATCTTCAATAAAGGAATGGATTCCTGGAACGAAATATCATCAGGACATGTTGTCCCGCCTTGATCGGGCAGTTTCATTTTTACAGCGTGATAATATTGAAATAAGACATGTTTATGCCTTGTTCTGCCAAGGGGAGACCGATGGGGATCTGAAGACGGATAAAGACCAATACAAATCCATGTTCAAGGAGTTTTTGTCATCTTTGAAGGAGAATGGAATAGAAAAGATATTCGTGATTCTTATCGGTAAATGTAATATTGAAGGGAAATACGATTCATATGATGAAATCAGAAAAGCCCAGGAAGAACTCTCAAAGGAAAATGAGGATGTGGTTATTGTCAGCAGGCTTTTGGAGACATTTCTGGAAAAAGGGCTTATGAAGGATGAATTCCATTACTTTCAAAAAGGCTATGATATCGTCGGGAGGGATGCCGCACAAAATGCAGCAGACCATATCATCTCCTCTATAGGAAAAGCATGGGATCAAGCTTGAGTGCACCCTGCTCCAATGTCAGATAAAGCGTTGAGGAAGGAAAGAACTTCGTACTGGTTCCCACAGTCCCTACTATCTCCCCTTTCTTGATGCTTTGGCCTAGTTTCACATTTACAATTTCAAGGCAATAATAAGAGCTCTTATAGCCACCGGCGTGTATTATTGTGACAAAGCGTCCAAAACGTTCGTTGTTACCGGCATCCGAAACAAAACCATCTGCAACCGCTTTTACCGCAGATCCGGCAGCCATTGAAAAGCCTACCCCCTCAAGCTTATAGCCGTTCAAAACCTCTCCGAATGCAAATGAGACATTTCCTTCTCCCGGGCGGGAGAACATGCTCTCCTCTTCTGAGACGACAATTCCAGGAATAAACAGATAGGAACCTTCTTCAAGAACATCGGAATCAAGATTGTTGAGTTTCATGAAATCCCGGTTGCTCATTGAAATATCAAACCGTTTCATCACAGAGGCCATATCATCGCCATTGGTAACCTGGTATAACTGTCCGTCCATTGGAGGGACTATCAACCTTCGCCCCTCAACCAAAGCTGTCTGATCTGCAATCCTATTCACATTTGCAATACTGGAAGCGGACACAGAGAATTTCTGCCCAATCAATGCAAGCGTATCGCCACGCTCGACAATATAATCGGTAAATCCGGGTTCCTCATTGCTTTTTGAAACATCATCCTCTTGAACAACAGGCTCCTCTTCCTTCTTCTCTTCGAACTTTGGAGCGGCGCTGCTCGGTTTGTTCACCGTAACCCTGACGACTTCTCCAACATCAAGATTCATTTCGCTTTGGACGGGAAGGCTATTGTCAGCAGATGGGGAATCCACAGGCTTGAAAAGCATGTAGAAAAGAAAAGCGATCAGGATTATCAATACACCCATAAACGACACCAAGACGGTTTTACTGCTATTTCCTCTCTTTTTTCTGGAAAAGGTGGAAGGCATGTCGTCATAATCGTTTCTGCTCATCTTGCTGTCAACCCCTGCTTGGATTATAGTATAAAGCGTCATGAAAAAAAAGAGGAATAAGAAAGAAGGCCGTATCATTCTCTTTATGTTGAGCCTCGCCTTTTTAATCGTCATAGCCCGCCTTTTGTGGCTGTACGTATCAGAAGGAATCATAAACACCAACTACAAGGACCCCGAAATCACAGGAGAATACTATAGGGGCACCATATATGACAGAAACAACGAAATACTTGCAATGGACAGCATTGAATACCTGATCAAGATCAATACGAAAAGCCTGACAGGAATAAGCAAGGCTGCCTCACTGCTTGCCCCCTATACACAGCTGAGCGCATTGGAAATCGAAGGTCTTCTTGCGCAGGAAAAAGCACAGATCACTCTTGAAAGCAATTTGAGCTCGAGCAGCCTGGATGAGTTTGCCACTCTCATAGAAAAGGAACGGCTTGATAGAGCAATAAAAGTTGAAAAGGTATTGAAAAGAGCATACCCGACAAATGATCATGGAAAAAATATGATTGGACGCGTAGATGAAAGACTCAACGGAACAGGCGGTGCAGAATTATATTTTAATGAGACCCTTGAGCCACCATTGATTCTTGAAGACGGTGTGATAAAAGGTGAGGACATACATCTTTCCATGGATATTGAAATCCAATACATATGCGATTTCGTTCTCTCCTATTTTGTCGAAAGTGAAACAGGCATGGTCTCAGTGCTTGGAAAAAACGATGGACAGCTTTATGCCCTCAGCAGCAATGGCTATGAATGGCAAGAGATTCTTGAAATAATCAGACACCCTATTTCACCTTCATTCGTGCCAAGCATGCTGGCAGCAGAAAAGTCGGACATGCAAGCATATGACGGAGCAACGCAACCATTCAATGCATCGGGCTATGAAGCATATGTCTTGGAGAGCGCGAATTATGTCATTATTGCAGCATCTGAAAACAGCGATACATCGCGTGGTATTGCACAAGAGACAATGGAAGTGATGATCCAACGGGGCAAGATCAGGACAATTGACCTTTGATCTGCCCCTCAGCCTCTTTCATATCAAGACCTGGAAGCCGAAGATTCTCAAAATCATTGTGCTGGATGCTTTTTCTATATCACCCGGAACATGCTGCCCGTTTGTCAAGAACGCAAGCGCAAGCTCATTCTCATAGCAGAAAGAGATGATATCCCCTATTCCGGAGCTCTCGTCAAGCTTTGTCGCAATAACTGCAGCAACCCCATAATCCCTATATCGTGCAAGAATATTTTCCATCTCCTGCTTCCTCAATGACGCAGGAAGGACCAGAAGATATTCAGTCTCCGATTTATCAAGCAGGCCCAACATACCTTTTAGCTTCAGATTCAGCGATAGCTCACGCGGGCTTATGCCCATGGTATCTATGATAACCAGGGATGAGGATTTTACCTCCTCCAGCGCCATCAGCATCCCAGACTCATCCTCAACAGGAAAAAAAGGGATTGCAAAAGCATCACAAAATCCTTTCAGCTGGCTGAAAGCACCAACCTTGAAACTATCCAGACTTACAAGTGCTGTGGAAATGGACTGGCTTCCATAAAGAACCGCAAGTTTTGCGGATGTGGTAGTCTTTCCACTTCCAGTAGGCCCCAAAAGCACAAGGTTTTTTTTCGGGTGTATCTGCACATCCCTTGCAAAAGGACAAAGCTTGATTATCCTTGTTGCAATTTCCATGTTGATATCACCGGATCCGATTGTACTTAAAATTTCGGATTTAAGCGGATCGAAGATATCGTTCTCAATCAGGAGCTTTTCCGCCTGTTCCGATCTTTTTGAATCAAAAGCACCGCGAAAAACCTCGGTATTGAGACGCTCGGAAGATGAAAGGGTGCCGGGGTCTGGAGTCTGTGCTTCCTTTTCAAATTCCTTCATGGAAGCCTCATCTGTACGGCCCATGTCTCGCTCTGCCTGCGATGAAAGATATATTGTCAGATCACATCGGGTCTTTTTCTTGGAAAAAAGCCCTCCTCCCACCGTATAATCACGGCGGGAGAGGACCCGTACCTCATCACCATATTCACTATGTGCTTTTTTCAGCGCCTCCTCAAAGGAAGAAGAAGTTATGGTAATGTATTTCATGGCGTCTCCGTCATAGGATATATTTCGTAAGATCCTGATTCTCTATTATGTCTCCAAGCTTGTCGGAAACATATTCTTCTGTAATCTCCACCGTCTCACCTTTTTTCAGATCCGCATCGAATGAAATGTCCTCCAAAAGCTTTTCCATGACCGTGTGCAGTCTTCTGGCTCCAATATTATCGGCACTGGAATTAGCTTTTTCTGCTATTCTGCTGATGCTTCTCAATGCCTGATCCGTGAATTCAAGCGTGACCCCCTCCGTCTCAAGCAATGCCTTGTATTGCTTCACAATTGCATTGCTGGGTTCTGTAAGGATACGATAAAAATCATCAGCGCTCAAATCGCAAAGTTCGACGCGCAGTGGGAAACGGCCCTGGAGTTCAGGAATGAGATCACTTGGCTTGCTCATGCTGAACGCACCTGCAGCGATGAAAAGGATGTTCGTTGTATCGACAACACCCCACTTCGTGCTGACCTTGGTTCCTTCGACAATCGGAAGAATGTCCCTCTGCACACCTTCTCTGGAAACATCCGTGTTGTTAGTGCTTCCCTTTGAACAGATCTTGTCTATCTCATCTATGAAGATTATACCCATCTGTTCGCATCTATCCTTAGCCTCTTCCGCAACCTTGTCGTTGTCGACAAGCTTATCGAGCTCCTGCTCCTTCAATATTTCGCGGGCATGCTTTATCGTGACCTTCCTTGTCTTACTGCCGTTGTTTGAAAACAGATTGTTAAGGTCGGAAAAAATGCTTCCCATATCCTCCTGTGGTGAACCGGAAAAAACACCAAGCCCACTTATCTTCATCTGGCTCTGGATGTTCATCTCGACTTCTTTTTCATCGAACACGCCATCCTTGAGCATACGGCGGAATTTCTCCCTGGTCTCAAGAGTCTGGACGTCGTTTTCCTTCTTTTCCGAATCCAATGCGGGAAGAAGCAGATCGAGAAGCCTTTCCTCAACCTTATCGTCCACATCCTTTTCCTTCATCTTGAACATCTCTTCTTTGACAAGGGTATAGGAAGCGGCCATAAGATCTTTGACCATCGATTCAACATCCCTTCCAACATATCCCACCTCGGTGAATTTAGTCGCTTCCACCTTGATAAACGGTGCATTGGCAAGCTTGGCAATACGCCTTGCTATTTCCGTTTTTCCGACACCGGTGGGTCCAATCATTATGATGTTTTTAGGTGTGACCTCGCTTTTCATCTCTTCAGAAAGGGCTTTTCTCCTCACCCGGTTGCGGATTGCGACAGAAATCAGTCTTTTCGCCTCATCCTGTCCGATTACATATTGATCCAAAGCCGCCACTATCTCGCGCGGCATCATATCATCAAGTTTCTTAGCATTTTCCATCGATAACCTCCGTGATGATGCTATGGTTGGTATAGATACAAATATCTGCTGCTATGTTGATGCTTTTCTTTGCAATGGTCTCGGCATCCCAGTCGACCCCGCTGTCAAGATAGGCTCTTGCCGCAGCCTCTGCAAAATTGCCGCCGCTTCCAATTGCAAGCACATCTCCTTCCGGTTCCAGCACATCGCCCACCCCGCTTATCAGGAACATGGTTTTGCCGTCGCTTGCCAGCATCATGGCCTCAAGATTCCTCAGCTGTTTATCCATCCTCCATTGTTTTGCAAGCTCGACTGCACTTCTTGTAAGATCACCATTGTATTGCTTAAGCTTGGCCTCAAAGAGTTCAAAAAGGGTGAATGCATCTGCAGTGCTTCCTGCAAAACCGATTATCACCTTGCCATCATAAAGCCTTCTGACTTTTCTTGCATTCCCTTTGACGACAGTATTTCCCTGTGTCACCTGTCCATCACCTGCTATGGCGACCATTCCGTTTTTTCTTACTGCTACAATAGTAGTTCCCTGCATAATCCTCATCCTTGTTTTTTCGCATGCGGATGGGTCGAATCATAAACCCTTTTCAGCTTGGCTGAAGACACATGCGTATAAATCTGGGTTGTAGAAATGCTCTCATGCCCCAAAAGCTCCTGTACAAGACGTATGTCGGCTCCCTTATCCATCATATGTGTGGCAAAGCTATGCCGAAGCGTATGGGGTGTGAAGGTTTTCTGAAACCCAAGAATTTTCCTATACTCATCAAAAATAATATGAGCTGAGCTAAAAGGCAACCGCTGCCCCCTCTCGCCCAAGAACAAAGCGTTTTTTTCTTTTGCTCCCGTCTCGGCTATGAAAGATTTTCTTATCTCAAGATACTCCTTGAGCTCAGTGCAAACATCCATGCGAAGAAAAAGATAGCGTTCCTTGCTTCCTTTTCCCCGGATAAGAATCCTTCTTTTTGACCACTCTATATCTGCGACATCTACGCTGAGAGCCTCTGAAATTCTTGCCCCTGTAGTATAGATGAACAAAAAAAGGATATGGTTGCGCCTTGCCACATAATCTTCCCCGTTTATGGACAACAGCCTTGCAACTTCAGCCTCGCTTAAAACGGAAGGAAGCCTTTTTGCATTATTCTTAAGGCTGATCATATCAAACGGATCGCCCTCAACAATGCCACGCTTTTCCAAATACTTGAAAAAAGAGCGTATCGAACTAAGCTTCCTGAGCATGCTGCGCTCCTTATAGCTTTTCATAAGATGGCGTACATACTCCCTTGCATCATGAATCTCGAAATCATCTATTTCAATTGACCTTTTTCCAATATATTCGGAAAAACCTTCGAGGTCGTTCTTATAGCTGATGATGGTGTTTTCCGAAACCCCCTTCATGGTTTTGATATAAGACAGATACTCACTTATCAGCTCTTCCATGGCCACATTATATTTTAAAAACAAAAATTAAACACTCCATATCCCCTGTTTCCTATCCTATATCTTCCTTCTTCTGAAGAAAAAGATATGCATTTAGGCATGTAAAGTGCATCAGAAAGACTGTTTATGACAGGACATCCTGCTCTCAGAAGCTTCTTATTGTTTTCAAAATCCAGACTGTTGCGAAGAATAAAAACATTACTTCCCTGATCAAGAGCTGCCTCGGCAAGATAAATATCCGCCCTGCCGGAGAAAACGATGATTTGGGACTTTGAAAGGACAAACCTGTTCAAAAGGCAATATGTATCATCTCTTTTTTCCGGAAAAATAAAGCCGCCTGCTGTAGAAAACACATCGTAATCAAGCGCAGAAAAACTTCCATTTTTTTTATAAGGAAGAAGTACATATAGCGGGTTATCCGTAAAAAGACAGGCATCGGCAACGAGCTGAAGACGGGTAGAAAGGTTGCAAATGACTGAAAAGCCCGCAGCTTTTGCTTCCAATGCGGAAGTCACCAGGCTTTCCCTTGTCCTTTCATCCCCATCCCAGCTGTGCAGAAAAAGGCACATCTCATCTACCTTGGGAAATCTTCCAAGACAGAAATATCCATCATTTTCAATAAACAGTTTTCTTTTATGCATGACTATGAATCCGGCAGACTCAAAAAACGTTCAATACTTCCAGATATAAAAGAGCCAAGACAATTATCAGCATGGGCTTGATTATTTTCGTATTGAATCTCAAGGCCAATGAAGAGCCTAGAAGATTTCCTGCTATGCTGAAAGCGGCACAAGGGATTCCCAAAGAGAAATCAACACTTCCATTGCGTATGAAAACCAAAAGAGCAATCACATTGCTGGCGAGATTAAGAACCTTGCTGTTTCCCGCTGCCTCAAGAAGTGAAAAACCTATAAAGGAAAAAGAAAGTGTTAAAAACATTCCTGTCCCAGGACCGAAAAAGCCGTCATACATTCCAATGATGAAACTGAAGGAAGCAATCAATATCAGTTCTGTGGAATGGGAGAACCTTTTTTCAGCCTCATAAGATTTTTTCTTGATAGTCAAAAGAGTGACAACAGGAATCGCCACCATCATAAGATAGCGGAAATAGACATCGGAATAGATTGTCGCAAGACTGGACCCGATGAAAGAGCCGGATAAGGAAAAGAGGATGCCGAACAGACAGGTTTTTACTTCCACAGCTCCTCCTTTAAAATAATTGGCTACAGAAAAAAGGGTTCCGAATGTGGAGCTGAACTTATTGTTTGATAATGCGGAAATGGGATTGAGTCCATATGCATAATATCCGGTAAGGCTCAAAAGACCGCCTCCTCCTGCAATCGAATCGACAAATCCAGCAAGAAAAATGATGAAAAAGAGGAAAAAGCTATTTTGAAACATCGTCATCACCCGAGAGATTCAAAAGGGATGCGAATCTATCATAGGAATCCAAAAGTTCCTTTGTATCAAGATGTGTGTATATCTGCGTTGTCTTCACATCACTGTGCCCAAGCATCTCCTGTATGCTTCTTATATCCGCGCCATTTTCAATCATATGAGTTGCAAAACTGTGCCGAAGCGTATGCACTGTTGCATCCAGTCCAAGCTTTTCCACCTTTTCATGAAACCTCTTATGCACAGCCTGACGGGTGAGTCGTTCCCCCCTTCTATTCAAAAAAAGCGCCTTTTCTTTCACATTTTTCTTATCCAAAAGAAGAGGACGGACAAAATCGATATAATTGATAACTGCACGGGATGCTATTTCTCCAATAAAAACGACCCGCTCCTTGTTTCTTTTTCCGACAACACGGATAAAACTCTCTTCGCGGGAAAAAGAATCCACATCAAGGCTGATAAGCTCGCTTATCCTCATACCGGAAGAATAGATCAGCTCAAAGATCGTATAATCCCTCATCATCAAAACATCCCCATCATCACGAAATTCGTCAAGGATTTCCTCAACTTCCTGCTTGCTGAGTGTCCGCGGAAGATAAAGCCTTGTCTTAGGCCGGTCTACAGATAAGACCGGATTATCCTTGCGGATACCTTCCTTGATCAGAAAATTGAAAAAACTTCTAAGTGCGCTGAGGATTTTAGAGATTGTCCGCTCGGTAAGGTTGCCATTTTCCTTTCTGAAAACAAGAAAAGCATCCAAATCAGAAAAAAGAAGAGAGGAAACATCTTTTTTTTCTTCATTGCACCAGGAAAGTAAAACGGATGCCTCCTCTACGTAGGCATCCTTTGTTTTTTGGGATAATCTTTTCTCGAATGTCAGATAATCGGAAAAAAGTTCAAGAAGATCCGAATCATCATTTCCTGTCATCTTCGTTTCTTGAATACCTCAGTACCGCGGGAATGCTGTAATCATTACTTTCCCGTGCTCTCTTTCCAAGCTGCTGCTGGAGATCCTGCCATCTGTTGACTGTGATCGCAGCTGGATCGGATGGGGTTTCCTTCGCAGCTGGAGATGGGGAAGACGAAGGACGCGAAGGCTGGGGGCTTTCCTGTCTTGCAGAAAAGCCAAGAGCTTCTCTCACCCCCTGATCATCATGCTGCTTATCAGCTCTGGTGAAACTCTTATTGAACATTTCCGCCTCGGCTTGGCTTGCTGCAATATCCGGTTTCTTTTCAAAGCCGGTTGCAACAACCGTCACCTTGATCCTGTCTCCTAGAGCGGGATTGTAGCTCTGTCCTGCAATAACGAGAACATCTTCAGCACAGTTCTGTGTGATGATCTCGACAACATCCTGATACTCCTGGATGGTAAGGCTGTCACCACCGGCAAGATTGACAAGAACGCTCTTTGCACCGTCGATGCTTGCATTCTCAAGCAAAGGATTGTTAACGGCAAGCTTTGCAGCCTCGACAGCACGGTTGGCCCCTTCCCCGAAGCCAAGACCTATCAGCGCATCCCCCTTGCCTTTCATGACAGTCTTGACGTCAGCAAAATCGATATTGATTTCACCCGGTTCTGTTATGAGATCCGATATTCCTTGTACAGATTGCAGAAGCGCACTGTCGGCAATGATGAATGCCTGTTTGATCGGAGTATTGGCATCAACTATGTTCAAAAGATGCTGGTTCGGAATAAGAATGAGCGTATCAACCTGCTTCCTCAGCTTCTCGATTCCAGCCTGAGCAAGGACAAGCTTCTTCTTGCCTTCAAATGCAAAAGGTGTTGTGACAACAGCAACAGTAAGAGCGCCGCATCCCTTTGCTATCTCCGCAACAACAGGAGCTGCACCGGTACCGGTACCGCCACCCATTCCAGCGGTTATGAACACCATGTCGGCATTATCGATAGCTGCCCTGATCTCTTCTTTAGACTCCACTGCAGCCTTTTCACCCACTTCAGGCTGTCCTCCAGCACCAAGGCCACCGGTAAGTTCTTTTCCTATGGCGATTCTTGTCTGGGCATTAGATCTCTGAAGGGCTTGGACATCGGTGTTCAATGCAACGAAAGAAACCTTTTTTAGACCAGCGGCGATCATGCGGTTGATTGCATTTCCTCCACCGCCACCTACTCCGACAACCTTGATTATAGTCGGTGCAGCCTGCTCTCCTGTAGTTGTATCTTCAATGTCGAAAATATCAAAGTTCATCTATCTCTCCTTAAAACAGCTTGCCAAGCAAGCCCTTCATCTTTTTTGAAAAACCAACCTTGTCTTTTCTTGATGAGACAAGGGCTCCGCTGTCCCGGAATTTCTTGGCCTCTATCTTAACAAGGCCAAGCACCGTTGCATACTTTGGATCTATATACTGTCTGTCCAGGCCATTGATAGCAACAGGAAAACCGATCCTCGCAGGAAGTCTGAAGATCTCGGCTGCAAGCTCGGTCGCACCTGAAAGGAGCGCTCCACCTCCGACCAAAACGATTCCTGCACCAAACGGGCCGTTTATCTCCTTTTTCTCAAGCTCCCCCTGAAGCAATGAGAATATTTCCGCCATCCTGGGCTCTATCACCTTTGCAAGCTCCCGTTTTGGGAACCTGAAGGAAGGTTTGCCACCTACAGCAGGAGTTATTATCATATCATCCGGGCTTACACTTGGGGTATGACAGGAACCATCTGATAGCTTTATCGATTCGGCTGCAACACGCGGCAGTTGGAGCATATATGCAATATCCCCTGTAACGTTATCCCCTCCGAATCCGACACCTCCTACATAAACAGGTGAGCCTTGACAATAACAGATCATGTTTGTTGTGCCGGCCCCAATGTTTATGATGATGGCACCCATCTCTTTTTCCTCGCTTGTAAGAACAACCTCGCTGTCGGCCAATGATTGAAGAACCATCCGCTGAACCTGGATTCCCGCCTTTTGAATGCATTTTCTCTGATTCTGACAGATTGATGAAGAACCGGTGACAAGAAGGACCCTTGTTTCAAGCCTATGTCCAAGCATGTCAATCGGATCCTTGATTCCGGAACGGGAATCCACTTGAAAATCCTGGACCAGGGTATGGAGTATTTCTGTATCCTGGGGCAAATCATGAGCCCTTGCTATATCGATGGACTTTCTTATATCCTCACTGGTTATTTCCTGATCCTTGTTTGTGATTCCAACAGCTCCATTGGAACTGATTCCCTGTATATGATCACCACCGATGCCTAAAATCACGCTGCTGACTTCGGTGCCGCTCTGAAGCTCTGCATCACTTATTACAGAATTTATTGCCTTCAAAGTTTGCTCTATGTTGACAATACTGCCGGATTTGACCCCTTCGCTGGGGCGTTCTGCAATAGCCTCTATCATCAGCTGACCGTCACGCGAGACGCTGGCGATCACGGCCCTGATGGAGGAAGTGCCGATGTCCAATCCTAAAAGTGTCTTATCCGTTGCCACCTTATACCACCACTTCACGTCTGATCAAGACGTTATCCTTAATCTCATATCTTCGCATCCCCAACGAATAAGGAAGCACCGCCTCCTCATAAAGTTTTCCCAAGAACGTAACCAGATATGCTGCATCGGTGTTTTCCTTTATGTCGATCCAGCAATCCTGATCTGCCATTTTGAGCGTCAGGGTTCCAAATCTATTGCCGTCACCAGGCTGATAAACAGCAAAAGATATCAACCTCTGATTATACATAAGAAGCGAAGATATTTCCAATAGTAATGCTATCACCGAACCGAAGCCGTTTTCAATGCCGTAGACGGAAATATAATCGAAGCTGTATTTGTCCAAAACCAGAGGTACATACCTCCTTTTCAGATTAACTGCATCTTCGACACATATTTCCTCCAGTCCATCAGGACTGCAGAAAAGATAACGCTCAAGGTCGGTGAGAACCACACCTTCCTTTTCAAATTCCATATCAACCCTTAGGGATGACGGAAATTCATAAACAACTTTGCATGCATCCACATAGCAAAGATCCTTGAATCTTTTCTCCAACGCACCAGGGCTGAAAGAGAAAAGCGATAAACCTTCCGTCTCAAGGCATATGCGCCTGATGGAAGGTGTCAGCACCTCTTCATCCACATCAAGATCCACTATCCTGAATCCCGGTCCAAAAGCCAGCCAAGAGAAAATGGCCGCCATTGCAACCAAGGCCAAAACAATGAACTCAATCGCGCGCCTTTTCATATCCCCTTCCTGTTATGTGCATGAACCTGTAAAGCAAGGTGCATTCCAAAACAGTGATGAAATACTCAAGTGGATTCGCGCTGAAAAATGGAAGGCTTATGCCAGTCGTAAACAGGACTCCGCTCGCAACAAGCATGCTCATCGCAGCCTTCATGACTATTGCAAAAGTGAAACCGAGTGTAGAAATCTTAATGAAATAATCTTCATTTCTATCCGCTCTTCTGGCACATCGTATGCCCAAATACAAAAAAAGGATAAACAGGAGGATTATCATCAAAATTCCTACAAGCCCCATTTCTTCTGCCATATTCGCAAAAATATAATCTGTATGTATTGCATCCAGATGCCCTAGTTTGTAATATCCGGCTCCAATACCTTTTCCAAAGAACCCGCCTTCCGCAATAGCGCTTATCGAGGAGCTGAGAGCAACTGAAGTTGCATTGTCCGATAAAAACGGCATCAGACGGGAGAACATTTGATCGAGAAGTGCGGGAGAAGCAAGCGCAAGCACAATCATAAATGAAAAAAGATATAGGGCATAAACAGCTATATTTGCCTTTTCAAGCCTGGCTGCACTGAAACACACGATCAAAACAAGAATATAAAGCGCGGCATAACTGTAACTGCCACATAATGTCATCAAAAAAACTGTAATCAAGCTGGAAAAAAATACAGCGAGATAAGCCCATCCCCTACGTTCTTTTTCCCTGATACCGGGAAAGAGAGATGCAATCTGGAGGATTGTTGCAAAAATTACGAAATCGCTTGTCCTGAAAAAAGGATTTCCTGGAAAGGAAAAGGTACCTAGATTGAAGAAATCGGTAACGGTATTATAAATAAGAAGAAGTATGGACAGAGGAAAAAGAATCCAGTGAAGCCTTTCCAGCCTCTTTCTGGGTAAAAAGAAAAGTATTATTCCCGTAACAATTCCCAAGATGAGATAAACTGTCATCTCAAGCAGGTAATAATAATGAGGATTTCCTTCTCTGAGTGCAGTATCATAACTTGCACTATATGCACATATGAGGCCAAACATTGCAAGAGCTATGGATATGCAAAGAAAAGTGAATGGAGATAGCGACCCGCTGAGTTCCTCTTCATTGATATCGCGAAGAGTGAAATCATCATAATTCTTCTCATAATTCTCCATAAAATAAAACCACCCTTTGCCGGCATCCAAAAAGCAGGTGCCGCTTGTCCAAAAAAGGCAGACGGGAAAACCCACCTGCGCTTTACTTGCAATATTATATCATAAATATACCTTTTTTCAGGTATAAATCACTTCTACTTAGAGCTGAGCAACACCCCTTCCCTTTCCTGCATGCTCAAAAGGATATTCTCAGTCTCTGCGGCATGCTGCAAAGAAGCCATAGTCTTCCTTATGGCCCTTTCTTCCGAATCGATTTCCACAAGCCTGGCATTCTCGTATCTTATTCCTAGATCAAGACTTCTGTTTACACCCATTTGCCAGAGCGGAATAAAAAGCAACATGAAGGTCACAAGAAGAGCTGATAATACCAAAATCTTATGGTTTCTTGTTATCCTGAACGATCCATTAGCATGTTCTTTCATATCTTTTCAACGACCCTCAGTTTCGCACTTCTTGAAGGTGCGTTTTCCTCCTCTTCTCTCTTGCTCGGAAGCACCGGCTTCTTCGTTAAAATCCTTATCGTCGAATTATCCTTCTCCTCGTTCTTGAAGAACCACTTGACGATCCTGTCCTCCAAGGAATGAAACGTGATCACCGCTATTCTTCCGCCCGGTTTCAAAACCCTTATGGCGTCCTTCAATGCAGGCTCTATCCGATCCAGCTCCCTGTTGACCTCTATCCGCAAGGCCTGAAAAGTCCTTGTTGCAGGACTTATGCGACCAAAACGGTATTCCTTTGGTACGCAATGGAATATGACGTTCTCAAGTTCGCTCGCAGTCTCGATTCTCTTGATGCTGCGTGCTTGCACAACTGCCCTTGCTATGCGTCTTGAATAACGCTCCTCTCCATAGCGGTATATGACATCGGCCAGTTCCTCTTCCCCATAGCTGTTCACAATATCCGCAGCATCGAAGCTCTGGTTCTTATCCAATCTCATATCCAGTTTTTCATCACTATGGAATGAAAAACCCCTACCGCTTTCCTGATAATGAAAAATAGAAATACCAAGATCAAAAAGTATCCTGTCTGCACTTTGGCTTTCTGCCTTGGCAAGATAATCATCGAACCAGGTATTTACAGGTGTGAATCTGCTGCCATAGGCTGAAAAGCGTTCCTTAGCCTTCTTCTGGATTTCCGAATCCCTGTCGAGGCCGATGACCTTAAGATCAGGATATTTCTCCAGAAACAATGCGCTATGCCCGCCCTCTCCTGTTGTGCAATCTATCAAGACCTTGTCTGAGTCATCTTCAAAAGCCAGATAGTCCAGCACCTGTTCATGCATTACCGGATAGTGAAGTATCTCCATCACTCCCCCTTCAAACTCTCTGCAAGATCGGCAAGAGAAGAAGTATCCTCTTCAAGAGCCTTCTCATAAACACCGGTATTCCATATTTCGACATAATATCCGGTGCCCACGAGAGTGATCTCGCTTTTTGAAGTAATCGAATACTTTTCCCGGAGGGTCGAGGGAACATTCAAACGCCCTGCACTATCCATTTCAAGATAAACAGCAGGAGCGATCAAGCGTCTAATGAGACTGCGCTTTCCCCTATCGAACATAGCACTGTCGGAAGAAAGCACAGCCTGAGAAAACCGATCTTCGAAGTAGGAAGGAGTCATGAGCATCAAGTGGTTCTCATCAAGACCCGGAAGTACAACCAGCTCCTGGGACTGTAGAGCCTGACGCATGCGCGATGGAAGCAGAAACCTGCCTTTTTCATCGACATTAGTATTGTAAATTCCGGTAATCATCTTCATAAGTACACCACTTTCTGGGAATTACTACCACTTCTATCCACTAAGTTACACCAAGATGGGATTTATTGCAACAAAAAAACTAAAATATTTGTCGCCTTTCAAATATTGCTTCAAATATAAAATTGTTAATTCCAAGAGAATTGATAAGAATATTCCAGAAGAAGTTGAGAATTTAGTTCGCAATCCTGTATTTTTACCTATTAAAAAGTACCAAATTCCTGCTTTCATCCTTCAAATTGCGAACTTGCGAACCATTTTTCCAAGAAATTTGATAAAAATTGCGAACTTCGCATCAATTATCGTTTAAAACCCAGTTTATTATCTTTCTAGAAGCAAAAACAAAACCGTTTAAAATTATCCCAGTAAACGATATTAAACAAATTTAATCGCCAAAATTAAATAAAGTAAACATTGAAGGGAGAATTGAAATGGTTCTAGAAGGATACATACGCCATCTAAAAAGAAAAGGCAGAAGTAAGAGTACAATCGTCTCTTATACATCTATAATCTCGAATTATCTGAAAACATACAAATGGACCTTTGATGACGCTTGCAGGTGGAAAGAAGAAAGTATGCAAAGACTAAAACCATCTTCCGTCAATATTGGAGTACATGCATTGAATTCTTATGCCGAGTATACAAAAGTTAGATTTAGGTTAAAACCTGTGAAAGTACAAATGCAACAGTATGTAGAAAACCAGATGACAATGGCCCAGTATCAGAAATTATGTACCTGTTTACTCAATGATGGGCATATTCGTTGGTGGGCAGCTGTACGGATTCTGGCCGGAACAGGTGTAAGAATATCGGAGTTTCTTCAGATTCGGACAGAAGATTTAAAGATAGGTTATGTTGACGTATGCGGAAAGGGAACCAAATATAGACGTATTTGGTTCCCTGCTCAACTGCGTCAAGAAGTACTTTCTAAATTCAAGGAACCAGGATTCATACTACCCTATTCTGACGGAGTTATTAGAAAAAGATTCCACGCATTTGCGAAGAAATATCATATACAGAAAGAAGTTTTGCACCCACATGAATTCCGTGCTTTCTATGCACGTAATGTCTACGAGAAATGCAAAGACATCAAGTTCCTTCAAGATTTACTAGGGCATGCTTCTGTACAGACTACAATGCGATACCTTAGAAAAACATCAAAGGGTGTTGGACGCAGAATAAGTAAAATCGTCACTTGGTAAGAAACATTATCGGATATTTCGAATTTTCTAAAAATGATGAACGAAACTCAATGGATACGGATCCAGTGTTTTCTGGTGTTTTTAGCGGAAAAAATA
>CASDPA010000013.1 GCA_949282255.1 uncultured Spirochaetales bacterium
TTTTTCATGGTTACATTCTTTTTTATTACAAAACTATTTGCAAGTACTTTTGATTTTATTTTCTCTTGCATAACAGCCATCTTTCTGTTAAAGTCATAATGCAGTTACGGAGTCGTACCCAAGTGGCCTAAGGGGACGGTCTGCAAAACCGTTTTTTCATCGGTTCGAATCCGATCGACTCCTTTATCCTTACTTCGGTAAGGATTTTTTTGTCCCATTTTCCTTATTTGTCCTGCAATTTCTATGTATTTGAACATATTTTAGTCAGCTTGAATATAAATATTAATTATAATATTCTTAATTCGGAATATTATTTTATCTTAATTATATTCTTATGGCGTTTCAGCAAAAGTTGCATGGAATGTTGGTATGTTCATATCATGCAGAAAACCTTCACCGTTTGTATCCTCATAGATTCCTTTTAGAATAAACCCCGCATCGATCTGGGCATGTATGTTTTCATCTACGCCATGCCTGAATTGTACGCCTTCTTTGTCTTTAAGCTCCTTTTCAAGCATTTGCAGGTCTTTTAGCGGGTTATGCGGCAGGGGATGTGCGATATGGCTTCCGTTTTCTTTGTCCACTATGAAGTTTATTCCATTGTCCAATCCGCTTAAAAGCCTTCCACCTCTTTTCAAAACCCTGAAGCATTCTTTCCAGATTCCGCTCATGTGCTCGACATAAACATTCGCAACGGGATGGAATATGCGATCGAAAAAACCATCCTCAAAAGGAAGTTTTTCAGTCATGTCCGCCTGCACAAGGTTTATTCTTATACTTTCCCTTTTTGCAACTGCATGGTCTTTTTCAAGCTGGGCCGGCGTCATGTCGAGCACCGTAATATCTGCACCGAGCGCGGCAAAGACCGGTCCCTGCTGTCCCTCCGGAGGCAAGTGCAAGCACCTTTTTTCCCGCAACGTTTCCGATCCAATCTGCTGGCACAGCTTTTACGGGGTCAAGAAGAGCTTGTAAACTCCTTTTTGTGCCGATAAGAATTCCTAATGGCTTATCTCCCTGCTCCAAATTCATCCGTCCTCAACCCATTTGGAAATGGTTTCAATATTGATTTTCTTATAATCCATATATACAAGTATAAGATTGAGATTGAAAAGTTAGGCTCAAAGCAATGCATTTTTTGTGCTTGACAGCCCGTGGCTGTTGGTATTAGAGAAAAGGAAAGGAGGAAGGATGGAAAAATTCAGCAGGATGAGTTTATTTGAGACAATGCCGATACCTCAGGCTGTTGCGCGTCTGGCAGTGCCGACCATTCTCTCTTCCCTTGTTATGGTGCTTTATAATCTTGCCGACACCTATTTTGTTGGGATGCTCAACAACAGTGTGCAGAATGCGGCCGTAACTCTTGCAGCTCCAGTCCTTTTGGCATTCAATGCGGTCAACAACCTTTTCGGAGTCGGCTCGTCCAGCATGATGAGCCGGGCGCTGGGAAGGAAGGATTATCCGACCGTATATAAAAGCAGCGCTTTCGGATTTTATTGTTCCATCTTTTTTGGAGTGGTGTTTTCCCTTCTTTGCCTTATTTTTCATGACGGTTTGCTTGTTGTTTTGGGGGCAGATGAGAGGACATGGGAAGCCACAGCCGCATATTTGAAGTGGACTGTCATTTTCGGAGCCACTCCCGCGATACTCAATGTGGTGATGGCTTACATGGTCAGGGCAGAGGGAGCTGCGATGCATGCTTCGATAGGGACGATGAGCGGATGCCTGCTGAACATTGCCCTCGACCCATTTTTCGTACTGCCACAGTTTTTGAACATGGGGGCGGAAGGAGCGGGGCTGGCCACGTTCATAAGCAACTGCGTTGCATGCCTCTATTTCTTCATTCTGATAGCCTGCAAGAAAGGAAAGACATACGTATCCATAGACATAAGGAAATTCAACCTGCAGAAGGCTATTGTTCTTGGCGTATGTGCTGTCGGAATACCAGCATCAATCCAAAACCTTTTGAATGTCACAGGCATGACGATCCTTAATAATTTCACTTCTGCATATGGCCCGGATGCTGTGGCGGCGATGGGGATAACAAGCCGGGTGAACATGGTTCCGATGAATATCGCGATGGGGTTCAGTCAGGGGATAATGCCGCTGATAAGCTATAATTTCTCAAGCGGGGATACGAGGAGGATGAAAGAGACGATCTTTTTTGCGGCAAAGCTGATAATAATCGGTATAGTTCTTGTAAGCGCCTCCTATTACATCTTTGCTCCATTCTTCATAAGTCTGTTCATGAAAAACGAAGTGATAGTGGCCTATGGAACAAGATTCTTGCGTGGATTCTGTCTCGGACTTCCATTTCTTGCCATCGATTTTCTCGGAGTTGGTATTTTCCAAGCAGTCGGGATGGGGCGAAACTCATTTGTGTTTGCAATACTCAGAAAGATTGTTTTGGAGATTCCGGCCCTCTGCATATTGAATATGCTCTTTCCTCTCTATGGACTGGCTTATGCGCAGCTTACTGCCGAGGTCGTTTTGTCCGTGGCTGCAGTGGTTGTCGTTCTCAGGATGCTCAAAAGGCTTGAGAATAAGAAGGTCTGAGCCTGCTGTCCGTTTTTTTCATATTTGCATTTGAAATCGTTATTTCTCGTGTTAAAATATTGAAAGACCCTATGTTTAAACTGTAGAGAAGGTTGGTAATAATTACTAACTAATATGGTAATTACTTACTTTAAAAAGAATTATATAAACAGGAGAATACATATGGATGATTTAGAGAAGAGAGCGTTGGAATATCACTGTCTTGGTGGTAGGGCTGGAAAATTAAGCGTTGAAGCCACCAAGCCCTGCAAAACAGCAGATGACCTGTCCCTGGCTTACACTCCCGGAGTGGCTAAACCGGTGTTGAGAATAGAAAAGGATGCGGAGGATGCATACCGTTATACCAACAAAGGGAATCTGGTGGCTGTTATATCCAACGGAACTGCCATTTTAGGCCTTGGAGACAGGGGAGCCTTGGCTTCAAAACCTGTTATGGAAGGCAAGGGTGTTCTTTTCAAAAGATTTGCAGATATAGATGTATTCGACATCGAGATCAACGAGAAGGATCCTGACAAGCTTGTAGACATCATAGCTTCCTTGGAGCCGACCTTCGGAGGTATCAATCTTGAGGATATCAAAGGACCCGAATGTTTCAAGGTGGAAAGGGAGCTGATAAAAAGATGCTCGATTCCGGTCTTTCATGACGACCAGCACGGTACGGCCATAATCGCTACTGCGGGACTTATGAACGCAGCGGAGATTGTCGGTAAGGACTTGGGAAAGATGAAGGTTGTTGTCAACGGAGCAGGTGCGGCAGGAATATCCTGCTCGAAGATGTTCCTTTCCGCCGGAGTGAGGAAGGAGAATCTCATATTATGCGACAGCAAAGGAGTTATCTATGAAGGACGTCAGGGGCTTACGGAGGAAAAGGCGGCATTCGCAGCAAAAACGGACATGAGGACCCTTGCGGAGGCTATGAGAGGGGCGGATGTGTTCATGGGTCTCTCTGTAAAGGATTGCGTGAGCGCAGATATGCTGCTTTCGATGAACAAGGACCCTGTGGTGTTCGCAATGGCCAATCCCGACCCGGAAATCACTTATGAACTTGCAATGTCGACAAGAACTGATGTGATCATGGCTACAGGCAGAAGCGATTATCCCAACCAGATAAACAATGTGTTGGGGTTCCCGTTCATATTCCGCGGCGCACTTGATGTGAGGGCCTCCAGGATAACGGAGAATATGAAGATGGCTGCGGCCAAGGCTCTTGCCGCTTTGGCTAAGGAGCCGGTGCCGGAAGAGGTGCGCAGGGCTTATGGCGGCGCCGATTTCTCTTTTGGAAGGAACTATATCGTCCCCAAGCCCTTCGATCCAAGGGTGATAGAATATGAGGCGCTGGCTGTTGCCAAAGCGGCTTGCGAGGATAAGGTAGCAGCTGATCAGATAACAGATTGGGATAGCTACAGGAACAGCCTGGTAAAACGCATGCAAAAGTATTGGTTGTGAGCAATGAAGGTCGTTGTAGTCTCAATTGATGCCCTGATTTATGAGGATTTGGAATATTTGGCAGTCATGAACAATATGAAAGGCTATCTTTCTGAAGCTCACGTCTGTAAGAAGGTTGTTCCAATATATCCAACATTCACCTATCCGTGTCATGTGTCTATCATGACCGGATGCTATGCTGATAAAACAGGGGTGTATCATAATTGCAGCTTTCCGGAGAGGAGATGGTTATGGGAGAATTCGTTTGTGAAGGTTCCCACCATATTTGATGTTGCAAAAAAGGCCGGGCTTGGGACAGCTGCTGTCTGCTGGCCGGTCACCGGTGGTGCAGATATTGATTTTCTGGTCCCTGAAGCCTGGGGAGAGACAGAATCAGACGATCCGGATCCGGTTTTCAAAAGGCTTTGTTCTGAAAAGGGTTATAAATATTTCTCCCGTCATAAAGGCCAGTTGGATTGGATGCGCACTCCTGGTATGGATCTGTTTGCTTCCGCCTGCTTTTGCGACATCATGAGGGAAAATGATGTTGATCTCGCTTTTGTGCATTTCTCTTATCTCGATCATCAAAGGCATAAGAATGGATATGAAAGCAAGAATAATCTTGAGGCATTGAAGTTCATAGACGAGAGGATGGGGGAGGTATTCTCCGTTTTAAATGAGGATACGGAGGTCATGATCCTTGGAGACCATGGCCAAAGGGATTTCTCATCTTTTTTCTGCTTGCAGAATGCGGTGGATGGGTTGGGGTTTTGCGATTCCATCAAAATCCATCCGGCGTCCTTTTCCGCCCAGGTGTATCTTGATGGTATCGGTGAAGAAGATGCCCTGGGTGTGCTGATGCGGATCAAGGCTGACTATCCAGGAGTGATCGAACACATATTCCCTAAAGCCGAGGCTGCTGGAAAATATCATCTTGAAGGTGGTTTTTCCTTTGTTGTGGAAGCTTGTGATGGGGTAAACTTCACCGACGACAGCTCTTTGGGCCTGTTCCATCCTTCTGGGAGCTCCCATGCCGCCCATGGATACCTGCCGGAGAAAGGGCCGTTTCCCCCTCTTTGCATGAAACATAAAAGGCTCATCGATCCATGGTGCCGGTCTGTTGATATAGCGCCGACGGTGATGAGCCTTTTCAGCTTGCCGATGTGTTGCGACGGCAGGGCTCTTGAGATGGCTTAAAATGCCTTCTCAAGATCCTTTTTCGCTTTCTCCAGAGTCTCATTGTACTGTTTGTCGAACTGTTCCAGATTGCTGTTTATGATTTGGAGGGCTTCCTTGTCATCCTCGATGCGGAGATCCACATTACGCCCATATTGCTCGGCAATCTGCGCCTGCTTCTGCTTAAGCATGGGTTCAAGCTGCTGCTTAAGCCTTTCCACAAGCTGTTTCTTATGTTCCGGATACTGTTTCAGAAAGTCCAGCAGTTTATCATAAAGCATGACTGCCTCGGAATTGTCGAGCACCGTTGATGCAAGTGTTGCCAGACGCTCCATCCTGTCATCGACCACTTCTGCTCCGGGCAGGGACAGGGAGCTCATCAAGACAGGCTTCAATGCTTCTTTGACATCCTTTTTGTCGTAAGACAGAAGCTGTCCGAGTATCTCATCGTCTTTCTTATCTGCAGAAAGGTATGCTCCTGCGATCCTCTTGATTTTCTCAAGCGTCGCCCCGCGCCTGATCTTTTCCTCATCGATTTCTATGCTCTGGGTCCTCTCAAGGGCGATTTCCCAGGCGCTTCTGATTTTTCCCATGGCAAAATTATTTTTCTTTTGCCCTTGTCTGTCAACAGAGTGGGTTTCATCACGGTAATCTCTTTATTGTATTAAATCTTTCTTTTGTGTAGTCTAGGGCCATGAACGGAAACATTGTATTGTTCTTCGACCTTTTCGGTACGATGATTTTTGCAATTACCGGCGCTGTGAAGGGGATCAGGAACCGTCTGGATTTTTTAGGAGTTGTTTTTTTCGCCATAACCGTAGGTTGTGGGGGAGGAATGCTCCGTGACATGCTCATAGGCAGCACTCCTGTTGCCGCGTTCAACAACCCATCGTATTTTATCGTCTGCATAGTCTCTGGAACGGTGGTTTTCATAATATCCCCCAAGATTGTGGGACGCTGGCCCGCAATAGTTTATTTTGATGCAATAGGCCTCGGAGTTTTCACTGCCCTTGGGGTTGCAAAGGCTGCAAGTCTTGGTGTGGGCGTTGTGGGAATGATCATGAGCGGAATGTTTGCAGCCGTAGGAGGCGGCATATTGAGGGATGTGTTCTCAAAGGAGATACCGATGGTCTTCACATCGGATTTTTATGCTTCAGCCTCCATTCTTGGTGCGGTGCTGTATGTTGTTTTAGCTAGTTTCACTTCTTTGGATGATAATGCGGTTTTGATAATAACCGCAGTCTGCACAACTCTTTTGAGGGTGATCGGTTATGAGTGTCATTTCCGCTTGCCCGTGGCAAAAATGCATGGAGAATGAGTATGGAAGAAAAACTTTATTATGTTGATCCATATTTAAAAAGTACGGAGGCTGAAATAACCGCAATTTGCGGCAACGAGGTTTATTTTGACAGGACTGTATTCTACCCCGAAGCGGGAGGCCAGCCTGGGGATAAGGGCGCTTTTAGTGGTTATGACATTGTCGATACAAAAAAGACTTCATATGGGGTTGCTCATATCTTTGATAACGTTTCAGGCCTTGCTGTAGGCATGAAAGGTACTCTTTGCCTGGATTGGGAGCATCGTTATGCTTTTATGGAAAAGCATAGTGCCCAGCATCTCATATCCTCACTTTTTTACAGTCTGCTTAAAATCGGTACAGTCGCAGTGCATCTGTCCGACGAATATGTCTCGATAGAACTTGATGGGGAGGTTCCCTCCAATGAGGATTTATATAAAATCGAGGATGCCGTGGAGCATGCCGTAAGAAAAGGGGCTGGAATATATTCTAAGAGCCTTTGCAGGAAAGAGGTGGAGGACATGCATCTCAGGCGTAGCATCAAGGTCGGAGGCGACGACATCCGTGTCGTGTTCATCGACGGCTTTGATGCGGTTCCCTGTGGCGGTGTGCATCTTTCCTCCACTTCCGAGATAGGTGAGGTCTCCTACTTTTCAAGTGAGACCATCCGCGGGCATGTACGGACTTTTTGGCTGGTGGGAAATAGCGCAAAGGAAGAAAGAAGAAGGAACAGGGAGAGCTGCAGGAAGCTTTCCGCTCTTCTGTCTGAAAAACCATGGGATGTCGTTCCCGCAGTGGAGAGGAAGCTTGAGGAAATGGAAAACCTCAAGACCACATTGAGGCACTCTTATGAAAAGCTTGCAGCATCTGAAATTGCCTCCATTCCACCTTCCTGCAGGTTTTATAGAACCTCCACTCCTTTGGAATTCTTCAGAACGCCGCTGTCAAAGCAAGGTTTTGAAGATATTTTACTGCTTGGTGATGGCGATAGGAAGGAATTTTTGTATATTGGAAATGAGCAGGCCTTTAAAAGCCTGAAAGAAAAACTCCTTTTGCGTGGAGGTGGCAGAGGCGGTATGTACCAAGGCTCATACTGCATCCCCGCCGACGAGGTTGAAAAGGAATTCTTGAGGATGATTTATGGAAAATGATGGTGGAACGGAGCATAAGCATAAGCCTCATATCGGGCGTTATGCGATTTTGGGCTTCATTCCGATAATTTTAGCCTTTGTTGCGTTCTTTGTGGTTGTGCAGCAGCTTGGAAGAAACAATTATCAGGCCATGATAGAATACATAACAGGTCATTTCAATTTCTTCCAGATGTGCCTTTATATCTGGATGACCGATACTTTCGTGCTTCCCCTTTCCCCGATGTTCGTATTTCCGATGGTCATACAGTTTCCATGGTATTTTGCAATACCCATAACAGGTCTGGCCTCCGCGGCAGGTGGGGTGAGCGCATATTTCATCGGACGGCTTCTTGTGAAGGTGCCTATTGTGAACAGAGGGGCGGTGAAGGCGCATGCCAAATGGGGGGCCACAATTGAGAAATACGGAGTGGCTTTTGTTCTCATTGCAAGCATACTGCCCCTTCCTTTCAGCGCAGTATGCATGGCTGCTGGAGTCATGAAGCTGGATTTATTGAAAGTATCCCTGTGCTGCACGACAAGGATACTGCGTATGGCCATCTATTATTTCGTTTTTGTCCTGGGCCTTGTGGCTCTTTGACATACCTGCTCGGTCCTTTCCTCAGCTTCCCCTATGTAGGAGGCGGCATCGAGCAGATCGGCTATTTCTTTTTCTGTGAGATAGGAGCGGACCTTCCCATCCTCCTCCAACTTCTTTTCAAGAGGATTTTCATGCCCTTCCTGCACCTCCTGCCAGGAGGCGAGGGAATGCTTTCTTATTATCTCATGCATCTCTTGCCTGTCGGCTCCTCTTCTTCCCAATTCCATCAGAAGACGCTCGGTGGCGCTGAATATGGAATAATTGTCCATAAGCCGTTTGGTACCCATGCTGTGGATGTTCATGCCTTTGACGATCCGTATTTCTGTGATCAGCATCTCGTCTATTGCAAGGAATGTCTCTGGAATGAATATCCTGCGGTTGGCACTGTCATCCAGGCTGCGCTCCAAAATTGTCTGTGAAGCGTTCTGCCAGCAAGAGGAGTAGGAGGAGGAGACAAGACGTGCCAGCGAGTCGATTTTTTCGCTGTTGATCGGATTGCGCTTGAAGGGCATCGCGGAAGACCCCACTTGGAATTTCCCGAAAGGCTCGCTGAATTCACCTATCGGCGGGGTTTGCAGGATTCTGAAATCAAGGCTGAACTTATGCAGTGAGCAGGCGATGTTGGAAAGTATTTCAATCATCTTCAGGTCCTGCTTCCTCGTATATGTCTGGCAGCTTGCCGTAAAGGCTTCAAGTCCAAGCTCGTCAAGAGCCAGTTTTTCCATCTCGCAGGCCTTCATTCCAGTTCCTTTCAAAAGTTCCGTGTAGCTTGCAAGAGTTCCTACGGCCCCTTTGAATCCCTTTGCCCTGATGTTTGATAAGAACCTTTCAAGATCGTCCCTGTCATCATCCAGGTCCTGTATGGTTTGGGCGAGGCGGTAGCCTATTGTGGTTATCTCCGCAGGCTGGATATGTGTGAACGCCATTGTTGGAACCGCCTTGTATTCCATTGCTTTCTTGACAAGCTCTTCAATAAGCTCGTCAAGTCTGAGGCTTACTATGGAAAGGGCTTCCTTGAAGCGTATGATATCGGCATTGTCCAATGCGTCCATGCTGGTTGCTCCGAGATGGATTATCCCTCCTGCTGTGGGACATTGTTCGGCATAGGTCCTTATTTCAGCCATCAGGTCGTGGTGTATGAGGTTTTCTATTTCCTCGGCCCTTTGTATATCTATGTCCTCAATGTGTTCTTCAAGCTCTTTTATCTGAAAGTCCTTGACAATCCCCGCTTTAGCCTGGGCCTTGGCAAGAGCGACCCAAACCCTTCTTAAAAGCTTTCTCTTGTGGCTCTCGCTGAAAACAGCCCTCATTTCCCCAGATCCGTAGCGCCAGGTATATGGGCTTATGTACGTATCATGATCAAATCCCTGCATCCTTTCCTCCTTAGCTGAGATAAAATGTGAAGGAATCCCCGTCCTTCACCCTGAATATGTCTTTTTCATGCGGAAGGGCTCCCCAGGAGTCGTCTCCGCCGACACCCATCATTCCCTTCAATATCCTTACAACAACCTTGTTTTCTTTCCCCAGATCCCAAATATGACCGGCATTCTCTATCTGTGCGCTGGTGTAGGGGAGGACTGAAAGGATCATGTCTTTATGTGCCTCGATATCCAGATCCCCTATTTTTGCCCGTTTCACTCCGCATCGTGTTCCCGATTCCTGGGGAACATGGTATTTGCTGAGATTTTCGAGAGCATCGAATTCCCAAAGCCCGAAAAGTGCTCCTTCCTTCCTGTCGCTCATATTCTCTCTTTCTCCAAGTCCGAGATATCTCACATTTCGGTTTTCCTCAAACAGGATCAAAGCCATTCCGAATTCCGGAATCATGCATTCTTTCCCGTGATAGGACATGACTATTTTCAGCTTGTCTGAAACCATGGAGTAGGAAGTCTCGATTTCCGCCCCTCCTATAGGCATCTCATGCACGGTTTTTATTACATTGCCTTCCTGCCAGGTTTTCTTATGTCTTTCAAAGGTTGTGTTTGCATACCAGCCTGAAAGAATAGAGTCCAGTTTCGAGCCCCGGTCGTTATCGACAGCTGCCCGCCAGAAGGAATGTCCTGCTTTTTGCTTGAACAGCTCTTTATTGTTTTTGCAAAAGGATATCAGATGGCCGCTTGTTTTATCCACAAGTATTGAAAGGCTTTCATTTTTCAGTCCGTAGTTCACATCTCCTTTGATGACCGGTGCCTCAGGCCCTTCTGCTAATGTCTCTTCGATGACATGCATCTCTCCATGTGCAATCTCGAATCCTTTTTTCGCCCAGGGGGTGTCCTTTTTAAGAAGCAGGGTGAATCTTGAAGTCCAGCAAGTGTGGTGCTGCCTTTTTTCCAAAGGTATCCATAATCCGTTTTTTGGCCCAAGAGCCAGATTGAAAAGCTTCTCTTGCTTGAGTATGCCATCCTCGAAGTACTGGTATTTCTGCACATAATCCGCCATGTCGGTTGAAAGGGAATGGTTTGTTATGCCGATTCCGTCTTCCTTCACCTCTATCTCGAAGTTTTGATAGGCGTATTTGATTTCCTGCATCTTCGGCGTTTCGGCCCTGTCTGCAAAGACTATGCCGTTTGCACAGAATGAGAAATCGGATGGCCTGTCCCCGAAGTCCCCTCCGTAGCATGTGCCTTCAGGCATGCTGAAGGTCTGGTCGATGAAATCCCAGATGAACCCGCCTTGGAAGCTTTTATCCTCCCTTTCCAGCCTTATGTAGCTCATGATGTCTCCATTGCTGTTGCCCATCGAATGCGAATATTCGCACATCAAAAACGGCTTATGCCTGTCGGATATGAGAAATCTTCTCACATTTTCGGCGCTGGTATACATCTGGCTTTCGACATCGCTTGTCTCATCCTGGAATCTCCTGTCATGGAATACACCTTCATAGTGTATCAGCCTCCGGTCATCCCATTTCCTGAGCTCATCAGCGGCATCACGCAGTACCGTTCCTCCTCCCGATTCGTTTCCCAGCGACCAGAAGAGGATGGAGGGATGGTTCTTATGCTCCTCGAAATTGTTTCTCTGCCTGTCCAGCACGGCACTCTTGTACATCAAGCCATCGCCTGGTAGGCTGTTTTCATCAAAACAAGCTTTTCCCGCCTTCTGCCATGTGCCGTGTGTCTCAAGAGCCGCCTCCGCCATCACATATAATCCATAACGGTCGCAGAGGTCATAGAACTCCTTCCTGTTCGGATAGTGTGATGTCCTGACAGCGTTGATGTTGTTCCTTTTCATGATCAGGATATCCTTGAGCATGTCATCCTTTGTTATGGCCCTGCCTGTTTTGCTGTTCCATTCATGCCTGTTCACGCCGTGAAAGAGGATCCTCTTTTTATTCAAAAGCATTATTCCGTCTTTTATCTCAAAGCGTCTGAATCCGGTATTGATATGGGTCTGCTCACACTCTCCGCCGTTTATGAATGTCTTTATTGCGACTATGTACAGATTTGGCGTTTCCGCACTCCAGAGCCTGGGGCTTTTGATTTCAAAGGAAAAGACGGCCTTGCCGTTTTCAACAGCCTTTTTCCCTTTTTTCCTTGCGACTGCCGCCTCAACTTCATCTGCATCCGTTTTTACGGTCAGGTGAAGGTATCCTGTTTCGAGATTCTCGGAAAGGTATGTGCGGATATCCACGTCCCATATCATCTTTTCAGGGTGCATCAGCAGATATACAGGACGGAAGATTCCGCTCATCCTCCAAAAGTCCTGGTCCTCAAGCCATGAGGATGAGGAAAAACGGTATACTGATATGCATATGCGGTTTTTCCCTTCTTCCAATGCATCTGTTATATCGAATTCATGTGCGCTGAACGAGTCCTCGGCATAACCCATGTGTTTGGAATTGACATACAGGTCGAATGAGTTGTCCACACCTTCAAGGCGGATGATGATCCTTCCTTTTTTTCTTATTTCCACATCCCTGAAATATAATCCGGTTGGATTGTTCTCTGAAGGGATCAATGGAGGCCTCAGCTCCTCATGTCCGTCCCAGGGATATTGGATGTTCACATACTGGGGGCGGCCCCAGCCCTGGCATTGCATAAAGCCCGGAACCTCTATGGAAGAAAGTTTTGAGATGTCAAAATCCCTTTTGAGATATTCGGCCTTGATTTGTCCGGGATTTTCCAGAAAAAGGAATTTCCATTTGCCATCCAGCGTTATGTCGCGTGTGTTTTTACCGGTCGGGGTGAAATCACTTCGGGCTTCAAGCGTGCCTATGCGGAAAACCGAGGGGTCTGTCAGATGTTCCATGCCAACAATATATCACAGCAGGGGCCTTTTTGTATTTTCAGTTTGAAAGAAAGAAGTCTATTATTTTTGAATTTGCTTCCCTTGATTCCTTCTTATCCGGCTCTGCCACATTGAATACATGGTTGCAGTCTTTATAGGTCTTGTCGAAGAAAAGGCTTTCATAGCTTGTTCCGTTTTTGTCGAGGCATTCCATCATCCTCTTGGAATTGCTGTAGAACACATCAGCTTCCGAAGAAAGGATGAATAGGGGAGGAAATTCCATATGAGGAGAATAGTTCTCGAAACTTATCAGGCCCTCCAGTTCCTTTTCATCGGACTCTGTCGGCATCATCATTTTTTTAATTTCCTCAGTGAGCTTTATGCTGAGCTTTTCGGATTTGAAGCCGTTGATGTTGTCAAGCATGCATACCGGGCTTGTAAGCGCCATTGCAGAAGGCTCGAAGATCATATCCGGCACTCTCAAGGCTTTTTTCAACACCGGATCTTGCGTTGTTGCAAAAGCAAGCGTTATGAGGTGGGCTCCACAGCTGTCTCCCGTCAGCTTGACCTTTTTCCCTGAAAACCCATATTCCCTGGAAAGAGTGTATATGCTGTTCATTCCGTTTATCACGGATTGCATCTGCCCCCTGATGTCGACTTCCGGCAGCAGGCTGTAGCCAAGAGAGGCGGTAAGAAACCCTTGCCGTGCAAATACGGCACAATATGTGCTGTTTAAATCCTGATCGCCATATATCCATGCACCCCCATGGATATCTATCAGCAGACCGTTTTCAGCAGACGGGCCATCATCTCTCATATAGAAGTTGGCATATCCTCCGGGAGTGCATATGCCCTTTTCAATTTTGACGCCGTCGGTGCCGCCTTTGCGGGCCATCTTGTCTCCGGCTTTCTTCATTTCGTTATAGGCCTTTACCAACAGCCTTATCATCTTATCCATTAACAATAGTATAAGATAAAGCTCTTTGCTGGGCAAATCATCTGGCCAACGATTGCGCCATTCTGTGCCAGGTATGCCTTATACCGCGGATTGCGACCGAGTAGGCCATGATGTTTTCAGCAAGGGCCATGCCAAGATATCCGCTGTCTCCCAGGTGGTGGACATCTGTTCCAGCCATCTTGCCTTCTAAAGCTATGCGCTTGATCGTATCCGTATCCGAGCCCTCCTGGCTGGTTCCGACTGAAGTTATTGTAAGCTTTTCCCTTTTATGCGCATGGCTGACCAGCTCTCTTATGTAGTCGGTTGTGATACCAGGGACTGTACCCGGTGCAGGGAGCAATATCATGTCCGCCCCGCTGTCTATGAACAGGTCCATATCCTCTTTTGTGATTATTTTTTCCCCGCTTTCTGACAGGACGCCGGAAGCATGCATTTTTCCTGCTACAAGAAGCATCCTGTTTTCTGTGGCCTTGGATATCTCCTTAAGCGATGATGCGATTGCCGCGTTGGAAACTCCGTTGCCGGGGTTACCTGTAAGGACTATGAAATCAACTCCCATATCCATGGCGAGGCATGCGTTTTCAGCGCTTGCACACCGTCCCTTGCTCATTTTCCATATCCCATCATCCTTGAGCTTATCCATATCCACAGGTTCAAGGTTTATCCCTATCGGTCGACCCGTAAGCTTTTTCAAAATCTTTATGGTGTCCTTTTTGTCACATTCAGGAAGTGCGTTTATCTTGGGTTCCTGTACATCGAACAGGTTCAGTATGAGGATATCTGCGCCCATTGCTGCTGCAAGTTCTGCGTTTGTGATGTCCGTGAGCACAGGTTGTGTGATTCCTATGGTCTCTGCGGCCATGACACGTCCTTCGCTCAATGCTATCGCTTCTAAAAGCTCCTTTTTGTCAAGCCTTATCAATTGTTGGGGGGTAAGGTCCAATATCCTTTTCATTTTTTTTTCTCCTTGAGACAGTCTATCATGAATGAAAGCCGCAATGAAAAAAAAGGTATAAATCTGGTTGGAAAAAAATGACAAAAGGACGGCGATAACCTTGGAATGCTTTTCCTTTATAAATGAAAAGGGGACTGATAGCAGTCCCCCGGGCTTTTTCAGAAATTTTTTTATCTTACTATGAGCTGATCCCTTTCCGGGCCCACCGAGATATATGTCACCTTGGTATTAAGGGCCTTCTCGATTGCAAGGATGTATTTGCGGGCGTTTTCCGGAAGTTCCTCCCAGCTTCGTGCATTGCTGGTTGAACACATCCAGCCATCAAATTCCTCATAAATCGGTTTTGCCTTTTCCTGAAGTCTTGTTTCTGGAAGATTTGTGTAGTATTCCCCATCGATGTTGTAGCCGGTGCAGACCTTGATTTTCTTGAAGGTATCGAGCACGTCGAGTTTGGTAAGTGCCAGATCGGTTACGCCGTTCATGTAGCAGGCATAATCGGCAGCAACAAGATCAAGCCATCCGCAACGGCGCGGACGTCCTGTCGTCACCCCGTATTCGCCCCCGATCTTCCTAAGCTTCTCTCCGTCCTGGTCGAACAGCTCTGTCATGTACGGGCCTCCACCTACGGAGGTTGAGTAGGCCTTGATCACCCCAAAAACGCGGTTTATGGCTTTTGCCGGGATTCCCGCTCCGTTGCATGCCCCAGCCACTGTCGGGTTGCTGCTCGTGGTGTAGGGGTAAATGCCCCAATCGTTATCACGCATGATTCCAAGCTGCCCTTCAAGCAGAACCTTCTTCCCGCTCTCGATTGCATCGCGGACCACAGGCACCGTATCGATTATGTAATTTCCAAATTCAAGCTTCCATTCGCGGCATTTGTCCATCAGCTCCTTGAGGGTGAAGGTCCTGAGACCGTAATATTCAAGATCCCTGTTTTTTTTGGGAAGGAGCATCGAAAGCCTTTTCTCAAGCCTTTCCTCATCCAAAAGATCGCATGCCCTGATTCCGATCCTGGCCGCTTTGTCTGTGTAGCATGGACCGACTCCGCGCTTGGTTGTACCTATCTTCTGGCTTGCATCCCTTTTTCCTTCCTCTGCACCGTCCAAAAGGCAGTGGTAGGGCATTATGATGTGGGCACGCTCGTCAATGAACACATTGTCGATCTCTATTCCGCTACGTGTCTTTATGTCTTCAATTTCCTTATGCATGGTATCGAAATTGACGACAGTACCTGCCGATACGATATTCATCGTCTCACTGTTGAATATTCCACTGGGCAGGATATGGAGGCCGAATTTGCCTTTTTCATTGATGACGGTATGCCCTGCATTGTCCCCGCCTTGGAAGCGGATAACGATTTCCGCGTCACGAGCCAGGTAATCGACGATTCTTCCTTTTCCCTCGTCTCCCCACTGGATTCCTACTACGGCATTGACATTGCTTGTCATATGAAAAGCTCCTTACCATCCTTTTTCATGCGCTCCAACATCTCCTTTTCCAATCTTTCATGCTCGTCGATGTCTTCTGCATCCCAAGGATATTTGATCCAAATGTCCTCAATCTCCATCGCCGGATAGTATCTTTTGATTTCAGGAGGGAATTCCACATCCTTCTGTTTGAGCTTGTTGTGCAGGATAAGAACCGCTATCTCTTCCGGCTGGTAGCTCAGAAGCTCACCGACACAGTATGCGAGGGTGGCCCTCGTATCATCCACCTCATCGATCAGAAGCACCTTTTTGCCTTTGAGTTGTTCCTGCACCTCATCGATCCACTGTATCTTCGTAGGATGTTCCCTGTGCTTGTGGTCTATTCCGTAATAAGAGATTCCGACTGCATAGATCGGACGGTTTATGAATGTCTTCAAAATACGTGCAGGGATGAAACCGCCGCTGCCGATTGCGACGATCACATCCGGATCGAAGCCTGATTCGAGGATTTTTCCTGCCAGCTTTTTAATGAGTTTATGAACTGTGTTGTAGCTCACATATAGTTTTTCTTCTGCCATTTCTTTTTTCCTTTCATTTCTGTGGAATCATTTCAGCGATATAAGGGAGGGTCCTGTATTTTTCCTTATAATCCAAACCATAGCCCACAACCCATACGTCAGGGATATCGAAACCGATGTATTGCACGTCTATGTCGACTTCGTGCCGTTCCTTCTTGTCAAGGAAGACTGCGGTCTCGATGCTTTTGGTGCCTCTGCTTGAGAAGGTCTTTATAAGATATGACAGGGTGTTCCCGCTATCGAGTATGTCTTCGACGATGAGAACGTTTCTCTGTGCGATGTTTTCCCTGGTATCCATCAGAAGCCTCACTTCGCCTCTGCGGTCACCCTGCTGTCCATAGGATGAGATTGCGATGAAGTCTACGACATGTGGGATTGTAAGCCTTCTGCACAGATCGGAGAGAAAAATAAAAGAACCTTTAAGTACGCCGACGAGAATAAGCGGCTCCTCAAGGTCCTTATATTTTTCATCGATCTTATGCGCAAGCTCGTCAACCCTTCTTGAGATGGTATCGGCATCGATGAGAACTCTTGCCAGATCCTTGGTCAAAGGTGGAATTGAAAGAGATTGTGTCATTTTAGCTCCCTAAAGAAAAATTACTTTTAAAGTGTATAGCAAACGGATGAAAAAGAAAAGGTATGCAAGAGGATTGGACGGTTATGATTGATGTTCTGCTCCTGTCCACTTTAAATGAATTTTCTTCTTTTTTTTGCAGATTGATCCATTGGATTCCCTGTTCTTTTATTGTTCATATCAGGTTTTGGTAATTTTGTTTCGGCTATATTTTTTCTTAAGAGATGCAAATTTTTTTCAAAATCGGGTTTTAACTGTTATAATCGCTTAAAAGGGGAGGGTAAAATGAAAAAGATCGATTATACCCGTTTGGAGCTCAATCCGTTTTCTTCCATAGGAGAAGACGATTTTCTCCTAACCAGCGGTAATAAGGACAGCTGGAATACGATGACCGCCGGCTGGGGAGGCTTCGGTTATATATGGAACCATCCTGCAGTCTTCGTGTTTGTCCGTGAAAGCCGTTATACGATGGAATTCTTGGATAGGAACGATTTTTTTTCCCTGTCTTTCTTTCCTCCGGAGGAGAAATACAGGCATGTGCTGAGTACAGCCGGCACCAAAAGCGGAAAGACTTTTGATAAGATGAACCTTCTGGGGCTGACGCCTGTTGAAGCCGATGGCACAATCGTATTCGAACAGGCCAATTTGATGCTTACTTGCAAAAAAGCCGCCAAGATACCTATTGGAAAGGAAACTTTTATTGACAGCGGCATAATGAATAACTATCCTCAAGGTGATTGGCATTACTGTTTCGTGGGGTTCATAGAATCCATCTTTGTCAACTGAGCTTAATTGGACTGGAGATCCTTGGACGTTTATGTTGGAAGAAATATCTATATACCGCACCATGCTCCTTTCAAGGTATTTCGAGGAGAAGGTCGCATCTCTGTTTTCCCAGGGGGTGTTTTATGGCACCACCCATCTCAATATCGGACAGGAGGCGAGTCATGTAGGACTTGTCGCCGGGCTTGAAAAGAAAGACTGGCTTGTCCCGACACATCGCTGCCATGGTTTCAATGTTGCGCGCGGTACCTCTCTGTATAAGATGTTTTCTGAGCTTTTTGGTTCACGTCATGGTGTATGCCGTGGTCTTGGCGGATCCATGCATATGAGCGAGAGTGCGACATGCAACGCCGGGTCATCTGCTATTGTCGGATCCGGAGTGCCGATTGCAATGGGCATGGCCTTTGCATTCAAGCGCCGATGTCAGAATCAGATTGCGGTTGCGATTTTCGGGGATGGCGCTACAAGCCGCGGAGCGGTTCATGAGAGCATGAATCTTGCATCCGTATGGAATATTCCGGTCCTTTTTTATTTGGAAAACAATCATTATGGCATGAGCGCTCCTGCCGAAAGGGTGATAAGCTGCAAGGATTTCGCCCTTCGTGCTGCCTCGTATGGAATAGAGTATATGAAGGTGGACGGCAACGATGTGCTTGCTGTGAGAAATGCCGCGAAAAAAGCCAGGGAAACCATAATCTGTACAGGAAAGCCGTTTTTGTTGGAAGCTGATACTTACCGCATGTGCGGGCATAGCAAGTCCGATGCCAGGGTATATAGAAGCAGACAGGAGGAAGAGGCCTGGGAAAAGAAGGATCCGATTGCCCGGATGGAGGCCTTTCTGCTTGAAAAAGGGCTTGCTTGCAAGAATGATATCGAGGGTATTAAGACTGAAGTGCGGGCGGAGGTGGATGAGGCCTATGCCAAGGCGGAAAGCAGGAAAGACGATGTTCTTTCCATAAGAGAGCTTGATTCTTATCTTTTTGCGCCTTCTTCAGTGCAGCGGCATGAAAGCGGGAAGCTTCATAGGACCACTTATCGGCATGCTATTTATGAGGCCCTCGATGAAATTCTTTTTGAGGATGGCAATGCCTTCTTGCTCGGAGAGGATATCGGTCTTTATGGAGGTTGCTTCGGAGTTACCGGAGACCTTTTTAAAAAGCATGAAGGAAAGGTGATCGAGACTCCTGTGAGCGAAGAGGCGTTTACAGAGCTTGCCGTCGGTGCCTCCATGATGGGAAGCCATCCCATTGTTGAGATAATGTATGCGGATTTTTCCACCTTGGCCTCCGATGCTATCATAAATCATGCCGCAAAGACATATTTCATGTCCGCCGGACAGCTTCATTGTCCGATGATCTACCGTGCTCCGATCGGAAGCGGCACCGGGCATGGCAGCCAGCATACCGGCAATATCGAGACGATGTTCTTGAACACTCCCGGAATAATAGTAGTTGCCCCTTCTGATGCCTATACGGCGAAAGCGCTTTTAAAGAGCGCCAACCGCGAACAGAATCCTGTCCTTTTCTTCGAACACAAGGGACTGTACAGCGAAGAAGGTGATGTGGGGGATTCCAACTCCTTCCTTCCACTTAAAAAGGCCTTCGTCCATGGTTGCGGTGATAAGCTTCTCATCATCTCTTATTCTCATGCCTTCTCGACCGTCATGAAAGCGACAAAGGATCTTGAGGAATATATCACATACATCGATCTTGCAACGATAAACCCATTGGATGAACTTACAATCGTAGGAGAAGCAAAAAGGGTTGGAAGGGTGCTTGTTGTGCAGGATACACCGCTTAACGGGAGCGTAGGGGATTCCGTATTGTCGATTCTTGCCCAAAATGCCATGCAGGATCTCAAGGTTCCTATGGAGATAATTGCCGCGAAAGCCCTTCCCATACCGTTCTCCCGCAATTTGGAGCGTGCTGTAATTCCAACAGTGGAAGAGGTGCGGGCAAAGGTTTTGGCGCTCCTGGAGTCTGGAAGTTGAAACCAGTCTGTCATAACCATATTTTGTCCAGTGACAATTCAAGGTTTTTTCAGACATGTATTTGGGAAAGAAAAAAATACTCAGTCCTTCATCGTGCAGGCCATGCAAAAGGGTTTAACTTTTTCCCTAGTTTTCCTATAATCCCATTAATTAACAGCATTTTAGGAGCAAGAATATATGGATATCGATGTAAAGAAGCTGCATCCGCTGGAAGTGAAGCTTCTCAGGCATGTCAGCCTTGGGGAGAAGATCGACCATGCCAGGATCATCTTTGAACTCGGCTACAAGGTGGGTCAGTGCAACCAAGCCTTTTCCTGGCTTCAGGCAAAAGGGCTGCTTAAGGAAACGGAAAGAAGCAGCAGAATCGTTTACGAGCTAACAGATTTCGGGCGTGAGCTGGAAAAGAACGGCATGCCCGCCGAGCGCATCTTTACATTCTTAAAGGATAACGGGCCGCATACCCTTCCTGAAATCGCCGAAGCTCTCGGCCTTGAAAAGAGTGATGTTGGGTCGGCTTTTGGACAGCTTTCTTCAAAGAAGACAGCTCAGCTCAATGCCGAAAGGAAGGCTGAAATCATATCGGATTCTCTTCCTGATGAGGTTGTCATGCAGCGCACGCTTCTTGCAAGTGCTCTCAAAGATGGGGAACTTGATGAAGCTTCCCTTTCCGATGCTCAGAAAAAGGTGATTTCCCAGATGGCGAAAAAGCGTGGTGCTTCATCTTCCCCATTCAAATATGTCGAGAAGGAAGAAATCATCTACTATCTCACAGAAGAAGGGGATGAAGTCAAGAAGGAGCTTGAGAGGGCGAATATTACGGGTGAGGAATTTGGACTTCTCACACCGCAGATGCTTCAGAGCGGATCCTGGAAAAATGGATCTTTCCGCCCTTATGGAGTCGATGCTCCCACCAGCAGGCTTATTCCTGGCCGTCATAATGCTTATGGCAATTATCTTCAGTGGGTGAAGGATAAGCTTACAGCCCTTGGCTTTGAAGAATTCGACGGTCCGCTTGTTGAAAACGAGTTCTGGAACGGAGATGCCCTTTTCATGCCGCAGTTCCATTCCGCCCGCGACATACATGATGTTTATTATGTCAAGGAGCCAAGACACGCGAAATTCATCGAGGAGCCGTGGCTCAGCCAGGTTGCCAAAACCCATGAGGATGGCTGGAATACAGGCAGCCGCGGTTGGGGATATACATTCGACCATGAATTCACACGCCGTCAGGTGCTCAGAAGCCAGGGAACGGTTTTGTCCGCTCATCAGCTCACCAAGGCCAAGGTGCCCGGAAAGTATTTCGGTGTTGTACGCTGCTTCCGCTATGACCAGGTGGATGCCACCCATGGAGCTGATTTCTATCAGACGGAAGGAATCGTTCTTGGAGAGGATGTGAATCTCAGGAATCTTCTCGGGCTTCTGAAGATGTTCGCCGAGGAGATCGCGGGTGCGGAGGAAGTCAAATATGTTCCCGGGTATTTCCCGTTCACAGAACCCAGCATCGAGGTTCACATCAAGCATCCGGTGCTTGGCTGGTTCGAGCTCGGCGGATCGGGAATCTTCCGACCTGAGGTAACAAAGGCTCTCGGGATAGATGTTCCGGTTCTGGCTTGGGGACTTGGGATCGACAGGATGGCTCTCATGCATCTTGGTCTCAACGACCTCAGGGAGCTTTTCACACCCGATATCGAATCTGTGAGAATGAGGAGAGGTAACTGAAATGCCAAAGATCGAAGCACCTGAAAATATTTTCTATTCCCTTCTGGGAAAAAAGATGAGCGATGACGAGCTTGTCGACATTTTCCCTGTAGCGAAGGCGGAACTCGATGGGCATGATACAGATGCCCATGTCATCAAGATAGAGCTTAACGATACGAACCGCCCCGACCTTTGGTCCGCAGCCGGTGTCGCACGTGCCCTCAAGACTTATGAAACAGGAAAAATTCCTTCCTACGGCTTTTTCAGCAATGCCAAGAAACAGCTTCCAAGCGATGAGAGGATGGTTGTGGACGATGCTTCCGCAATAGGCATCCGCGATTATTCCATCGGTTTTGCAGCAAGGGGCAGAAAGGTTGATGAGGAGCTTCTGGTCAATCTGATACAGAGCCAGGAGAAGCTTTGCTTCAATTTTGGAAGAAAGAGAAGGACAATCGCTCTAGGCATCTATCGCTCGGATCTGATCAAGTATCCTGTGCATTACGCCGCAGTCGATCCTGATAAAACCAAATTCGTACCCCTAGGGATGACCGAGGAGCTTTCGCTCAGGGAAATCTGCGAGAAGCACCCGAAGGGCAGGGAGTATGGGTACATCGTTTCCGACAAGCCACGTTTCCCGTACCTTTATGACGATAATAATGAGACACTGTCGTTCCCTCCTGTCATCAACAGCGCCCGCATCGGAGCTGTCGAGGTTGGGGATGAGAATCTTTTTGTCGAGCTTTCAGGTCCGATTCTTGACGATCTTCTGCTTACTGCGAACATCCTCTGCTGCGATATGGCAGACATGGGTTATGAGATCCTTCCTGTGAAGGTCGAGTTTGCGACGGATACCAAGTACGGCAGATCGATTACGGTTCCGTATTATTTCCAGGGTGAGGCTCAATGCAGCATCGCCGCTGTGGAAAAGAAGCTCGGGCTCAAGCTTTCTGAAAAGGAATGCATCAAGGCCCTTGCAAGGATGGGTGTCGAGGCAAAGGCGGAAAAGGGTGTGATAACTGCAACCTGTCCCGCATACAGAAACGACTTCTTGCATGAGGTCGATATCATCGAGGATATAATGATCGGGCATGGGCTTATGAACTTTGCTCCTGTCATGCCTTCGGATTTCACTGTAGGCAGGCTAAGCAGGGCTGAGGAATTTTCACGCAAGATCAAGGATGTCATGGTCGGCCTCGGGTTCCAGGAGATGATGTACAACTATCTCGGTTCCAAGAAGGAGTATATCGACAGGATGCATATCGACGGATCTGATTGCGTATTCATCGCCAACCCGATGAGTGAGAATTATGAGGTTGTCAGGCCTTCTGTGATACCTTCGCTTCTTGAAAGCGAATCGGTAAGCGGGCATGCCGTTTATCCGCACAACATCTTTGAAATCGGCAAGATCTGCAAAAAGGATGAAAAGGACGTGAGCGGCACGGTCACCGTGAACAGCCTGGGCTTCCTTTCTGCCAACAACCAGGTCGGTTATAACGAGGCCTCTTCTCTTGTTAATACTCTGATGTATTTCATCAGGAAGGAGTATTCTTTAAAAGCTGTTGAAGACGATCCGAGATTCATTCCCGGCCGATGTGCATCCATCGTCGTTGATGGCAATGAGGTCGGCGTGTTTGGAGAAATCCATCCACAGGTTCTTGAATCCTGGGGTTGCACGATGCCTGCGATCGCATGTGAAATCAATGTCGATGCTCTGCTTTGAATGAAAAAACAGGACTATCCTCGATGGTTTGGGGATGGTCCTTTTTAAGGACCCAACGGGTATAGGTGGAAGGGAAGAAGAACGACCGATATCCGTTGTTTTTTTCAAACCGGATTTGCTTTGTTATGTTCCCGGCCGCAGTAGGATTCTTCACAGGACTTCCTGTCATGCCGCATTTATCCGGTTTCATCTGGCGGCAGATAAGTTTTGGGGGGCGGTGACATAAGGGTTGCTTCTGAAGTGGAAATCCCTATCGAAAGCACCATCAAAATGAATGCACAGATCGATTTTGATAAATCGGAAATAGTGAGCTACAAATGGGAGATGCAGGGAGAAGACAGCGATTGCGTCTATGTTTTTCCCATGGGAGACTGCTGTTTGATTTATGCAAGGTATAAGATAACAGAGGAAGCCAGGATCCGCTTGGTTGCGACGCGAAGCAATGGAACGGCGGAATATAGCGAATGGTGCGAGCTCAAAACGAAATAAGAAAACCTGGGGGCTTTGCCCCCACATCATGGCATCATGACTTCTGCGTAAATTGCTTTGGAATCCATTCCCGCTACATTGAAAACCGAGCTTTCCACCGGTACGAGGTCTTTTGCATATAAGAAGTCCATCCTCTCGTAAACATCTCCGTTCATCCTGGTTATGCCCGGGTCGGCTTCCGCGCTGAAATGGGTCTGCCTGTATACATCGTCGAAACCGTAGTTCCTTATCATTTCCGCATTTTTGAAAACATAATCCCTCCTGTAAGGATAGTATGTGAAGATGTTCCAGTCTTCTCCATCCGGTTCGGAGGATGAGAAGGCGAAGAGGATCTCGTCATCGGCCAATTTGAGCTTTGAAAGCTTTGCCTCGTCCCCTGTACGGCTTAAGATCCATTTATCCATTTCCTCTGCCGAGGAGGGGAGTCCCTGATAGGTGTCGAGCATGCCGACCTGGATGTCCTTGTTGTCGTCCAAGGTGAAAATGGCATAATCCTTTTCCATCCTCTTGAGCCTCGTGTTATAAAGCACGGCGCCGTCTTCGAGGACCACTGTATCTTTTCCCATCAGCTTAGAAAGCTCCACCCGCTGCTCCAGGCTGCCGGTGATGAATGTGAAATCCACCTCGAGATCCCTCACACTCGATGCAACCTTCTCAAGATCAGCCCCACTGTCCAAGGGAAGGAAGAGAATGCGCAGCGGTTTTTTTTCCGTATCGAGCGACAGATGGGTTCTCTGTGGTCTGTAGTTGTGCGGGATGACAAGCTCGCTGATATCCTCAGGATATTCGTAGACCGCATTCTCCAGATATATCCTGAGCGCTTCAGCCTCCGCTTCGGCTTTCTGCCTGGCCTCTTCGGCCTTTCTTTCCTCTTCGGCTATCCTTTCAGCTTCCGCTTGGGCTTTCCTTTCGTTTATGATTCTCAGCCTGGTTTCCGGTTCGCTGACCTTTTGGGGAGGATTTATGTTCGCCTTTCCTTCTCCAATCGTATAGATTGCGCAGGAGGAGAGCATGAGAAAAAGGCAGATGGTCGTCAAAATTTTTTTCATATGCAAAGCTGTTCCCCGAACCGGGTCATTTCGCCTTCCTCATATTTGACGCTTGGAGGAAAGAATGAAAGGCCATCCCCATCATATCTTGGAATGATGTGTATGTGCAGATGCGGGACTTCCTGGCCGCTTGCAGGACTGTTGTTGATGAAGACATTCGTCCCGTCGGCTTTCAGGGCGGACCTCATTTTCCCATCGATTTTTTTCACGATTGAAAACATGTGTGCAACCACTTCATCCGGAGCATCGGAGATGGTCGGATAAACCTTTTTGCTTATGACAAGGGTATGCCCCTTCGCCTTTGGTGCGATGTCGAGTATGGCGATGCATACATCATCCTCATAAAGCTTCACAGAGGGGATTTCCCCTGCTATTATCATTTCAAAGACAGTGCTCATGGATAAAGTATATCATTTTTGACTGCAAGAAAAAAGAATCAGAATACTTGAACAAATACCCTAAAATCTATATCATGCATTTTTGGTGACTTTTTAAGCCGCTATTTCATTGTGTGAATTGATTTAGGAAAGCGATTCCTAATTTGTATACGAGATATTGTTTGAGAGGTTTAAGCATGATCAACGACCTGCAGGGCATGAGAAACATCGGTATCAGCGCCCATATCGACAGTGGCAAGACCACTTTGTCAGAACGCATTCTGTACTATTGCAACAAGATTCATGCCATCCATGAAGTTAGAGGAAAGGATGGCGTTGGAGCCACCATGGACTCGATGGAGCTTGAGAGGGAGAGAGGAATCACCATCGCAAGCGCTGCAACAAACGTAAACTGGAAAGGACACGAGATCAACATCATCGATACTCCGGGCCACGTTGACTTCACAATTGAGGTTGAGAGATCGCTCAGGGTTCTCGATGGGGCTATTCTCGTACTTTGTTCTGTAGGTGGTGTACAGTCCCAGTCGATTACCGTTGACCGCCAGATGAAGAGGTATCATGTACCCCGCATCGCATTTGTGAACAAGTGCGACAGAACCGGTGCAAACCCCTACAGGGTCAAGCAGCAGCTGATCGACAAGCTTGGACTCAATGCTGTTTTAATGCAGATTCCAATCGGGCTTGAGGACCGCCTGCAGGGTGTTGTCGACCTTGTTGAGATGAAGGCCATCTATTTCGATGCCGGCCCCAACCAGGATCAGGCAAGATATGAGGAGATTCCCGAGGAGCTCAGGGCTGAAGCCGAAGCAAAGAGGGAAGAGATGCTCGACACTGTTTCCATGTGTTCAGATGAGCTTATGGAAGCTATGCTCGAGGATGCTGTCACCCCGGAGCTTATCAAGGCTGCAGTGAGAAAGGGCACTATCGGTCTCGAGCTCTGCCCCGTGTTCATGGGCTCCGCATATAAGAACAAGGGCATCCAGCCGCTTTTGGATGGAGTCATCGATTATCTTCCGAATCCGACAGAGGTTGAGAACAAGGCTCTCGATCTCGATGACAACGAGAAGGAGATCATTCTTGAATCCAATCCCGACAAGCCTGCTGTAATCCTTGCATTCAAGCTCGAGGACGGACAGTTCGGACAGCTTACATACATCCGTGTCTATCAGGGAAAGATAAAGAAGGGCGATACCCTCTACAATACAAGAACGAGAAAGAAGTTCAACGTTGGACGTCTCATCAAGATGCATGCCAGCGAAATGGAGGATATCAGCGAATGCGGATGCGGTGAGATTGCGGCTCTCTTCGGCATCGACTGCGCCAGCGGCGATACGTTCTGCGATCCTTCGCTTAATTATTCCATGACCAGCATGTATGTCCCCAATCCTGTAATCTCCCTTGCCATCGAGCCTGTGGATAAGAAGGCTGCAGACAATATGGCAAAGGCTCTCAACAGGTTCACCAAGGAGGACCCGACCTTCCAGACCTATGTCGACCCGGAGTCAAACCAGACGATCATCAAGGGTATGGGAGAGCTCCATCTTGATGTATACATCGAAAGGATGAAGAGGGAATACAAGGCCGAGGTGAGGGTTGGAAAGCCGGAGGTAGCTTACAGGGAAGCCATCACGCAGAGGGCTGATTTCAACTACACCCATAAGAAGCAGACAGGTGGAAGCGGACAGTATGCCCGTGTTGCCGGCTACATCGAACCGATCGAGCAGGTCGTGGGCGAGGAGACTCCAAAGGATTACGAGTTCATCGATGAGATCAAGGGAGGAGCTATTCCCAACGAATACATCCCGTCCTGTGACAAGGGCTTCCAGGCTGCAATGAAGAAAGGTTCCCAGATCGGATTCCCCGTCATCGGTGTAAGGGTCTGCATCAACGATGGTGCCTGGCACCCGGTCGACTCTTCCGATATGGCTTTCCAGACTGCGGCAATCGGAGCATTCAGGGAAGCTTATGAGAAGGCAAGGCCTGCAATCCTCGAGCCGATCATGAAGGTTGAGGTTGAAGGTCCCAGCGAATTCCAGGGCAACATCTTCGGTTCCATCAACCAGAGAAGGGGTATCATCGTATCCAGCACCGAAGACAACAATCAGTGCCAGGTGATTGCAGAGGTCCCGCTTTCGGAGATGTTCGGTTATTCGACAGTCCTGCGCTCCCTCACCCAGGGAAAAGCCGAATTCACGATGGAAGTCGCGAAGTACGGAAAGGTTCCACAGGGTGTTTCCGAAGAGCTCAAGAAGGCTTACCAGGAAAAGAGGAAGAAGGAAGCCGGAAAATAACCGTTTTTACGGATTCCATATATACGGTCCGCCGCGCATGTGGCGGACTTTTTCTTTTCCATTGTGCTCAATTCCAAGCACTGTAAAGGGTTGTCTATCCAAACAGAAATGTTGAAATTTCCTTTGTTTTTTATACTGTGGCAATGTTATAATTTGTAAAAGAAAAACAGGAGGAAAATAAATTGGACATTAAGGAACTCAACAGCGTAAGCCCACTTCGTGTTTTCGAGGATGCAATCAACGGTGGATTGGGTAGAGGTAATCTCGGTGTGATTGTATCCCGTCATGGCGTTGGAAAGACGGCATGTCTAGTCCACCTGGCAACAGACAAGCTTTTCAAAGGTGAGAACGTTATCCACGTCTCCTTTTCTGGAAATGTGGAACATGTCATAAATTGGTACAAGGAAGTTTTCAAGGAAATCACGGAACTTCAGAGTCTCGATGATGCGACTATGGTTTACAATTCAATTCTCGCAAACCGTGTCGTGATGAATTTCAGCCAGGAGCAGATTCCGATTGAAAAAGTCATATCTTCTCTTGAAAGCCTCATCTCCCAGGGCTCCTTCAAGGCCGATGCGATCCTGTTCGACGGCTACAAGCTCACAACCGCCGATGAAGAGGATATCGTCAAGATCAAGGAGTTTGCGAAGAAGATGAACCTCGAGGTGTGGTTCAGCGTCTCTCCTGTACGTCCGGATGTAGTGTATGACGAATATGGTGTGCCAAATACGCTGTTGAAGTATTACGACCTCATCGACGTCCTCGTGGCTCTGCGCTATGATGATAAGATTGACAAGGTTGTCCTGACCGTCGTCAGAGCCCATCATCAGAATGTTCCCAAGCCGATGGGTGTCAATCTCGACCCGAAAACAATGCTTATCTCTAAGTAGGTTTTCAGGGCCTTACCGGTTACAGCCTGCCATCCGGCAGGCTGTTGTTTTTTATCAGGCCTTCCATTTACCGCTCTTTTCCTGAAGCTCGACCATATTGAAGAACGCGCCTTTTTTTTCAAGCAGGGCATCGGGTGCTCCCATTTCCCGGATCCGGCCTTTTTCAAGGACTATGATCTTGTCCGCATTGCGTACCGTTCTCATGCGGTGTGCGATTATAAGCACTGTCTTATCCTTGATCAGATGGGATAGGGCCTGCTGGACATGCGTCTCGTTCTCCACATCCAAGCTTGCAGTCGCCTCGTCCAAAAGAATTACCGGGGCGTTTTTCAAAATCGCGCGGGCGATGCTTATCCTCTGTCTTTCTCCACCCGAGAGCGTGGAGCCGTTCTCTCCGATCACTGTATCATAGCCGTTGGGAAGTTTTGTTACGAACTCCTCGCAGTTGGCCATCCTTGCCGCCTCGTACACCTCCTCGTCCGATGCTCCCTTTTTGCCCAGACGTATGTTCTCCTTTATCGTATCGGAAAATAGGACCACATCCTGAAATACGATGGAATAATAAGACAGGAGCTTTTCCGGATCGCACTTGGCTATGTCCATGCCGCCAAGCGTTATCTTGCCCGCATCGATATCCCAGAATCTTGAGGCCAGGCGGCATGCGGTGCTTTTTCCTCCTCCTGACGGACCTACAAGTGCCGTTACTTCTCCTTGTTTCGCAGTGAAGCTGACATCCTCCAGCACATCGCGGTCCTCCTCGTAGGAGAAGGACACGTTATTGAATTCCATGTCATATCCATCGGGGCATAGATCCTCCCGGCCCTCCTGCCTTTCCGCTTCAATGATGGTCCTCATTCTCTCTATCTGAAGCCTCGTGCTGAAGACTGCCGCAATATTCTGTAAGACCGTTGCGATCGGATTGTATATCATCGATGCCGCAAAAAGGAAGCCGATGAAATAAACCAGATCCAGAGTCCCGTTGGAAAGCAGCTTCAGGCCTGTTATGATCGTGGTTGCTATTCCAAGCTTCAAAAGCGCCTGAGCGCCTGTCACGAATATTCCTGTGGCCAGTTCGGATTTGATCGCCGCCTTCTCCTGCTCGATCAGCTTGTTGTCATAGGCGGCCAATTCCGTATCCTGCATTCTTGCGGATTTAATCTCCTTCACCGTCTCTATCATCTGCTGTATGTGCTCCGTGACAGCTCGTTTTTTCTCTATGCTTCCCGATCCGTACCTATCCTGTATCCTTTTGGAGCCTGTGGTGATTATGAGCGTGACTGGAACTATCCATAGCACTGCGGCCGCCATTTTCCAGTTTATCAGGAACATCATGACCGCGAGCAATGTGGTTGATAATACCGAGCCATACAGCTGTGGTACGTAATGGCTGAACATCTGATCCAGATTCGAGCAGTCGTTTATCATTGTCGCGCTGAGGTCGCTCAGATCCTTTTTGCTGAAAAAAGACAGGGGAAGCTTTCTTAGGGTCTCCGCAAGAGAGATTCTTCTGTTAGCACTTTCCTTGTACACGGCAATATATAAAAACGCATATTGCAGATAGTGGAACAGGAAAAGCAGCACAATGGATATCACGGAGAATGATATCACTGGAAATATGTTCTCCAAGACGGGAGAGCCTGTTTGCAGTGCGTCCAACATATGTCTGACTGCGAACATCGTCGATGAGACGGGAAGCATGAGACTTATATTGCAGATGAAGCACCATGATACGGCTTTTATCAGATCCTTGGCCCCTTTTTCGGTAAGGGCGAACGTATGCATCAAACGCCTTGTCATCATTTTTCCTCCTTTTTTATCTTCCAGCTTGCGGAAGCTTCATATTCATCCCGCATCCTTTTGTAGGCTCCGTTTTTTTCGAGCAGCTCGGAGGCTGTTCCCTCTTCGATCTTTCTTCCTTCGGATATTACGATGATCTTGTCCGCATCCTCGACGCTGGAAAGACGATGCGCGATCATCAATACCGTTTTTCCCTTCATAAGGTTCGTGAAGGCTTTCTGTATCAGGTATTCATTTTCCGGATCGGTGAAGGCTGTGGCCTCGTCGAGTATGACGATCGGTGCGTCCTTGAGGATGGCGCGGGCTATCGCTATTCTCTGCTTCTGTCCTCCGGAAAGGTAGGTGCCTTTTGTCCCGATCACGGTATCAAGCCCTCTTGGAAGGGTGTTTATGAATTCAAGTGCCTGCGCCTTTTTTGCCGCTTCCATAACTTCGGCCCGGCTTGCATCAGGCTTTGCGGATCTGATGTTGTCAAAGATGCTTTTTTTAAATAGGCAGGGATCCTGGAAAACAAACGAAATGTTTTTCATCAGACACTCCTCGGTATAGGATCGCACATCATCTCCTCCGATTCTTATTTCTCCCTTTTTTATGTCGAAGAAACGTGGAACAAGGCTTGCCACGGTTGTTTTTCCTCCTCCGGAAGGGCCGATCAGAGCCACGGTGGTTCCTTGCTCGATGGAAAAGGAAACTCCGTCCACCGCCGCCGGAGCATCCTCCGAATAGGAGAAGACGACATTGTCGAATTCGATTCCGTAAGCGTCCATCCGATCCTTTTTCCCGAATTCCATCAAAGGCTCCGAGAAAATCTCATCAAGCCTGAATACCGCCTCGTTTGCCTTCATCACGGATTCCGAGGCGTACATGACCCTGTTTATCGAGGCTCCGCAGGCCGGGGCGAAAATGGAGTAGAAGATGAAGTTTGCAATTACCTGCCACCCGTTTCCACCTGCTGCTAAAAACAGCGCGGCAGGAATCAGCAGGAAAAACGCTCCGTTTATGCACACCAGAAATATGGTCTGACCCGTCCTGCAGCTCATCGCATACTTTCCTGCCAGGTCGCTGTAGCTCATTATCGCCCTGTAAAAGGCCTTGAACGACCATATCGTCTGCTGGAAGGTTTTCACAACCGGAATCCCCCTGACATATTCAACCGCCTCCGCACTCATTTTCTCGATCTCCCTTTGATAGCGGTGGAAAAAGCCGGCGTTCTTTCCACTCATCATCCCCGCCATTGCCGCAATGGATGCAGCCATTGTAAAAAGGCAGATCGCTCCCATTATCGGATCGAAGACGAACAGCACGAAGATCGAGACGATCGGGGTGACTACGGCTCCAGTGAGATCGGGGAATTTATGCGCGATCAGATCCTCTGTCAGGCCGGCGTTGTCATCTATGATCTTTCGAAGCCGTCCGCTCATGTTCTTTGAGAAAAATCCCATCGGAAGGGCTATCGCATGGCAGAGCGCGGCCTTTCTCATGTTCCTTGCGGTCCTGAAGGCTGCGATATGAGTGCACATCAGGGCTGCAAAATAAAGGACCACGTTCAAAAGCGCGGCATAAAGTGCATACCAACCCCATTTCGCAAGCTGTTCCACATTTGAAAACATGGGATATGAGGCAAGCGCATCACGTGCTGTGAAATAAATGAATATGTAGGGCAGCAGACCCACAGCCGATGCGAACCCGCTCAGGGTGCATCCGAGGACAATAAGTTTCTTGTAACCTCCGCTGAACGACAGCAACCGCTTCCAGCATGAAGGTTTTTTTTCCTTTTTCATGGCAGGCTCCTATAGTTTGTTAGAATGAACTAACTATTACTATAAAATCCTTCCATATTCTTTTCTACGACCAAGCTGCTATATGTCAATCCGATTCATCATCGATTTTGTCATTGCAGAATTTCGATCTGTAAAGGGCGGGGGAGGAGCCCATTATCGCTTTGAAAGCGGATGCGAACTTGCTTTGGTTCTCATATCCGCACATGGCGGCCGCGTCCGATATCTGCATCAGAGGGTTTTGCTCGAGAAGGCTAGCCGCGTATTTTATCCTCAGATTCTTTTTGAACGCCCCCATGGGTTGTCCGTAGATGTTCTTGAAGCATTCCCTTAGGCTGGTTTCCGCAAGATTGTATTTTTCAGCGAGACTTTTTGATGTGGTTTTCAGCGTCGGATTCTTCACCAGGAAGGAATAACATCTTCTTGTGCGTTCGACGACGGTGCGGGAAAACTGCGGGATGAAATCCTCCTTTTCGAACATCCTGTTGTCAAGAAGGACAAGCAGCTCGACGATCTTGAGCGGAAGATAATTGTTCTTCAACGATTCCTCGGCTTTATCGACTTCGTAGAAAATATGGTTTATTTCGCTTCTTGAGCGCAAAAAGAATATGTTCTTATCCGAAAAAAGTTTTTGTTTCAAGTTTTCCAGATTGATATCGGCAAAGGAAAAATGCTTGTCCAGCTCCTTTTGGGCGACCTTTGTTTCTATTATTATGGTAAGTCCCTCATATCGTCCGGAGGGGACCCTGCTCGCGGTGATCCTGTTTTTTTCGGGAAGTGTCATGCATAGATCGCCTTCGGAGAGGAAGCATATCTGATTGTCGTTCATCACTACCTCGTAGCTTCCCTTCCTGCAGTAGTTTATCTGTATGTAGCCGAGAGGAGCAGAGGCCTTTTGGAAACAGGAGTCGCAGTCCAATGTGTCATAGCTTATATCGATGCCCGGAATTATTTCGGCACATTTCATTACAGCACAGCCCGAGCCTCCGTATCCGGGCAGGACATAGGTTGTATATGCGCCATCCGTGCTTATTCTTTCAAACCTGTAGCCGGACATGTATGGCCACCCAGGTTTTCTTTGATCCAGCTTGGTATCCATATTATGATTCCTACTTAGTTAGCTAATTCTAACAAAAGCAGGTGAAAATGTCATTACCGATTCATATTTTTTGTATGGACCAATCTTGTTTTCTGTTTTTATAAACTGGAAGGTATCGCCGGAGTGTGGAAAATGTCGCTATTCCTTTTTATGAACCTCCCCCCATTCGCTCATTGCATCGAGGATCGGGATGAAGGATTTCCCTTTCTCCGTGAGACTGTACTCGACTTTCGGCGGGATCTGTGAGTATTCCTTGCGACTCACAAGTCCGTCCGCCTCCATCTCCTTAAGTACCGTGCTGAGGGTGCGGTATGATATTTCTCCGATGAATTTCTTCATCTCGTTGAAGCGTACGGTGCCGAATTCCATGAGTGTGTAGAGTATGGGCATTTTAAATCTGCCGTTTATCAAGGATAATGTATAGCCGAAGCCTGTCTGCCTCATTTCGCAGTCTTTTATCTTTTCTATGCTCATATCATGCTTCCTTTTTTATAGTATAGCATTTTTAATCAAAAGTTTTCCCATTCCGGTGTTTTTTTATTTTCATTGCTCCTCTTTTCCATCCCATGAATAGCCTTGGAACACGGGCTTTCCCGTATATATGTGCGCCTTTTCCTTTTTAGTGATAACCTCCATGACCGCTTCACACATGGCCTGTTGCTCCATTTCACCGGGGTAAGTATATACAGGGGCTATCCAGGAGCATTTCTCCTTTATGCCCGATACAATATCATCGAAGCGCACAAGCCCTCCGGTGAGAAGTATCGCATCGACCTTTCCTTCAAGGACCGCCGCCATCGCTCCGATCTCCTTGCAGATCTGGTATGTCATCGTCTTCCAGACAAGAGTGGCATGCTCGTCCTTGGCCTCGACCATTTTGTGTATCCTGTCTGAATCGGATGTGCCGAAATGGCTGACAAAGCCGCCGGAACGCGAACACATGGCCTCAAGCTCCTTTGCCGAATGCCTTTCGACAAATTTCGCAGTCTCCATTATCGGAATGCTTCCAAGCCGGGTAGGGGTGAACGGCCCGTCGCCTCCCGCCCCCTCGGTTCCGTCGATCATCCTGCCGTTTCTATGCGCCGCAATCGTTATTCCTCCGTCTATATGGCATACTATGAACGAGCATTCCTCGTATCTCCTGCCCATCCGTCCGGCATGAAACGCTGCGACCGCTTTCTGGTTCAGAACATGGGACTGCGCTCTTCTGTAGACCCCCTTGAGTCCTGTTATCCTCGCCTCGTCGCAAAGCTCGTCCACATTCGTGGGGTTCACGGTATACATGGGTTTATGATGTTCGCATCCGAATTCATAGGCCATCATCACCCCGAGCTTCGCAGGATGGTCGCTTCCTCCCTTGTCGTTTTTCGTATCTTCGAATAGCCTTTTATCGATGATCATGACACCGGACGGTTGCGAATATGCACAGCCTCCGCGACCGACAAAAACATCGATGTCCACGATATCCATGCCGTGTTCTGCCAAAAAATCGAGCACGACCTTCTTTCTCATTCCAATCTGGTCGTTGGTGGTCCTGAACTGCAATAGCTCGGGCGCGTCATGGAAGATGCTTTTTGTAAATAGTTCATCATAATCTTCAAATACGCTCATTTTCGTCGATGTGGATCCGGGATTGATAATCAACAATTTCATATCATAATGATAACTTGGTTTCATGAATTTGCAAAAAACCGGGATGAAGGGAAGGAAAAACTAATATTGACAATAAGTTAGATTAAGCTTACTTTTATTGTAGGGATATCCCATCCCGGATGGGGGAGATATCAAGGAGGATGTAATGGGGAGATGGCGCGTGCTTTTAAGGAAAAGGATTACGATCGCCGCCATTGCCGCAGTCCTTGTTTTTTCTTTGATGTGCCGGTAATCTGAAAAGTTATGTTTCTTTTGAAAGCAACTTTACATTTCCGCATGTTTCGTTGTATAGTAACGCATGTCGGAGGATACTATGAAAAGAATCATAATTCCTGTTTTCATTATTTTATCGGCTGTTTTGGCTTTTACTGTTTTCGCTCAAGGAACAAAAGAGACTGCTCCCACCGCTTTTGATACCGATGAGGAGATTGTCAAAATTGGAATTTCCAAACTGATGCCACATCCGGCCCTCGATGCGATAGAGCAGGGGATAAAGGATTATCTCGCAACCACTGGAAGGAATATAAGCTATGATGTTCAGAATGCGAACGGGGAGATTGCGGCCGCAAGCCAGATAGCACAGCTTTTTAAAAATGAGAAAACCGATATCAACATCGCGATCGCCACTCCGACGGCGCAGGCCATAGCCAATACCGATTTGTCCGTGCCTCTTGTTTTCTCCTCGGTCACAGATCCTGTTTCCGCAGGTCTTTTGGGAGAGGGGATGGAGAATGTTTGCGGTGTATCTGATATGGTTCCTGTCAGGGCTCACCTTGATCTGATATCTTCTATCAAGGAGATAAAAACACTAGGGATGATCTATACGATGGGGGAGGCTAACGGCGTGGTACTGATGGAGGAAATGAAAAAGGCCTGCGAGGAAAAAGGAATAGGCTTTGTTTCCGCTTCCGTGGTCAACTCAAGCGAGGTCAGAATGGCCGCCGAGTCTATAATAGACCGTGTGGATGCCGTATATGTGGCAACGGACAACACAGTCATTTCCGCCATAACAGCCCTTTCCGATGTGTGCATGGCCCACAAGATCCCGCTTTTCAGCGCCGATACCACGAGCAGCTACGATACGGAGGTCCTTCTTGCGGGAGGCTTTGATTATTATGCCTCCGGCGTGTTGACAGGAAGGATTGTGGAGAAAGTCCTTTCCGGAAAGAAGCCTGAGGAGATAGGCACCGAATACCTCGATGCCTCATCGTTGGAGATTTATGTGAACCTGGATGTCGCCAGAAAGCTCGGCCTCGATATCCCCGAGGATATCATCAATGATGCAAAAACCGTAATAAAGGATGGCCGTCAGGTATGATTGCTTATGAAAAAGAGGACCTTTTTGCAGTATTCTTCCTGATATACGGTAAGCGAGAGCGCATGTGCGACATCTTTTGTAAGCCATAGCTCCTTTTCACTTTTGCAGGCATCAAAAAGCTCATGTACCATTTTGGTCGGAACAAAATCGTCCGCATCCCCATGTATGAACAGGATCGGTAGCTTGGTCTTTCCCACCGCCCTTATGGCATCCACCTGCTTGAATGAAAGGCCGATGCGCAGATGCGACCAGAATGAGATCAGGTCGAGGATGGGGAAGGCCGGCCGATGGTACATCGCTTTCAGCTGTGTCGAGAATTCGCCGTACAGCGTCGAGTATCCGCAGTCGGAAACGACGGCCTTCACATTCTCCGGATTCTCCCCTGTTGCAAGCAGTACCGTGGTCGAGCCCATCGACACTCCGTGCCAGATTATCTTTGCCTCGGGATCGAGTGTCCTGACATAGTCGGTCCAGCAAAGGAGATCCTTGCTTTCCATCTTTCCCATGGTTATCCATCTGCCTCCGCTTTCCCCGTGGGCTCTTTGGTCAACAACGAGCGTGTTGATTCCGGTCTCATGCAGAAAGCGCGCCAAGGGCGTGTTGTTTGTGGCAAAGCCATGGTAGCCGTGCATGGTTATCAGGTATATGTGACTCTTTGCCCTCTTAAGATATCCATGCAGCTGAAGAGCATCGGTGCTCCTTATGAAAACATCTTCGGAGCTTTCAAGGAACAACAGGCTCCGCTCCTTCTCCTCGGCCCTCTGCCTTATTGTGTCCTCGTCCAGATTCGAGGTGTCCACCTCGTCCTTCCCCGGGGAAAGTGCGAAACGCAGGAAATACTCGCAGCCTGCCATAAGCAGGATGGCGATGATGACAAGTATTATCAGAATAATCTCGAGCATGAGCAAATGATAATGCATATATCCCGTGTAGGCAAAGGATGATGGGAGGAAATCCATCTTCTTCCTGAATGGACCTGCTGATGCTGCTCCGCAGATCGGGCTGTCCTTATGTAAAAACGGCCTGCCTCAAGAAAATGGAGACAGGCCATGGGTTGTTCCAAGCTCATCGGTTGAATTCAGTTAGATGACTTTACGATGACAAGCGGCATCGTTTCCTTTGTTGTCGAATCATCGTTTTCCTTATAGATATACTCGGATTCACTCAATACATTGTTCCTGCCTTCTTTTGCATTATCCCATGTGGCGCCGTTTTCTCCGACCTGTGTTGTGGAGCCTGATCCTTGATTATCGCCTATGCCGGTTATGGATGATCCTTCAGGTACGCTCCAGTAACAAGCTGTGATTGTCCCATAATTTGCTCCAACGATGCCACCGACGACAGAATCTGCATTTGTTCCTGAAGCTTCTCCTGTGTTGTAACAAGCTGTGATTTTTCCCCCATAGTTGTATCCTGCAATGCCGCCGACAGAATCTGCATTTGTTCCTGAAACTTCTCCTGTGTTGTAACAAGCTGTGATTTTTCCCCCATAGTTGTATCCTACGATACCGCCGACATCGTCTGATCCTGAAACGCTTCCGGATACGCTGCAGTTTTCGATTGTCCTATAATTGTATCCGGCGATGCCGCCTACATTCGTTGTTCCTGAAACTTTTCCTGTGTTGTAACAAGCTGTGATTGTCCCATAATTTGCTCCAACGATGCCACCGACATCGAGTGTTCCTGAAATGCTTCCGGATACGTTGCAGTTTTCTATTGTCCCATAATTGTATCCAGCAATGCCGCCGATGTATTCAGATACAGATATTATTTTTACGTCGCTTAATGTAAGGTTTTTTACTACGCCGTCAGTTGCAATATCTCCGAACAACCCTGAATCAATATTATAATACTGATTGATAAACAGGTTGCTGATTGTGTGTCCGCCACCATCGAATGTGCCGGCATAATAATACTCTGCCTCTGCGTCATAGTCGTAATATCCCACCGGAGTCCAGCTTATGGCTTCCAATGAGATATCAGCCATCAGTTTGGCGCTTGTATCAAGATTAGGATATTCCGGGGTATCTGTTGTGCCAGTGTACGTCGTGACATATGCATTCCAGGCAAGAAGACCTGTTACATTCCAGATGTAATAGGTGTTTTCTGTTTCATTAAAATAAAAACCGGGGTCTACTCCTTTATAAAACACGAAGGTATCAGAAGCCTTTTTGCCTCCGGCTTCAGCCGTTATGGTGGCATTGCCTACGTCTTTGATTGTGACTGTCCCATCATCGGAAACAGTAGCCACAGTTTCATCAGAGGATGACCAGACAACAGTCTTGTCTGTCGCATTGCCTGGCTGGATGTCCGCCGTGAGCTTGAATGTCTTTCCTGCTTCAAATCCAATGGCATTGGTTTCCAATCCGCTTATCGTTATGCTGCTGACTGCAACCGGGCCTTTGTCAGGCTGCTCACAGCCTGTGGCGGCAAGCGCAATAACAAGAAGGGCAAAGCCTAACAGTAGGGTCTTACCCCCCCCCCATAAGAATCGAACGTCTGATTTTCTCCATAGTTTCCTCCTCTTTTTTTATCGGCCGGAGGCGTGAACAATTGATCGATAGGAATAAGATAACACAGGATAGCAGATAAATGTTTATTTTTTGATTTCGTATATTAATATAAGGTCAAGGCCATGCAATCGGCATCGTTTGACGGCATAAAAAACAGGCCGGGAATTAATCCAAGCCTGCGTTTATGGGCACGATTGGGTTCGAACCAACGACTTCCACCGTGTGAAGGTGACACTCTCCCACTGAGTTACGTGCCCGATGTGACAAGATTACATCAATATCCGCCTTTTTGTAAAGCCTAAAAACCAAAACGCCACGTTTTAATGTTTTTGGAAAATGAGCTCATATATATTGTTATCTTTCCAAGATCCTCAATGAGCCCTCATGCTTTTTGTAAAATATGACATTCTTGTCAGCTTTATCTGCTAAAATCAATGGTATGGACAGCCAAAGACTTTTCCGCATCACCCATTATCTTTTAAACCATGGAAAAACAAGCGCATCGGAGCTGGCTAGCATCTTCGAAGTGTCCGTACGTACCATCTACAGGGATATCGACGCGCTTTCTGCTGCGGGGATTCCCGTGTACTCGGCTGCAGGACGGAACGGAGGGGTGGGGATTCTGGATGACTATGTTGTCGAACGGACCTTGCTTGACAGGCAGGAGAAGGAGGGCCTGCTGATGGCTCTGAAGAGTCTCGAGGCTTCCGACAACCTCAAGCTGGATCCGGTGAGAAAAAAGCTTGATGCCGTGTTCCGGCAGTCGGCTGACGATTGGCTTGAGATCGGCTGGACACGGTGGGGTCCTGCGGACCAGGATGAAGTGAAATTCGAAACAATCAAGAAGGCGGTGCGCAGGTGCGAGGAAACTAAATTGCGGACGGTTCTGAGACATCCTGTGAGAAGAAAAAAGGAGGGTTGTTTATGAAGAGTCTCAGGGATATTCCGAACATTGGAAAGGCCACGGAGAAAACACTGTTGAAGATGGGATATGCGAGTGCGGAAGATTTGAAGAAAAAGAGCGCAGAGGAGCTCTATGCGGAGGAGTGCCGGATGAAGGGTTTCTTGTCGACCGCTGCCAGCTTTATCTTTACAGGGCGGTGCTCTATTATCTGAATACGGAGAATCCGGACGAGGAGAAGTGCAGGTGGTGGTATTGGAAGGATGAGAACCTGTCTTTAAGCCCCTGTGGAATAATCTGCCTTACCGAGTGCCCGTATTTTCCCTCATCCTGCAAGGGATGCCGGAGCATAAGGGGGAGGGTGTTCTGGAGCCGGTATGTGAATTCCGATGTCTGCGGCATCTACGATTGCTGTGTGAACGAAAAAGGATATAAGGGCTGCGGCTCCTGTCAATCCATACCCTGTAGGCATTGGGAGCTCAAGGATCCCACGATGAGCAATGAGGAGATTGAAAAGAGCCTTGAGCTGCGCTTGAAAAGGCTGAAGAAGGATTTATCCGAAGATTGAATGATCAGTTGTTATCTAAAAGAACGACGGCATAGGCCTCCACCGCTTCACCTCGTCCGGTTGCATCGCATTTTTCCTTGGTCTTTGCTTTGACGCTGATTCTCGACGGTTCGATGTCGAGGATATGGGAAAGGCTGTTGACGATCTCGTCGATATGATTTCTCAGCTTCGGGCGTTCGATGATGATGGTCGTATCGAGGTTTATTATCCTTGCTCCGGTCTCCTTCATCACCTGGTAAAGCAGCATTCTTGAATCGGCGTTCTTGTATTTCTCATCGCTTGGGGGAAAATGCAATCCTATATCCCCCTTTGAAAGAGCTCCGAGTATGCTGTCGATTATCGCATGGATCAGCACATCCCCGTCGCTATGGGCCTCTTCCCCCTTTTCGTAGGGGATTTCCACGCCTCCAAGCATAAGACGTCTTTCTTCGATGAGACGGTGTATGTCATATCCCTGGCCGATCCTCATTCTTCACTCCCTTTCATCATCAGTTCTCTCATACGTCGCACTGCAGCGGCGCTTTTCCTGCCTTCCTCGCGCTTTTTGACGTACTCCTCGATCTGGGCCTCCGCATCAGGTATGTCTGAAAGGTATGTTATCTTCCTGTTCTCCTCGCTTCCTTGGACGACGGTGCATCTGAAGCCGGCATTTATATACAGTTCTATGTCGTCAAAAGCCCCGTCCACAGCAGCATCCTTATGGGCCTTTAAAATGTCCTTGAAACGGAATACCTGCGGGGTCTGGACCCTGATGAGCTCGCTTCTGTCGACATTTTCATATATGAAGCCGTCCTTTCCCAGCTTTTTGACACTGTCGGTTATCCTGATTGCGGGAGCCGCGGCCCCGCACACGGTGGCGGTGGCAAGCGTTGAGATTGCAAGATCGGGGGTGAGGTAGGGCCGCGCCCCATCCTGGATTGCAACATATTCTATATCCAAAGAAAGGCTGTCAAGCTTTTCAAGTGCGGTTCTTACGCTCTCTTGGCGCGTTTTTCCTCCTGGGATTATCAAAAACGGTATGGTGTTGACATCCGTAAGGTCCTCAAGTGCGATGAATGTCTCATCCTCGCACCCTTCGGGGCAGGTTATGCATACCGCGGCAAGCCCCGGAATCTCGAAAAAAGGCTCGCAGGCGCGGTATAGCACCGTATGACCGTCGATTGAGAGGTATTCTTTTTTGACCTGATGGGTGCTGTTTTTATTGAAACGTTCTGATTTGCCTGCAGCTGTGACCACCGCGACAAAGAGTGGAAATCTGTTCACTGTTGGATCCTTTCCAATCTGCTGAAGATTTTTCTGCGCGCCGTCTCTGCATCCATTCCAAGCACATAGCTTGTCTCGTCCACAAGATGGGTGAGCGCATTTTCAAAAAGACGTCTTTCCTGCACCGGCAGATCCCTTGTTTTTTGCCTGTTGTACAGAAGATTCACGACTGCGGCCACGTTTGAGATCAGGCCTGTCTTGAGCATCGACATCTGTATGGTCTGGCGAGCCTTCCAATCGTTTGTTTTCAGTTCTTTCCGTTCGGAGAGGGAGGAAAGTGCGGCTTCGGTGTCTTTTTTCGTGCTCAGCCGTCTCAGGCCGAGCTCCTCCGCATTTGATACAGGAAGAAGGATGTTCATGTCAAGACTGGGGATTGTGATCACATAATACCTTGTCACAGTCCCTGAAACATTTTTGTCCGTGATATCGTTTATGACACCGACGCCATGCGTCGGATAGACAACCCTTTCGCCTATCAGGAAACCGCTGTTTGGTTTATCTCCCATAGTGATTTCATTTTACCACAAAAGGTTTAAATGTAAATCAAAAATATGACATCCCCGGTTTGCCTTTCGGCCTTTTTGATTTTATACTGACTGCATGAGTAAAGACAGGTTTACAGGAATATTGATACATCCTACAAGTTTTCCGTCGCCGTATCCTGTAGGGGATATCGGACAGACGGCTAGGGATTTTCTCGATAAGGCCGCAGAAAACAAGGTGAGGATCTGGCAGATTCTTCCTCTCGGACCGACCGGATATGGGGACAGCCCGTATGCATCCCGTTCCACATTCGCAGGCAACGAGCTCTTGATAGACGTGCGCCAGCTTTATCTTGATGGCTATCTCGAGATAGAGGATGTGCTTACGGGAGGCGATGTGCCCGGACGTGTGGATTACGGACTAGCTAGGGAGATCAAGATGCCTCTCTTAAGAAAGGCCGCAAAGGCGTTTTTGAAGAGCGGTGCGGAAAAGAAGGAGTATGAGCAGTTCGTATCGAACGAGGCCTGGTGGCTTGACGATTATGCGCTTTATCAGGTGCTCTGCGAAAAATATGGCGATTCCAGGTGGTTCTTGGTTTGGGATCGCGATTTGAGGGTCTGCAAGCCTGAAGCTATCGATAATGTGAAAAAGGAATACAGTGAAGAGATCGAGCTGTGGCGCATCATGCAGTATTTCTTCCGCAAGCAGTGGTTTGCACTGAAATCTTATGCCAACGGGCTTGGAATAAGGATTGTGGGGGATGTCCCGATCTTTGTCGCCCCCGACAGCGTCGATGCTTGGACCAATACGAAACTTCTCAAGATAGACGAGGATGGCATGCAGGAAGCTTCTTCGGGGGTGCCGCCAGATGCGTTCAGCGCCACCGGCCAGCTTTGGGGAAATCCCCTTTACCGCTGGAGCGAGCATGAGAAGACCGGGTTTGCATGGTGGATTTCCCGCATGAAGGAAGCTCTAAAGCTGTGCGATATCGTAAGAATCGATCATTTCAGGGGCTTTGAGGCATGTTGGGAAATACCCAGGGGGGAGGAGACCGCGGTCAATGGCAAATGGGTGAAGAGCCCGGGCAGGCAGCTGCTCAAGGCCCTAAAGGATGCACTTGGCAACGACCTTCCCCTCATTGCCGAGGATCTCGGCGTGATCACTGCGGAGGTTGAGGCGCTTCGCGATGAGAACAGTCTTCCTGGAATGAAGATACTGCAGTTTGCCTTCGGCTTTGACAGCGAAGGGAAATTCGATGCCGACAATGCATATCTTCCGCATAATATCGGAAGGAATTCCGTGGCCTATACAGGAACCCACGACAACAACACCACGGTCGGCTGGTATGACAGCCTTGGCGATGCCTCAAGAGATCTTGTCAGAAGATATCTCGAGTGCCCCGATGACCAGGTTGCATGGCAGATGATACGCCATCTTTTGATGAGCAACGCCGAGTATGCCATCATTCCCATGCAGGATCTTCTGATGCTCGGTGCCGATGCCAGGATGAACGTGCCTGCCACCTGCGGAGGGAGCAACTGGTCTTGGAGAATGGAAAGAAGCGCGCTTGAGAGCGACAACTGGCACCGTCTGCATTATATGATCAAGCTGTATGGAAGGGCTTAAGTGAATGTGATCCTTTTAAACGAAGGGCAATCCTTCATCCCCTTTGGTGATAAGAGGGCGGAGCATATGCTCAAGGTCCTTCATCTTAAAAAGGGGGATTACTTCAAGGGAGGAATCAGGAATTCCTGTTTTTTGACCTGCAAGGTTGAAAATATAGATGAAAAGGGTATAACCTTCTCATCTGAAAAGAAAGAGGATGGGTCCCATCTTTTTCCCCTTACGATGATCCTTGCCCAGGTCAGGCCGATATGCATGCGCAGGATGCTCAGGGAGCTTGCAAGCATGGGGCTTTCGCGCCTTGTCCTCACATCTTCCGACCTGGGGGAAAAGAGCTATGCCCAAGCAGGTCTTTATACAGAAGGGCTTTGGCGGGATATAGTGGATGACGGGGTCATGCAGTCCGGTTTCACAGGGGTGATGGAGGTATCTTTCGTCTCTTCCGTCGCGGATGCGGTCTTGTGCTGCAAGGGGGATAATCTTCTGCTGTTTGACAATGTTGTCGGAAGCAGGAGTATCTTTGCCGGGGAGCCCATTTCCGGTTCGTCTGTTGTTGCGATCGGACCGGAACGCGGTTGGAGCGATAGGGAACGCAGGATTTTTCTCGATTCAGGCTTTTCCCCGGTCCTGCTTGGCAGGCGCATTCTCAGGACCGAGACTGCGGCGGTGGCCGCTTCTGCGGCCGTGCTTGGAAAAATGAAATTGATTTAGGAGATGTTTATGCATTGTGTAGTTGAAGAAGCTGAAAAGATTCTTGATAAGGAATATCCGGTGCTCGACCATGGTTTCGTGCGCCTCGTCGATTATCTGGGCTCTGACCAGAGGATAGTGCAGAGCGCACGCGTTAGCTACGGGGAAGGGACGAAGACCTACCGCCAGGACAAGGGGCTCATCAACTACCTTCTCAGGAACGACCATACTTCGCCTTTTGAACAGGTGGTGTTCACCTTCCATCTCAAGATGCCGATTTTCGTCGCACGCCAATGGGTGAGGCACAGGACCGGAAGGATGAACGAGATCAGCGGAAGGTATTCGGTGATGAAGGACGAGTGCTATATCCCCGAGGCTTCCAAGATAGCGCTGCAGAGTGAGGATAACAAGCAGGGCAGGAAGAACGAGGCGGTGGACGAGGAGACCGCGCTGAAGGTTCAGGAGCTGATGAAAAAGGACCATGAGGCGGTGTTTAAGACCTACCATGAGCTTTTGGACATGGGCATTGCCCGCGAGATTTCCAGAATAGACCTCCCTCTCGGCCTTTATACCGAATTCTATTGGCAGATGGATCTTCACAACCTCTTCCATTTTCTGAATCTCCGCCTGGACAATCATGCCCAGTACGAGATCAGGGAGTATGCCAAGACGATACTCGAACTGGTCAGGACCGTATGCCCGATCGCAACCGAGGCCTTTGAGAACCACAGGATGAACGGAATCTCCCTTTCCGGAAAGGAGAAGGAGGCTGTTAAGGCGGTTTTGGAGGGCAGGGAAAATCCGCTTACCGGCAGGGATCTGGAAATCTTTTTGGATAAGCTTGTTTAAGCTTTTTCACAGAGGGCGGCCTTTGAAAGGTACGCCCTTTTCATATCCTCTTCAAAATCCTTGTCGCAGGCATATTCCCTACCAAGAGCATCTTTCCATAGAGATGGATCTTCGAGACATAGGTAGGTGAACACGTTTTTCCTGTAGTCTTCTGGAAAATGGGAAAAGAGGGTGGTGTACATCCTTTTCCTTATCTCAAGCGGATAGGAATATTTTCCGGCCGCGGGGGAAAGCTCCATCTCAAGGACCCTGGACGTGGCTCCTTTTTCCCTCAATGTCTTGAGGACCTGCTTGGTGAACACGAGCGTGCCCGAGCTTATCATGCATATCTCGTCGGGTGAGAAGTTTTTTGTTATCTGCTCCACCACAAACGCGTACTCCTCCTGCCAGCCCTTGAAATACACCATGGGATGGATGTGGAAACCCACAAGGTTTCCGCTGTCGGCGCATTTTCTTGCGCTGATGAGCCTGTCCTCCAAGCTTGCTGCAAGATGTTCCTCTTTTTCTATGATGGTCGGTGCGTTCAGACTCCAGGTGAATATCATGTTGGACGGCCATTTCCTGATTCCTATATCGCTTTTTGCCTTGCTTTTGAGCTCTATGATGATATTGGGATGCTTTTTTGCAAAAAGGGCGAGTGCGGAAACCGTACCGTACCGGTCATCGAAAAGAAGCGAATCCGAGGCCTGTCCGGTTCCTATATGCCATATGCTTTCATCCACACAAAGCGCATCCAGCTTTTTCTCCAGATCCCCGATTATCTCTATCCTGTCGTTGCAGTAGAACGACTGCACCGAGCAGTATGAGCATGAGAAGGCGCACTGCGTCACAACATCCAGCGTGGTCAGCTTGCAGCATCTCGTCTTTTCCCCATCGACCGGACATGGACAGCGTCCGAAGCCAAGATTTTTATCCGTGTTTTTCCCGATTTCCTTTTTCCTTACCTGCACCTTGGGTTCAAAGGATGAATAATCCGTTTCGCTTTGTCTAAGCTTTTCCACATATTCCCTCATCACTTTTATGAAGTATTTTTTCCTGAACCCCGGGTCGAGCGCTTCAATCTGTCTCTTATCGATGACCTTTGTCAGGCTGTCTTCCTGCCACTGCCTCAGATCCGCCTCGTTTTTCACAGTCTCCAGCCTCTGGCTTTCTGTAAGATGGCATATGTCCATCAATTCAGAGAGCCCTTTTTGTGTTTCTTCGTCAAAGCTCATCAAAAGTTTTTCTGTTGCATCCATAATCCGGATTTTATCTTCCGCTTCAGTTTTTGTATACTCGGCCTTATTGCAAAATGGGCGCAGGAAAGATATTTTATTTTTATGGCGGATGCTAGGCAACAGGCTAAAGCGCTTCCGGAGAATCCCGGATGCTATCTTATGAAGGATGAATCGGACAAGGTGATCTATGTCGGCAAGGCGAAGAATCTTCGCCGTCGCGTGACATCCTATTTTCTTCCAAACCGTGATATGAAGACCACCTGCCTTGTGGAGAAGATAGACCACATAGACTACATAATAACCGGCAATGACTACGAGGCCCTGATCCTTGAGAACAACCTGATAAAGAAATACAACCCCCATTACAACATACTGCTCAAGGACGGTAAGAGCTATCCGATGATCAAGATCACAAACGAGCGCTTTCCAAGGATTTACAAGACAAGGAGGATACTCGATGACGGGGCGGAGTATTTTGGACCGTATGCCAATGCAAGGGATCTCAATGGATACCTCGATCTTGTGGCCAAGTCATTTCCGCTACGCCTCTGCTCTGGCCCCCTTTCGGAAAAGAAGAAGGCATGCCTTTACTATCATATGGGGCGCTGCAGTGCTCCCTGCATAGACAAGGTGACTCCCGAGGAGTATTCGGTGTATGTGAAAGCCGTAAAGGGTTTCCTCTCCGGAGATGATTCGTCGATGATCCGCCAGGTCGAGAAGGAGATGAAGGATGCCGCATCCTGTTTGGATTTCGAGACTGCCGCAAAAAAGAGGGATGTTTTGGAGCTTCTTAAAAGCATGCGGGTCAACCAGATGGTGGAGGACCATGGGGATAAGGAGAGCAGGGATTATGTTGCGATCGAGATGAGAAGCTATCTTGTGACGGTTTCCATAATGCAGTTCCGCTCGGGCTGCCTCATCGGAAAGGCCCTTTACCGCTCGGAAAGCCTCGGTAGCGAGGATGAGACGCTCTTTTCTTTTCTCGTGCAGTACTATGGGGATAAGAAGGCGCTTCCAAGGGAGATCTATGTTTCCCATGAAATCGATTATGAGATGTTCAAAAAGTATTTCAGATCCGAGCTTGGCTGGGATGTGGATATCGACCTGCCCCGGGATGGAAAACACTACAGGATACTCCGCATGGCCCAGGAGAATGCAAGCCGTGACGTGGATAAGAGGCTCAAGGAAACAGATAACACCCCTGCCTTGGAGATATTGAAAAAGGAGCTTTCCCTCGATCGGCTTCCCAGGCATATTGAGGGCTTTGATATTGCCCAGCTGGATGGCAAATACACTGTCGCATCCCTTATCGTATTCCGTGATGGAAATCCGTCCGTGAAGGAATACAGGCATTTTTCCATTAAGAGCCTTGAAGGGAAGATCGATGATTTCGAGTCGATGAGGGAGGCTGCTGCAAGGCGTTATTCACGTCTTTTGGCAGAAGGTGCCGAATTGCCGGAACTGCTGATGATAGATGGTGGAAAAGGGCAGGTGAACGCCGTCTACGGCATTTTGCAGACCCTCGGCATAGAGGATAAGATCCGCATAATCGGGCTTGCAAAGGAGAACGAAGAGCTCGTTCCTCCTTTGGACGGGGAGACAATAAGGCTTGACAGATCCGACGAGGGGCTCAGGGTCCTCATCGCTGTCAGGGATGAATGCCACCGCTTTGCCACGTCGTTCAACCAGAGGATGAGAAGCAAGGAAGCTTCGTTTTCCCTGCTGGAATCGATTGATGGCATGGGCAAGAAAAGAAGCGAGAAGCTGATGAAAGAATATGGATCGATAGAAGCGATTCTTTCTTTAAGCCCGAAGGAGCTGGCAAAGGGTGCGGGCATTCCGCTCAGCGTGGCCGAAAGGATCCTTCACAAGCTTAATTTCTGATCTTTGTTTCCAACGGGGTATAAAGCGCGTTTTCTGTTTCCTTGCCGTTGTTTATTATTATGTTGTACACGATATCCTCGAAAAACCCCTGCATGTCCTGTCCTGCACTTTTTAATGCTGTATCGTTTTTCAGAAGATAGCGGATTATCGCACCTGCATCATCCAGACTGTAGTTTTTCATCGCATTCTCAAAGGCCTGCCTCTTTCTGAAGGGAATGCCTTTGGGCGTGACAAAGCTTGTGCCGAGTGATGTCGCACTTTCGAATATCTCCTTGAGAGGCATCCTTTTTTCCCTCTTCTCCAGACAGTTTTCGAGCATGCGGAAATCCGAGGTGAGCATCATCAGAGCCCCTACGAGGCGGCTCTGGTCCTGGAGGGCTATCGCATCGATTATCATAAGCGAGCCCTCGAGATCCCGTTTGGCGATGAACGAGAAAAGGGATGAACCCGTTTCCCCTTTCTGCCTTGTCGTGACAGAAGACACATCCTCATCGTCGATGACCCTTTTCTCCGGCTCCTTTTGTCTGTAGTATGAGGCGATCGTGGTTATCAGATTCCTCATTTCAGCCTTGTTGTTCTCCACGGAGGATAGGATTTCCTCGACTGCCGTGTCGGTGGATGAGAATCCGTTCTTTGAAAATTCCTTTTTTATCCAGGATATCTTGTTCGATTCGAATTCCTCCCAGAATATCACGCTTTCAAGGTTTTTCTGGTTTTTTGCAAACGGACTGGAGTTGTCGCTGGAAAGCATTATCATATAGCAGCCATCCTCGGGGGATGAAAGGTATGAGGAAAGTAGGCTGATAAGGCTTCCGTTCTTTTTCGCATTCTCAAGGTATTTGATTACAACAAGCCTTGTGGAAGAAAACAGCGAGGGCTGTGTCAGCGCCGTGGCCACCTGTTCGGTTATCTCCTCTGTGGCATAGAAATTCTGTATCTCGATATCGGGATATTCCTTTATAAGGGCTCTCTTTTCCTCTTCAAGCCGGTCGTTCTTATCTCCTTCCTCGCTGCCCAGCAGCAGCAGATTCCTTTCCTTCACTTGTATCTCCTAATGCTTTTGACCAAAACCGCAAGCACCTCTGCCTGGGCCGTGACCAGCTTTCCCATGGTATCGTTTTCCGGTATCAGTTCGGTTATTCCGTCCGATCTTCTATAATACCGTCTTAAGAGGATCTCGTCCCCGCAGCGGGCCAAAACTATTGAGCCGTTCTCGGCCTTGTCGGCTTTTTTAAGCACAGCGGTATCGGATGGAAGTATGCCTGCATTCTTCATGTCCTCTGAATGTACTACCAGCGCAAAGAATTCTCCTCTCCCGATATCCGTTTCCGCAATATTCCTTATAACCCTTCCGGGGTAGGGGTCGAACAGTGGGATGATTTTTGGCTCGTAGATCAGTCTGAGCTTTTCTGACAAGGCGATCCTTCCGTTTGTGCATTCGAGCATCCCCTTGCCCTCCAACGCTTTTACCATGTCGAATACCGCTTTTGTCGAGCATGAAAAATGCCTTGCAATCTCGGCTTGTGTCGGATATGTGCCCTTGTCCTCCCTCTCTTTCAGCATGAAGGAAAGATATTCCTCCTGCCTTTTTGTAAGCCCTCTCATTCCTCGAACCTGTTCTTGAATAGTTTTTCTATTTCTGAAGCGGCCTCTTCTTCATCCTCCCCCGAGACCAAGAGTATGAGTTTTGTCCTGAAGGTCGCCCCGAGGGTGATCACACCCATGATGGATTTTGCATTTATGCACATGTTCTCCTTCTTGAGTGTGATGTCGGATTTGTATTTCGATGCGGTCTGGGAAATCATCGACGCCGGGCGGGCATGGATGCCGGCCCTTGTGGGCACTTCAAGCTCCTTTTCAATCATCACTCCTCCTCGAGGCTGTCTGTGTTGTAGTACAGCCTCCGTGCAGCCTGGCTTTCAAGCCACTTGAGAACCGATTGGTCGAATTCCTTTGCCGAATAATAACCAAGCTTCTTGAGCCTTTCGTTCCTTGCCGCGGTTTCTATCAGTGAAGGGATGTTCCTTCCGGGAGAGACGGGGAAAACAACCTCGGGAATCGTTATTCCCATTATGGTTGTTGTGGTCTGGTCCCCGAGACGGTCGTAGTCCTTCTTCTCATCCCACTTTTCAAGCTTCACCGACAGCTGCACCTGTTTCTTCTCCCTGATTGCGCCCACTCCGAAGAGTGTCTGCAGGTTTATGATTCCTATTCCCCTTATTTCCATGTGATGCGCAAGCATCGGGTTTTCTCCCGAGCCCACGAGGTAGTTGTCGGAGAGCTTTTTGAGTTTTACCGTATCATCGCTTATCAGACGGTGCCCGCGTTCTATCAGCTCGAGCGCGGTCTCGCTCTTGCCGATCCCGCTGTCCCCCGTTATAAGGATTCCGATTCCGTACACCTCGACAAGCACGCCATGGATCGTCTCAGTTTTTGCGAACACCTCGTCCAAAAGCGCATAAACCCTTCTGGAGAACACTGCCGAATCGAGCGGGGTGGAAAGGATAGCGGTCGCATTCTTTTCGGCTATGTCCATGAAATGCTCGCTCGGGGCCGCTCCTCCTATGAAAATCACGCATGGCAGGTTGTAGCTGAAGAGCTTTTCAATGTTCTTCCAGTCGTTGTCCTTTTCCAACACGCTCAGATAGGATTGTTCACCACGCCCGAAAAGCTGGATGCTGTCCCATGAGAAATCGGTGAAATAGCCGGCAAGCGCCAGGCCCGGACGGCTTATCTTGTCGTTCGGTATGACCTTCGAAAGCCCGCTTCGCCCCGCTATGCATGTAAGCTGCAGATGATTGTGCTGCTTGAGATCCAGATCAAGCAGATCCAGAACTGTAAATTCGCTCATATTTGGAGTATAACATAAACGGAGGCTCTTATGAACGATTTGAGAATAATCACTACAGGCGGTACTTTCGACAAGCGCTATGATGCCATAAAAGGGGAGCTCACATTCCGTGAAAGCCAGTTGCCGCGCATATTGCAGCAGTCGAGATTGACGCTTTCCGTCTGCCTTGAAGGTCCGCTTGCGGTCGACAGCCTCTACATGTCCGAAGAGGAGAGGGAGAACATAGTCAAGTATATAGAGAACAGCGAAGAAAAGCGCATTGTCGTGATACACGGCACCGATACGATGGTCAATACGGCGCGCCTTGCAGCATCAAGCGGCAAAATCGAAGGAAAGACCGTTGTCTTCACCGGTGCCATGATCCCTTATTCCTTGGAAAACAGCGATGCGGAATTCAATCTCGGATTCGCTGTCGCATCGGCGCAGCTTCTTCCCAGCGGAGTGTACATAGCCATGGGCGGGCGGGTTTATAACTGGAACGAGGTCAGGAAGAACAGGGAAAAAGGGATTTTCGAGAAGATTTCATGAACCAGTGTTTTGCTGCAGATTCATCAATAAGCGAAAATAAGGCAGAGAGTTGATGAAAGCAATGTATAAAATATGAAGATCGGGAATACGGGTTTAACTTTTCCATAGTTCATCTCTTCTGTAACGGAAGATGCTAATATCAAATTCTGAGGACAGATTATTTTCCCTATGCTTGCGCCAAGCGCATTGAAAGAAGCGAGAAAGCCTGCGGAAACTGACAAATCAATAGCCGCCTGTGCCTGTATAGGGCCGAATAATATGTTTGCAGAGGTATTCGTCCCCGTAATGAATGATCCGATGGTGCCGATGAATGGTGCCACGAAAGGGAAAGCTCTTCCTGTCATGCCTATTAGCTCATTTGCTATTTCTGCAGTCATTCCGGAATAATTCATGAGTTTTGAGATGGCTAATACCAGGCACATGTTTGCCATAGGTTTCCAATTATGAATAATCGTGCTTATGGCTGCAGAAGAAATCTCTCCTATTTTCTTTTTGATTATGATGCACCCTGTTAATGTACCGATTAGTATCAGCATTCCAGGGGTGTTTATCAGTTGGAAAGTAACTTGCTGCGGCGTGTTTCCAGAAAAAAACGTTGCTGTTATGTGTGCTTTGCCTATCATTTTCCCGAGAGGAGGGCAAAAAGAAGGAATGCATAGGAAAATCAACGAGGAGATAATTGGAATGAAGCTTCTAATATCAGAAAAAGAAATCGCTCTAATGGATTTTTTTCCCATGCCATTTCTCCTGTATATGAATATTGTTATGGATAAACCTCCCATGATTGCAGGAAATGCTTGTCCCATGAAAAAGCCAGCCGCCGTATAAGAAGCAAGATACAATATCGATATTATGGCTATGTCGGCTATGATTGTTCTTCTTATGGCAAATGTGCCGTTATAGGCGAAGACCGTCAGGACTGGCAAAAACAGTATCAGCACTGCCCCAAAGGCCAATGTTGGCTTAAGAATCCCGTCCATAGGCATCCCGATTGCCGAGGATAGGCTTGTCATTGGGATTCCCATTGAGCCGAATGTGGTAGGTATTGAGATGGCGGCAAGTATGGCCCTTGTGCTTTTTAAAGCATCGTGTCCTGATGAGATCATCAAGGACAATGGGATTATAGTGGAAATTCCGAAGCCGGCCAAGCCTTCAAGCATTGAACCTATGCCGAGCACGATCATGAGCATCGTAAGTTCATCATTCTTGCCGCTGGAAAAATAATGCTGCAATAAATCCCTCTCTTTTTCTCCGACTGCAATGTTGAAGAGCAGGAGGGCGGAAAATATAAGGATGCATATGGGCCATAGGGCGCATAATAAGCCTTCATAGGATGCTGTAATGATTTCCATCGGGGAAAGGAGGGAGAACATAAGCAATATTATGATTAAAGTTGAAAATGTTAAGAGATACGATGTTATAGGTTTTAATTTAAATATGCTCAAGGTCAAAATGATGAGAATAATTGGAGATAGGGCGATTATGATCATTTTATTTTTTCCCATTATGTATTAACTCAATGAATCTTTCGCTTATGTGGCTTAACTGTTTGGTTTTGTTATAGCAGAGTACAAAATTCCTTTTTGGCAATGTCTCCTTAATAGCGAGTTTCATTATATCTCTTGTTTGGATAGCTTCTTGGATGAAGATATCAGCCACAATCCCTAGCCCAAGGTTGTGCCTTACCAATGGTACGATGAGATCGGATGTCTGAACCTCTATGGAAGGGGTGATTTCAACCGAATTCTTAACGCAAAGCTGGTCAAACCATTTTCTGCCTGCTGTACCTTGAGAGAGTGAAATGAATGGATATTTGCTAAGATCTGATAATGAGAGCTCTTTTCCTTCAAGAAACTTATATTTTTGTCCTCCAATCAGTACGTTGTTGATGCTCATCAGATTGATGATTTCCAGATCACGGTTGATTTCTATTGGATCGGGAACTATTGCGACATCGATCAACCCTCCCATAAGTTTATCTATGATCTGCAGCGATGAACTTGTCTGGATCGATAGGTTCACATTAGGGTATTGCAATTCGAATTGCTGCAGAAGAGGCGGCAAGAAAGATTTTATTGTGAGCTGGCTCGCTCCAAGAATTAAATTGTTTTCCTTTTCATCTGTTTTTGTTATTTCCATCTCCCCTTTTTTTATCCAGTTAAGACCTTTTGCCACATAATCGAAAAGGATCTGGCCATCCTGGGTGAGTTTCACTCCTTTTTTCGACCTTATGAAAAGGGTTTTATCCAATTCGAATTCTAATAAAGCAATGGCTCTGCTTATTGAAGGTTGAGATATATTAAGCTTTTTCGAAGCTAAAGTTATATTTTGCAATATTGCAACATGATAGAATACGCTGTAATAGTTCAGATTCATAATTCCATTTTAATAACTATCCATAGAATTTGTCTATGGTTCATACAAAAAAATAATATTTTGAATTTATAGTTATGTAAATTATCCTTATTTTTAAGGGTAGCTATTTTGAGTGCCAGAAAGAATTGGGAGGAGGTTTTAGGTGATTTTAATTGCACATAGGGCTGGAACGGACCGTTACCCTGAACAATCATTGGATTCCGCTAGTTTCTCTTTATCAGAAGGTGCGGATTTTGTAGAGTTGGATGTTAGATACACTCAAGATAAAAGTATTCCTGTCATATGCCATGATGCTAATGCATTGCGTGTTTTTGGCATTGATAAGGAAATTGAAATGATGAGCCTTCCCGAATTTCTTGGGTTAAGACATCTTTCTTCCCCTTCGACTGGAGTTTATACATTGGAAGATCTGTTGCGGGAGGATATGCATCCATTGCTGTTGCATATAAAAAGTAGTCTTGATTTATATGGACCGATATTGGATTTGATCCATAAATATTCCGTCGAAGATGAAGTTGTCCTGGGAGTTCAGGAAATAAATGGCGTTTATGCTGTAAAAGACGATGATGAGGCGATACGTGTTCTCTCTTTCATGCATGCTGAATCCGATTTTGATGAATATCTTGATTCGCCATGCGAATATATACGTCTTTGGGAAAACTGGGTTGTACAAGAAAAAATAGATAAGGCCCATTCTTTTGGCAAAAAGGTATGGGTGATGAGCGGGACCGCCAAGACAGTAGGACGAACTGAATGGTGCAATTTGAAAAAATGGGAATCCATGGGTGTCGATGGCGTTTTGATTGATGAGTTTCTCAAAGCACGGAAATTTATTGGAGATGATAATGGACGGTAAGAGAATGAAGCTGTTAAAGGGTGAGGTTGTAGGAATTGCGTTTGTTCTTCCGGCTCTTATTCCTCTTTTGATATTCATAATCTATCCGGTTCTCAGATCGCTGGTATTGAGTTTTTTTTCCTATAATATGGTGACCCCGATGAAGTTTATAGGATTAAAAAACTATTCCAAGCTGTTCAGATCGAAAGAAATCTGGGATACGATATTAAGAAGCATCAAGTATGTAGCCGTTATTCTTCCTGTCACGTTGCTTGGCGGTTTTCTGCTTAGCGTGCTGTTAGCGGAACGCAGGAAGAGCAGCGTGTTTTTCCGTACTCTATATTTTGCTCCTCATGTGACATCAATGGTTGCAATGTCTTCTGTTTGGCTTTTTATTTTCCATCCTCAATACGGAGCTCTCAATATGGCGCTGGAATTGGTGGGTATCACGCCTGTGAGATGGCTTAACCAGACAAGCACCGCATTCTGGTGCATATGCGGGGTTACTATATGGCGTATGCTTGGTTATGATACCTTGGTCTTTATTGGAGGCATCCAGAATATATCGGATGAAGTTCTTGAAGCAGCGACAATAGACGGTGCGTCTTATTTTCAAAAAATAAGGCATATAACTTTCCCTCTTGTCTCGCCAACGACGTTCATGCTTTTTATTCTCAATACGATTACGGTGATGAAAATGTTTACTGTGATCAATATGCTTACGGACGGAGGTCCTGCCAATTCTACCCAGAACCTTGTAATAATGCTGCAGGATTATGCATTCAACAGATTCCAGATAGGATATGCTTCAGCCATTTCGAATATATTATTCGTATTGATTCTTGTAATTCATGTTTTTCAAAGAATCCTTGAGAAGAAGGTGCAATATGATCAATAAGAAAAACTACAAGATTTTATTTAACTTTGTCCGGTATTTTATTTTGATTGTTGTGGCATTCTTCATCGCAGTGCCATACGTATGGATGATTTTATCTTCATTCAGGGAAGGTGAGAACATTTTCATAAAAGGATCGTGGATTCCTGATGTCTGGAGGTGGCAAAACTATCCTGAGGCTATGGAGATGGCTCCTTTCGGGCGATTTTTCATAAATAGCATTATAACTTCCATTTTAACAGTAGCAGCCCAGCTGATAACATGTCCTCTTGCCGCATTTGCTTTTGCCAAGCTGGAATTTAAGAGTAAAAAGGCATTGTTCAATATATTTCTCTGTACAATGATGGTCCCTACGGAAAGCACTATCATTGCAAACTATCTGACAATAGCATCCTTGCATATGACGGATACTTATTTTGCAATCATTGCTCCATCTTTAACAAGCATGTTTGCTATCTTTTTGCTCCGTCAGTTCTTTAAGACGATTCCAGATGCTTTGATGGATGCTGCGAAAATAGATGGCGCCAACGTCATACAGTCCTTTTTGATGGTTATTCTTCCTCTGGCAAAAAGTGCGTTGGCTACAATCGTTATATTTGGATTCGTCAGTAGTTGGAATGCTTATCTCTGGCCTACACTTGTTACAAGTGCAACGGATATGAGGACGGTCCAGACTGGATTGCGGTATATGGTTGATCCTGATATAGGAAGCCAATGGCCTAAGATATTGGCGGCATCAACCGTGATCATCCTTCCTGTCATGGCTCTTTTTGTCAGCCTTCAAAAATATTTTGTACAGGGAATAACTAAAGTTGGAATTAAATAATTACCTAAAGGAGGAATTATATGAGAAAAAAGGTTTTAGTAGCACTCATGGTATGCTTATCGGTTCTTACCTGCATGTATGCGGGTGGAAGTGGAGAGAAAAAGGCTGCCGCCGAAGGCAAGATCGAACTGACTTTCTACACACGCATCAACGATACATTTACAGAGGAGATTGCAGCTTTTGAAACAGCTTATCCTAATGTCAAAGTCAATAGGGTAGGAATCGGATCCGATTATGACGATCTGACTACAAAGTATATCGCTTCTTCTGTTTCCGGCGAACTTCCACACGTCGGTTTGGTGAGCCAGAGATACGGAATTCCACAATTATATGATGCTGGAGTTATTGTTCCCATGGATGATCTCATGACGCAGGAGGAAAAGGATGATATTCTAGATGTTTATTGGGGAAGATACACGTATAAGGGAACAAAAGTGGCGTTGCCTTACCAGGTTTCCATGCCTGTGCTTTATGTCAATCTAGACTTGTTCGAGGAATATGGTGTGGATATTCCGAAGACTTGGGATGAGGTTATTGATGCCGCGAAGAAACTTACAATAGATGCTAATGGAGATGGTATTACCGATATTTATGGATTTAATATGCCTTCAGATGCTCCATGGTATATCAACGGATTGATCAAAGCGGCCGGAGCTGACGTAGTGACAGGCGAAAAGTCTGTTAACATCAACCAGCCTGAAGTTATAGCATTTTTTGAATCGATACAGGATCTTGCAGCAAACGGCGCCATGCCGTCAAACCAGCATAGCACTGCAAAAGACGACTTCAATAACGGTTCCCTTGCAATGCTTCTTAATTCTTGTGCTGGCAATGGGTCAGTGTCGAAGGGTGTGAATGGCAAATTCAATTATGCCATGGTTACATTCCCGTCTATTAATGGAGAGATTTGTGCACCGCTTGGCGGTAATGGACTCGCTGTTTTCAAATCTACGCCAGAGATGGAGGCCTTGGCGTGGGATTTTGTCAAATTCATGACATCAACCGAATCTTATTCAGGATTCTCCATGAATAAGGGCTACATGCCTATAACAAAATCCTCGATGGAGGACGATGTTGTCAAAGCCAGGCTTGCAGACCCGTTCTGGAAAGAAACATACGATCAGGTGGATCATCTTTATGGCCAGCCTATCAATCCTGTCGATGCAACCATATGGAATAACATCAACAGCATACTATCTATCATAGAGGAAGATTCATCTGCTGATGTTTCCGCGCTTGTTCTCGACATGCAGAATCAGATTGATGATTTCTTGGAAGAATATTAATAGTTCCATGTTAGTGCAGGTCCGCCTGCACTAAGAAGTAAAATTTATAAGGATTACATATGATTAATTTTGCTCACAGGGGCGCTAGCCAGTATGCCCCTGAGAATACCATGGTTTCATTTAGGATGGGAATACAGATGGGAGCCAATGGTATTGAGACCGATGTACAAAAATCCAAGGATGGAGTTTTGGTCCTCTTCCATGATGAATCAATGAAACGCGTTTTATCGATGGATGGTAAGATATGCGATTACACATGGGATGAATTAAAAGATCTCGATGCAGGTTCTTTCAAGGATGAAAAATATAAAGGTGAAAAACTTGTACGGTTAGAAGATTTCCTTATTGAGTTTGGTTCTTCTGGCATAAAGCTTGCAATTGAAATCAAGCAGAGAGGAGTGGAAGAGGAGACTCTTGCAATGCTGAGGCATTATGCAGAGGATGAAGATTTTACTATTACATCATTCATTTTCGATAGTATTTCATCTTTAGCAAGTGATAAACATGCGCCGCAGCTGGGCTTTCTGTCTAAATCATACTCTGACGAATTAATCAGCCAGCTTAAAGACATGGGGATTGTCGAGTATTGTCCGGAAGCAGCATTTGTTTCTGAAGAGATTGTCAGGAAGGTAAAAAACGCAGGTTTGAGAGTAAGGCCTTGGGGAATAAAAGATGTCGGATTGATGAATAAGATGGTCGATTTGGATGTTTATGGTATGACCGTTAATTTCCCCGATTTGCTTTCTAAGAGGCTTGCAGATTTATATGCTTGAAGGGTTTCTTTCATCACAATGTAGCATAAAGCCAGAGTGTGCCGTGAGTGGATATTTAGACAATGGATTATCTTTCGATGTTTGGAAAAGCCGGATACGGCAAAAGATATTTGAAAGGCTGGGGTTTGGCTGCGACTGGCCATATGAACTTGTTTCAGAAGATCCAGAAGAGGATAAAGGACCGTACTCATTGCAGAAAATTCATTTTTCAATCTCAGAGAATTTGGTCTGCCCTTGTTATGTCTTGATTCCAAAAGGGAAGATCAAAGGTTTGGTCCTTACTCTTCATGGCCATGGTTACGGAGCTCGAGATATTGTCGGGCTCATTGGAGAAAGCACTTATGAGAAACAGTTTGCTGTCAGCTTGGCAGAACAGGGATTTGTGACTTTTTCTCCGGAACTTGTCGGCTTTGGAGAAATGCGGCTTAAAGAAGATATCGAATGCGGTGATTGGAAAAAAAGCAGTTGCCATAGGTTGTCTGCTAATCTACTAGCAGCAGGAAAGACTCTCCTGGGATTGCGGGTATATGAAGCTTATGCTGCTATCGGGCTTATGCATTCCCGTTTCCCGATGCTCAAGGCAGGTGTCATGGGAATTTCTGGAGGAGGAACTGTTGCTACGTTCCTTTCTGTTGTAGATGATCGCATATCAGCATGTGTTATCAGTGGATATGCAAATTTTTTCAATTCTAGCATTTTAGCGATGAATCATTGCATATGCAATTACCTTCCTGGAATGCTCGAGTCTTTTGAAATGCCTGATATACTTTCGGCAATCGCACCAATGCCGATGCTTTGGGAGTCTGGAGATCTAGATCCGATTTATCCGCAAGAGTCAACGCGGAAGGCGGAAAAGATTGTCAGGCGGTGTTATGCCTCTTTAGATGCAGATGAGAATTTTATTTGCGATTATTTTTCTGGAATGCATGAGATACATGGGAAACTTGAGGGCAGATTCTTTTCTGATTTTCTTAATTGAATTTTGCAGGCAGATGGAAAAGCCCCGCTCGAAGCGGGGCTGGTGTTCTTCAGAGACCCATGGTCTTTTCTTTTTCTTTCTTCGCCGCGCTTTGGATCTTGTCGGCTATCAGTTCTATACCTTCATATAATTCATAGCAGTCCTGGCTGACGATCTTTTCCTTTTTCCAGGTGAAGTGCATTATTGCATCGATATGGTATCCGATCCCTTTTGATTCCCTCTTGATGTTGATGTCCAGATCGTGCAGATAGTCTTCGGCAAAGGAGAGCTTCTTTAGCTTCTTGTCAATGAAATCCTTTGTTTCATCACTTGGCAAGTAGTTTACACCTTTAACGGTCAGATTCATACATTCTCCTCCTTCTTAGGTTGTATTTATTTAACTTGATTGTATCATGTGATAGGAAACAAAGAAAGAGAAATTGTCAGCTTTCCCGTGTATATGATGTGTCGATTTCAAGTTCTTTCCTGTACTTGGCAACAGTCCTTCTGGCGCATTTTATACCCATTTCCTCAAGCTTGTCTGAAATCTTCTGGTCGCTTAAGGCCTTACCGCTGTCGTTGTTGTTTATTATTTCCTTGATCTTCTCCTTCACGGCATTCTTGCTTAACGCGTTCTCATCGTCCTTTGCAAAGCCCGATGATGAGGAGAAAAAGAAGCTGAAGGGGAACACTCCCCAGTCGGTGGATACATATTTGTTTGAGCAGATCCTGCTGATTGTGGAGATGCTCAGGTCCAGCTTTGACGCCACCGATGATTGCGTGTCCGGCACCAGCTTGGAAGGCCCTTCGTCGAAGAACGCCCTTTGTTTTTCTGCAAGATAGAGCCCAAGACGGTGCAGTGTGGCTTTACGGAGGTTCACCGCGTCTATTATATCCTCCGCTTTCTGCCTGTACTCCTTAAGGTATGACAGTGCCTCTTTGTTCTTGGGATCCTTTGCAGCCTTCACATCCTCTTCGAACTTGAGGTATTCGGGATCAAGCGAGACGGAAGGAAGGTTTTCCGAAGCGTCGCTGATCTCCAAAAGCCCTTCGGCGTTCTTTTTTATCGTGAGCTCGGGATTTACATAGCTGTCCCAGTTTGTATTGAATTTTTCCCCGGGGTAGGGGGTGAGGCTCTTGAGGATCGAATAGAGCATGTCCGCCTCTTCCTGGTCCATCCTGAGGGCCTTGGCAACCAGAGCGGTCTTCCCGTTTTTAAGCATCCCGAGGTTGTCTATCATGAAGGAGATGTTCTCCTCGTCCTCTTTCGCCAGATGGAGCTCTTTGAGCTGGAGCTTCAGACTCTCTTCGACGCTTGAGGCCCCGATTCCCGTGGGATCCAGGGTTTTTATCAGCTCGAGTGCTTTTGGAAGGTCTTTCATCTCCTCTGGTCTGAACAGGCTTTCCACATCGCGGGGAAGAAAACCGTTCTCATCGAGGCTGGAAGAAAGTCTGAAGAGGGCGTTCTTCACCCCCTCGTCCACATCAAGCAGCTCTATCTGCTTATCCACGTGGGCATTAAGGCTTTCCCTTTCCCCGATGGCCCTTTCAAGCCAATTGGCCTTTCCCGCATCATCGTCGTCGACATATTCGATGGAGCTGTCAAGGCTGGTATGTGTGCTGTCGAAGCTGTAGGAGGAGTAGCTGACATCCAAGAAGGGATTCTTCTCCTCTTCCTTGCGGATCTCCATATCAAGATCCTGGGAGCTGAGGGCGAGCATTTCAAGTTTCTGTATCTGGGCCTGGGTGAGCTTCAATTGCTGTTTGAGCCCCATTTGAAGGTTGTTTTCCATGCTAGCCTCCGAATGCATCGCCGAAATAGATCTTTTTAGCCATCTCGTTTTCCAGAAGCTCCTCCTTGGAGCCCGAGACGATTATGAGACCGTCCGAGATTATGTGGGCATCCGTGGTTATCTCCAACGTGTCGCGCACGTTGTGGTCCGTAAGCAATATCCCGATCCCGTCGTTTGACAATTGGCGGATTATCTGCTTTATTTCGTACACTGCTTTCGGGTCTATGCCTGCAAACGGTTCGTCCAAGAGCAGGAATCTGGGACTGGTGGCAAGAGCCCTTGCTATTTCCGTCCTTCTTCTTTCGCCGCCGCTGAGGGTATAGCCGTACTGCTTTCTCACCTTGTCGATGCCGAAGCGTGCGATGAGCCTTTCAAGCTTTTCTTCCTTATCTGCCTTGCTGAGGTTTTTCTGGGCCTCGAGGATCACCTTGATGTTATCTTCGACCGAGAGTTTCCTGAAGATCGATGCCTCCTGCGGCAGATAGGCAAGTCCAAGCCGCGATCGCTCGTGCATGGGACGGTATGTGACATCCTCTCCGTTTAGAAGGATTTTCCCGCCGTTTGCCTTGATGAATCCCACGATCATGTAAAAAGAGGTGGTCTTGCCGGCTCCGTTTGGCCCGAGCAGGCCGGTTATGTCGCCGCTTTTCATATTGAAGCTGACATCCTTGACAACATGCTTCTTTCCATAAAACTTCGAAAGATGTTCTATTTGAAGGGTATCAGCCATTTATGACTCCTCCGATCTTGCTTTCAAGCTCGATCGTATCGTTTTCAAGGTCCAGGCTTATCATCTGCGCGTTGTATGAATTGCCTTTCCAGGTTACGCTTGCATTGGCTCTGAGTGTCAGCATCCCGTTTTCCCTGTCGTACTCCATCGATTCGGCCTGCGCCCTTATGATCTCATCATCCTCGATCTTGTTCAGCCTGACCTGTCCACTCAGCCTGAGGATCTCGTTGTCCATATCGAATTCCATCTGTGCTCCGGATGCGAATAGGCCGTTCTTTCTGTCTTCCAGTTCGAAATATGAGGATAAAAGCAGCCTTTGGCTGTTGCGGTCGAAATATATTGTGCTTGTTTTTATGTTTATCTCCCGTGCCTTATCTTCGACCGTAACAAAGCCCGAGCATGAGATTTCCGTCCAATCTGTGCCAGAAAGCTTCATGTTGTCCGCTTCTATGTGCAGATCCCCGTCGTCCACGCTTGCGCCTCCCGTAAGCTCGACGCTTTCCCTTCCTTCCTTGAGGACGATCTTGCTTTGGGCGCCGGAAAAGCTTATCTGACTGGAAAATAGCAAGAAGGGTAGAAGCATTATGAAAACGAATAATGATGCCTTTCTCATAGACCAAACACCCCTCTTGTTATTTTTTCAAAGCTGTAGCTTTCCGTTTTCAGATCACCGTAGAAGCCTTCGCCCAGAAACTCCCCATCCTCGGATTTTACCATGACTTGGCCTTGCGTTGTAACCACCTGGTTTTTTGAATCGAATACGATCCCCTCGCTTCCTCTTATCTCAAGCTTTTCCGACGGCTTTATGATGACCGCCTCTTCCTTCAGGGTGAGTATTTCGTTCTTTGTATCCAGCTCCGCTTCTTCTGCGCTTCCCTCAAGCCCGTCCTCTTGGAAAAACGATATTCCTTTGATCAATGCCAGATTCTCCCTTTGATACAAAGCAAGGCTGTCTGCCTTGATCCTGATCGGGTTTTCGCCTTCGCGTCCGAGCACGAGCTCGGTATCCTCAAGCGTCATGTCGGCCAGGGCAAGATCCCTGTGGCTTATGCTTTCCCGTTCCGGTATCGAACAGGATGAAAGGATGAGGAGCAGAAGGAGGATGAGGATTCTGTTCACACTTTCTTCTCCAGTATTTCAGGTTTGTATATGCGTTTTCTGATCTTGAAATATAGGCCGGCGATCAAAAAGCCCAGAGCAACTCCGCAGAGTGCGGAAAGGAACGAGGCTGCTTCCGAGGAAAAAATAGCGTTTCCGATATAGTATCCGGGAATGAAAAGGATCAATGGCAGGCCGAAGGATAAGAAGACAGAAAAAACAGTCTTTTTGGAATCCATTTCCAAAACAACCTTGTCTCCGCTTTTCAGCTTTAAATCCTTGTTGTTTTCCACCACGAAAGAGGTGTTTTTCGCCGTACAGAAGAAGGAACCTTGGCAGCCTTCGCAGGAGGAGCTGTCGCAACCGAGTCTTATCTGCTTGCCGTTCACTTCTATGACGGTCACTTCCTTCTTCATTTCTTTTCCTCCGGACGCTCGATCTCGACCTTTTCCAGTATTGTTTTACAATCTACTGCTTTTCCGGTCTCTTCATCGATGCTTACTAAAAATCCTTGGATCATCCCATCTGTCCAGCATTCGTGGCTTCTTAAGGGTATGCCTCCTTTTATCTTTTTGATTTCGGTCTCCGGATCAAAGCCTCCGACTGAAGAAAAGGATCCGACCCTGCCGTTGTCGGTGATGTATGCCGTACCGTTTTCGCTGACCGAGCCGTCTGCGGTTATGACCTTCGTATGGGTTCCAACCACCGCGGCGGCCTTGCCGTCGAGGAAATGGAACATCGTGTTTTTTTCTGCACTCGTGGAGGCATGGAAGATCAAGATAAGGGTGGCGTTCTCCTCCTCGGCCTTCTTAAGGAGGCTTTCCGCGCTCAAAAAGGCGTTCTGAACCGCGATTTTCGGGAAATCCGCATTGCCCAAAAGGTTTGCAATAAGATATTTCCTTCCCTTGAGTTCTACAAATTTCATACCCCGTCCAGGACATTGAGGGGGAAAGTTGTAGCCGCGGAGCATGAAGCCCGCCTTTGGCAGGAATTCGACCATGTCTATCTTGTAAAAGAGTTTTTCTCCCCCTGTTGCAAGATCGATGCCGAGCTTTCCAAGCTGCTGGCTATGCAGCTTTCCTATTCCAAAGCCGTTGGTCATCCCTTCGGCGTTTATTATCGTATAATCCACCTGGTGTTTCTTTTTCAGTTCCCCAATGCCGTTTTTCAGCGCTTGGATACCGGGCCTTCCCACTAGTTCACCAAGAAAAAGTATGTTCAACATAGTCTTAACTTAACTTTTCTTTTTGATGTTGACAATAGAAAGTGATTTTCATAAATAGACAAAACTTTTTTATGATGTTATATTCTCTTTAGAATTGCCCAAGTGGCGGAATGGTAGACGCGTTAGTTTCAGGTATTAATGGCTGCAAGGCTGTGCAAGTTCGAGTCTTGTCTTGGGCACTACCTGGTATCCGGACCTGTTTCCAGCAGGAGACATGTCCGGTTTTTTTATTCTGTAACCAGCGCTTTTATATTTTGACTTCCTTTTCATTATGCTCTTATTTTTTGTGTTCACTAAAAATGGAATACTCACATAACGGCCAAGTGATACGTTAATGCCCGCAACTATGGGTTGATCATCCCAATATAAAAGCTTGTGGGCTTTCTCAACTGGTTGTTCGTAATTATGAGACCTGGAAAATCATATGATTTCGTGATTTGAATTGTTCCTTTTCTGTTTTAACATATAATAAAAGTGTGATATGGAGTCAACTATAAAGAATGAGGAATAGAAAGGAATTCAAATCAGGATTGTTCCTTGTACATTTCTCCTCTGGTCAGGAGGGTGAAAATGATCTTCGTGAGTTTGTTCATCACGGCGATCATTGCCTTCCTGTGGCTGAAACCTTCATTTCTCTTCTTGTCATAATAGGCACGAAAGAAAGGAGACCAGATGATGGATTTCTGGGCCATGATGTAGACATACTTCCGAAGACTCCTGTTTCCGTGCTTTGTTATATGGCCCTTGCTGAAGCTCTCGCCGGACTGGTAGATGGAAGGATCGGTACCCATATATGCGATGAGCTTCTGGTAGGTTGCGAATCTGGAGATATCCTCAATCTCCGCCATGAAGTGAGCCGCGGTTATCTCTCCGACTCCAGGAATGGACTGGAGTATCTCCAGCTCCTTCGCATGCACCTTCTTCTCATGCTCTACAAGGGCATCTGTGAGAGCTTTGTCTCTCTTTTCAAGATACTGTATCTTCTGTGCGCTGTCCCTGACGAGGTCAGCGTATCCATCGACTCCTATGCTTCCTATGGCATAGCCCTTGATGTCCTCCACGGAGATGGAGAGATAGCGTCCCTTTTCCTGCATGAGAACATCCATAAGCTCTGTATCATCAGCGGAAAGGACCTCATCAGGAGATGCAAAGACAGAGAGAAAGGAGAGCATGGAAGATGTAAATACATCGACAGCAAGGATTTCAGGCCATGCAATGGCGAGATCGCTCTTGAGCTGGGTCTTGGCCCTGGCTATGTCCTCGGCAACTTCCTGCCTTCTTCTTGCTATGCTCCTCACCTCGTCATCCATGACACGCTTCTCCCTATGAAGCCTATCGTAATTGGCAAGGCCGTATCTTGCAATGCTGAGGGCATCGGCACTGTCGGTCTTTGTCTTTCTGAGAGTCGTGGACTTTACGTAGTTCTTGATCATCATAGGATTCTCGATACAGACCTCAAGACCTCTTTGGCTGAGGAAATGACAGAGGTTCTTATGATAGCGACCAGTGGATTCCATAACGAAGATTGTGTCCTCCGGGACATCGGAAATGAAGCTTGCGAACCCGGCACGGGTCATTTCGCAGCTGCCTTTGGAAAGGCTTGCTCCATTCTCGTCGATGATACGGTAGTCGAACTTCCTGCTTGCGATGTCGATTCCGCCGATGTTGCACATGGCTTTACCTCCTGGGTAATGAAAGATGGTTCCCCTCATCCAATCTCCCGCGTGAATGAAGCTCTTACGCTTAACCAACCAATAGGGATTGAAAGGGAACTGGGACAGACTCCGTATGAAGCTCTTGGCTTAGGATATATGTCGTCCTCAGTCCCATCAATTATATCGTTTATGACCTCATGTTATGGGATTTATTATTAGGAGGTAAAAAAGCTGTTGAACTGGAAGAATTCCCCATATCGACCCGATGACATTCACAGAGTTCCTGCTGGCCAACGGTGATGGGAATCTGGCTGAATATCTGGAAACAGTAAACGACATTGAGCCTATTCCCGATGCTTTTTTTAATCCACCATATGAGAAGCTGAAGATGTACTATGTTACCGGAGGCATGCCGGAACCGGTCAAGATGTGGACGGAGGCCCGGGATGTGGATGCCATGCAGGAGGCCCTGTCCGGGATTATCAACGCCTATGAGCGCGACTTTGCAAAGCATCCAAATGTCAGTGAATTTCCCAAGATTTCGATGATTTGGAAGTCTGTCCCGTCCCAGCTTGCCAGGGAGAACAAAAAGTTTATCTACAAGGTGGTCAAAGAAGGCGCAAGGGCCCGCGAATACGAGGATGCCTTGCAGTGGCTGGTTGATGCACGGCTGGTGCATAAGATCTACCGCAGCACTGCTTTAGGCCTTCCCGTAGCTGCTTATGACGATCTTTCCGCATTCAAGATTTATCTGGTTGATGTGGGATTGCTCCGCCGGTTGGCACAGCTTTCACCGACAGCATTCGGGGAGGGCAACCGCCTTTTTACCGAATTCAAGGGAGCATTGGCTGAAAATTTTGTGCTCCAGACCCTGATTACGCAGTTTGAGGTGACTCCTCGCTATTGGACGCAGATAAACCCGCCTTGCGAGGTGGATTTCCTGATCCAGCGTGAAAACGATGTTTTCCCTGTCGAGATCAAGGCAGAAGCCAATACTGCAAGCAAGAGCCTTAAGAAAATAAAAGAACTGTTCCCGGGACAGGTCAAACTACGCGTACGATTCTCATTAAATAACCTGAAACTTGATGATGATATGCTGAACATTCCTCTGTTCATGGCAGATCAGACAGATCGGCTGATTGGTCTGGCATTAAAAAAATATATTCATCCGGAATATATCTTTTAAAAGAAGCTCTCTTAAAAGTTCATTTGAATTCATGCTATGCTGGTTTAAATGGATACAGAAGAATATTCAAACAGTTCAAACCGTATCTCCCTTTTAGCACCCTGCAAAATGGATTGCGCCTTATGCCAGGCCTATCAGGGAATTGGGATTGAATGCAAGGGCTGTCGTATTGAAATCAGCCGCAAATCGTGTCTTAACTGTATTATCAAAGCTTGCCTAAAAAAGGATGCTTATTGCTTTGAATGCAATAGCTATCCTTGTTTCCGCCTCAAGCGTCTCAATGAGCGTTACAAAAGACGTTATGGGATGAGCATGCTTGAAAACCTTTCCATAATAAAAGAAAAGGGTCCGGATGCTCTTATAAGAATACAGGAGGAAAAGCATCGGTGCCCTGTCTGTGGAAGAATGAAGACTGTGCATAAAACTTTTTGCATACATTGTCTGAAAAGCAAAAAGGATTAAAGCAGTCCGAACTTCCTTGCTATATCTTCTGTGCCGGTGTATTCGAACACCAGCTCCTTGAGCTTGTACATGTATGAAAGGATCATATCAAGGTATTTATCTTTCTCACTTCCTCCTGTTACATAGCCTTCGGCGATGCTGTCATCGGGGCTGACGTCCTTTGGAAGGGTTGTCTTGAATGACCATTGGGAGGTGTTGAATTTCGATTCTATGATCTCCTCCTGGTCATCCGGCAGGGCGGGGTAGAAGTCAAGCCCCGTAACCCTCTCCACCTCGTCCACGCTTACTGCGAAGCTCTCAAGGCTTTTTGACGAGCCCTCGTTGTTTAGAATGAATCCGATGGCCTTTATCTCCGGCTCGGTATAATCGAGAATGACCTTGTAAAACCTCTTGGGGACGGCGACCTCGTTTTTTCCTATTGTTTCGTACGGGCCGTCTGTGAGCACAGGACCGGTGACCACGTACACTTTTCCGTTTTCATAGGCCATGACACGCACCGCCGCCTCTAAATCGGCCCAGATCCCGCGGTTGAAGCTCGGATCCTGGGGAGACATGTTGGACATGAAGAACGTGTCGCTCATCGCCTCTGCGGACCATTTGAAATCAGCAGCCGGCGCAAGGTGTCCTCTGTCATATCCGCTTCCACGATAATCGGCGAGGGTTGCGGATCCGGTCCTGACTGCCGGGTCTTCGCGGAAATTGTCCCCTCTTTCCTCTCCTCCGAGCACCTCGTTTCGTGTCAGCTCGTATGCGACATAGCTTGGAAGCTCGTATTTTTCGTTGTAAGAGAGGGTGTATCCGGTGTGCCTGATTATCTGTTCGCCCTCCACGGGAGCCGGCAGCTCGAGATTCGTAATCGTACCATCGGCAAGGATGCCGCTGCTGTTATCCTCCTCTGTGCCGGATACGAAGCACATCGCGATAAAGAGGACCACGATGACAAGAAGCGTCACCGCGATGCTCTTGAAAAATTTCTTGGTTTTTTTCGTCATCTTCTTTTTAGCCATGACATCTCCATCATAATGAGAAAAGATTTTTTCTCCGACCGATATATATCAGATATAGCATGAGGGCGGAGGAAAGAATCAAAGATATAAAGCCCTGCGCGACGACATGGTTACTTTCCAGGATGAAAAAAGTCCTGTTTCCAAGTACTCCCGACTCGGAGGAGGCCATGATCGCGCCATATAGATTTACCGCCAGATGATAGGCCCATGATATCTCCACACCTTTTGAGAACATCATGAAAATTCCCAGCATGAAGCCTGAGAGGAAATAGTAAAGCAGGAGTATGTGTCCGTATCTTCCGACTTCCGGGTTTTTCGCATGCATCAGCATGAAGATAAGCGAAAACAGTATGAGCATGAGCATGCTCCTTCTTCCGTGCTCCAGCTTTCCGTCTCCCGCCAGCCTCAAAGGCAGTATGCGGTAAAGCAGTTCCTCAAAGAGGGTCTGGAAAGGTATTGTGACAAGCGCCACCAATGCCGAATAAAGGATGAATGACGTATCCTCCATGTTCCTTGTTTTTTGATCTATCGGCAAAAGGAGTAAAAAGAGCTGGAAGATCAGCATCAGAAGGAATGCAAGAAGGAAAAGATCTGTTCTGAATGCTCCGTTATCAGAATCCAGCTCCTTTTTCAGCCCGGACTTGAAAGCTCTGGCAAGAAGGGCGAAGATTGCGATGGCAAGGACATAGGGAGAAAGCATCACGATATAGTTGTCAACCTTGTAGCCATACTGTCCCAGCAGCATCGAAAAGAGTATCGATATTGTCGGACAGACCAGATAGCCCAGGCTGAAAAGCAGGAGTATGAGGAGAATATACTTTTTGTATGATTTTTTTTCCATGAGAGAAAGTTATCATTTTCTCCTTTGATATGCTATAAGAAAAACATGGATGTTTTTTACAGGAAGGTTTTTTCCATACTGGATGAAGGAGGGGCCGTGGTCCTTCCAACAGAGGATGCCGCGCGCAGCATGCTTTCCGAATACGTGCTTTCGTCTTCAGAAAAACCATCGAGATCCGCGGTTCTTGGAAGCAGCATACTTTCTTTCGATCGTTTCAAGGAGCTGTTTTATCCCTCGAGGGCGGGAAAAAGGCCGGTTGATGAAGCATCAAGGATGCTGTTTTCCGCTTTTTTGGTCGAAAGATATAAAGAAAAGCTGCCTTATTTCTTTCCCCTGTCGCAAAACAGTGTTCCGGATGAGAGGATGGCGGCCTTCATATCCTCGCTGCTGAGGGATTTGGAGGATGGCCTTGATTATTCCTATGCCCCGATCAAAAAGGATGTCTCTTTTATTTATGAATCATATATCACCTTTTTGGAAAAATGCGGATTATACGAGCCGGTGTTCATAAAACATGGTTTTGAGAACAATTTAAAGAAAAAATACCATGTGGCCTTCAGCGACGCGGATATGCATATCGCCGATTTCATTTCAAAAATCGATGATGGGGCGAATATCGAAATCCTTTCCTTTGATAAGATTGCTACTCCAAGCCTGTGCGTTTACGACAATGAGAAGCAGGAGATACGCAGCCTCTTTTTGGAAATACGGCATCTTATTGAGCCTTCCGGCGGCATAGACCCGTCGGATATCATAATCTCCACACCTTCCTACGAGAGGATTCTTCCCTATATGGAAAGGGAGGCGTGGCTGTTTTCGATTCCTCTTGTGAGGATGCGGGGTAAAAGTCCTCTTGAGTATCCTGCAGGTGTTTTCTTCAAATCCCTTTCTGAAATACACGACAACAACTACGGCCTGGAGGAGATGAAGAAGTTTTTCTTGAATCCCTCGATTCCTTTTTTTGATGCAGGGAAGGTGAGGGATTTCATCCTCTCCGCGATAGAGCGCAATGTAAGCTACAGGGAGGATCCCGACAGGTTCCTTTTTGTGCGGAATTCATTTGTGTATAAGGACCTTCAGCATTATCTGGATGGGATTTATGCCGCCAAGAGCGCAAAAAGGCTTGTCAACCAGATAAAATCCCTTATGGAGAAGCTTTTATCGCCTTCACAGTTCAATTTTCCAGATAATGAAAGGCTTGGACTTGTAAAGGCGATGGAAGAAGAGAAGGACAAAAGGAAAAAGGAGTCCCTGGCTCTTGAAATACGCATGAGGGAAAATGATCAGGATGTATTCTCCTTCATAATAAGGACGCTGATGGCGTTCTCCTCGTCGCTCGAGAGCATGGAGGATGCGGGATATTCTTACTCGGGACAGCTTTTTTCATTGTTTTTGAAGGTGCTTGAGAAAACGGTATATGTTCCTCAGAACAAGGGGGAGGGGGTTAGGATCTATCCGCTTGGGCAGGCGCTGGGGGTGAAGGCGCGGCATCACTTCATAGCGGGCCTGAACGAGGCTGAGTCGAGGTGTGTGCTCAAGCGTGCGCCTTTCTTATCGGATTATGAGGCGGAAGGCGACAGGGAGTGCGGAGATTTCACCATCCCGATGCTCTCTTCTTATCAGCTTGGAAGCGACGAGGTGCATCTTTCAGCCTCCTTCGAGCTTTATACAGGCTCTGCAATACCTCTTCTGGATCTGGAGATTGTACGTCCTTCGTCGAAGATTCCGGATTCATACGCCGATATGGCATTTATAAACAAGGATGGCCTTGAAGGGTACAAGATATATCCTGTTCAAAAAGGCGGATATGAGAGGGCTTTGCTTACCAGCCTTGATATACCATCCAGGGATGAGGATCTTGCCGAGGACATGCCGATGCCGCTTGATGGTCTGAACAGGAAGAGCTGGACCTTCTCCTACACGCAGCTGGATTGTTATGAGCGGTGTCCATATGTCTATGCGCTGAGATACATATACGGGCTGGACCGCATCAGAAAATATGATGTGGAGGAATATCCTGCAGGGGAAATCGGACAGCGTCTGCACAGGGTATGCGAGCTTTATGTCGATTCTTCCTCATTTGACGCCCGATCTGTTGTGCCCGCCCTGCTTGATAGGGAGCTTGATTTGTGGAAAAAGGGAATGAAGGTGGATCGGAATGGGGATACTGTTCCTGTTTCCCCCGATGTGCCGGTACTGACAGAACAGATGAGGGCGTATATAGTATCACGGTACAGGGATAGTCTGGTTTCGCTTTTGGAGGGTATAAAGAGGCCGGGATGCGCATTTGAAAGCGAATGGAGGGGCAGTGCCTGTTTGGACGGAATCCTCTTTGAAGGATTTATTGATCTTATCGTCCAGGATCAGGAGGGCCGTTTTACGATAATCGATTACAAGAGCTCGGAGCCGCAGGGGGATACGCTTCAGTTCGACATCTACCGTCTTCTGCTCTCATCCTCCTTTGGTGATATGGATTTCTCCGATCCTCTTTATGCCATATTCTCGAAAGGCCTTGTCAAGAAGAAGAGCTTTTTGAGCGACGAGGAGCGCGACCAAAGGATAGCAGAAGATGTCGAAGGTATAGAAAAAGGCGGTTTTAAAGCGGTCAACACCTATAAAAGCTGCCAGGCATGCCGCTTCAAGGCAAGCTGCAGAAGGAGGTATTTCGTAAGATGATGAGGACGTTCGAGGATTTTCTTTCCTCCAATCTCAATCCGAGAGCTTTGAGCCGCGAGCAGCATGATGTCGTATATTCGGACAAGGCCACGGTGGTCTCTGCCGGCGCGGGAAGCGGAAAAACCACTGTTCTTTCCTACCGCTTTTTGAGACTGCTGCTGCTTGAGGATGAAAAAAAGAGGGCGAAGGTCGACCAGATATTGACGCTTACGTTCACAAAGAAGGCCGCAGCCGAAATGTATGAGCGTATATTCCGCCTTATTAAAACCCTTGCTCCGTATTTCCCATCCCTTGAAAAGGAGGCCCGTGCTTTCAGCAAGGCGCATATATCCACGATCGATTCCTTTGTTGCCGAAATTGCCAGAACAGACAGCATGCGGTATGGAATAGCCCGTGATTTCACTATCCTCGATGCGGACGAAAAGGACAGGCTGATAAAAAACGTCACCACCTCGCTTTTTGCCGATTACGGGAATCTTATGACCTCTTTATGCAGAATATTCAATCCCGTGGAGCTTTCTGGAGAGGTTTTTTCGCTTTTGGACGGAAGATTCGACCTCTTTTCCACTTTCGAGGAAAATGAGCAGGAAAAGATATTCTATACCTTCCTTTCCTCCATCGAAAAGGATATCTCGTCCCGGATTCTTCAGCTCCTATCTCTTTTGGGAAAGTGCGAAATGCTCACCTCAAGCCCTCCCGAGTTTCTCGATGAGGCAAGCCTTGCGTATCATGAGAGGCTGGCTGATCGCATCAAAAGTGGGGACTATCGCAGTCTGGTGGCTATAGGACTTAAAAGAGGCTTTGCGACCAGGGGGCCGAAAAAGGATAGGTCCGACGAGATCAAGGCCTTGGCAAAGCGCTATAACGCGCTCCTTCCCCTCCTTGTTTCGATCAAAGAGCTGCGCGAGGATGAGGCTCAGGGCGGATATTTCAAACTCTTCGGGATATTCCTTTCCCGCCTCGGGGCTGAGAAAAGAAAGCTTGGAGCGCTCACATTCGGGGATGTCGAGGCCCTTGCCATAAGGATACTCAAGGAAAACCGGCATGTGCGCTCCTATTACAAGCATAAGTTCAAATACATAATGATCGACGAGTTCCAGGATGACTCGATACGTCAGAAGGAGCTTTTATACATCCTCTCCGAAAAGGAAGGAATAAACGGACAGGGAGTGCCTTCTGCCGGAGAGCTAGATGACTCAAAGCTGTTTTTCGTCGGCGATGCGAAGCAGTCCATCTATCTTTTCCGCGGGGCCGATGTATCAGTGTTCAACAGTCTGAAGGATGAAATAGCCTCCATAGGAGGAAATATTTTTTCCATGGGAACCAACTACCGTTCCGAGCCGGGTCTCATCGAGCATTACAACGGGCTTTTCAAATCCGCTTTCTCCTATCGGGACGGAAAGGGTGACGGGGATGCCGAGCTCGACGATCTTTTGAGCCGGATTATTTCGAAATATAAGAAGGACGACAGGTACGAGGCGGAGGCGGAAAGGATCGGAAGCAGAAAAGCAAACGGAGGAATCGTTCCGAAAATAGTCTTCGCTCATTCAAAGATGAGAGACGAGGTAACCGACGAGGAGAGTCTGAGCTGGACTGAAAACGAGGCCGAGTACATCGCGGGCAAGATAAAGGCGATGATCTCCTCCGATGATTATCTCGTTCCATCCCCCGAAGGTCCGCGCCGCCCGGGCTATGACGATATTGCGATCCTCTATCGCAATTCCTCCAGCCAGATTCCGCTTGAGAAGGCTTTCAGGCGCAGAGGAATACCTTATACGATAGTCGAGAGCACCTCGATAACCGTGGAGGCAATGATAAGCGATTTTTACAGCTTTCTGAACCTTTTGGTGCAGCCGAGGGACAAGGAATGCTATTTCAATGTCCTAAGAGGGCCTTTTGCAAGGATTTCCGACAAGGCGCTGCTGTTCTTCTCATTATTCAAGGATTCCTACGAGCTCCCATATGATTGTTTTTCAAGCATCCCGGAAGGGCTTTCGGAAAAGGACAAGGTCAGATTCGAAGCAGTCTCATCCCTTTACTCGGAGATAAGGGTCATGGCCTCCCGGCTGCCGCTTGAGCATGTTGTGAGCTACCTTTATTACCAAGGAGGATATTTTTCCTATATCAGCGCGAATCCCGAGCTCTCGTCCTTCGAGGAGCATTATGAATATATCTGGGAGACTGCGAAGGAAAAGAGCGGGCTTGTGGAATTTCTTTCCTACATAAAGAACGTCGTACAGACGCGCGGACGCATGGATATCAATCTTCTCCACCTGAAGTCCGACGGGGTGAAGCTGATGACGATACATAAATCCAAAGGGCTTGAGTTTCCCGTTGTGTTCGTATGCGGGGTAACCACATCCACTATCGCGGACAGGGGCGTCGTAATCGATGATCCGGTGGTTCCGTTCTTCGCGATAGACTCCTCTGAGGGGGCTGGTATCAAGAGGCTCATCTTCTCCAGGTACAGGCGGCTTAGGGAGGAGGCGGAGATGAAGAGAATCCTTTATGTCGCCCTTACGCGTGCCTCCTCACATCTCGTTGTTATAATGTCCGATAAGGAGCGGAGCAGCGAGAAGGGGAACATGGCGGCCCTTTATGAGAAGGCGCTTATGGAAAGCGGCGTTTCCTATGAAGAGGAGGTGTTCGACGTACTATTTGAAGGGGAGGTATCCTCCTCGAGGATAACGATAAAAACCAATGACAGGTTTTATTCCTCCATGCCGGAAGCCGTGCTTGCCTCTCGGAGCAAAAGCCGCGGTGTCAAAGAGCTCAGCCATGAGGGCGATGAGATATATAAGGACGACGGGAAAAGAGAAATCCTTCCTCCGTTTCCTTCCCCTGTTGATGAGATCCTTTCTTCCTCCTCCTGCTTCGACCTTTTCGGCACGCTCTGCCATCAGGCGCTTGAATGCCTGTTCAAAGAGGAGAGGTTTACTCCTGAATATGATCAGAGGGTGACGGAGGATGAGATGCTTGTGCTCCAAAATGAAGCAGAGGCGGTTGTCGAAAGATTCCTCTCATGTCCTTATTATCTTAACGAGATAAAAGGCGGGAAGGTCGAGAGCGAAGTGCGGTTCTTCTGTCTTGAGGCAAATGGAGTGGCGGTCGGATCCGCGGACCTCGTGGTATTTAAAAAGGATCATAATCTCGTCGTCGATTATAAGAGCGACAGGTACTATGATCCCGATTTCCATAAAAACCAGCTTGTAAGCTATGCCAAGGCGATGGAGAGCATATATTCCAAACCCTGCAGGTGCCAGGTGTTCTATCTGAGGAGCATGATGCCAGGACCTTTGTGGGATTCTGATGGCAGCCTCATCTGAGGCTGTCCACCGCTTTTTTCATCCTTTCAAGCGCAGCAAGCACATTCTTTCTCGATGTGCCGTAATTGAAGCGTACGAAATTGTAATACTGTTCGCCGAACCAGGTGCCGTCGTTCATGCATACCGAGGCTGCTGAGCCGAAGAAGCGTGAAAGATATCCGCCGCCTGGTGCGGGTGGATATAATGAGGGATTGTCATCTATTTCCTTTTTGACCCTTTCGTATATCGCGCCGCAGTCCAAGAAGGTCACAAACGAGGCTTTTGCATCGACCATTCTTATCTGGGGTATGTTTGCATCGAGATATTCCCTTATCGCCCTTGCATTCTCTCCCAAATAGCCGCAGAGAGCCTTGTTGTAATCCAGTCCGGTTGAATAGACCGTTTCGGTGAGGCTTCCTATAAGATAGCCCGGTTCTGTTACGTAAAGTCCCTTCTGCAGGGCTCTGAACCTTTCTTCCATATCTTTATTGGAGAAGATTGCGATCCCGCTGTGCTCTCCTGCGACATTGAATGTCTTACTGGGTGCCATGAAGGTTATCACATCCGCTCCGATCTTCTCGTTCGCCTTTCCCATCGGGATATGCACTGCGCCCGGGTGCACGAGATCTGCGTGGATCTCGTCGCTCAGCACGGGAATCCCGTATTCCTTGGCGGTTTCCAAAACAAGCGAAAGCTCTTCCATGCTGAAAACAAGCCCTGAAGGGTTGTGGGGGGAGCAGAAGAGTATCATCCGAGCTTTTTCTGCTTCCTTTTTAAACCTTTTTGCATCCAGATCATAAACCCCGTCCTTGTAGCTTAAAGGGTAGTCCAGCATTATTCTTTCATTATCTATGCAAAGCTGTCTGAACGGCCTGTAGGTCGGGCTTGGAATCAATATGTCATCCCCTTTCTTTGAAAAGAGGTTTATAGCAAGAGCCACTCCATGCAAAAGCCCGCTTGTGAATACGATATCCTCTTTACTCACCTTCCAGCAGTGCTTCTTTTCAAGCCATGATGAGGCGATATCTTCAAAGTCATCGAATACCGGATATCCGAATACGCCTTCCTCGGCAAGCTGCCTTGCCTTGGTTATGATGTTCGTATCGCTTTTGAAATCCATATCCGCAACCCAGAACGGTTCTGCTTCTGGATTTCCGCATATGTTGCAGATTGCTTTCTTGTTCCATTTGACGCTGTTTGTACTCCGCCTGTCGACGGGATTGTCGAAATCATAGTTCATTTATCTATACCTTCCTTTCATGTTCTCCGGCATTCCATATCTGCCTTCCGCTTTTGGAAATACTATCGCATTCCGGGGACAGATATGATAACAGGCGTAGCAGCAAAGGCATTTGCCCGCAATCACCGCTTTCCCGTTTTCGATTCCGATATTTCCTATCGGACAGGCTGAGGCGCATAGTGAGCATCCGATGCATTTGTCCGTGACGGAAAGCCTGTTATCGCTTTTTTGCGCGGCATTGTACATGAGCTTTCCTATAAGGCGGTAGGATAGTCCCATCCTTGCAAGCCTGAATTCCTCATTTTCTATGTCATTCCTTATTCTTTCCAGCTTTTTTGCGGCATCTGAAAGCATCCTGTCCCTTTCCTCGTTTTTTACCGCTTTCTTTTTTAGAGGAAGATAGGCATCCGGCATTTGAAAGCCGTTCACATAGGATAAGACGCATCCCGCATCCTGCAGCGCACGTGCAAGGTGCGAAGCCGTCCAGAGCGGAGCTTTCCCATAGGTGAGCAGTCCGAAAATGTATTTGAGATTCGAATTATCCCTCGATGCGATTACGGATGAGATGAATTCCTTTACCGGAAGCGGAAGCGTTCCGCAGTATACGGGAGTGACGATTCCAAGTATTTCCGTATCGTCATCTATCGATGAGTCTTTTCCTATCGTTATCATCTTGTCGGCTTCCAGGCGCTTTGCTATATAAAGGCTGTTGCCGGTGGCGCTGAAGCACGCGATTGTCGTCTTAGGCATTTTCCAGCTCCTTTTTGATTTTTCCATATAGTTCGAAGAAAGTGGGGAAGGTGACATCCGCCTTTCTTACATCATCTATTTCGATTCCTCCCTCCACGGCATATGAGAGTATCGCCATGGCCATTATTATCCTATGGTCGTCGTAGCCGTTTACCTTCGACCTATGAAGCGCGGAAGGTCTTATTTTAAGCCCGTCCTCCATTTCCGTTATGTCCGCTCCAAGAAGGCGCAGATTTTTTGCCATGCAGGCTATCCTGTCTGTTTCCTTGATCCTGGCCTGTGCGACATCAAATAGTGTCACTTCCTCTTGCGCCTGGGTTGCGATCGCGCTTAATATCGGGAGCGCGTCGGGTATGTCGTTGATGTCGAACGAGCCTCCTTTGAGCTTTTCAGGTCCTTGTACCGAAACACCGTTTTCTATCCAGGTTATGATACAGCCCATTTGCTCAAGCACATTAAGGACTCTTTTATCCCCCTGGCTGTCGTTCTTGTCAAGGCCGAGTATGTTTATCTTTTTCCCGCTGATCGCGGCAAGGCCGAAGAAGAACGAGGCCGAGGAATAATCTCCGGAAATCGTGGTGTCAAGGGCTTTGAAGCGCTGTCCTCCCTTGATGAAGGATTTCTGATAGTCTTCAGATATCTCATATCCTATCTTTTGCTCATCAAGCCATTTGAGCGTCATGGCGACGTACGGCTTTTCAAAAAGGATAGGGCAGGTTATCTTAAAATTCCCTTTTGAAAGGACTCCTGCAAGAAAGAGGGATGAAAGATACTGGCTGGTTCTGCATTCTATGCTTACAGAGCCTCCTTTCAAGGGCCCCTGGATCGTGATTGGAAGATATCCATTGTTATCTGTTACATGAGCACCCAGCTTCCTGTACGCATCGGCAAGAGGTCCGATCGGACGGGAAGAAAGCGATTCGTCCCCTGTTATTGTGATAGGTATTCCCAAACTCGCGGCAAGCCCCATCAGAAGGTATGTGCCCGTTCCACTGTTGCCCAGATCGAGCACTGCGCTTTCAAGCCCTTTTCCAAGGTCTTTCGCATCCACAACATGCTCGTTGTTATTCTTGTCATAGGTTATCCTGACATTTAGCTTCTTCAAGGCTTCCATGGTCGATATCGTATCCGAGGATAAAAGAAGGTTGCGGATCCTGCTTTCCCCCTTTGAAAAGGCTGCTATCAAGAGGGCTCGTATGCTGTGGCTTTTCGAGCCCGGTATCCAGATTTCAGGTGTTGCTCTCATGCTTCGATTGTAGTTTTTTCTTCTTTCAATGAAAAGGATGTTTTGGCTGAAAGGTATTCTTATACGATTATATTAGCAGGAAGAAAAAGCAGCAGGCGGGGTGGGGCTGGTCCTCCCCCGCATCTATTTTAAAACATCCTGAGAGAAAAAACCGGGTATGGCTTTCCTGAGACGGAATGGAAATACCATACCCTGATGCTTAAAGAAATAGTTCGGAAAAAGGTCGTACCCCTTTCTATATTTGGAGGTGCAGTTTCTTTACACAACATTATTTTCCTGTTTATTGTCCATATTGTCAAACAAAATTGGAAAAAATATACTAGTAAATTTCTATCATTATGATAATATTTTATTGTATTATAAGGAATTATTTTTAATTACACAAATTTGGGATTTTCTTTTACATATGATGTATCATTTTTGTGGCAAAAGAGGACAAATATATGGAATTCGAGGTGGAAAAAAAGCCGTTGGCATATGATGGTGAGGTTGTAGATTTATATAGGGAGGTCCTTTTTGATCTTGAAAGAAAGGAGTTTTTTGCACTGGATCCGGATTATGTCCCCGATACGGATGGCATCCTTTATTTATGCCGGGAAAAAAAGGAGCATGAGCTTGTCGGGGTTTTCGCTCTTGCCTTTCCTGGATTTGATGAGGAGAACCTTGGCCGGGACATAGGTCTTGCTGATGCTGAGCTTTCCCTTGTTGCCCATATGGATATTGCTGCAGTAAGAATCGGTTTCAGGGGATACGGCATACAAAGGATGCTTATGGAAATGGCTGAAAAGGACGCAGCGGCCTTGGGCTACCGCTATCTGATGTGCACCATTCATCCGGATAATACTGCATCGCTGAAGAGTGCGCTCTCTCTGGATTATAAGGTTGTTTTGACAAAAAAGAAGTATGGAGGCCTTGTCAGGAACATCCTTTTGAAGGATCTGATGGCCTATGCATCTCATACTGCCTTGCATATTCAGTGAAGCCTCTTCTTTTCAGGCAGGAAATGAGCTCCTCGTCCCTTTCGTCGATATTGCCGAATGTGAGTATCCTTTCTCCATCGAGCGAGGAGAGGATCTCGTCATAATCTCCTCCGATCTGGGCGCATGCTCCTGACTCGTTTGCTATCAGATATCCGTTTTGGGAGACGTACAGTTCGAATCCTCCCGCGCGGAGCAGGGCGGGGATGGTGTTTTCAAAAGAAGGAGCAAACCGTTGTTTTAAATTTTTCGAATTGTCGATGGACAGCAGGGCTGTGGTGCATCCACCTTTTCCCTCCACGCGACCTTTTAGGAGGGTATAGCTTCTTTTTATCTCAAAGCCCAGGCTTGAGTATATATGTATAGCCTTTGCATTCTGCTGCAGAACCTCGACTAGATATGTTCTTGTCCCATTATTCTCCTTAAAAGCCCTGAAGAACATCTTTTTAAGCATTCCCGAGCCTCTTTTTTCCGGGTCAATTCCTGCCACCAGGCAATTGCAGATATCATCTTCGAACGAGTTTACAAGCATTCCGTAAAGCTTTTGCCCCTCGCTTATTGCATATGATCGCCTTAAATCCACGTTTGCGCGCCTGAAACGGGTTTCCAGATATGCCTTGGTGACATGTATGGGCAGTATGTAGTCTGAAAACGCCCTGTTCATCAGTTCTGCAATATCCTCAACTGAGGTGTTTGCCAAGTTATATATTTCCATAAGAAGATTATAACATGCCGACAGTGCCGGGACAAAAAAAGAGCATCCCGGAGGATGCCCTTGTCAATTGGAACAAAACTACTTGAGGTAGATGTTCTTCGGCGGATGGTAATCCATCGTGTTTGTATACCAGCCACCCCACTTGTTGAGGTCGATGAGGTTCTGGCTGACATAGTAGTAGAACGGGATGATGCCCTGGTCCTCGTTGATGAGGATGTCTTCTGCGGTGAGAAGGACTTCGAATCTCTCCGGACCTGCTTCCATTCTCGCAGCTTCGTTGATGAGTGTGTCATAAACGTCGTTGCTGTACTTGCCACCGTTCATGCCTGCTCCTGTTACAAACATGTCGAGGAATGTGTTGGGATCCTGGTAGTCGCCTACCCATCCTACACGTGCGATGTCGAAATTACCCGCGTTTCTGTTGGCAAGGTATGTCGCCCATTCCTGGTTCTCAAGAACGATGTTGATGTTGAGGTTCTGCTTGAGCTGCTGCTGTACATACTCGGCAATGGCTTTATGGGCATCGTCGGTGTTGTAAAGAAGGTTCAAGGTCGGGAAGCCTACACCGTTCGGATATCCTGCTTCAGCAAGAAGCTGCTGTGCATATTCAGGATCATATTTTGCATCTCCGAGTCCGTCGTAGCCATCCATGAAAGGTACGATGCCCCAGCATGGGATCTGTCCGGCTCTGGTGATTGTGTCGACGAGTGTCTGTCTGTCGATTGCATAGCTGATCGCCTTTCTGACCCTTACATCATCAAGAGGCGCCTTGGTGGTGTTGATCGTATAGTAATATGTGGAGAGCTGAGGAGCGGACTGGTAGTCTTCTCTCATCATGATTGAATCGAGCACGTCGTTTGGTACTCCTGTGATCCAGTCGACCTGTCCAGCAAGATACATGTTGTAGTTGGTGGTGGTATCGTCGGAAGCATAATATATGACTTCATCAAGCTTGACGTTGTCCTTGTCCCAATATGTATCGCTCTTTACGCAGACGATCTTGTCCTGAGGAGTCCATTCCTTGAGCACGAAAGGTCCGTTTCCTACGAAATTCTCAGGAAGGATCCAGTCCTTGCCGTACTTTTCGATGGCATGCTGAGGAACGATTGCGAATGAATAGTGGTTGAGGGCACCGATAACATACGGAAGAGGTCCGATAAGTGTCATCTGGAATGTATGGTCATCAAGAGCTGCGATCTGTACAGCTTCAGGACCTGCTTCGCCGGAGTTGTATTCGGCTGCGCCAGCGATGAACATTACAGGGAACCATGCATACGGGCTTGCTGTCTCAGGAGCGAGCTCTCTGAGCCAGGAATATACAACATCATCCGCGGTGATGGGAACACCGTCGGACCACATTGCATCTTCTCTGAGATGGAATGTATAGGTGAGTCCGTCATCGGAAATATCCCATGATTCTGCAACACCGGGGATTCCACCTGCGGTTTCAGGATCGACAACTACGAGGCCCTCGAAGAGAGCTTCGAAAATCCTGTGCTCTGGAACACCCTGGATCTGGCTCGGGTCGAGAGATTCCGGCTCTGCTCCATTTGAGATGCGGAATACAACTTTTCCGCTGTCCGAGCTTGTTGTAGTTGTTGTTGCTGCCGGAGCGGCTGCCGTTTCTGTCTTGGCTGCTGTCGCGGTTGTGCTTGTTGTAGTTGTTGTGGTTGTAGTGGATGTGGTTGTTGCTGCAGGTGTCGAAGAGGAACTCGACTTGGAGCAACCAACGAATACAGTCAATGCACAAAGAATAGCAAGTAAAGCAATCAATAGTTTCTTCATTGATTTCTCTCCTTTTGACTTAAGATATACGTTTAAGGATAACTTAGTTTTTTACGATTAGCAATAGTTTTGCATTTGCAAATACGGTAATATGGTATACCCTGTGCATAAAAATACAATAATGATACGGTGTTTCAAAAGCGTTCTTATCATGTTTTTTTCTGAGAGCCTATCCGCTTATATCCGGTTTTATGTCCATTAGTGGGGATGGTGATGCTTCCTGCGGCGTTTTTCCCGCTGTTATAGCTTCCTAGATCTTTTATCCCGTAAGAAAATCTCCGGTAATGCAGTCTTGTGTTCATCAGATGATTATATATGATTCTTGTGCCTTCCACTGTACTTGTCAGTGCCTTTTCAACCTCTTTTGAAGTGTTTTCCCTTATTCGTGAAAGCAGACCGTTTGCAAGGCCGTCGCAAAACGATCCTTTGTCAAAGCCTGTCCTTTTCTTTTTTTCTTCCTTCACACATTTTTCCATCTCCTCCATCAGATATTCCCATAGATACATTGAGAATTCGACCTGTTCCAGATTTCCATAAAAAACAGCCTCATTCTTCTCATTTCTCTTCTTTTCAATCACGCTCATGACGCCAGAGAGCATCTGAACTGTTTGCATCAAAAGTTTTTCATGATAGAAGAACCTGTTCTTTTTCATAACAGATACCGCATGGAGCTTGTCTTCCTCCTCTTTAGGAGCTATGTTGTACTCCAGCATCAGCTGCTGTGCTTTTTTCAGTGCGGAAATAGCTTCAGCTTCAAACGGACTGGAAGATAATGCGATGAGCTTTTCGACCTTGTCTGAAACGGCTTTCCTTCTTTCCTCCGATCGTTTTATTTTTGCCTTGTCAAAGCCTTCAGGGACCCCGAGCAGGGTGCAGCAGCGTCGGAATTCAGGTCCATGGTCCAACAGTGAGTTTTCACTCCAATTTTTGAAATGGGAGAGCTCGTGCAGAAAGACAGCCTCCAATTCGCATTCACAGCCTTTTGCAATGCGTTCATCGATAACGATGAGATTCTGCTTGCTGTCGTAGTATCCAAGCTTTGAAGTGTCGGAGAGGTCTGCGAATATGATTTTGGGAAGCTCCTTGGTCCCAAGCAGGTCCTTTTTGCTTTTCATCAGCGCCTGAAGCTTTGATATTGCGCCGATTGTTGTTTCCGAGATCAGTCTGATTTCCACATGTTGATGATATCCCATTCCAATTATTGAAAAAAGGGGTGAAACCGGACATAATCAACATATGTTCACATATGATCTGCGGGTACTGAAAAGCGGGAAGGCGGTGTATGGTCCAACGCCATTTTTCAGGTCCATATGTCTCTTTTTTGCATTGGTGCTTGCTTCCGGCCTTGTTTCGGTGCTCATGGAAGGCTCTAGGGATCCGTTTTTAATCATCCCTTGCATTTTGATGCTCATCCTGCTTTTTTCAGCATTCCTGCGTGACGAGTGGGTTTTTGATAACAACACAAGGAAGATAACATACAAGGCAGGGCTTGGGCCGTTTTTCAGGACAAGGTGCCTGTCTTACGATGATGTGGAGGAAATAAGGATTGGTTTTTTCCTAAAAGGTATTCCCGACGATTCCTCCTTGGTCGTAAAGCCCAGTTGGAAGCATCCTCGTCAAATCGTCTTTTATCTTAAGCTGAAGGGTGAGGATGGGAGGGAGAATTTGGAGATCATCGGTGAGCGTAAGGGTGGGGTGAAGGCAGAGCGCAACGCATCCCTGCTGTCCGGTTTTACAGGGCTTCCGATGAAGTCTGAAAGATTCGGTTCCTGATATTCTGATAGTTTATCCTGTGAAAAGAAATCCTTCCCCGAAGGGAAGGAGCATGGTTTTCTTATTCCGGCTTTTCTTTTGAATGGTCCGTGCTGTCATAAAGCCAGCATGCGACCTCATGGTCGTCCCCGACTCTGAACATCGGAGGAATATGGCATGAGCAGTATTCCATCTTGTGCGGGCATCTGTCATAGAAATAGCATCCGCTCCTTTCTTTATCGGGGCTGGGCACATCACCTTCCAAGACGATCCTCTGGCGGCTCCTTTCGACCTTCGGATCTGGAATCGGGGCCGCAGAAAGCAGTGCTTCCGTGTATGGATGCTTCGGATTTGAATAGAGCTCCTCGCTTTGGCTGATCTCCATGATCTTTCCAAGATACATGACCACCACGCGGTGGGATATATGCTGGATGACCCCGAGGTCATGGGCGATGAAGATGAATGTTATCCCCAGCTCTTTCTGCAAATCCGAGATAAGGTTCAATATCTGCGCCTGGATGGACACATCGAGTGCGCTGACCGGCTCGTCGGCAAGGATGATCTCCGGATTGAGTGCCAAGGCCCTTGCAATCCCGATCCTCTGCCTCTGCCCGCCGGAAAACTCGTGCGGATAGCGGTTCTTGAACAGCTTGTTCAGCCCCACCTTCTCCATGAGCTCCTCGATCCTGTCCTCGATTTCGTCATCGGTCCACTTGTGGTCGAGAAGACCTCTTTTGTTGTAGATCCTCAGAGGCTCGGCGATGATCGTACGTACGGTCATCCTGGGGTCGAGGGAGGCATACGGATCCTGGAAGATCATCTGTATGTTGCGCCTTTCTTTCAAAAGGGTGTTCTTATCTGCGGTACAGAGGTCCACTCCATGGAAAAGCACCTGCCCCGATGTAGGTTTGTAAAGCTGCGCGATGGAACGCACGGTGGTGCTTTTCCCGCACCCGGATTCTCCTACGATACCAAGTGTCTCTCCTTTTCTGACTGTGAAAGAAATTCCGTCGACGGCACGGATGGCGCCTATCTGCTTTTTGAATATTCCACCGTTGTCGATGGGGAAATGCTGCTTGAGATCCTTTACTTCAAGGATGATTTCATGTTCTTGCATTCTGTGCCTCCTTGAGCTTGGCTGCGATTTCCTTCTCATCGGCGTAGAGCCAACAGGATACGCGGTGATTTTCACTCATGGCCTTTTCCGGCGGATAAGCGCATCTGCACACATCCATGGCCTTGTGGCATCTTGGATGGAATGGACAGCAGGGTGGAAGATCTATCACGTTTGGTGGCTGGCCTTCGATCGAAAAGAGCTTTTCACCTTTCGGTCCGTCGAGTTTCGGCACGGAAGCGATCAGCCCCTCCGTGTAAGGATGCAGATGGTTTTCAAACAGCTCGTCGGTCGGAGCATGCTCGACTATGCGCCCTGCATACATGACACATACCTTGTCGCACATCCCTGCAACAACTCCAAGATCATGAGTAATCAATATGACTGCGGTCTTGAACTGCTGGCTCAGTTTCTTGATCAGTTCGAGTATCTGTGCCTGGATTGTGACATCCAGGGCAGTGGTTGGTTCGTCGGCGATCAAAAGCTCTGCGTTACAGCTGAGAGCCATCGCAATCATCACTCGCTGTCTCATGCCTCCGGAGAACTGGTGCGGATAGCAGTCGATCCTTTTTTCAGGTGATGGGATGCCTACAAGAGAGAGCATGTGCACTGCCCTTTCCCTTGCCTGCTGCTTTGTCATGTCCTGATGTAGCCGGATTGTCTCTATCATCTGTGTTGAGATCTTTAAAAACGGATTGAGGCTGGTCATCGGATCCTGGAAGATCATGGAAATCTTGTTTCCCCTGATCTGTCTGAGGTCCTTTTCGCTCAGCTTCAGTATGTCCGTGCCTTCGTAAACGACCTCTCCTCCGACTATTTTCCCAGGAGGGGATGGGACGAGACGCATTATCGAGAGGTTCGTGACGCTCTTTCCGCATCCTGATTCTCCTACCAGCCCTACGGTTTCACCTTCATGAACTGTGAAGGAAACGCCGTCGACGGCTTTGACGATACCGGCATCCGTTTTGAAATGTGTCTGGAGGTTTTTTACTTCCAATATAACTTTTTCTTTTTCAAAGTCTTTCATCTCGTCTCCTTAAAGCTGGTTCTTGCTCTGGGGATCGAAAGCATCTCTCAATCCGTCGCCTAAAAAGTTCATCGCGAAAAGGAATGTAATCATGACCAGGGATGGGAAAATCAGCTTCCATGGATATAGCGTCATCGCATCTACGGCATCACCGATGAGCGAGCCCCATGATGCATAGGGCGCCTGCACTCCGAGTCCGAGGAACGAAAGGAACGATTCCTGCATTATGAAGCCCGGTATCCTGATTGTGGAATATACGATGATCACGGAAAGCGAGTTTGGAATCATGTGGCGGAAAATTATGTGCATTGTGCTTGCACCCATGCTCTTTGCCGCTTCCACGTACTCCTGGTTTTTAAGACTCATGATCTGGCCTCGAACCATACGCGAGATGGTAAGCCACGAGACCAGGGCCAGGGCAAGGAACAGATTAAGCAGGTTCCGTCCGAAGATTGCCATACATATGATTACCAGCAGCATGTAGGGCAGGCCATACATGACATCTACAAGTCTCATGAGATAGTAGTCTACCTTTCCGCCCTTGTATCCGGCAATGGCTCCGACAAGGATTCCGATGAATACTGAGGCGATGGTTCCCACAAGACCGATGGCTATGGATACCTGTCCACCGTAGATGATCCTAGAAAGGAGGTCCCTGCCGAGATAGTCGGTGCCGAGATAATATCTTCTTTCGTGCATCTTTGTCGCTTTGATGTCCACGCTTATGCCGCCGTCGAGATCAAGGTGCCCCTTGTATGGGAATTCGATTTCTCCGGCTGTATTCATCTGCTCGATGAGCTTCTGTACGTTTCTCTTTTCCAGCTGCTCTATATAGCCAAGCAGGTTGATTGTGGCCCTCTGCTTGAACCCGTCGTCTCCGATGCTGTCCATCTCGAAATCGACAGCGGTTTCAAGATCTGCGCCACTTAAGGTACTGTCGTTTGTTTTAAGCTCGTTGGATATCGCGGTTCTGACCTCTGAATAAAGGCTCTGCTCGAGCACCTGCTGATCTGCTCCTATCAAGCTTGCATAGATCGGAAGCAATGTGTCATAGTCCGCCTTGTCAAGATTTATCTTCTTTCCGTTCTTGTCGACATAATAGATCTTTGAGATGGTGATCTGGATGTCGTTATCGATTTTGCTCTGTAGCCTTTCGAGCTGCTTGATGTCGGAGGCACTGAACTCGAACGTCCCTTCCGCAAGCTGCTTTTCGCCTTCGGCATAGAGCAGGTTCCAAACCTTGTTGGTCTTTGCATCCTGTATCCATTGCTTTATCTGGGCATCCTCTTCAGGGGTCACTACAAGGTTTCCGGCTCTCCATACCTTGAAATACAGATTTTTCTTGTTCTGCTCAATCATCAGCTCTCCGCTTGTCTTTGTAAGGGAAGGAGAGAGGTTCTTATGATCTGTAATGGCCTCGTCATAAGGATAGATTGGAAGGATCGGGGCTGCAAGCGCAAGTATCGAATAGATGATGACGACCACCATGCCTACAACTGCAAGCTTGTTCTTCTTCAGCCTTTTCCAAGCTTCTTTAGTCAGGCTGGTCCCTTCTATGGTCTGGTTGAACTCGTTTGTCGCAACGAGTTTTCTTCTTTTGAACAGTTTCACTTTCTCCCTCCGCCTTATTTGTACGTGATCCTGGGATCAAGCTGCGCATATATGATGTCGACGATGAAGTTCATCACGACGAGGATTGCGGAATAAACGATGACTACGCCGACGATGAGGGTGTAGTCGCGGTTGAATGAGCTTTGCACGAAGAACTTTCCAAGTCCGGGGACGATGAACACCTGTTCCACCACGATGCTTCCTGTAAGGATGCCTGCGAAGGCTGGTCCGAGATATGAAACCACAGGCAGCATCGCACCTTTCATGGCATGCTTGAATATTATAGTGCTGTTTTTCATTCCCTTTGCTTTTGCTGTGCGGATATAATCGCTTCTCAGTGTCTCGAGCATGCTGCTTCTGGTAAGTCTTGCAATGTCCGCATAGTAGGCGAAGGAGAGTGCAATCACAGGCAGGACTGCTGTCGTCCATGGCGCCTGTCCGTCCATGAACCATCCTGTGGTCGGGAACCACTTGAGCTGCATGGTGAAAATGTTCTGCAATAACGGTCCTATGACGAAAAGCGGCACCGACAGCCCCAGGGCGGCCAAGGCCATAGGTATGTAATCCAATACCGTATTCTGCTTTACAGCCGCTATTATCCCTAATGATATGCCGAAAATGAGCGCTACCGCCATCGCCATGCTTCCCAGAACAATCGAATTGGGTAGGGAATTGCCTATGAGATAATTCACGTCATGATCCTTATATTTATAGGATGGCCCCAAATCCCCTCTGAGGATGTCAAGCATGTATCTGGCGTACTGTTTCGGTAATGGCTCGTCAAAGTGGTACTTTGCCTCGATGTTCTTTTTTACGACTTCGGGAAGGGCCCTTTCTCCGTCAAACGGACCACCTGGTGCGATTCTGACGATGAAGAAGCTGAGTGTGATGATGATCAGCAACGTTGGGATCATGCCCAGAAGCCGCTTGATGATGTATTTTGTCATCGGCAACTCCTTATACTTTTTAGCTATAAAACCTGAGCATCCCTAAATTTTTTCAGGTCTAACCAAATTTTCGAACTAATAGTCAATTATATACAGGAATTGGGTTGGGCTGTCAACTTTTCACCCGGGCGGGATAAAAAGGAAAAAGTTTTTTTCTTCCTCATGCATAAAAAAGCATGTTATTGATATCCATGCCAAAGCATGAGCAAAGAGGTACGCCACTTGAAAAGAATCTTTCTTCTTATGATAATGTTTGCTTGTGAAAAAGATTTATTTGGAAAGCCTGGGGTGTGCCAAAAACCAGGTGGACAGCGAAATCCTGCTGACATATGCTCTTGAAAACGGCTATGAGAGGACGGACGATCCTCTCAAGGCTTCAATCATCGTGGTCAATTCCTGCGGTTTTATCGAGGATGCGAAGAAAGAATCCATAGAAACCCTTCTTTCTTTCAGGCAGATGTATCCGCATGCGAAAATAGTTTTGGCGGGATGCCTTGCCCAAAGGTATGCAGAGGAGATGGATTTGGAGGAGGCCGATGCCATATTCGGCAATCATGATCTTTCACATTTTCCGGAAATACTTGAAAAGGTGGAAAAAGGGCAGCGCCCGGTTGTCAGGTATCCTTATCCCGATCCCGATTGCGAGAGGGATGACAGGCTTGTCCTCCTATCCTTTCCGCGTACGGCTTTCTTAAAGATAAGCGAGGGATGCAACCATTGCTGCGCATACTGTGCGATTCCCCTTATCCGCGGCCCTCTGAGAAGCCGGCCGATGGATAAGATCATAAAAGAGGCAAAGAGGCTTATAAGCGAAGGGATTTATGAGATAAATGTCATCGCCCAGGATTTGGGAGCCTACGGCCTTGATATCGACGGTAAAAGCCATTTTGTCGAGCTGATGGACCGCCTGTCCTCGCTTGAAGGGGATTTTGTGCTGAGAATGCTGTACATTCATCCGGATACTTTCCCGATGGATTTGATAGACCTTGCCGCATCACGTGACAAGATTCTTCCTTACTTTGATATCCCATTCCAGCATTCCTGGCCCGGTGTTCTTCGTCCAATGGGGAGAACAGGCGACCGTACAAGTTATGTCGGCTTGATAAGAAAGATAAGGGATGTGCTTCCTGATGCTGTGATCCGCTCCACCTTGATGCTTGGCTTCCCTGGAGAGGATGAGCAGGCTTTCGAAGATTTGAAACTGTTTGTTAAAGAAGCATCTCTTGATTGGATGGGCTCGTTCCTTTATTCCAGGGAGGAGGATACCCCGGCTTATAAGATGCGGAACAAGAAGGAGCATGACAAGGCTCATAAGATTGCCGCAAAATGGCAGCAGGAGCTGCAGGCTTTGCAGGACGGCATTTCCTCCGAGCGGATGAAAAGATTTGTAGGCCGGGTTTTCAAGGCCATTGTGGAAGAGCCGATAGAGGGGGAGAAGATGGCATTCGGGCGCATTTACGCCCAGGCTCCGGAAGTTGACGGCGTATGCGTGATCTCCGGGGAGGATCTGAAGCCTGGGGACGTATGCACCGTCCGGGTGGTCAAGACCATGGGTTTTGATCTGGATACGGTGAAGATCGATGGTTGATCTAGCTTCTCTCAACACTGAGCAGAAGGAGGCTGTGCTCGACAGGGAGCATAATCTCCTGCTGCTTGCCTGCGCCGGAAGCGGCAAGACACGTACAATAACCAGCAAGATCGCCTATTACCTTGAGAATGGCATATTGAAACCTTATCAGATATTGGCTGTGACATTTACAAACAAGGCTGCCCATGAGATGAGGGAAAGGATAGGGGCGATGCTGCCTGAAATGGATCTTTTCTCACTGCAGATGAGGACTTTCCATTCGTTCGGAGCATATGTTTTGCGTCTTCATGGCACACTCATCGGCTTGGATGACAATTTTTCCATATACGACGATGATGATTCCCTTTCCCTGCTTTCCAACACATTTTCCAATGTCGATAAGAAAATCCTCCGAGGCTATCAGAAGTGCATCTCAAAGGCAAAGGATATGGGTATGGATCCTGATGATAACCGCCTGAGTTTTATAAATGCGGATCCTGAATTCCGTATGGCCTACAGGGGATATGAGGCGGCATTGAGAAAAACCGGCAACTGTGATTTTGCCGATCTCATTTCACGGACGGTACGCCTGTTCGACGAGCATGAGGATGTCGCAGAAAAATATCGTAGGCGTTTCCGCCTAGTCCTGGTGGATGAGTATCAGGATTCAAACAGCATGCAGTTCGAATTTTTAAAAAGGATTGTTGGAAAGGATACCCAGCTCTGCGTTGTGGGGGACGATGACCAATCGATTTATTCTTTCAGGGGCGCGGACATATCAAATATTCTGACATTCACCTCCTCGTTTGAGAATGTCAGGGAAATAAAGCTTGAGAAAAATTACAGAAGCACCGAGGAGATATTGTCCATCGCTTCTGCCGTGATAGATAAGAACGTATCCAGGCATAAAAAAGCGATTGTGAGTGCAAACGGTGTCCATGGCAGCAAGCCCGAGCTGCTTTTTTCCGCAGGGGACAGGGATGAGGCTGAAAAGATTGCGGCGATAATCAAGCTAAGCAGGAATTATTCTGATACTGCAGTCATATACAGGACCAATGCCCAGTCGCTTGCTTTCGAGCAGGCATTTTCAAGAGAGAGGATACCCCACCATCTCGTGGGTGCCCTCAGGTTCTATGACCGCGAGGAGATAAAGGATGCCCTTGCTTTTTTGTTTCTGCTTGCCAATTCCCGTGACAGTGTGAATTTCAGAAGGATAATCAATAAGCCCGCGCGTGGGATCGGCCCGAAGGCTGTCGAAGATATTCTTTCTTTTTCCGATGATGTCATCCTATGTCTTGAGGAATATACCCGAGAGGTGAAAACGAAGGCACAGCAAGGGGCTTATAACTTCCTTTCCATCTATAAAGATATCAAAGAGGATATCAAATCGGGAGAGATGGATCTTGGATGGATTCTTTTCAAAGCAATATCCAGCCTGGGATTATTGGATTTGTACAAGGAGGAGAAAGATCCGGCAATACGCCGTTCCCGGCTCGAGAACCTCGATGCCCTGAGGGGATCTCTTTCTGAAAGCGGAGTTGGGGATCTTGAGAGGAAACTGTATGATTATCTTGAATCCATAACCCTTGATTCAACCACCTTGGGAGGTACCGGGGTCGAAGATGGGGAAGGGGTTACTCTGATTACAATGCATAACACAAAAGGGCTTGAATTCAACAGGGTGTTCGTTGTCGGCCTTGAAGATGAGCTTATTCCAGGACAGGGGGTGGAGGAGGATAATATAGAAGAGGAGAGGCGCATATTCTATGTTGCCATCACGCGTGCGCGCAGATATCTGTATTTATCCTATGCACTTTCCCGTTTCCAATGGGGACGGTCACAGATTGAGACTCCAAGCCGGTTTTTAAAGGATATCCCACATGAGCTTTATAATGGTAGTCTGGCGGACCGCAGGGTCTACAATGTTTACGGTTCGGTTGGCTCCAGGGTTGTCAGATCTTATCAGAGCGAAGAGAAAAAGGTTGAGAACCGACCTCAGTGGGCGGCCAAGGTTGAGGTAATAAAAAAGCCTAAGAAGAATCCGGAATCGGGATTCGAGGTCGGCCAGAGGGTTAAAAGTTCCATATATGGTGTTGGCACCATTCTCTCCATGGAGGGGAATGTGGGACGCCGCATGATGAACATCCTGTTTGACAATAAAGGCAAAGTGCGGCTCAATGAGGCTTATGCCACCTTGGAAGTGTTGTCAAAAAAGCAGAATCAGGGTTTTGCTGTCGGGGACAGGGTAAAAAGCTCCTCATATGGCGATGGCGTGATCTCTGATATTGCGGAAGTTCGTGGCAACAGGGTTCTTACGGTGGATTTTTCCGGGTCGGTTGTGAAGCTCATAGAAAGTTATGCAAAACTTGAAAAGCTCTGAGTCTCCATTTGTTTTTCCTGCCTGTATGGTACTTTACATGGATTTGGTTTTTAGGCTATAATGCCAACTTGGCTGGTTTTGTGCCGGCTGTACGCAAAAAAGGCGGAAAGGCTTAACAGAAGAATGGACCTCCACAATCCTTTCTCGTTTTGTCTTCCTCCTCTTGCAGGATGTCTTAGGGATGCTTGTCGCGGACAAAGGCTTTCCTTTCTTCCCCCTTTCCCCGGAAGATGGAAACCACGGCATGGTCTTTTAAGCCGGTGAACCTTGCAGGTGCGGAAAAAAATGCTAAAGGGTTAATTATGAAGACTATTTTTATCAAGCCCGCTACAGTTGAGAAGAAATGGTATCTCATCGATGCGGAGGGAAAGAACCTTGGTAGGGTCGCAGTGGCCGCAGCAAGGATTTTAAGAGGCAAGAACAAGGCCGAATATGTTCCCCACCAGGATCTCGGCGATTACGTCATCATCATCAACGCCGCAAAGGCAACCGTCACCGGAAACAAGATGGAAGATAAGAAGTACTACAATTATTCCATGTATCCAGGCGGGCTCAAGGAAGAGAGCTATGGCGATCTTCTCAAGAGAAAGCCCACATATCCGATGGAGCATGCAATCAAGGGAATGCTTCCTCATGGAAAGCTTGGAAGAAAGCTCTTCACGAATGTGAAGGTATATGCAGGTGCAGAGCATCCGCATCTTGCCCAGAAGCCGGAAGTGGTGGAACTTTGAGGAGGTAGATGGATATGGCAAAGAAAGTAGAGAATAAGGTTGTCAACCTCGGAAGTGGAGTTGGCCGCCGTAAGACTGCGGTCGCTAGGGTTTACCTCAGGGAAGGTAATGGCAAGATCACCATCAACGGCAAACCTGTTGAGGAGTATTTTGTTGATGCGCTGAATGCGAAGCTTGTTTCCGAACCTTTTGTTGTAACCGGTACGGAAGGGAAATACGATCTCGTCATCAACGTATACGGTGGTGGCATCAAGGGGCAGGCTGAAGCTTGCAGACATGGTGTTGCAAGAGCTCTCGTCGATGAGAACGAAGACTATAAGGCAGCTCTCCATACAGCAGGCCTCATGACCAGAGACCCGAGAATGGTGGAAAGAAAGAAGTATGGTCAGCGCGGAGCAAGAAGGCGCTTCCAGTTCTCAAAGAGATAATCGTTTTTATGGACTATCAAAGGCCTTGCCGTTTGGCAGGGTCTTTTTTTTCGGACTTGCTCTTTTTGCGCCTGCAGCCTTATCATGTGCGTATGAAAAATCCTGTCGATGATGCCTATGAAAAAGCGCTGAAGCTTCTTGTGCTCAGGGAGCATACAAAAGTTGAGCTTGAAAGGAAACTGAAGGACAAGGGGTATGCCGGATCATCCGTGCAGGAGGCCTTGGACCGTCTAGAGAAGGAAGGAAGTCTGGATGATAGGCGCTTTGCGGAGGTTTTCATCAGATCCCGGCTCAAGAAGAATCCTGAGGGCCGGTTCCTGCTTGCAATGAGGCTTGAGCAGAAAGGTTGCGGAAAAGCTGCTTACCAGGAGATTCTGGATGAGGTTTTTAAAAGTGGGGAGTATGTCCCTTACCTGAAGTCGGCTGTGGATAAGAGCCTGCGCATCAGGGGAAAAGAAAAAACCCTTTCGGCTTTCATCCAAAAGGGTTTCAGGGCTTCGATCATCGAAAGCCTTATCGACGGGGGTGACATCAATCAAGATTGATATCGACAAAATCGAATTTCGTCACATCAAACAGCCCTATGTCCGTCAGCTTATATTCGGGTATGACGGGAAGGGCCATGAAGCAGAGGGTCATGAACGGATCCACATCCTTTGAAACTCCCAGTTCCCCATAAGCGGTTTCATGCATCCGTTCAAGAGTTTTGCAGACTTCCTGTGCACCATCTCCGGTCATCAGCCCCCCAACTTCCAAGCGGTGGTTGTCAAGAATTTTACCATCTTTGACCATCGTTATTCCTCCACCGAGGCTGATGAGGTTTTCAACTGCCGTGGCCATATCTTCATCGTTATCTCCGATTACTATGATGTTATGCGAATCGTGTGCGATCGATGTGGCCACTGCCCCATGTTTCATACCATATCCACGTATGAGCGCGACTGCAACATTGCCTAGTCCGTTATGTCTTTCGACTACCGCCAATTTCAGGATGTCATTTTCCCCGTCATGCATCCAGCAACCTTCTTCATCCCGTGCAACATACGCTTCCCCCGCTTTTGTCACAACCTGGCCTGGAATGATGTCGATGATCCGTACGTGATCGCTTCTTAGTCTCAGTTTGAGTTTTTCCTTCGAAAAATCCTTTACATTCATCCTTCCTTCAATCCCTTGGGCTTTAACAGGTTTTGATGGAGATAGTATTTTCCCATTTTTTGCTGCAAGCTTGCCTGCTATGAAGACCTGTTCCGCCTTTATATCCGTAAGCTTTTCGGTGATGAAGAAATCGGCTCTTTTTCCCGGTGCTATTGCACCTCTGTCTTTTAGCCCATAGCATTCGGCTGCGTTTATCGTCGCCATGCAGATTGCAGTAACAGGATTTAACCCCGCTCCGATCGCAAGGTTCACACCATGGTTCAGATGCCCATACTTGGCAATTGTTTCAGGTTGCCTGTCATCGGTGCAGAAAAGTGCCCATCTGTAATTCTTGTCATCTATCCCTTTTACAAGTTCAAGAACATTTTTACAGGCAGTTCCCTGGCGGAGCATCACATACATTCCTCTGGCTATGCGTTCTTTAAGCTCATCCGAGGTCGCACATTCATGATCCGTTGTTATCCCGACTCCTATGTATCCGTCAAGATCGCTTGACCTTACATTCGGAGCATGTCCGTCTATGTTCTTTTTTCGGGAATAGGCGGTTGCAAGCTTATCCAACACCATTCCATCGGCATTGATCACACCCGGATAGTTCATCATCTCCCCGAGACCAAGGACGGACTCGTCATCTATGAACTCCTCTATTTCCTTTGCATTAAGTATGCATCCTGCATGTTCGAATGGAGTGGCTGGAACGCATGATGGATACATGTAGAATATCGACAGGGTGGCATTCTTCCCGCTTTTAAGCATGTACGCCATGGCATCGCTTCCGCAGACGTTGCAGATCTCATGCGGGTCGGCGATGACACTGGTTGTGCCATAGGGGACCACCATGTCGGAAAAGGCCGTCGGGGTAAGGTGCGACGATTCGATGTGGCAGTGTCCGTCTATAAATCCGGGTACGATGTATGCTCCTTTGGCATCAATTTCTTTTTCTGCTTTCCTTTCCCCGTCGATGCCGACGATCAGCCCATTGTCGATGAAAAGGTCCCCATTTTGTATTTCATGGGTATATACATTGACCACTTTCGCATTCTTGATGACGAGATCGCAGGCCTTGCGTCCTGTTGCGGCATCAAGAAGTCTTATGGCTTTTTCTTTGGTCATATGTGCCTCCTAATAATAGTATAAAGCTGATTTGCTTATTCGCAAAATATAGTTTTTGGTTCAAAAACGGGGAGTGAAAAGTGGTTTTATCATAGTTTTCAATATTTATTTGGTCCGTAAATTGAAATTATTTGCGTATTTTGGGACTAATGGGTTAGAATTAAACCATAAAACAAACAAAAGGAGTCGATAGATGGAAAAGTTATTCAAGCTTAAGGATCACGGAACGACCGTCCGGACCGAGATAGTCGCCGGTGTGACGACGTTCCTGGCCATGGCCTACATCCTGGCAGTCAACCCGAGTATACTTTCCGCCTCAGGTATGGATGCAGGTGCGGTGTTCACGGCAACTGCGCTCTCAAGTGCTGTAGCCACTCTCGTAATGGCCTTCTTGGCCAACCTGCCGTTCGCTCTCGCCCCGGGGATGGGCCTGAACGCATTCTTGGCGTTCACAGTCTGCGGTTCGATGGGCTATTCATGGCAGTTCGCACTCACGGCTGTCCTTGTGGAGGGATTGATTTTCATCATTCTCACAATCTTCAATGTCCGCGAGGCCATCGTCAATTGTATTCCGAAGAATATCAAAAACGCCATAAGCGTCGGTATCGGATTGTTCATCGCATTCATCGGCCTGCAGAACGCGAAGATCATCGTCGCAGATGCATCGACTCTCGTCGTCATCAACGACTTCATGAACTTCTCCGATCCGAATTCCGTTTCTGCGCTCTTGGCCATAATCGGTCTTCTCATTACAGGAATCCTTCTTGTTTACAAGGTGAAGGGCGCCCTGCTCATCGGTATCGCAGTAACTGCAATCATCGGTATTCCAATGGGAGTCACCGCAGCCCCGTCAGGATCATATCTGCCGCCGTCTCTCGCTTCGACCTTTGCCCAGTTCGATTTCTCGCAGGTTTTCAGCATTGACTTTTTGATTGTAATGTTCACATTCCTCTTTGTCGATATGTTCGATACTGTAGGAACGCTTATCGGATGTGCGACAAAGGCCAACATGATCCAGGAAGACGGATCTGTTCCGAACTGTAAGGAAGCCCTTTTTGCCGATGCTGTCGGCACCACGGTCGGCGCAATCCTCGGAACAAGCACGGTAACGACATTCGTAGAATCCTCCGCGGGCGTCATGGAAGGCGGAAGAACCGGTCTTACGGCACTCGTTGTCGCAGTCCTCTTCATAGTCGCTCTCTTCCTCTCTCCGTTGTTCCTCGCCATTCCAAGCGCGGCTACGGCTCCGGCTCTCATTCTTGTAGGATTCTTCATGATGACACCGGTCAAGGAGATAGATTTCAACGATCCGACAGAAGGCATCCCTGCATTCCTCACCATACTTTTCATGATCTGTGCATACTCGATCAGCGAAGGTATCATGTTCGGAATGCTTTCCTATGTGCTTCTCAAGATTTTCAAGAAAGAGATCAAATCGCTGCCGATCCCGACGATTATCGTCGCTGTCGTATTCCTCATCAAGCTCATCATCGGCTGATTGTTGGAAAAGACCAAATGCGCCCAAGGTTCTTGGGCGTTTTTTTGTGCAACGAAAACCTCCGTTTCGAACGGAGGTTCCGGAAAGCTTTAGCTATACATAAAAATGAAAACCTGTCCGATAATCGTAGGTGTAACA
>CASDPA010000014.1 GCA_949282255.1 uncultured Spirochaetales bacterium
AAAAAAAGCTGTCATGGACAGCCTTCCTAAAGCCCCCTGTCGGATTCGAACCAACGACCCCGAGATTACAAATCACGTGCTCTGGCCAGCTGAGCTAAGGAGGCATTTGAATGATTGCTAACAAAAAATAGCAGTTATCCGAGACAATTTCAAGTAGAAAAACAAATTTTTTGATGGTTTGACCGTAAAAATATATTTTACCAGCATGTTATCACCGGCTTTACAATAGTTTTTTATCCGGAGAGGCCTTTACAAACAGCTTTGCAGAAAAAAACGCAGTAATGGGAGTTACTGAAATTATGCCGAAAGCTCCCGTTACCGCCTGGGCCAGTTCAGATGCAATCTGTTTTGATGTAAGTATGTTGGCAACCGGTGTGGATTGGGCCATATACACCATCATCACAGTAAGATAACTTCCCATATATGCAAGCAATAGTGTAGTCGTCTGAGTACCCACCCCGGCCCTGCCGATTTCCATACCTGAAGAAAACAATGTCCTAAAAGAGGCATTTTCGGCATTTTCACCAACCTCCCATACAGCAGCAGAGACATCAATCGATAAATCTGTTATCGCCCCACCTGCAGCCAATGTCACTATGCCGGAAAAAAGCGCAGTCAAATCCAGATTCATGAAGCCGCTGTATAAAAGAGACTCACTCATATCCAGAACCGAACCATGTATCATCAAAAACGAGGTTGAGCTCAGTGCGATGATTATTGTTACTGTTATGGAGCATAATGAGCCTAAAAATGCAGCCAGTCCACGCCTATTCACCCCGGATACCATAAAGAGTGTCGATGCAGAAATCAGCATAGTCATGAAAGAACAGATAAGTATGGGATCATGCCCTTTCAAAATCGAAGGGATCAGCAGTTTCCAAATGCATAGGAAGGAAAAAACAAATGAAAAGATCATCCTTATTCCCCTTTTTCCAGCAAAAAGAACAAGGGCCAGGAAAAAAAAGGCCACAAGCACAATCTCCCTCGATATGCGGTAGTTGTCTATGGCATTGACGAAAACCGGTTCGTTTTCCTCATCCATTTCAACAAGCACCCATGCAATATCTCCAGCAGCAAAAACCTTATCCTGTACAAGGCTTCCAGAAAGCATGTTGATGCCTTTCAGCATCTTTCCTTCATGCTTTCCCGAAAGAATCTGGAGATCCACCCGCTGTTCTCCCTGCCTGAACAGTCCGGTATCGATTATTGTTGAGTCATCTGTCGCAACAACCTTGGCAACAGCTCCCTCTGCATTGAAATAAATGCTTTTTTGAAAGCCGGTGGGAATAAGAAGAAGGATCAGGGATAAAACAACAAATATGCAGATGAATGCACTTTCCTTGCTTAATTTACTATGCATTGCAATATCCTAAAAAAGGGGCGCAAGCGCCCCATATGTGATCAGGCCTTTTCATACGCCTGTCAAAGCCATGAGCTTCTTAGCGACCTCGGTGTTTTCATAAGACCCGCCAAAGAGTTCGGAACCGGCACCGTAGGCATATACAGGAACAGGAAGTCCGGTATGTGCATAACTTGTCCAGCCTATTCCAGCCTTATTATTGATGATATGGGTAAGTGTCACGGAAATCGGATTGTAGCCACCGTAAAGAAGGCTCTCCTCATAACCATCCACATTGCCACTTGCAGCATCCTCATATGCCTTTTGAAGCTTTGCAAGCTCATACTCATTAAGAACCAAAGCTTCGGAGTATGCTTCCTCTAAATTTCTACCAAGACCGAAATCACTGCTGACCATGGCCATAAGGTCATCGAAGGTGAAGGAAGAATCCATCACCTCTGAAAGTTTTTCATCAAAGGCAACAAAGGAAAGCTTCTGCGCTGAAAGTATATCGTATGCGGTATTGTATCCGGTTGCGGCATAGCCTATGGTCATGCCTCCGGTTTCATGGTCACCGGTAACGATTATCAAAGTCTCCTCTGGATGTTCAAATGCAAACTCAAGAGCGACTTCCACCGCCTCATCAAGAGCAAGGGTGTCGTATATGTTGGCAACAGCATCGTTTGCGTGTCCGGCCCAGTCTATCTTTCCGGATTCGATCATGAAGAAGAAACCTTTTTCGTTATAAAGCACATCTATCCCCTTTTTGACAAAATCCTTGAGCGTGAGTTCATCAGTTTTTGCATCGATTGCATATTTCATCGCACCGTCATCCTGGAGCACGGGACTTTGTGCATACACCTTTCCGCTATCCGGTCCGAGCGAAAGGATCTCATCCCTGTCTGATGTGACAATATAGCCTGCTTTTTCCAGCAAAGAATAAATTGATTCACCGCCATCTTCTGCCTTATTTATCGATCCGCCGCCGAAATAGTCGAATCCACTTTCAACCAGCTGCAGACCGATATCATAGTAATTGTTCCTGTTCGCAACATGGGCATAATAGGCTGCAGGAGTCGCATGGTTGAGAGTCACCGTCGAAACTATTCCTATCTTGAAATCCTTTTCGGCCTTCAATTTCTCGGCTATGGTCACACCTTTGGTAGTTTTATCAATACCCATTCCGATAACACCGCTATGGGTCTTGAATCCGGAAGAAAGGCTTGTGGCAGTCGAAGCCGAATCCGGGCAGAATGAGGTCGCATCCTGTGTGTACTGTAGCCCAACAACAGGAAAACGGGTAAATGCAAGCTTATCCAATTCGACCATCCCGCTTTCGTTGCATCCGCCGATGATCTGTGCTGAATTGATCTGCGGAGTGCTCATCCCATCGCCGATGAACATGAATATGTATTTAGGCTGAGCATCCGAAACATAAGCATTTACAGCCGTCCGGGTTTCTCCCGTACCCTGCGCATAAGCACAGAATACCGCAACAGAGAAAACAATCATAAAAAACAATCTTTTGAGTGTTTTCATTTTCCCTACAAAACAATCTTTTTCTTATGCCTTGATTGTAGGAAAATGAAAAAATGATTTCTTCAAAAGCGTGAAAAACTATTGTTAACTAATGGTGAACTGCAATTTTGGGCTTTACTGGCAACTCTCCCGCCTGAAGACGGGAGTATTCCAGACGCAAATTCAATTCTTTATATATTTTATTTTACCAAATAAATGCCTTGGTATCCACAGATGACTCCTGCTGAGCAGGAATCATCTATACAATAGGATTACAGAAGTATAAGGGAGAGGATGAATGTGAATATGATGCCCACAACACCCATTATGCCTGTCATTGCAGACTGTGTCCTATATCCGTCTTCCATATCGATTTCACCGAATTTGGTGACAACCCAGAAATAGGAATCGTTGGCATGGGAGACTGTCATCGCACCTGCGGCGATCGCCATTACGGTCAATACGCCGGCAAGCGGGGTGTTGAGCCCAAGCAGATTCATCATGGATCCTCCATCCGCAATCGATCCCATTATTCCAGCAGTAGTCGTAAGAGCGACAGTTGAAGATCCCTGTGCTGTTTTGAGTATGGCGGACACCAGGAACGGGAAGAAGATGCCGACCTTTGCAAGTACAGCTGCATGCTGCTGCATATACCCCACAAATCCGGCTTCGGAGATCACCTTCCCCAGAACACCACCTGCGGCTGTCACGAAAAGGATCGGTCCGACTGTCCTGAGCGTATCGTCAACGAGCTTATAGAAGTCACCCATACCCTTTCTCATGGCAAGCAGGATAACGCCGAAAATGACACCAATCGTAAGAGCTATCACGGGAGTGCCAATGAAGGCAAGGAATGTTGCCATGGCTCCTGTCCATCCGGCCATGGAGGAAATGGAACCCAAGGCCATCGCTATTATCGGGAGCAAAATCGGGGCAAGAGCCCAGAATCCGCTGGGAAGATCACCGAAAGACTTCAAAAGCTTCTCATACTCATCAGAAGATGAAGAAGCCTCATCCTCAACAGTCTTGACCTTCTTTCCAATGTATGAGGCATAGAAATAGGCAGCAATCAGACATGGTATGGAAACAAGAGCGCCGATGCCCATCACGAGAAGAAGATGTTCGCCTACTCCGATTGTGTTTGCTGCAGCAATCGGTCCTGGTGTGGGAGGAATGAAAACGTGGGAAGTATAAAGACCAGCGGAAAGCGCAACTGTGAGGGTTACGGATGAGAAACCGGTCTTCTTCTGAAGCGCCCTTCTTATAGGATCGAGGATTACAAATCCAGAATCGCAGAATACAGGGATGGATACGACCCAGCCCATGAGTTCAACCGCGATATCCGGATGCTTCCTTCCAACCAGACGGACAACCATTTCAGCAAGCTTCAGAGCACCGCCTGTCTTTTCCAGGATTGTTCCAACCAATGCACCAAGAATGATGACGATGCCGATTGAGCTGAAGGTTCCTGAGAATCCCGCACCGACCATCGTCGGTATCGTAGTAAGCGGAATGCCGACGACAATTGCAAGGATCAGGGAAATGCCCATCAGTGCAATAAACGGATGAAGATGATATTTGCTGATAGCAACAATCATCACAACGATTGCAATTACAAAAGCTATAATCAAACCAATACCGGACATAGCTTCCTCCTTTTGTTCTATTTTAGATACGTAGAAAACTAAAAACAACAAAAAAAACATTTAATGGAAAAAAATTTCCGGTAAAAGAAAAAACCCTTCCGGAGGTCCCGGAAGGGTAAAAGTCAAAAGAAGTCTGGATATTATTTGGCTTTGAGGGTGAAAGTGCTGGTCCAAACATCACCGTCCGAATCGGTCATTGTGACAGAGAACGGGAGATCTTCCCCGGAAACCGCATCTGAAACCACGATTTTTGCCCCTTTCACGACTGCAGAGCCATTGGGATTCAATCTTGAAACATAATAGGAATCATCTATTATGCTGACCTTGTCCGAAGAGGATGAGATCTCGATTTTTATGCCGGAAATGCTTTCATTGGCGGTATTGCTGATCGTAAAACCAAGCGGAACCTGGACATTGGAAGGAATGGAAGCATAGGGAGCTGTCGTCGGATCTGAAACCTCAAGAGCCTTATACAGCGCTTCAAAGGAAGCTCCATTTCCACGAACAGTATATGTCTCTTCTTCAGATCCAAGATATTCACCTGTACTTGGATCATACCATCCGGCGAAAATCGCAGAGCCATTCTGCTTTTCCACAGCAGGAACAGATACGCTATCACCATCCTTAACATCCGATGTGGACACATCCACTCCGGAAAGGCTGTCCTTGAACGAAACGGCGTTTTCCCAAACGGCAAAAAGCGTCATATCCGTAAGAGGCATTGAAATTTCCTGTCCTGGAAGATAATCCACCTGCTCCGGTACAAGCCCCCAGCCTATCAGCCGGCCAAGGCGGTTTGTATTGAAATTCAAATCCTCCCGGCTTGGAAGAACCACAGTCTGTCCAGGCTTGAGGGAAATGGAATTGGAATAATTGAAGCTGTATCCCTCAGAAGCAGATGAGTAACTCAATTTCAATACAGGTCTGTAATACCGGCTGTTGTCATAAAGCCAAGATGCATCAGCAATGGCCTTGCTTGAATCCTCATCCAATATTGAGCAAAGAAGCGAATCCGTCTGCTCTTTAGTTATCGAATACCCGCTCAAAGTCCTCAAATCCGTTACCGCTTCACGGTAAAGCTCCCAATTATTTTTCCTATATGCTTTCTCAACCGATTTCTTCGCCGTATCGGTTTCCTTTCCTATCCTCTGCTGAAGATCGGAATAAGAATCGATCGCTTCAGCAACCGCACCTTCTGAAGCATAGGAAGAAAACTTCTGATATAATTCCGATGCATCCGATGCTGCAAAAACCATCATCGTCGAGAGAAGAAGCACAATCGGAAAAACGAATATTTTTTTGTTGTCTGACATACCTCGTATCTCCTTACACACAAGAATATGCCTGATAATATTGGATAAATAATGAAAGAAATTTGTTTTTTTAATGAACATGCCCTTTTTTAGAAGGGAAAAACAAGAAAAACGCAGCAGCAAGATCTGCCAGGGCCCATCCGATGGGTATGCTCATCCAGATTCCAATCTCCCCCAAGAAGGAAAGCCTTGAAAGCTGATAAGCAAGAACCACCCTGGTTCCAAGGCTGATTATTGTCAAAATCAGGGAGATATGAGGTTTTCCCGAGGCCCTGAAGTAACCATAAAAAAGAAACAGATACCCGATGAGGATATAAAACGATCCCTCGATCAGAAGATAGCGGCATCCGATATAGATTATCCTTATAGATGGGGAAGAAACGAACAGCCCCATCAGGAATCTGGACATGGCTACGGTAAAAATGGAGAGAACTGCGCCAAAAGCCGTAACCGCAATAAAAGAAATCCTTATCCCTTTTTTCACCCTGTCCGGTTTTCCGGCTCCCCTGTTCTGACTTATGAATACAGAAAGGCCGTTTCCATAATCCTGCATCGGAAGATATGCAATCCCGTCGATCTTCACAGCAGCCGAAAATGCGGCCATCACATCGGACCCAAAGCTGTTCACAAGCCCCTGTACCATGAGGATGCCGAAATTCATAACCGATTGCTGTGCGGCAGTAAATAATGAAAGCCCCATCAGTTCTTTCAGAACATCCTTTTCAAAGGACACGTTTTTTAACCTGATCTTCAAAACAGGATAACTGCGGGAGCATAATAGCAACGCCACAGCAGAAAAATATTGGCTTATGACTGTAGCCCAGGCCGCGCCTGAAACCCCAAGGGAAAGACGGAGAATGAAAAAAAGGTCCAAGCCGATATTGAGAAGGCAGGATAAGGCCATGAAAAAAAGAGGTGAGACAGAGTTTCCAATGCTTCTCAAAGCCGAAGCATGGTAATTGTAGAGAAAAACCGCAGGAAGACCTAAAAAAATGATGCCAAGATAATCCTTCATCGCAGGTTGTACATTCAATGGAACATTCAAGGAGGCCAAAATCCAATCCAAAAGAAGAAAGACAATGACCATTATCAGTATGGTTATCGTCATGATGAGGAAAAAAGAGGTTGCAAGGCATTTTTCCAGACGCCGCAAATGTCCTGCTCCGTAATTATAAGAAAAAGATGCCGCCGATCCCAGAGAAAGACCGATCATGATGCTTGTCAAAAACGTCATGAGACTGTAGGAGGAGCCGACAGCGGCCAAGGCCTCAGCACCGATGAAATTTCCGACAATCATGCTATCGGCAAGATTATAAAAGGTCTGCAGAAGATTGGCCAACATCAAGGGAAGAGAAAAAAGCAAAAGGGATTTGGTTATTCCAGAGCTTGTCAGATCAACGTTTTTCATCGCAAAAAGCTTATTAAAAAGATAGCTGTAATGCAACATGATGGATATTAACAATTTGTCTTTGAACAATTATAATTTCCACGGCTATGGAAAGAAAAAACAGATATGACCTCGGAGGCGGCGATATCCTCAAGCTGAGTTTCATCTTGGCCTTCCCTACTGCACTGGCACAGGCGGTGATGGTTCTCTATGCCATAATAGACAGAATGTATATAGGGCATATAGATAAGGTCGGAGACATGGCGCTTGCAGGAGTCGGCGTCGCCGCTCCCGTAACAACCCTTCTTTCGTCATTTGCCGTACTTATCGGCCTGGGGGCGGCACCTGTAATGGCGATGAGAGCCGGGCATGGAGAAAAAAAGGTTGCAGAAAACGTTGTGTCGAACGCGTTGATCCTTCTTCTGGGAATATCCATGATCCTTACTCCAATTGCTTATTTTTCAAGAGAAAGGATGCTTATGGCCTTCGGAGCAAGCAGGAATACGATCACCTACGCCTCCTCCTATCTGGGAATATATGTGCTTGGAACCCCTTTTGCAATACTTTCCACAGGATTGAATTACTTTCTGATCAACCAGGGGCAAAGCAGGAATGCCATGCTTTCTGTCTTTTCAGGCGCAATATGCAACATCGCCTTGGATCCACTTTTCATCTTCGTATTCGATATGGGGGGTGGAAGGGGCTGCGGTGGCCACAGTCATAAGCCAGGGGCTGCAAACCCTGCTGACCATTGTTTTCCTCCGCATTAAGACCTGCATGATCCGCCTGAAGCTAAGAAAGCCGGAAAACATGCTGAAAACATCCTTTGCCACAATCAGATTCGGCCTTTCCCCATTCATAATAATCGCAACAGACAGCATTTTGATGGTGTTGCTGAACACCGTGCTGCAGAAATACGGAAGCGATGGGAGCGGGGACATGCTCATAACAGCAGGAACAATAATACAATCGTTCCATCTCCTGGTGATGAATCCTTTGGGAGGAATCACCGGAGGCTGCCAGGGACTGATAAGCTACAACTATGGGGCAGGAAACACAAAGCGTGTCAAGAAAGCGATAATGTGTACACAGCTCTGGGCTACGCTTTATACGGTGGTGATGTTCATCCTTACCTTCACAGCGACAAAGCATTTCGTAAGGCTATTTACTCCCGACGAAGAGATTGCACTGTTTACCGTAGGATATCTGAGAATTTTCGAGATGATGATAATCCCACTCTCTTTCCAATACCAGAACGTGGATTCGCTCACCGCATTAGGGCAGATAAGATTTTCGCTGCCGATGTCACTCTTCAGAAAAGGGATGTTTCTTGCATCCCTTCTGGTCCTTCCCGCACTATTCGGGGCCGGAGCGGCTTTCTTTGCAGAACCGATATGCGACCTTGTGGCGGCGATCGTCTCCACCACCCTTCTTTGGACGAATATCGACAAGATACTCAGAAAAAGGGAGCAAGAAGGGTTAAAGGTCTAACTCCTCTTCGATGTGGAGATCAGGTCTCAATGCCGCAGCACCCTTGAGATATACCATCACCGGTTCACTTTTTTTGGGATGGTTTATCTGCACCAGAACCCTTATCACACGAGCGAGAGAGCCAGCGATCTCCGCCTCCTGGACACAGAAAAGCGGAACCGCGGCCCCCTTTCCGGTTGCGCGGAATGCCGCTGCAGCATTTCTGCTCTTCAAATCGATGGTCTGGGAAAAAAGGATGAAGGATATATCACTGTCCGTGATGTGGTTCCTTTTATACAATTCTTCCATCATAAGCTTCACAGCCTCGTCTATAGAGGCCGGGCTGTCGAAATCCGCGGTGATCGCACCACGGATAGAATAAATCATTTCTTCCATTTTCATACTCCGAATGTAACACCCATACCGCTTGAGATCAGATGAGAAAGGAACTCCAAGAGGAACGAGGTAAGATAGAACACCGCAAGGCGGAGCAACGTTATTGCCAAAGGAAATATGGTAAGGACGGAGGATATGAAGCTCAGATGCAGCGATGTCAGGATTATCCAACCGCCTAAAAAGACCATCAGCCAGCCTATCACATCATCCGATTTAAGCACAAGTGAATAGAACTGTCCTGAAAGCGGAAGAAACAAGGACAGGACGAAAAGAAATGTGAGCACCAGATGCAAGGCAAGCAGGTACGTGTGTATCCTTGAAGAGAATTCAATCAACCGCCGATAATTCAACATATGTAAATTTTAGCCTTTAGCAGGGATTTGTCCATACCGAAACGTATGGCAAGAGGCAAAGATGATGTGATGCTGGTATAATCTCCGTAACTTCTGTTGGAAAGCGAGAAGAATCCCAAGCAGACCTTTCTTTCCTCCAATTCCCACACAAGCCCACGGGCTGTCACCAGAGCCTCGCTCTTCAGATCATATGGATAAAAAGACAACAGGGTGCCTTCTTCAAGGCAAGCTTCAAAATGGCTGGAGAAGAAAATGACATCCTGCGCGGTGAACCAGAGCTTTGGCGGATGATATTTTGAAAAACAGGAATAGAGATTTATAAGGTGATCCATCCTTCCCCCTCCGCCTCCGATAAGCACATAATCGCCGTTGCAGAGGCCAAGTGCGATCTCGAAATCGGACTCGTCCTTGTCACATGGCCTCACTATCTTCTCATACCCGGATATGTCAGCTTTAACAGAATCCATGTCACCCACAACCAGATCCGGACGATAACCCAAAGCAAGGGCAAGATCCAATCCGCTGTCGCAAGCGATGATTTTTGAAAACCTTCCGGAGAGGGGCATTTCCAGCTTGTCAGGGCCTTCACCACCGATAAAAATCAGCGTTTCGCTCATAATTCCTCATTTCTCCTTGCCAATAGCTAAAACCCACTCTACCATATTAATGGAAAGATAAAAACATCCCAGGAGAACAAGAATGGAAAACAATGCCAATCCAACGATTGTCAGGCCGGCGGATATCCTTTTGCCGAACAGCAGCATAGATTTAAAGAAATGGGCAACCGTTGCCTGCGACCAATTCACAAGCCAACCGGAATATTGGAAAGAAGTGGAGGCCTTTGTCGCAGAAAGCCCTTCAACGCTTAAACTCACCTATCCGGAAGTCTATCTGGAAAGGCCGGACAAGGAGGAGAGAATAAAAAGGATAAACGACGAGATGGACAAGTACCTTTCTCAGCGCATCTTCACCTCCTACCCCGATTCCTTCATCCTTGTTGAAAGGACATGTGCGGATTCCGTACGCTACGGTCTTATGGCCACCCTGGATTTGGAATGCTATGATTATTCAAAAGGCTCGAAAACACTCATACGTGCAACCGAAGGAACGATTGTTGAGCGGATTCCGCCAAGAAAGGAAATAAGGAAGAATGCCGTCCTGGAGCTGCCGCACATAATGGTTCTGATAAGCGATGAGAAAGAAAGCGTAATAGAGCCGCTTATCAGAAAAAAGAATGATTTTGAAATAGTATACGACACAGATCTTATGATGGAAGGCGGGCATCTGAAAGGTTATCTGATAGAAAACATGGAGGATAAGCAGGCCATACTCCAGGCCTTCAAAGCCTTGGAGGACTCTCTTGATCCATCAAATCCCCTGCTCTTTGCGATGGGAGACGGGAACCATTCCCTTGCTACGGCAAAAAGCTGCTGGGAAGATGTGAAGAAAGGCCTAGATGACAGTCAGAAAGCCACCCATCCGGCAAGGTATGCGCTGGTGGAGATAGAAAACATATTCTGCCCAGGTCTGGAATTCGAACCGATACACCGCGTATTTTTCAATCTCCAGGAAAAGGATTTTTCCTCGGAGCTGATAAAGCATGCAAAAAGCGTGTACATGAAAAAGGTAGGAAGCAAAGAAGAGCTTTTAGCCATGATCGATAATAAAGGGAGGCAGAAATTCGGAATCAGCCGCGCAGAGGGGCTGTATGTCTGTGAACTTGTCGGGGCCGAATGCTTCACCGCGGCTGCAACAATGCAGCTCGTCATAGATTCGCTTCTTGAAAAGGGGCTGTGCACCGTCGACTACATACATGGTGTGGATGTTACGATCGACCTGTCCCAAAAAGAAGGAAACATCGGCATAATTCTTCCGCAAGTATCCAAAAAGACATTCTTTGAAACCATTTTGAAGGATGGCTCCTTCCCCAGGAAGACGTTCAGCATCGGGCATGCCAATGAAAAACGTTATTACATGGAAGCCCGGCAGATCAAATAAGGCTGGAAACGTCGTAAGCTCCCTGGCGTATAACGCGCCAGGGCTTTTTTGTCACATCAAGAAGAGTCGAAGGAAGTCCCGATCCCGTACCATCCGCCTTGACCATGAAGGACACCAAGGGGGAAAATGTCTTTTTGATCTCTTCATATCCAGTCAGGCTAGGAGAACCGGAAAAATTGACACTTGTGCTGAACAAGGGGCCTGTAAGAACGATAAGCGCCTGGATATAATCATCGGCGGGAATCCTCACCGCTACGGTGGAAAGCCCGTCCTCTGCTGCCAATATGCATGTCAGAGGAGCCGGCCAAATATCATAAAGCTCCTTTGGAACAATCAAGGAGGATTTCTTCAAATCATCCAGGCTCATCAGATGTATGAAGCTCTTTGATTGGGGACGGCGTTTTATCTCATAGAGTTTTTCCGCATTTTCTTCCCCCACCCTGGCAGTCAAACCATAAATCGTATCGCAGGGGACAACACCAACCTCGTCCCCGATCAACAGCTTTGCGACTTTCTCAATATCCCCGTTTCCCCTTGAAAACTCATATCTCATCATATCCTCCTATGCCATCATCCTTTTTTCTTTTCGCCTTTGTTTTTGGAACCGTTTGCCAAAGGATAACGGCAAAAGCTGAAAATAAAAAGCTCATCAAAGCGATCAACCAAGCTGACAGGCCAAGAAAAAGATTAGAATCGGATTCATCCAAATCCTTTTTTACCGTCTCCTGATTCCCATTTCCAGCCCCGATATAATCAACAACAGTGTAGCCGCCATTGCTGCGCGGAGCGGCGTTTTTTTCACTCTCCCTGAGCACAGCAAGACCGGCTTGTCTCCGCCCGACTTCGTATTTCAGCTCCAAATAGCTTTTTTCAAGCGACTTGTTAACAAAAAATCCTGTTTCGCCGAATAATGCTGAAAGAACGGAAAAAGTTACAAAAAAGATTAATAAAAAAGCAAATAATTTCGTTCTTGTCATCATGTTAACACATAGTTTATAATATGCTTTGATTATAACTTGCAAGTGTTTGGCAAAAATCGGAGGAAGCGATGTCCAAATCATCTAGTTCACTGAAAATCATAATAACGAGTGTTGTTATTTCTGCGATTGTTCTTGGAATCTTCGCAGTGGTCTTCCTGCTTTATCTGGTACCAGCCTTTCAAATCACCAACGAACAGATATACAATGTTCTGATCAAGCTCTTTCCGGTGGTGATAGGCCTTATTCTCGTACAGATTGGCATCGTGGCAGGGAAAATGCATGATCAGGATTTCTCGGACAAAGTCGACAAGCTTTCCCCGAATGCTTATGACAAGCCCCTTTACAACGAAGCATCAGACGATCCCATGGACAAGGGTGGTGTGGATCTTGGAGCCTTTGACAGGCAGCCAGTAGAGAAGATCGTCGAGAAGGAAGTCATAAAAGAGGTTCCTGTAGAGGTTGTCAAGGAAGTTATAAAGGAAGTTCCCGTAGAAGTCGTTAAGGAAGTTACGAGAGAAGTTCCGATTGAAATCGTCAAGGAAGTCGTCAAAGAAGTTCCTGTGGAAGTCATCAAGGAAGTCATAAAGGAAGTTCCTGTAGAAAAGGAAAGCGAAACTGTAAGGGAGATAGAGGTTCCAGTAGAGGTTATAAGGGAAGTTCCGGTTGATGTAGTAAGGGAAGTTGAGAAGGTCGTCGAAAAGATCGTCGAGGTTCCTGTAGAAAAGATTGTTGAAGTTCCCGTCGAGGTTGTCAAGGAAGTTGTAAAGGAAGTTCCAGTAGAAGTCGTTAAGGAAGTCATAAAGGAAGTTCCTGTAGAAATAATCAAGGAAATTCCCAAAGAAGTCGAAAAGGTTGTTGAAAAAGTTGTCGAGGTCCCGGCAGAAAAGCCTGCAAGAATCGAAGCCACCGACCAGGCGCAGCCAAAAGAGCAAAAAGCTTCAGGAAAGCTTCTTAATCTTTGTGAGACAATCGATGAGGAAATTGCAGAAGCCAAGGCGCTCGGATACGATCTTTCAGTTGTCGGTCTGAAGGCCAGGGATGGGCTTACAGCCGAATCCATCGAAGAATTCTTCGGAGAAGACACGCTTTCCTTCGACGAGGGTGGCGACATCTTCATCGTATTGCCGCTTTACAACAAGACAGAGGCTGAGAATACGCTCAGAAGATTCGAGCCTCTTGCATGTGTGCAGTATAAGGATGGAGATGGTTCGAAGCTCATCTCCCAACTCAAGAAGCTACTTTCAAAATAAGCAGACACCTTAAAAAAGAGCCGGCGCCGGCTCTTTTTTTTTAGTCTTTCAACGGTATGTCAAAATTCATCCGGTCCCTAGTAAGGATGGTGTTTGCGAAAACTGACGAAGCCTCTTCTTTGAGCTTTTTAAGTTCCTGATTGGAATACCTGGGAGAATAATGCTGCAGGCAGAGCATACCGCAATTCCCATCGCGGGCGATCAAAGCGGCCTCATCTGCAGTCATATGCTTCTTCGAATGGGCATCCTCAGCCAAATCGCGCTCAAACATGCCTTCGCAAAAAAGTATATCAGAATCATGTACGTAATCGGAAATTTCAGGAAAATACAGGCTATCGGTCACATAACTGAATTTCCTTCCCTTTCTGGGACTTCCCATGACCTCCTCCGGCTTTATCACCGAGCCGTTTTCAAGCGTCACCTCTGCTCCCTTCTGCAATTTTCCCCATAACGGCCCCTGTGGAACTCCCAATGCCTTGGCCTTTTCAGGAAAGAACTCACCTTTGCGGTCCTTTTCAACTATGGAATAGCCGAAACAAGGCTTTGTATGATCCAGAGGAAATGCATTCACGGTAAACTCATCGGTCTCCAAAACCACGCCCGGCTCCACAGGTACCACATTTATCTCGTAGTTGATATACATATCCAATATGCGTCTGGTCTGTTCGACATATTCCTTCAAGCGGGCAGGCCCGTATATGTAAAGCGGTTCTGTCCTATCCACCTGGCTGGAAAGCATAAGGATTCCGGGAAGCCCCGTGACATGATCGGCATGCATGTGACTGATGAAAATGCTGTCGATCTTCTTCCATCTGAGATTCAGCATCTTCAGCGACACCTGCGTGCCTTCACCGCAATCAAACAAAAAGAGATCCCCTTCCCTACGGACAAGAACGGAGGTCAAAAATCTTCCGGGAAGCGGCATCATGCCGCTGGTACCCAATGAGAACACTTCGAAATTCACGCTTCAAATATAGCAGGTTAAGCAGATACTGGCAATCTCAAGCTCCGGCTATGATTTCATGTATGTCCAGCGATATGGTTTTTCTCAGGCTTATCAAGAGGGATAAGCAGCTTGAAAAAAACAATCCACCAAGCATCAAAAGTATTTTGCCCAAAGGTATACTCACATCAAAAGATGTCATATACGCATCCAGCGCAGCAAAATCAAGCCGACCAAGAGCCTCCATCATGCCAGGTATCAGAAATGATAAGGCAATGCCGAAAATCAAGCCGACAAGCAAGGCAACGAACACAAAAGAAAGGGTTATGACCAGATAGATCCTTGCCACATCCTTCTTCCCCAGTCCAAGCACCATAAGATTGGCTATGTCTTTCCTGTCCCGTGAAACGTAATCAAAAGCGATATTGGAAGAGAACACAGCGGCAAGAAGAGCAAGGATAAAAAAGATGCCATAAAGGATGGTAAGACTGAATTCCACATTGCTGTAAAGATCGGAATACACGCTCTTGTAGCTTCTGGCTGTGTAGCCTGATAATGTAAGGTCGCCGATCACCTCATCAATGCTTGATTCATCGCCCAGAAGCACCTCCGTCCTTTTATCCCCGTCCTCAACCAGGTTCCTGTCCACATAGCAGAGAACAGAATCAAATTCATTGTAGCCGGAAGAAAATACACCTGCACATGTCAAGAGAAGAGGTCTTGTCCGATTTGTGCTGCTTTCATAGATAAGTATTGAGAGCCTGTCTCCTACATCAACACCAAGCTCTTTAGAAAGAGAAGAACTCAGATAGACAGGATTGAGGACATTCAAATCACCAAGCGATGAGAAATTGAGAACATCGAGCCTTTTTGGGTTGAAATAGGAATCAAAATCGACTCCCTTGACATATAGCGCCGCACTTGCTTTCCCACTGAAGGCCAGGGCCTCGGAAGTCACAACCTTATCCACAGAATAAAAGCCGGGCCCATCCAGATCCTGCAAACCATCAACGGTGACATGGCCGCTGCCAAGATTGGCCATTACATCCTCCATGGCAGAAACCATGCTGGTTATGAAGGAAAGGGAGAATACCAGCAGCAAGGAGACAAGCAATATCAAAAAAGCAGGAAGGATTGCGGATATGAAGAATGGGATCCCGTTTTTGAAGCCGATCTTCCTTAGGATATACATCGACATGTCAAAGCCTTTCAAGCAACCCTCCCCTGAGCGCATACCTTATGTCCGCCCTTCTGCTCATCTCCTCGTCATGGGTAACCATCACAAGGGCACGGTCTGCAATGCGAACCGCATCAAAAAGCAGCTTCTCCACTTCCCTGGCACTCTGTTCATCAAGGCTTCCAGTGGGTTCGTCAGCAAAGACAACCGCTGCGCCTGAGGCAAGACTCCTGGCAATGGCAACACGCTGCCTCTCTCCTCCGGACAATTCCTTTGGACGGTGGGATGCCCTTTCGGCGAGCTTTACAATATCCAGATATTCCAAGGCCTCTTTCTTCGCCTCTTTTTTTGACTTTTTCTTCAGCAACAGCGGAATCATCACGTTTTCAACTGCAGAAAAATCCTCCATCAGAAGCGGATTCTGGAATATGAATCCTATATGGCTTCTGCGAAGCATGCACATATCCCCTGCCCTCATGAGATCCGAATCCCGGCCGGAATAATAGATTTTTCCACCATCCTTCTTCTCAAGCGACGCCAATACGGATAAAAGGGTGCTTTTTCCACAACCGCTCTTTCCGATTATGGAAACCGATGTCGAAGAAGCTATTGTCAAATCGACACCTTTCAGGATATACAACCTGCCCTCGGCTGTTGAAAAGCCCTTCACAAGCTTTTCCGCCCTTATCATTTCACCTTCCATACAGCACCTCCAAAGGACTCTTTCCCCTTTCTTTCATGATCCTGAAAAAACAAGAGATGATGGATACGCCCGTCATGCAGATACATATCAGAACAAAAGAAGGGATGGAAAATTTTAATTCAACAGGCAGATAGCTCATTGAAGAAAGCCTGAGTGAAAACAAATGCAAAATAAGAAGGGAGGCTCCAGCTCCGAGCAAAAGAGCAGAAAAGACCAAAATCACAAAAGAAAGTGTGAACGATGAATATATCCTCCACTCCTCCATTCCCAGAACCATGAGTTCGACCCTTTCATTCCTTTTGATGGAGAAAAAAACCCTTATTTCCTGCCTCAGCTGGAAAAACGTTATGAGAAAAAGGAACGAAAGGATGAAAATCATCATAAAGCGCTCAAGAAGGAATGCGGAATAAAGTGTGCTCTCGCTTTCCTTCCAAGTCGAGTATTGATACCCCCTGCTCTCCAAAGCGCTCCCATCGTCGCTTCCTTTTACAGCCACAAGCATCTCCTGCCCGGAAGATGCGGAGACCGGCAAGAAAAGATAGGACGGATCGAAAGAAGAACCGAGGCTTGTCGCATAAACTCCAGATACCGCATATGAAAGTGTCTTCAGATCTCGCAGAGTGCTGCCATGAAGCACATTCATGCTTATATCGGAAAGGCCGTTTTCGATAAAAAGGCTGTAAGGGATGACTGCACAAGAGAAATCGCCCGTTAAAAGCTCAAGATCCCCGTCGTACGTAGCAGGATCCATATATCTGATATTCATCACATGACCTTCAACCAAAGCCATTTCCTCGCCGTATTGGAAAACCGTACAACCAGGATAAAGCTTCTCCACTTCCTCAACAGAAGCATCTTTTACCACGAGGTCGAAACTCTTTATATCCCGTATTCTTGAAAGACGTGTATTCTGAAGATAATCCATCACACTCAGCACAACTATGAGCACAGCGGTGCTGAAAGCAAGGGAAAGCATTATCCTGACAGATCTTCCAAGATGCCTGTTCATGCGGGAAAAGGAATAGCGGAGAGCAATACGAAAAATCATAGCCTCTCAACCTCCTTTACTGTCTTCATATCAAAATCGTACACGATCTTCACGTATGGAATGGAATTCCTGGACCTGATTTCGACCTTTCCCCCATACTCAAAGCGCTCCTCGACAGACCGCCCATCAGGGTAGGATGTGATACGGGATGAAAGGACATCATCCTCATAAACCTCTTTTATGCTCTTGTCCGGATATTCCTCGAGAATGGAAGAAAGCTTTCCATTCTCGTCATAAGCATATGAAAACGAACTGTCTCCATCCTTTCTGCCCGAAAGGCGCCCCTGCGCATCATATACGTTCACCACCCCGTCCCGCCGGGATGCCTCGATACTCCCGTCAGGCAAGGATGTGAACACCGCCTCCTCTTTCCCATCCTCTTCCCCATCATTATCAAAAACCCTCACCTCGCCAGCAATGCTGAAGGAAAAAAGGTCGGATGAAGGAAAGAGGTAAACACCTCCCTCGTAGGAATCGATTCTTGTTATGGAGCCAAAAGAGTCATGCACATACTCGTTGACACCGAGCCCGTCGGCAGTAGAGAATGTTGCGGAAGAAAGCAACCCGCTTTCATCATAGAAATAACGGATTTCCATCCCGGAATCAAAAATATATACCAGCCTTCCCTCTTCGTCATATCTTCTTTCCTCCACCAATTCATCCCCGTGATAGACAGAGGACGAAGAGCCATCTTCAATAAGTCTTGAAATCTCCTTGCCATCCAAATAGAGGATGGAAATACCATCCTCCGTTTCAAGCTCATAACCAGAACAAGCAAGACCATCCAGGCTCTCAAGCCTCATCATGAGTGCGTTGCTCTTATAAAATGCGGCATCCAAGTGCAGGCTGCAAAATAATAAGATAAAAACAACAAATGGGCGTCTAAGCGTCGAGACCGACCAGTGAATCAAGGAACTCCTCCTTGTTAAAGGGCCTTATGTCATCATAACCTTCACCAGTGCACACGAAAGCAATCGGTATATCCAGAAGCTTTCCGATCTGGACAAGCGCGCCTCCCTTTGCAAGGCTGTCGTACTTTGTAAGGATTATTCCGGAAAGCCCCACCGCCTCATTGAACAGCATCGCCTGGGAAAGCCCGTTCTGGCCGGTGGTCGCATCGATGACAAGGAAGCGGTAATAATTCTCATCGCTTATCCCCCTGGCACGTATCACCTTGTCCATCTTCTTCAATTCCTTCAAAAGGTTTTCCTTGTTATGCATTCTTCCCGCCGTATCAGCAAGGATCAGGTTGTCGCCATGGGCGTTTGCGCTTGTTATGGCGTCATATATCACGGCTCCCGGATCAGAGCCGGTTTTCTGCTTGACTATCCTCATTCCAAGCCTTTCAGCGTGTATGTCAAGCTGCTCGCAGGCCGCGGCGCGGAATGTATCGGCTGCAGCAAGGAGGACCTTCGCACCATTTTCAGAATAATACTTTGACAGCTTTGCTATCGTAGTGGTCTTTCCCACCCCGTTGACCCCAAGCATCAAAAAGAGCGTAAGCCCGTCCCCGACAGGAACATCAAGCTCCTTTAAATATCTGGACAGAAGCTCTTTCATCTTCTTTTGGAGATCTTCTGCGCTGAGGTTCTTCTCCTTTTTTGCCAACGCCCTCAATTCGGAGGAAATCTCCTCTGTAAGGCGGGAGCCGAGATCCCCTTCGATCAAAGTGTCCTCAAGGCTGTCGAAAAAATCCTCGTCGATTGCATGGCTTTGGAAAAGCTGCTTGAGCTTTTGTCCGAATTTTTTGAATAATGCCATAACCTCTCCTATATGCCCAAAGCAAGGGCATCCCTGTATTTGAAAAGACCATCTATGGTCCGTATAAGCTGGAACACGCTGATGCCTGCCGCAAGCGTCTCCAAGGGAGCAAGATAATCCAGCGAATAGACATCATTGACAAAGCCTATCGCTATGCCCGCTCCGAAAGATGCGAGAGTCAGAAGGAGATTGCCATAGAAATCCTTTTTAGCAATCTCCAGATAATCCGGCTCATACAATGATGAAGGAAGCAGGCCGACCTCAATCAGTCCGGGGTTGGACGATCCTTGGATCATGCCCACCTCGTATCCCTCATGCCCGATGCTCAGTGAAAAAGGAACCGAGGCATCCTCGACATATCCATCTTCCACAATTTCACCATTCAATCGTATTTCCTCCGAATATGGGAACGTGGAAATAAAAAGTGGTTTCCCCTCATCCTTTTTCAAGGAGAAATAAACCGCACTTGAAGCAGGAGTCTCAAGAACAGCCTCGAAATCGGCATGGTATGGATAAGAAAGCACCAGTTCATGGCTGCCATCTTCAAATACCGCGTACCTGTCGTACATCCCAATCCCTTTTCCATCGCTTTCAACCGTATACGGCACATTTCCTTCAAACCGTACGATACTGTAACCATTTCCTCTCCACCTGTTGAGGAAAAACGATGAAAGGGGCTTGAAATATCCGCTGTTGTCCAACGGTGGGAACAGGATATCCTGAAGAACCCCGTTTATCCATATCTCCAGCTCTTCCAGCACCCCATGGCTGAATTTGGAAAAGAACACAAGCTCGTCAAGATCATTAAGAGCCATGATGTAGGAGACAGCTTCCGCATCCCCTTTCTTCACAAATTCAAGTTGGACCTCAGGAAGGTCTAAAAAAACGGGCTCGATTTCATAGAGCTCGGCAGAACGGTCCTTTTCGACATATGAAGGCTTATCATTTTCTGCAGAAACAGCGGATGCCACAGAAATCTCATATTCCTTCTCATCCTTTGCTTCATCCCTTTTTATCGCCTCTTTGAGCAACAACGGATCTTCCACGGCCGAAGCGGCAAAGGAGATTGCGTCACGGACAGTATCATCAAAAGCAGGGTCAAAGAAAGACGAACATACTCCGACCCTGTAGGATGCCGCGCCGAGCTGCATCGTAAAAAAAAGCATGAGCAGCGCCAGGCTACTCCTCTTTCTGGAAATGGAGATAACTTTCGATAAAGTCATCGATCTCACCATCCATCACTGCAGTTATATTGCCAGTGCTGTAATTTGTCCTATGATCCTTGACAAGAGTGTAAGGCTGGAAAACATAGCTTCTGATCTGGCTTCCCCATGCGATATCCTTCTTCGCTATGGCGTTCTTTTCCTTCTCCTTTTCCCTTTCCCTCTGGTAATACTCGTACAGCTTACTCCTGAGCATCTTGAAAGCCATCTCCTTGTTCATAAGCTGGCTTCTCTCATTCTGGCACTGCACAACTATTCCTGTTGCATAGTGCGTGATCCTTACGGCACTGTCGGTCTTGTTGACATGCTGTCCCCCAGCACCGCCAGCCCTGTAGGTATCCAATCTGTAGTCCTCAGGTTTGATGTCTATTTCGATATTGTCATCGACCTCCGCAGAGGCATAAACCGAGGCAAACGAGGTATGACGCCTCTTTTGTGCATCAAAAGGACTGATCCTAACAAGACGGTGAACTCCGGCCTCCCCCTTGAGATAGCCGAAGGCATATGGGCCGTCCACCTTTATCGTCACACTCTTGATGCCTCCCTCGTTTTCCTCCAGATCGAGGATCTCGCTCTTGAAACCATGCCGTTCCACCCATCTGAGATACATTCTCATGAGCATGCTAGCCCAATCGGAGGCCTCTGTGCCGCCAGCACCGGAATGTATGGAAAGATACAGATTGTTCTTATCGAATTCCCCGTCAAGCAAGGTCTTGGTCTTGAGAGGCCGGAATTTTTCATCGAGGGCGTCTATCTGGGCCTCCAGCTCGGCCCGGAGGGTTTCATCCTCCTCCGAGGCATACATCTCCATAAGCTCCTCAAGCTCATCGATTTCACCGATGAGTTCCTTCCAGGGATAATAGCTGTCCTTTAGCATATTGAGCTTCTGATAAGTCTGCTCGGCTTTCTGCTTATCGGACCAGAAATCATCAGCGAGCGTCTTTTCTTCTTCAGCTTTTATTTTGTCCAATACCTTGGCGTCGTCAAAGACGCCTCCATACTTGGTAGGCTTCTTCCTTGATATTTTCAAATTTCGATCTGTTTTCGATGAACATTTCAATTACTCCTTGTTATCAGTTTTTGCACTTCTCATGATCAGTTTGAAGGAGGCGCAGCCGCCCTTTTTCAAACTGAATGGGAATGAGAATGTGAATTTATTGTACAGATTAAACGACTCCTGTCCAAGCACCGTATGCTGACTTTGTTTCTTCACATCCTGTTTTACTGAGAAATACGAGGTGCTGGTGAACACAAGCTGCACATCGCTGATCTGTCCGATGACCTTGATGGTTTTCACCCCTTCCATCTCATCAAAGAGCATAAGCTGCTTCTGCTCAGGCTTTTCAAAGGTTATGTCATCGAGCATCAGATAGCAGTTGAGACGATAGAATCCATTCTCAATATCCTCTTTTGCAACCAGATCGCTTTCCAAGATGAATGTCTGGCTCCTCAATTTGAAATGCTTGACAAGAGTAAACGGAAGATCCTCATCGTCACAGGTGAAGAGCATGTCGGTTTTCGCCTTGTTCAGGAATCCGGAATCAAACCGGCGGTGCTTCATCTTATACTGCACTCCATCGGTATCGACCGTATCGGCAAAGGAATGCTTGAGACTGAACGGCAGAAAGCCTTTGTCGAAATGGCTTTTTGCATCGATCACGTTTATCAGCTTGTCCATCAAATCGAATTCGACAACGGACCCGCCGAAAGGGGAATAGACCACGGTGAAATTATCGTTTCTGGAGATGTGGTTCATTTCTCCCAGATCCTCAAGATCCAGCTCGCTTTCCAGCAGCTGCTCCCCCTTGCTGTACAAAAGGCGCTCCGCCTCAAGCACATTCTTCCAGAACATCCTCCGCTCACAGGTTCTCAGTGGCCCGCACTGGGGATCGAAAATGAAAAGCGGGCCGGAACCAACATGGGAAAGGTTGTCCTCTGCAAGCCTTCTTATATCCCTATCCTTTTTATAGCTGTTTATGCATTCGCTGAGAGTGAGGACCCTGTTGAGAAGATAACGGTTCATGCCGTTTCTCACAAAGATGTCATTGAACGAATAAAGGGGCCCGGCATACGCATCCCTGCCATACCATCCGGAATCAAGATACCCGGGGCCTGTGGAACGGAATTCGTCGAAATGGACTATTTCAGCTCCTGAAGAGGCCGCCTCATCCACGATGGCAGAAAAGATCGAGGCCACATCGAGGTTCTCAAGATCCTGAGCCCTGGCATACCCCTGGAGCAGCTGATCAAGGTTTATGAAGAAGAAAACGGAATCTTGGTCGGAAGAACGGATGAATGTGGAAACAGAGCTTTTAAGCTCGTCCATTCCGATAAGCCCCTGTGCAAACTTGCTTATGAGGTTGGCGGCAAAATCGCTGACAGGATAAATCATTGTCCTTTTCCCTAGCTCGTTCATCATCTTCGGCTCTGAAAAAAGAACGTTCTTGCTCGTCGCCTTGTAGGTGCTTATCGCAACGGATGAGATTGCACAGTTGTTCAAGGTCGAAATGAAAGCGGGCGTCCATATCTGACCATAAAAAAAAGCTGTGGAACATCTATAGCCGTAGATCTTGCGGATATAGGTGGTCATCTTTTCGATCTGGCTCCCCCGTTCCCTTGGAGGATTGAGGGAGATGATAGACTGTGAATATATACCGCTCAAAATCTTTATGCGGTTCTTTTTCGCAAGCGTGGAGATGAGCATGTTCACCTCACTGTTGTTGCTTTGAAAATACCGCATGACATCGGCGCTCTGATAAAGTGCGAACTTAAGATCCTCCCTTTCATAGAGCATTTTTAGTACAGGCTTGTAAATGAGTGAAAGCGCCCGTTTGAATGCGGGCGCCGGAGTACAGGATGATAGCGTGGTATACATGCCTAAAGCTATCTTCAACTCATCACCTCTTTTCTATGCACTTTCTGGGACATAGCTCAAAAGCCTGTCCTGCCGTCTCCTGACTCTTTGAATAATCAACATGAGACAAAAAGTTTTCAACCACGAACGGGGAATCAGGAACCTTGACCTGACATATCTTACACCCTATGCAGCCTGCCTGGCAAACTGCTCTGACCTTGGCTCCGTTCTCATGGTTGTTGCATGCCACCACGTATTTCGCCGAGTACGGTATCATCTTTATAACACCATTCGGACAGACTGTGGTACATTTTTTACATCCGATGCATTTTTCCTTATCAACAACCACATTGCCTTCGCTGTCCTTGCTTATGGCTCCGACAGGACAGACTGCGATGCAGGAGCCCAGATGCAAGCATCCTTCCTTGCAGGCATTCGGACCGCCAAGAAGCAAAGCGGCGGCATTGCAATCGGAAATACCCTTATACTCGTACTCTTGGACGGTGATTCCAAGATTGCCTTTGCAGTGGACATAGGCAACCTCCCTCTCCTTCATCTCGACAGCTATTCCGAGTATCTCTCCCATCTTTTTCGCAAGGGATTCCCCTCCCGGCGCACAGAGCCCAGCAGGAGCCTCTCCCTTGAAAACAGCCTCGGCATATGCAGAGCATCCGGCATAGCCGCATCCGCCGCAATTGGCGCCAGGCATCGCCTCTTCAAGCATCAGGAGCTTTTCGTCCTTCTCAACCTTTAGTTTCTTATCCGCAATCGACAGCCCGATTCCGAGGATCAGTCCGAGAACCGCGATTACAAGAAATGAATATAAAATCGCCATTTTCCGTCCTCCCTCACACCAGATGCAGATTTGTTATCAGCGACTTGTCGAAAGCCATGAAAGCAAGAGCCATCAAGCCGGCGCTGATGAATGCGATCGGAACGCCCTTGAAGACCTTTCTGACAGGAGTCATCTCAAGCTTTTCCCTTATGTTGCTCATAAGTATGATGGCCATGGTGAATCCCAGGCCTGCCGCGACTCCCGCAGTGAAGCTTTCCAAAAGATTATAGCCGTTGTCGATATTGATGATAGCAATACCCAGAACCGCACAGTTGGTAGTTATGAGCGGGAGATAGATGCCCAAAGCCTTATAAAGCGACGGGCTCATCTTCCTGATGACCATCTCCACGAACTGCACAAGGGCGGCGATAACGAGTATGAAGGCGATCGTCCTGAGGTATTCCAGAGCAAAAGGCACCAGAAGGAAGTAATAAACCGCCCAGCAGACGGCGGAGGCAATGCCGGTTACGAAGGTGACGGCCATGCCCATCCCGATGGCACTCTCGCTGGATTTCGATACCCCGATGAACGGGCAGAGTCCAAGGAACTGCACAAGAATGAAGTTTTGGACAAATATGTATGTGATCAGTATTCCGATATAGCTCATTTTGCACTCCTCGAGCTCTTCCACTGGAAGAACGCCTTAAGATAGCCCATGACCAAAAGGGCACCGGCCGCAAGGGTAAGCACCCTTACAGGGGATTGGCTGAGCCCCGGGATCTCTATCACACCATCAAAATTGCCGATAGCGAACAAAGTGATGGTGCCGGCGCCGAACACCTCCCTGATCAGAGCGATCAGAGACAAGGAAAGGGTGAACCCGATTCCCATCCCGATTGCATCCAAGGCACTGTCGAGCACCGTATTCTTATTCGCAAAGGCCTCCGCACGCCCCAATATGATGCAGTTTACCACTATCAACGGCAGATATACACCGAGAGCCGAATAGACGGAAGGGACAAAAGCATGGGTTATCATCTCCACGATCGTGACGAACGATGCGATGACAACTATGTATGCGGGAATCCTCACCGTATCCGGGATGATCTTTCTCAAAAGGGAGATCACGATGTTTGAGAAAAAGAGTACGAACAATACGCTTGCACCCATTCCCAAGGCATTCGAGACCTGTGTGGAGACTCCCAATGTCGGACACATCCCGAGCATGATTATGAATGTCGGATTTTCTTTGAAAATACCTTTTGTAAGCTCTTCCCTATGGCTCATAATGCACCTCCAAGACCTTTGACATAGCCGCTTCCAAGGTTCAATGCACCGCTTACGCCGGAGAAAGTGATGGAAGCCCCGCTTACGCTCTGGGCCTGATCGGATGGAAGATCGGCTTTCGACGTAGGAAGCGGCGAAGCACCGCCGAGCCCTTCGAACATCGCCATATACCAATCATTCTCAGATTTCTTGCCGAGGCCCGGGGTTTCGCTGTTGGCCATCATCTTTGCCTTCATAAGCTCTCCCGAAGCAAGGTATGAAGCGATTATGGTCATTCCTCCGCCATAGCCGTTGGCATTCAGTTCGAGAATATAGCCTGCAACCTTATCATCCCCATCAAGAAGGGGGATGACCATTGTTATGGATGCGTTCGAGGACTCCATCTCATCTCCCAACGCATAACCACCGCTTACGGCAGAGAGCGCGGCTTCGGTCTCCTTCTGGGTGTTTATCAGTATCTGCGGTGCTGTAATGCTGTTTATTATCCCGCAGAGGCCGGCAGAAAATGCGCAGATGAAAAAAAGGAGCAAACCTGTTTTTATGGTAGTTTTCATGCCTTCTCCTCCTTTTTCCTGATTTCCTTCACATAGCCGAATTTCTTCGGGCGCACAAACCTGTCGATAGTTGGAGTGACAATGTTCATCAAAAGGATTGCAAGGGAAACACCTTCAGGAAGGGATCCGAAATACCTTATGAGGAATGTGAAAAAACCGCATCCTATGGCAAATATGACCTGCCCTTTTATCGTTGTGGGGGTTGTCACCCAGTCGGTAGCCATGAAGAAGGCTCCGAGGAAAAGTCCTCCGGAGAAAAGCGGCAAAAGTATTTCACCTGCAAAGAGGCCGTAGCCGCGCGGTATTCCTCCGAATACCCAGGAAAGGATGGCAAACGATCCGAGATATACCACAGGAATATGCCATGTGATTATCTTTTTGGCGATCAAAACCAGACCTCCGATAAGAAGCAGGAATGCGCTCACTTCCCCTATACATCCGGCAACATTTCCAAAGAATGCATCAACAGTGTAGGCATCAAGCCCTGTTGCCGAGGATATGGAAACTGCAAAATCCGTCACAGGAAGTCCCGCCTTAGCCAAAAGGCCGGCATTATCGGCATATGTTCCTGATGTGATCAGCGTTTTTATCGATCCGAGCGGAGTTGCGGATGATATGGCGTCGGCTGCCATATAACGGGGAAGGGAAAAAGAACTCATCTGGCTTGTGAAGCTGAAGAATACAAACACCCTTCCGGCAAGTGCCGGGTTCATCCAGTTCGCACCAAGGCCTCCAAACGTCCATTTCACAACCACGATCGCAAAAAACGATGCTATGACAGGGATATAGAGAGGCACATGTGGCGGCATGTTCATACCGACAAGCAGGCCTGTAACCAACGCAGAATAATCCTTGAGCGTGAATTCGTTCGATACCTTGCCAAGCAGGAATTCAGCCAAAACCGCACTTGCTATCGAAACGGCAAGCACCAAAAGCGCGCTGAAGCCAAACGCAAACACACCCCATAAGGCTGCAGGAAGGAGTGCGGCCACAACCCAGAGCATTGCATTGTCCGTACTTAGCGGAGAATGCACATGGGGACTAGAAGATACCACTCTCATTTCTTTTTCCTCCCGAGTTTCTTACCGAGCTTGAAGCCTTGCACAAGAGGAAGATGGGATGGACAGGAGAATGCACAGCAGCCGCATTCCTTACAATCCATCAATCCCAGCTCCATAGCAGCTTCGTAATTGCCATATTTGATATTGCGGAACATCTTGTTCGGCATTAGTCCCATAGGACAATGCTGGACACATTTTCCACATGAGACACAGGGCATGGTGTCCTTGCATACCATTTGGGGAAGTGCCAGAAGACCGCTGGTTCCTTTTGTTATCGGGGTTTCATCCAAAGAGAAGGCAAAGCCCATCATCGGACCACCGGAAACAAGCTTGTTTATGTCATCTTTCAAGCCACCGGCAAAATCGTACAGATCGCTCGCTTTTGTTCCCATTGGAGCAATGACATTCTTAGGCTCTTTCACACCTTCGCCTGTAACGGACACCACGCGCTCGAAAAGCGGTTTATGGTGCACCACCGCCTCATAAATCGCATAGCAGGTCGAAACATTGGCAACAACGGCCCCGATATCCAGGGGAAGCTTGCCGGAGGGAATCTCCTTGCCGACAGTAGCCTTGAGAAGCTGCTTTTCATCGCCCTGAGGATATTTCAATTTCAGAGCTACAACCTCGATCGGATAATTGAGTGCCTTGATCCTTTGCTCGACATGGGCTATCGCATCCATCTTGTTCATCTCAATACCGATCATAATCTTCTCAGGCTCAAGGATCTTTGAGGCGATCATGATGCCTTCAAGGGCCTGGTCGGTCCTCTCCATCATGGTGCGGTAATCGCTTGTGAGGTAAGGCTCGCATTCAACCCCGTTGACAACCAGGGCCTCTACCTTGCGTCCCTTTGGAACGGTGAATTTCACTGCGGTCGGGAAGGTCGCACCTCCCATGCCGACGATTCCAAGATCCTTGACCAAGGCCAAAAGCTCTTCAGGTCCGAGATTCGAATACGGATAGGCCTTATCGAACAGATGGTCATCCTGCTCTTCCGACACTTTTATCACCAGTGCCGGCGCAACCGCTCCATTGGCTAAACGAACTGGCTTCACATCCAAAACGGTCCCATCAACAGGACTGTGCACATTGGCGGAAATGAATGAGGACGCCTTGCCGACGAGTTCGCCACGTTTAACACTGTCCCCTTTCTTCTTCAGGCATTCCGCCGGAGCTCCCAGATGCTGGCTCATCGACAGGAGGATTTCTCCGGGAAGAGGAAGGACTTCAATCTTCTTGTCCTTGGACAGCTCTTTCCGGTCAAGGGGATGGACCCCACCTCTCCTGAATGTGGAAATTCGGCTCATTGAACACTCCTTTGTAATATTCAGCAAATAAACATCTTCATTCTACGGCAAATGAAAATTTCTTGCAAAGGATAAAAACGGAATTATGGTTCATTTAAAAACATAATTTCATCCCAAATACTCAAAAAAGGGATTTAATAAGTAAAAAAATATCAATTTAAGGCTCCTAAAAGGATTATTTGGAATGCTTATCATTTGACGATAAAACAGAACATTTGCTATGATTAAATGGATGAACAGGTTTTTCAAATTCGCATTCAGCAAGCTCAACGGAGTAAAAGTTTATGCTCTTGTCGGACGGTCCGGCACAGGCAAAAGCTACCATAGCAAGCTTGTTGCAGCCAAATACAAGATAGATCTGATCATAGACGATGGCTTGCTGATAAAAGGGGATAAGATTGTTGCCGGGCATTCGGCAAAGCAGGATCCGAATTTCATCAGCGCCGTACGTACTGCCGTATTTGACGACGACGAGCACCGCGAGCAGGTCATGAACGCCTTGCTGAAGGAAAAATACAAGAAGATACTCATAATCGGCACGAGCGAGAAGATGATAGGAAAAATCACCAAGCGTCTCGAACTCCCGCCTGCAGAAAAGATCATACATATTGAGGACATATCCAGTCCGGAAGATATCGAGACTGCGATGAGGATCAGGTTCACAGAGGGAAAGCATGTAATTCCTGTGCCAAGCATAGAAGTCACCAGAAGCTATCCACAAATCGTTTATGATTCTTTAAAAATCCTTAAGAAGAACAGGACGGCAAAAGACAAGTCCTATGAGAAGACCATCGTGAGGCCAGAGTTCTCCCGGCCTGACAAGGAAGAGATAACCGAGCAGGCGCTGACACAGATGGTAAGGCACGCGATAACAGATTACGATCCGGTGATAAAGGTGAAGAAGGCCAGAGGGATCAAGACCCCCGATTCAACCTATTCCCTCCAGGTCACACTGCAACTTCCGATCCGGCATTACATGACGACCACGATTTCCGATCTTCAGGAATATATAACCGAATGCATAGAAAAATATGGAGGGATACTGCTGAAAAGCGTTTCCATCGAAATCGAAGAATGGGGCTAAAAATCGTGGCTTTCGGCAAGGGTCCTCGCATCCTCCTTCTCCCGGGGGATGTTTCCCACCTTCACACTCTTCTTCTGGACCTTCTTTGTCTTTGAAAGCTCCTCGCTTGCGGCGCTCTTGCGTCCAAGGGAAAGGCCGGGCTTTTTCCGTACGACACTGGCTGCCAACGCCTTTCTCTGTGTCTTGGCTTTGAACCCGAACCCGGCAAGGATTATCACGCAGGCCCTTTCTATCTCATAATTGGGCGGCGTCATCGGAGAAATAAGGACCTTTACCTGGCGGAATGCCTCCTTGGCCCTTTCCTCAGGAGTCAACCCTCCATTCTTCTCGATAATAACAAGATGCATAAGAAGTTTGGCAAAGACTTCAGATTTCTCTATGGGACTTCCGCTTTCTTTACTAGAATTCACATAGCTGTCGACCGCCTCCAAATCCTTTCTTACGACATCATAATCCATATATAGGGAAAAACAAGGAAGCATGTAGACTAGAAGCTTATACTTGTCCAATTCGGGGAAAATCTCCGCACAATGGCCTGAAAGCATTATTTTGGAGACTTCTTCGGTGAGTCTGCTGGTGGAAACGGAGGAAAGATGATGGGCATTACGCCTGATCGCACGCTTGACATCCCATTTCAATCTGAAACCCGTTGTGACCGAATACTTGACAGCCCTGATCATCCGCACAGGATCCTCGCTGAAAGAATAGGAAAGCGGGATAAGGCTCCTTATGACCTTCTTCTTAAAATCGGGAAGAGCCGAATTGAAATCCAAAAGTTGCCCGTTCTGAGGGTTGTAATAAAGGCTGTTTATCGAAAAATCCCTGCGCTTGGCATCCTGCTCTATGGTTCCAAAGATGTTGTTGTTACCCTCCTCGAAATTCTCCTCATCGCTGCGGAAGGTGGTCACCTCGATTATCTTGTCGTGATTGAAGTAAAGATGGACAATGCGGAAACGGCGCCCGATTATGCGGGCATTCCAAAACATCTTCTGCACCTGGCGGGGAGAAGCACTGGTAGCCACATCGAAATCCTTTGGTTTCCGACCGAGTATCATATCCCTGACCGCCCCGCCCACTATATAGGCCTCATAGCCTTGTGCATGAAGCTTTCTGATAGCCCATAATGCGTCCTTATCTATCTGGGAATTCCTTACATTATGTTCTTTCAAAGAATATATGCTTGCAACGGGAACCTCTTTGGTCCCTTCCTGCTTATATCGGATATACATCACGCCCATTTTAATGGCTTTTATGTATTCGGGCAAGATATCTGCTCAGACTTGACTGCGGACGCGGATCTCCTGTTCGGCCATCTTCGCAAGATCCGGCAGGCAGGAATCGAAGAATTTCTTATATGCAGGACAGAGATAAGAAAGGGAAAGTTCTCCTGTGGAGAAATCCTCCCTGTCGCGCCTGCATCCACCGCGGCAGATGGAAAAATACCTGCAAGATCTGCATTCCGGTTCGATCTTCCTCGACTTTTCTGTAAATCCGATTTCCCTGCGCTTTTCATCGAACATCTCGAAGCTGTCGGTCTTGATGCTTCCAAGCCGATACCCGTCAAGAACATAGAAATCACATGGATAAACGCTTCCATCGGCCTCTACGACATAGTTCGAGGGGCAGAAGCCGAGCATGCCGCACGACTCGGGAGGATAAGAGCAGAGCATCATCACAAGGTTGTCAAAATACCGTATCGAGACATAATCCCCCCTCATCCAATCCTTGTGATAGCAGGCAAAAAGGCGTATCAGGAAATCTGCGTAAAGCTCAGGGGTAAGTGAATAATCAAGGCTTCCCCGCTGATTTGCAATAGGATCGAGACATGGTATGTACTGCTGGTATCTGAAACCGTTTTTTTTGAAGAATGCATATATATCCTCAGCCTTCTTCGCCACGTCCTTAGTCACCGTCACCAGTATGTTGAAATCGACACCGGATGACTCCAGATAGCGGGAAGATCGGAAAACCCTGACAAAAGTCCCCTCGCCTTTCGCATTTCTGCGGTAAAGGTCATGGGTCTTCTTGTTGCCGTCCATCGACAGCCCGATCAGAAAACTGTTGGCCTTGAAGAAATCCGCCCACTGACTATCGATGACATATCCGTTCGTCTGAAGTGCAAAATGTATGCGCTTACCCGCTTGAGAAGCCTTCATTCCGGCATAAGAGGCAAAATCCTTGAAAAAATCCAATCCCGCAACCGTCGGCTCGCCCCCCTGAAAAGAGAAGGTCACATCATCAGAGACCCCAAGGGCCTTGTCGATGAGCGCATGAGAGACAAAAGTGTCCATCAGACCGAAGTTTGAAAACTCCCTGTTTTCAGCCTCGTCAAAATAAAAACAATACCTGCACCTCATATTGCAGCTTCCGCTTGCAGGCTTTATCAAAAGGACCAAGGGGCCCCTTTTTGCTTTAATCGCTTCCACAGTATCCGACATAATTGTAAAATAATCTTAACTATCTTATATTAAATTGTATACAGGGATAAACCCATTTTATTCCAATGTGATATATGAGATAAAATAGGTTAGTTGTCTTTTTTCAGCAATTTTAATACAAAAACGGCTTGGTCAGTGTTTATTATTAAACTGCTTGAAACAAACCGATTTGGAGGGAAAATGATCGAACCACTTGTCCTCAAAGGCTTCAGGGACAGCCTGCCTGGAGAGGAAATTCCAAAAAAGAAGATACAGAGGAAACTCGAGGATGTTTTTGAATCGTATGGCTTTGTGCCGATAGACACACCGGTTCTGGAATACGAAAACGTACTTTTAGGAAAAGGCGGAGGGGAAACCGACAAGCAGATATTCCATTTCGAGGACAACGGAGGAAGAAAGGTTGCAATGAGGTTCGACCTTACGGTTCCCTTCGCGCGCTTTCTGGCCCTACACCACGACGAACTTGCAATCCCGTTCAAAAGATACCACATAGCTAAGGCGTTCAGAGGCGAAAACCCGCAAAAAGGACGTTACAGGGAATTCATACAGTGCGATTTCGACATAGTCGGCTGTGACAATGCCGAATCCGATTTCGAAATCCTCTCCATCATGAACTCATCCTTTTTGGCTATGGGAATAAGTAAAGTGCAGTTCCATGTGGCCAACCGCGGACTTTTCAACGACTTCCTCTCTTCCATAGGCATCGAGGAAAAGAGCGTGGAGGTGCTCCGATGCGTGGATAAATTGAGGAAAATCGGCAAAGACGAGGTTAAGAAGCTTCTTGTTGACATCATTGGAAACGAGGAAAAGAGCGAGAGCATACTCAAATACATCACAAGCGGCGACAGGCACCGGTTTAACGAGACACTGGACATCCTATCCAAGCTTATCGGGAAAGAGACGGAAAGCCTTTTCAGGATGAGGCGGATATATTCCCTGCTCCTTCAGGCGGGCATTGCAGACAAATTCATTTACGACGCATCGATAACCCGCGGGCTTGATTATTATACAGGCATTGTATACGAAACCTTTTTGACGGATATCGAATCGATCGGCTCCGTCTGCTCGGGAGGCCGGTATAACAACCTCGCCAGCCTTTATACGAAAGAAAATCTTCCAGGAGTTGGTGCTTCAATCGGCCTTGACAGGCTCATGGCCGCACTGATCGAGCTCAAGAGTCCCCTCGTCAGCGACACTGCAAATGCGGATATTCTCATCTTCCCGAAGCCGGATGAGACGGAAAAGGCCTTGAAAGCGGCCATGGCTCTCAGGAAAATGGGAATAAGGACTGACGTGTACCTGCTCCCAGAGAAAAAGATGAAGGCGCAATATGATTATGCTGCGAAAAACAGGATAAGACATTCTCTTACATTCGTTGACAACAGCTACATCGTCAAAAATCTTGAAACGAGGGAGACTGTAACAGTCAACAGCCTTGAGGAGGTCGCATCGCTTTGCCGATAGATTTCAAAAGCCTGCCCGTGTACCAGCACAGGCAGGAGATACTCGATGCACTTGAAAAGAACCAGGTCATTATTATCGAAAGCCCGACCGGAAGCGGGAAAACAACCCAGCTGCCGCTCATTCTGAAGGAAGCCGGTTATGACCAAAAAGGTATCATAGGAATAACCCAGCCAAGAAGAATTGCAACACTTTCGATATGCGATTTTATAAAAAAGCAGATCGGGGATACCGGCTCGTACGTCGGATACACAATGCGCTTTGCAGACACGTCGGACCATGAAACCAGAATAAAGATCATGACCGATGGGATCCTTTTGCAGGAGGTCAAGGCAGATCCGGTGCTTTCAAAGTACTCTGTCATCATGGTGGACGAAGCGCACGAAAGAAGCCTCAACATAGATTTCATTCTCGGACTTCTAAAGGAGATAATACCCAAGCGTCCGGATCTGAAGGTCGTCGTATCCTCTGCAACGATTAACACGAAAACCTTTTCCGATTTCTTTTTCCAGGCTCCGATAATAAGCATCGACGCAAAGACATTTGATGTCGATGTACGCTATAAGAGCATGGTTCTCGACAGGGACAATGAGGATCTGTATTACCAGGGTATAGAGAAACTGATTGCCGAGGATAAGAAGGAAAACCCCGGTGATGTGCTCATTTTCCTTCCCGGGGAAGCCGAGATAAAAGGGATGGTCAATGCATTGGCGCTTTCGCCTAACAGCAGGTCATATCAGGTCTATCCACTTTATGGACGACTCTCGAAGGAGGATCAGGAAAAGGTCTTCACTCCGACAAAAAAGGGAAAGACAAAGGTTGTTGTCGCAACCAATATCGCAGAGACAAGCATAACCATCGACGGAATCACAACGGTGATCGACAGCGGAAACTGCAAAATAAACTTTTACAACCAGAAGAACTTCACCTCAGCTCTTTTACCTATGATGATCTCCAAGTCTTCAGCGGACCAGAGGAAAGGACGCGCAGGAAGGACAAGGGAAGGAGTATGCTATCGGCTTTATACAAGGGACAACTATGAAAAGCGTCCTGATTTCACAGAAGAGGAGATACTCCACTCCGATTTGGCGGAAGTCGTCCTCAGGATGAGTGAACTTGGGATATACAACTACTCATCCTTTCCTTTCATAACCCCTCCCAAGAAGAGCGCGCTTGAAAGCGCTGTTGAGACGCTCATGCTCATCAACGCCATCAATGCTGACCACAGCCTGACAAACATCGGGCAGATGATGATCCGCTTCCCTCTTCTTCCGCGCCTTTCAAGGGTGATAGTCGAAGCTATCATGAATTATCCCCGGGTTCTTGATGAAGTGTTGGTCGCGGTATCCACACTCTCCACAAAACAGCCTTATGCCATGCCACTCGGAGAGGAATACCAGGCGAGGGAGGCCCACAAGGCGTTCCAGAATCCGAGGTACGGGGATTTCATCTCCATGCGGACGATGTTCCTTTCCTACAGAAGCCTTAACGACAGGAAGGAAAAGGAAAATTTTGCCAAGAGGTTCTATCTTGATATCCAGACGCTGGATGAGATACAGAACATCCATGACCAGCTTGAGCAGCTCATATCCAAAGATGGCATCCCTATTACGAAAGGTGGGAGCGTGGATGAATATTTCTGCTGCCTCATCTCCGGCCTCAGACAGTATGTGGCATGCAAAATGGATCGGAGAACATATAAAACAATCACGGCAGATAGCATCTTTATCCATCCGGGTTCGGCATGGTTTAAAGTACTTCCTGATTATATCCTTGCAGGAGAAATCGTACAGACAACGAAAATGTATGCACGCACTGTAAGCCCTGTTGCTAAGCAATGGCTTGACCAGGTTGATCCCGGACTGGCATTGCAGCTGAGAGAAAGCAGGAAGAAAGGAAAAGAGGAAAAGAAAAAGGAAGGCAGGAGCGAAGGGAAAGGCGCCAAGAAGGCATTTATAAATGAGAGCAGTCCAACCAATGAATTCGAAGGGCTCCCCCTGCTCGAAAAAGGAAAGAAAAAGACAATATACGAAGCTACCATCAAGCAGATGGAAGGGCTAAGGACAAGGGATAACAGAATACGTCTTGCAATAAGGATAGGACAGTACCGTTCCAGATCAACGATAAAGACGTCAAGAATAGATTATGAAGCAAAGCTTATCAGGGATGTTCCTGTGATGAGAAACAGGAAGCTTCCTGCCAACCTTGACCCATATTCGGATATGGAAAAGATATTGTCTTCCTTAAATCTTCTTTTCACACCAATTGCAAGCTCAAAAGGATTCTTCGACTACATCGGGCTCAGCGAGTATGACGGTGTTTTCTCCTTAAGGCCGTACGCCTCCATACAGGATGCGGCGGACGACAGCTTGGAAAGCCTTTATATCCTTGCCGAGACTGTAAACAAGAAGGACAAGGAAAAGAAGAAAAGCATATTCAAGCATATAAGGAGCATAGAAGAGGCTTTAGGTTTTGAATGAGGAAGGAAAACCAGCAATAAGGTATCTGCTGTTATTGGATGATATAAAAAAGCCTCCCGAGGGAGGCAAAATATCTTAATCCAAAGGATGACCATGTCCGAACGCACCATGAACAAGACATGTTGCAGCTGCACGTTTTGCCGCGTATTTCAATGAAGCTGCTATATCCTGACCATTTCCGTGCGCAGTCAGAAATCCGGCTATGAAGCTGTCGCCTGCCCCCATCGTATCAACAACAGACTCCACTTTCTCCACGTAGCCGTCAAAGAATTTTTCCCCATCGTAAAAAATCTGCCCATTTCCGCCGCGGGTGGCCCCGCAAATGCGACATCCAAGGGAGTGCATCCTTTTAAGGATTTTTTTGCACTCCTCCAGGCTTTTATCAGCTCCGGAAAAGAAACCATACCAAAGATAAGGGCATGTACGGGCCAGATAATCATCATCGACATGCTCAGAGAAATCGAAAGCGATTTTACATACCGCGCTTATTGTCGGAAGTTCATACTCCAAATTCGAATAGCAACTTGTTATGCATATGTCGAAATTTTTTGCCATCAAGCCAAAAAAAATTGCCGTTCCGCATGCATATAAGCCCATGCCCGCAGAACGGCAGCAAAATCAAAGCTGAATCAGAACGACCAGCTTATGCCATTGTGGGTCATTCTGTCACCATCAAAACCGGTGATAGTGTAACTGGTTTCTTCCCCTTTTATAAGACTTATCGAAAGATGCACGGGAATGCCAGCACTGTCATATGTCAGCTTGAATAGATCAAAAAGAGGATCTCCCAGCGGGCAATTAAGATACGAGGATATCTCTTTATTTGCCTTACGCACTTTGAGAACCTTCTGGTATTTGCCCATTTTGACTCCATATTCGTTTTTTAGAATCCTGAATATCGAATCATTGTCATGAAACTTCTCGACTATGCCTGAAAAACGTTTCATCGGTATATAACAGGAATCAATCATGATGGGTATTCCATCTGTAAACATGAGTCTTTTTATGAAAAACACATCATCGTCATCCGAAATCTCCATTTCCTTTGCCAAGGATGGCTTGAGCTTTATTATGGAGCGTTCCAAAATTTTTGTCTCGACCTTGCGTCCCTGCTCTTCCATATAATCATGGAAGCCGGTTAAGCGTCCCATATCTGCGCTGATTCCGTTGCCGACAACAAATGTCCCCTTACCCTGCTTTTTTATCAGCAGCCCTTCGTCGCACAACTCGCTGACAGCCCTTCGCACAGTAATCCTGCTGACGCGATAGCTGTTTTCTATTTCGAGCTCGCTGGGCATCCTTGCCCCTTTTTCATACAACCCTGCCCTTATATCCCGGGTTATCTGTTCCTTCAACTGTTCGTAAAGCGGTACAGAAGAATTCTGTTCCAGCATACTACCCTCCTTTAATTGCTTATATTGCGTTTTCTAAAACTCACAAGTTCATAATCACTTGGAACAAAATCGGATACTGCTGAAAAATCAGCTCCGATATCTTCTTTTACGTGGGCATCCGAGCCAAAAGTGACAATCCGCCCGCCCAGCTCAAAAAACCTTGCAACAATATTTTTCCCAGGAAGGGCTTCTTTCACCCCTTGCCTGAGACCTGAAGTATTTATTTCCAATCCTTTTTTCCGTTCTGCAAGCTTTGAAAGTATCTTATCGACCATCTCGGGCCGCTCCTCTATTCTTATAGAATGGCCGGCAGAACAAAAATATCTTTTCACCAAATCGATATGCGCCAGGACATCAAAATCACAAGAGCAGACCATTTCATACACATTATCGAGATAGCGGTCTAAAAGGCTTTGGTTTGCTGTATCCCTGCAATCGAGAAACTTCAGCTCCTTATCATCGATCTTATGCACGGATGCAAGAACCAAGTCAAAAGGATAGTCAGAAAGTATACACTCAGCTTCTTTAATCTGAAGATGAGGCTGCCCAAACTCTACTCCATATCCTATGAAAATATCGTCCTCATACCTATTTCTTGCCTCTGATATCCTTTTAAAACACTTATCCAGATACTCCATTGTAAATATTTTCGACCTGTTTGGCGTTGTGTAAAATTCAAAATGATCTGTGAACATTATCTCCTTCATGCCTTTCTCGCACGCTGCAAGGCACATGGAATCCAAACTTTCATGGCAGTCCGGAGAGTTATCACAATGGATATGGTAGTCGTAATATATCGTCATATTAAACTCATCATAAAGTATGATATCACATAACGACTAGTATGGAAGAAAAATATGTCCTTCAGAATAAAAAAATATCGTATAGAATAATGCATTACAAAAACTCAAGAAATTTTACAGCTTGAAATAATTCATTCCAAATGTAAATCAAAGCCCAACTGCTTAAGTCAAAAAAATTACATGCTATAAAATAAAATATGGCATCAAATTGACAATTGCAGAAGCCTTTCTGGGGCTCTATAATCATTTCATGGAATATGACATAAAGGATCAGGCCGTTCCTCTTCCGGAGGCGGTTTCAAATGCGATTGCTGCAGGATATCTGGATTTTGCCATAAGCTTGATTGATGGATATCTGGAAAAAGACATACCTTCTTCTATGAGAAGACGCCTTCTTATGGAGAAGGATCTGATAAGACGAAGAAAAAGCCACTACATATACACATACGAGGAGGCTGAAGAGCTACTTGAGAAAGCATTTGCAGATTACAGGCGCGGAATGCTCGAGGAATACATTTCAAACGGACTTCTCGATTGGTCATATATAAATGGAAAGCTGATGCTGGAAAAAAGGCTTGTAGACAATGCGGCAAAAAGATGCTCTCTCCTTCAAGATGGCATAGATCCTGATTTGAAAAGAAGGGACATGTGCATAAAGCTCATGGAGGAAAAAGGAGCGGCAAGGGCAAGAATAGGGGTCAAAGAGACATTGAGAATCAAGGATCCATCACTTTACGGCAAGAAGGTTCTTGTCAATCTTCCTTTCATAAAACCTGTAGACAACATGATTTCATCAATCTCATTGGAAAACACGAGTGGAAACATCATAGCAATAGGCGACGAGATGGAAGAGATGCGTACACTGCGATTTATTGATACAATCAAAGACGATACGTCCTTCTTTGCAGAATTCAGCTATGATATCGAAGCTATAAAAAACGGGCGACCAGAGGAAGAGGCCATAATGGAGAATATGGAAGAATACCTCAAAGAGGAGGCGCCTCATATACTGTTCACGCCTTACATGATAGAGCTGGCAAGGGAAATAACAAAAGATATCCACTCTCCTTGGAAAAAGGCGGAGGCCATATACGATTGGATAACGACGCACATCCTTTATTCCTTCATGCGCAGCTATGCGGCAATCGACAACATCAGCACATATGCAGCAGCGAACCTGAAGGGCGACTGCGGAGTCCAGGCACTGCTTTTCATAACTCTTTGCCGCGCTTCAGGCATCCCTGCACGCTGGCAATCGGGCTGGTATGTCACTGAAGACGGGGTATCCTGCCACGACTGGGCGGAATTCAATATCTCCGGCAAATGGTATCCTGCCGACTGCTCGTTCGGAGGAGGTGCATACAGGCGTGGGGAAGAAAAAAGATGGAAGCACTATTTCGCCTCCCTCGACATTTTCAGAATGGTAGCCAACACGTCGTGCTCAAAAGCGCTTGAAGGGAAAAAAGCCCCCGCAGACGATCCTGTGGACAATCAAAGAGGTGAAGTCGAGACTTGCGACGGAGAGAGGATAGGAAGGGATGCCTTTGAAACAACACTGGAGACTGTATCTTTCCTTATCCTGTAGCTCATTCATAATTCCTGATGAGAAAAAGAGGCTTGATTGCAGTAATCTCCTCGTACTCCTCACGGCTTACCTGCACACTGCCATCCAGAGCCTTCAGATCCGATTTCAAAAGGCTGAACGCCTCAGCCTCAGTCTCCGCCCGCCCCTCGCGTATTATCCTTATCATGCGATCAAGGCAGAGAGGATGGGCATACCACGGTGGAAGGAAGAATCCCGGATAGGCTGAAATACGTTTCTTAATATCCGAAACTGCTTCATCCAAATTTTTTCTTACAGCCTTTCTATTGTTTTTTCCTGTAGGCATCACACTCAAGCCGGAAAAAAGGAATATTGCAGCAAGGCCGAAAAGAGTAAAATATATACCAAAGCTCCCCTCTCCCCTGATAAGGCTGAGCAGGCCATATATAAAAGACACAGCAGAGCAAATGACGATTGCAGTGGCAAGCCATTTCAAAGATTTTTTTGATATGTCATCCGCCCTTTTCGCCTTAGCCGCATGTTGCAGCTTCAGATACTCGCTACCGGCAAGAAGGAAATCCCTTTGCTTTGAGAGGGTGGAAACGCTTTCAGATGCCCTGGGAGAAAGTTTTTTCAGGTATCTCATCTCTTCCTGTCTCCTAGCTTCTTTCAATCGCGTTTCCGCACTGCTGCTCAAGGTTTTTATCCAAGGAGCCTGATATGCGACAGCGGCAAGGAGCATGTCGATATCCTCCTCCCTCCTGACTGCAGACTGTCTTTCCTTCCCGTCATCGAACTGCACGACAAGATAGGAAATGGATGCAAACAATCCCTTGCCGGTAAAGCCTCCACGGCTCATCGCAACACGCTTGAAAACCCTTTCAACGGCACTCAAGGGAATATAATACCGACGCTCCCCGAAAAAGGAGTTCAGATAAAGGGCATGCTTTCCCAATCCCAAGGGCCCGAATTTCCTCAAAGAAGAGAAATCGGTTTTGAGCAAACCAGGCTCCAGGACCTCACGGCTGATCGATGAAGGGTAAAACAAAGGCATTTCTGGCTCCCCGAACGTTCAACAATCTATTTTTTCCTGTTTTTCTGAAGCGTCGAATAATCGGGCTTCGGATCTCTTTTGTATATCACAAAAAGGAAGAAAGCGAGGAAGGTTGCGGCAATGATGAGTCCGACAGGGTATGCGATTGCCGATGAAAGGCCGAGGCATTCGGGCGCACTGAAGAAATAAGTCATGCTCACAGCCGACATGAAGGTCGCAGGAACAGCGGTAAGCCAGTAATTCTTCTTTTCCATGTAAAGATACATGCTTGCCGTCCAAAGCACAATCATGGCAAGAGTCTGGTTTGTCCAGCTGAAATAACGCCATACGACCGAATAGTCCAAAAGGCTTATCAAGCCCCCGATACAAAGAAGAGGCACGCACAGATACAGCCTTTTTTTCCAATCATTCTGATCGAGGCCGAACCAGTCTGCTATGGTGAGCCTTGCGCTTCGGAAAGCGGTATCGCCGCTGGTGATCGGGCAGACTATCACGCCGATCATCGCAAGGGCTATGCCAACACCACCCATCGTTTTTGCGCAAACATCGTATATTGCAGCGCTCTGTCCCATTGAAAGCGCCTGCTGCAAGCCTGTTGAAAGACCTCCTGTCTTCTCATAGATTGCACAACCGGCGGCAGCCCAGATAAGGGCGATGACACCCTCTGCTGTCATGGCTCCATAGAAAACAAACCTTCCCTGCTTTTCGCTCTTCATGCAGCGCGCCATCAATGGGGACTGCGTGGAATGGAACCCGGATATGGCTCCGCACGCCACTGTTATGAACATGAAAGCCCATATTGGAGTGGAAGACGGGTGCATGTTTGTGAAATTATTCCAAATCTCAGGGATTGTGTACGCAGGATTGGTATAGATCCCGAATATGACACCTACGGCCATTATTATCAGGCAGATGCCAAATATCGGATAGATCTTCCCTATTATCTTGTCGATGGAAACAAATGTTGCCACAAAATAATAGATGAGTATGATGAACGACCAGGCTCTAGTGTTGACCATGACACCGGAGGCTCCATGTTCTCCCAAAAGCGTGGTGATTAGGCCTGCCGGGCCTACGGCAAAAACAGTACCGACCATGACAAGAAGAACAACCGATACAACCCTCATTATATTCTTCATCACACGCCCCATATATATCCCGCTGACCTCCGATATTGAATATCCCTCGTTCCTTTCGCTGAGCATGCCTGAAAAGTAATCATGCACGCCACCTGCAAAAATTGTTCCAAAGGTTATCCACAAGAATACGACCGGCCCCCATAAGGCTCCCTGCATCGCACCGAAAATCGGTCCCAGGCCGGCAATATTGAGAAGCTGCACAAGAAAAAGCTTCCATTGCGGCATCACGACATAATCCACCCCGTCGTCTATCCGCACAGCAGGGGTTTCCCTGTCATCCGGATGGAAGATGTTCTCAACGAGTTTTCCATAGAGGAAATACCCGGCTATCAACACAAGCAGACAGATTACAAAACTGATCATTGATACACCTCCGTAGAAATATTAGGCTCCGGTAGAATTTTCTCACTTAAAAAAAAGCCCCTCAATATCGAAAAATATGTATGGGGCAAAATTTATCTATACATTTTTGACAAAACGGGGTCTAAATAAAACATTTCATGAAACAATGGTTTCTTTTACGAAAGATATCAGAAACTGATTTTTGCACTCTGCATGACAGCAGACTGGATGAACTTCTGTTCCAAAGGAATGAGCAAAGGTTTTCCGAAATCCGACAAAAGAACAAACTTTATGCTGCCTGAAATCTTCTTCTTGTCCTTTGCCAGCGCCTGATTGTAAGCAAGCCAGTCCCCCCTTCCGATCCGGTAGTTCACGGCAAAGCCGTATTTCTTCAGCATCGATAGGGCCCTGTCACGCATCGATGCATCGGTCACGCCGGCATAAACCCCTGCATCCAATGCCCGGGAAATACCCCAGGCGACAGCCTCCCCATGGCTCACGGTGTAATTACCCATGGATTCAAGCGCATGCGCAAACGTATGTCCGAGATTCAAAAAGCTCCTGATTCCCCTGGTTTCCGTAGGATCGGCTTCAATGAATGTCTTTTTCACCACAAGGGATCTGAAAACCATATCCGTAAGCACTTCCTTGTCCCGGGAGATTATCTTCTGGCTGTTTTCATCCATGAATCTGAAAAGCTCATCCCCTTCGGCCAAAAAGGCATGCTTGACGACCTCCCCCAGCCCGCACTTGTATTCTTTTGCAGGAAGGGTTCTCAAAGTATCTATGGAAATCAGCACCTCGTCAGCAGGATAAAACGTTCCCACGAGATTCTTTCCGCCCTCGAAGTCGATTGCGGTCTTTCCTCCCAAGGAGGCGTCTACCATGCACAAAAGCGTTGTCGGCACGAGCGTGAGACGGGCTCCGCGCATATACAGAGATGCTGCCAGCGCAGTCATGTCGCATACAACCCCTCCTCCGAAGGCAATAAAGCGTGTATCCCTTGCACTGGAAAAAGAAAGGGCTGCAGAAAGGATTTTTCCAAGACTTTCCATAGTCTTGTATCTCTCTCCGCTCTCAAGCACTATCCTCTTTTCAGGCAGGCTGCTGAACAATGCCGCACTGTTGTTGTCAAAAACCCAGAACACGTTGTTGCCATAGGAAGATAGATGGGAAGACAGGTCCTTGATGTCATTCGCAAAAAGCACATCCGTGACCTTTCCTCCGGCTAATGTGCATGACAGCTTTTTTTCCATCCTTACGCCTCCTAAAGAAAAAAGTAGCACATCGGACGGTCTTGGTGAACTATGAAAAATAATGAAAAGGACCTTTTTTTCGCATGTATCATCCTGCTTTGCCAAAGACATTCTATGTCTTTATTGCATTTTTCATCCATTCCTATTTTAATATTGGCTATGGATTTTTACTTTGACAACGCGGCTACGACACAAATCAGCAGGAGGGCTTTGGAAGAATATGCATTCACCTGCACCAATTACCAAGCAAACCCCTCTTCAATCCATCGCGAGGGATTGAAGGCCCATGGATATTTAGAAGAGAACAGAGACAGGATCGCAAAAGTTCTCAATGTGGAAAAAGAGAACATAGTATTCACAAGCGGAGCCACCGAGGCCATTGCCATCGTGATGGAAAACCTTTTATGGCAAAAGACGCCTGGAAGGATCATCACCACCAGGATTGAACATGAAGCTGTGCTTTCCTTCCTCCCACTTTTGAAGGAAAAGGGATGGGACATCGTACAGCTCAAGACAAAGGGAGGCTTTGCCGACCCGGCGGATTTGAAAGAGGCGTTGAACGAAGAAACAAGACTTGTCGCCGTGATGAGCGTCAACAATGTCACAGGTGCGGTGCAAGACATCCGTACTCTGGTCGAGACTGTCAGGGAATATGAAAAAAAACTGAAGAGAAAGATATTCTTTTTCTCAGACAGCGTCCAAGCCCTGGGCAAGACGGGCCTGGACCTCAAGGGATGGGATGTGGATGGAGCATCCTTTTCCGCACATAAGATCACCGGGCCAAGAGGAATCGGTATGCTGTATCTAAAGAACCGTCAGCTTATCCGTCCTCTTGCCCCTGCCGGAGGACAAGAAGCAGGGCTTCGCGGGGGGACTGAGAACTTGGCCTCCATATCCGCCTTCAGGACTGCATTGGAAGAGACATATGAAAACAGGCTTGAAAAAGAAGAGAGGGTAAGAGAATTGAACACCCTGGTAAGGAACGCCTTCCAAGATTTTGGGAATTTCCATATCATAAGTCCCGAGAATGCAAGTCCGTACATCCTTTCAATTTCAACACCGCTTCCTGCGGAAGTTTTCACAAGGATGCTTATGGACAAGGGGTTCTGCGTATCTTCCGGCTCTGCCTGTTCCAACAATGCAAGGAAAAAAGCAGGCGGCGTGCTTGAGGCCATGGGAGTGCCAAGCAAACTGAGCATGAACAGCATACGCATTTCCTTTTCCGATTCCACAGGAAAGGAAGAGACGCTTCTTTTGATAAAGGCAATGAAGGAGATCGCAAATGGCTGAAAAGCTTTATCTGATAAAAGTCGGGGAAATATCGCTGAAGGGCGGAAACCGCCCTCTTTTTGAAAAACGTCTGAGAGGAAACATAAAGGACAAGCTCCATCAATATCATCCAAGGGTGGAGAAACAGAAAGGAAGGCTTTATCTCAAGATCGATGAAACCGTTGACGAGAGCATTGTGGAAAAAGCCTTGTCCACGACATTCGGCATCACAGGCTTTGCAAGGGCCTACGAGATAGAAAAGGATATGGATGTGCTTGATTCCCTTGTAAGAGAGATACTACCCTTTTCCTCATTTGCAAGCGGGAAAGGGAGCTTCAAGGTAGAAACCAGAAGAGAGGACAAATCCTTCAGTCTTTCCAGCTACGACATCTCATGCCACCTTGCCGACATCATCCATGCCATGTATCCCGGTTTGACTGTGGATTTGAAAAACGCCGACCATATCCTATATGTGGAAGTGAGGAAGAAAATATTCGTATACACCTCGGACCAGAAAGGTCCAGGAGGGCTTCCCGTGCAGAGTGCGGGAAGGGGCATGCTTCTACTTTCGGGGGGAATAGACAGCCCCGTTGCGGCATTCCATATGGCGAAAAGGGGCATGAAGCTGGACTGCATCTATTTCCATGCCTACCCCTACACCAGCGAGCTCGCTTTGGAGAAGGTAAAAAAACTTGCCAGCCTCATCGCCCCGTACCTTGGCGGAACCAGGCTTTATGTGGTCCCTTTCACAGACGGGCAGCTTAAGATAAGGAAGGAAGCGTTCGAGGATGAGACCACGCTCATGTTCAGGGCCGCGATGATGAGGACCGCGGAGGCGATTGCAAAAGAAAGGAATGCAAACGCCATTGTAACAGGAGAGGCGCTCAGCCAGGTCGCCTCGCAAACCTTGGAGGCGATGAGTTTCACGGACAGCATGACGGATCTTCTGGTGCTCCGTCCTCTTGTCGGCATGGACAAGGAGGAGATCATCGAAACGGCAAAAAGGATAGGGACATATGAGACCAGCATCCTACCCTACGAGGACTGTTGCGTGATCTTTTCCCCGAAGCATCCGATAACCCATCCGGTCAGGCAGGTTGCAAAAAGGCATTATGAGAACCTCAATATGGAGCAGGAGATCGAAAAGGCGGTCGGAAACATATCGGTACACTATTTCAATCCCATGGGGGAGGAAGAGGAAAAAGCCGCAGTGGAAAACGGTGGAATACATTTTGAATAAGATAGCCTCAGACTTTTATGATTTCAACTTATTTTGAAAAAATAAACCGGATGGAAGTCCTTCGTTTCCGTAAAGAACTTATCCATCCGGATGTTCCCGACTTACAGGTCAGGATGTTCTTGCACCCTTTTCATGGAACCTCTCATCATTCCTCTCTTTACCATTTTTCAGGTCGCACATCCGTTGATCCCGGAAACCTTTTCTTGGAGGGTGTGCTTTTTGTCCCATTACCTTTCAGGTACACTTTCATATTACCTCAAGAAGGTGGTTTGTCAAGAAAAAACAGCACATAAAGGAAATGCAGACCGGACAAAAAAAGGGGGCCTTCCTCTGAAAAAAAGTTCGATGCAATACATAAATTCTTTTGACAAAACCTGTTATTTGTAAAAAAAATCCTACCCTTTTTCCACGAAAATCCGTTCATTCGACTTTTCAAAAATTTTAATAAACATTATTTTTTAACTATGCTGAAAATCGGAATCGACGTAGGAAGCACCACCATGAAGGTGGTGGCGCTCGATGACGGGAACAATGTCGTCTACGGCGCCTACGAAAGACATTATTCGGAAATTTTTTATAGAGCCGGCAAAATGCTTGCCGACCTGCGCGACAAACTGGGAGATCAGGAGATAACCTATTCCATCTCCGGTTCAGCGGGCATGGGCCTCAGCGAAGAGGCTGGAATCCCGTTCGTACAGGAAGTTTACGCCACAAGGGTCGCAGCCATGACATACATGCCGGATACCGATGCCATAATAGAACTCGGAGGGGAGGATGCCAAAATCCTCTTTTTAAAAAACGGTCTTGAGGTGAGGATGAACGGAACCTGTGCCGGAGGCACCGGAGCATTCATCGACCAGATGGCAACACTGCTCGGCATATCCAGAGACGATATAGACGCACTGGCTTCGAAAGCCACGGAGATATACACCATCGCCTCACGTTGCGGGGTGTTCGCAAAATCTGATGTGCAGCCGCTCATAAACCAGGGGGCAAGAACCGAGGACATTGCCGCTTCGATACTCGTTGCCGTGGTGAACCAGACAATCGCGGGACTGGCACAAGGAAGGAAGATCGAGGGTAACATAGTTTATCTTGGTGGCCCGCTGACTTTCATCAGCAGTCTCAGAAAATACTTCGACGAGGCTCTCAAGACAAACGGCGTATGCCCGGAGAATTCGCTTTACTATGTTGCAATCGGTGCGGCCCTCACCCCAGGAGGGAAAAAGTCGACGATGACCGAACTCCTTGATTTGGTTTCAAAACTCAAGGGGACCGGAAAATATACAAAGCTCCCTCCCCTTTTTAAGGACAGGGACGAATACGAGCAATTCAAGGCACGCCACGAAAAGGCAACGGTGAAATACATAGATGCTTCCAAATACGCAGGAGAAGCCTTTCTCGGCGTCGATTCTGGCAGCACCACGATAAAATGCTGCCTCATAGACAGGGATGCGAACCTGCTTCTGTCCAGATACAGTCCCAACAACGGAAATCCGGTGCAGGCGATAAGCTCCTTTTTAAGCTCCGTATATGAGGATTACCCGAACATCATAATCCGTTCCAGCGCCGCAACCGGATACGGCGAAGAGCTTTTGAAGACTGCGGTCAACCTCGACTACGGACTTGTCGAAACGCAAGCACATTTTCTAGGAGCAAAGCACTTCATGGACGATGTGGATTTCATAATCGACATCGGCGGCCAGGATATAAAGTGCTTCAAAATCCGTGATGGCGCGATTGATGACATCTTCCTCAACGAAGCCTGCTCATCGGGATGCGGATCTTTTTTGCAGACGTTTGCAAACGCTCTCGGCAAATCCAGCCAGGAATTTGCAGACCTTGCAATAGATGCAAAAGCTCCGGTGGACCTTGGATCCAGATGCACGGTTTTCATGAACTCCTCCGTCAAGCAGGCGCAAAAGGACGGAGCTGGGATAAACGACATCTCGGCGGGACTTGCGATATCGGTCGTAAAGAACGCGCTTTACAAGGTCATCAGGGCCACCAGCAAGGAACAGCTGGGAAAGAACATAGTCGTCCAAGGCGGCACATTTTTGAACGATGCGGTACTTAGGGCGTTCGAGCTTGAACTGGGCATGGAGGTGATCAGGCCTCAGATAGCGGGACTCATGGGAGCCTTCGGAGCTGCTCTTTATGCGAAGCTGATGACAGAGCGAACCGGCAAACAGACCGGGATAATATGCAAGGAAGAGCTTGCCGAGCTACATCCCAACATCCGCAGCATCCGTTGCCAGGGGTGCGCAAACCATTGCATACTCACCATAAACGACTTTGGTCTCAACAGGAGGCTCATAAGCGGCAACAGGTGCGATAAGCCGATAACAGGCGTGAAAAGGGAGGAAAGCGACGAGGACAATCTATATCTTTTCAAACAGAACCTGATGAAGGGCTACATGGGGGAAAAGGGAGAGAACAAGCGTGGACGGCTGGGCCTTGCACTGGCACTCGGGATGTGGGAGCTTCTGCCGTTTTATCAGACGCTGTTCGAGAATCTCGGTTTCAGGACTGTCGTTTCCCCGTTCAGTACGAGAAGCCTCTACATAAACGGACAGGCATCCATTCCTTCCGACACGGTATGCTTTCCGGCAAAGCTCATGCATGGACATATCGAATATCTGAAAAAACAAAAGGTGGACATGATATTCATCCCTGCAAGCAGCTATAACGTCAATGAGGAAAAAGGCACAAACCATTTCAACTGTCCCGTCGTGGCCTACTACGGGGAGGTGATCAGGGCAAATCAGGACCTGGAGGGGATTCCGCTCAAACTCGCCTACCTCTCGCTTGAAAGGAAGAATGTTCTCAAAAAGAGGATCATGGACACTTTCGGAACAAAATCGGGAGAAACCGCACGGGCGGTGGACAAGGCGTTTGCCGCATTGGAGGAATACCACAGGAAGGTCATCGAAAAAGGTGCCCGGGTCATAGAGAAGGCAAGAAAAGAAAACAGGCACATAATCGTGCTTGCCGGAAGACCTTATCATGTCGATCCTGAAATCAACCATGGAATCGATCATCTGATTGTCACCCTTGAGGCTTCGGTTGTCAGCGAGGACAGCCTGAGCTATATGATCGACAGGGGAAAGGTGGATGTCCTGAACCAGTGGACCTACCACGCCAGGATGTATGATGCGGCCAGATATGTCCTTGACAAGCCGGACATGGACCTCGTGCAGCTCGTTTCCTTCGGCTGCGGGCTCGATGCAGTCACGACTGACGAGGTCAGGGAGATCCTGAGAAGCGGCGACAGGATCTACACCCAGATAAAGATCGACGAGATCACAAACCTCGGGGCCGTAAAAATCAGGCTCAGGAGCCTTTTCGCCGCCATGGAGCTTAAGTGATGCCTCAATTTACGCAGCAGATGAAAAACGACGGTTGGACCATCGTGGTCCCCAACATGTCGGAGATACATTTCAACGTGATGAAGCGGATTTTCGAAAATTACGGATATAATGTCCTGCTTCTGGAGAACAATGATTCGACCCTGATAGACGAAGGGCTGAAGTATGTGCACAACGACATGTGCTACCCTTGCCTGCTTGTCATCGGGCAGATGCTGGATGCGATCAGGCGCGGCTTGGTAGACAAGAACCGGTGTGCCTTGGCAATAAGCCAGACAGGCGGTGGCTGCCGTGCGAGCAACTACTATTTCCTTCTTATAAAAGCGCTAAAAAAGGCGGGGCTTGAGAACATTCCCGTAATCTCATTAAACCTTCAGGGAATGAACAGCAATCCCGGCTTCAAGATAACCAAGACGATGATGCTCCAGGCTTTCACAGCTCTCATCTATGGGGACCTTCTGATGCTTTTGTCGAACCAGACAAGACCATATGAGACACATAAGGGGGATACGGACCGCATCGTTGCAAAATGGACGGACCATCTTGGAGAATGCTTTGCAAGGAACCGAGGCTATTTCGGGCGCAACCTGAAAAAGAACCTAAATCGCATCAGCGATGATTTTGCAGCCATTCCGATGAAGCGGGAAAAGAAGGTCAAAGTAGGTGTCGTCGGAGAGATCTACATGAAATACTCCGCACTCGGCAACAACAACCTCAAGGATTTTTTGGAGAGCGAGGACTGCGAGGTGATGCTTCCCCCGATGCTGGGATTCGTGTTTTATGGTTTTACGAACGGCATACACGACCATGATTTCTACGGAGGACGTTGGATATACAAACATATAGTTAAATATATAGTCATGCCGTATCTTGAAAAGTTCGAACGCTGGAGTGAAGAGGCGGTCCTGAGGCATAAGGAATTCAACCGTGCCGCAAGCTTCAAAGAACTTGAAGGCTATACAAAAGGAATCATAAGCCAGGGCTGCAAGATGGGTGAAGGCTGGCTCCTGACCGCAGAAATGGTCGAGCTGATCGAAAAGGGGTATGGCAACATAGTCTGCACCCAGCCCTTCGGGTGCCTTCCAAACCATATCGTCGGCAAAGGCATGATCCGGCCGCTAAAGGAAAAATACCCCGATTCCAACATAGTCCCGATAGACTACGACCCGTCTGCAACGAAGGTCAACCAGGAAAACAGGATAAAGCTGATGCTCGCTATCGCAAGGGAAAACCTTGCAAAGCAGAAGTGATCATATCATCTTCCGTCTCTTGTAATGGATGAAACAGCATAGCAGGAACACTATCCCGCAAACCGTCGTGATCGGGGTTGCAAGCCCTATCAAAAAGAGGGATGAATTTTCCAGACGTGAGAATATCATGGCCAGTGGTATCCTTATCAAAAAGGCCGAACCCATTCCCTGCACCATCACAGGCACCGAGCGTCCGGAGCCATTGAAGAATCCTATCAAGGAAAAGAGCATGCAGGTAAGGATGCACTCGGAGGAAAAGCCTTTTAGAAACAGTGCGCTCTGATTTACGACATCCTTTTCGGACGTGAAAAGCGATGACATTGCGCCTCCCAAGAAGAACCCCAAAATGAAAAATAGTGTTCCAAGGGAACATCCGCATGCAATTGCCGTCTTAAGCCCTTTTTTGGCTCTTTCGCGCAAACCAGCCCCTATGTTCTGCGCGCTGAAAGCCGATACGGATTGCATGAGCGATGAGGGCAGGAGCATTATGAACCCAAATTCTCGCGCAAGTTGTAGCACTAGAGCCTGAAGTCACGTGAAATCAGGCTCTTTTCAATCAAGCATGATCGGAGTTTATGAGTGCTTCCGTAT
>CASDPA010000015.1 GCA_949282255.1 uncultured Spirochaetales bacterium
GGACATGCTCACTTCTCATCAGATCGAAAAGCTCACAGAGTCTTTCAACAGTGATGGAACGGCTAAGACATATTACATCATACTTCCGGACGGTCGGAAAGTGGATATTCCTGTTGCTTGCCTTACTCCTTCGACAAACCTATCCATAAGCGAGCTGGAGCTTGAATTTGCGGTGAAGGTGGATGGGACGCTGACAAAAGGGGAAGGAAGGGACGAGCGTTCCTCGTACAACGTCTCGTTTGTCGGAACGGAAAGAAAAAGCATTTTCAAACGCAGGAAAAAGGATAGGGATGCAACCATTAGGATCAAGATGAAATTCAGGGAAAAGGATGAGCCGGAGGCTGTGGCTAGAGCACGTGAACTGCTCGATTCAACTGTGAGGTGAGTTTCATGTGTGAGATTTATGTAACCAATCTTCCTTTGACTGCAACTGAGAAAGGTATACAGGAATGGATAGCCCGTTCCATAAAAGATTTTCCATCCACTTATGAAATAAAAATTTATAGTATCCGCATGTCACGCAGTATGGGAAATGGCAGATTTACTGGTGCATGCTTCATACAGGTTCATGAAAAAGATGCGGCCGAAAATCTGGTTTCTTGTTTATCGCAGACGTCTTTTGAACGTTATAAAGCAAGTGTGAAGCTTATTATGGAAGATGGCAGGATGAACAGGGAACAGCGTCGGAATACACAAAGGGACTATAGGGATCTGGATGAAGAAGATGTCCGCCGCGATGATCGGCGTTATAATCTGGGAAATCGTGCCAGTGTGTATCCTTCGCAGTTCAAAGAAGGTATTGCCGATGCGGTAAGAAGAAAAAATGGTGGCAGATGTTATATATGCGGGGAAAAAATAGCCCCACATGAATTATCCATCGATCATATAGCCCCGTGTGCTGAGCTGTTTAACAGATTTGAATATCAGTATCCCCATAATGAGCGGGTTGAAAGCTATAATGATATAAGAAATCTGATGCCGGTACATAAGAGATGCAACAGCTCGAAAGGCAGCTATGGCAGGGGGTATGAAAGCGGCAAGGTTCAATTTGCAACAACTCCTTATCATAGGGAAAATGGAAAACTGCATTGGATGGCCACTGTTTCAGAACGTAACAGCTTCAAAGAAAACTATATAAGGGCGGAACTGCAGAAATACCACGTGGATATTCATAAGATTTGATGTCAGATCTGAAAATCGCTTTGACATGTGGCGTATTTATGGATTTTGCGTCCAATAGGCAGTAACTTCAGTTTCAATTTCCTTGATTTGTTTTGTTATTTTATTGGGTGCTGCAAAGCATGGATGCATTTGAATGCGGCCTCCCATATATTTTAGGAATAAACGATAAAAGTATGTAGCCGGTCTTGAAGCCAAATACATTTTTAAAATGTTATATCCTATCGGAAAATCTAAAATTATTCTTTTTAGATGGTCTCTATAATTGCATCCTGCTTCAAAGTGTCCATGATTATGGCACTGACAGTTTCCGAGGTTGATGTTTAATTTCTTCTGCTTATTCGGTCCGATCGGATCATATCGATTAAAAACAAAATGATCGTGTTTTTTGATAAAAAGCCCATTGAGGCGAGAAAAAGTATCCGTCCGTTGTTTTTCTTTTTGTTTTTCCGATAATGCGAAACTGTATTAGAATATTGTTGAAGACAAATCAGGCATGACGATGCGGAAGAATAAAAAGCTGTGTGGTTTTTTTATTAAGATAATGGACCAGTCCGCGCGAAGCCATAGGAGAAGACAGGTCTAATCTTGTCAGAGGGGAGGGAAAATGAAAAGGGTTATTCTGATTTTATGTTTGCTTTTTGTTGCTGCAATGTTTGTTTTTGCTGATGACGCGGCTGTAATTCCGGAGGTGGATATCACACCTGCATCTATGGATAATATGAAAATCGGTGAGACGATTACCGTGGATGGCCGATTGGGAGAGTGCAAAAGCGAAATTCGATCGTGGAGCTCAGATTGTTATCTGCATGAGCGATACGACAAGCCTTGGTGCTCTTGCAAGAGAAAATGTACGGAAATTTCAGGAATATAGGGGGTGATTGCATGGATCATTATTTCTCACGTGTTGCAAAACTGACGCCGACTACGTTCTGGGTAAACAATGTTACCCGTAAGCAGGCTGCACTCGGATTGGAGTACGGTGCTCTTGGGTGCACCCAGAATCCATCATATGTGTGGAAGATGCTCTCTGATGCCGAAGAAGGTCCTTATGCTGTTTCCGTACTCAGGGAGTGCCTTTCCTACAGTGATGATGACAATCAGGTAGCATGCGAACTTCAAAGGAGGCTTATCAAGACAGTCAGTGATGTATTCATGCCTCTTTGGGAATCTTCTCATGGAAAATACGGATACGTATCAATCCAGGGGGATCCGATCCATGAGGAGGATTGGGAGGTCGTCTTGGAAGAAGGTAGGAAGAACCGCGAGCTCAATCCCAATATAATGATAAAGATTCCGGCGACGGAAGCTGGATTGAAAGCGACTGAGGTCCTGCTTGCCGAGGGTACACCTATAAATGCAACTGAAGTCATGGGTGTTGATCAGGTGACCGCTTTGGGAAAGCTTTATAAGAAGGCTTGTGCAGCAATGGATAAGCCTCCTGTCATGTATTTTTCCCTTATAACCGGGATTTACAACGAATGGCTGAAAAAGGATGTTGCCGAAAAAGGTATCGATATCAATCCTGATGTTCTTCATCAAGCCGGTATAGCAATCGCGAAAAAGGTTTATGAATTGAACCAGAGCAGGGATTACGGGATGGGATACATCTCCGGAGGATCCAGGACATTGGATGATTTTTATGAGCTGGTTGGAGGTAAGATCAGCGTCACCATGAACTGGAAGGGGAGCTGTGATGAGCTGTTGAAAGCCGACAAGCCTGTCATCGCGCGTCTTTTCAATCCGATCCAGGCTGAAGTGTTGAATGAGCTCAATGCCAAGCTTCCGCAGTTTAGAGCGGCTTTCTGGGAAGGTGGGCTCAAAACCGAAGAGTTCGGTGATTTCGGTCCTGTCATGTATTTTAGAAACAGTTTCATTTCCAGCTGGAAAAAGGAATTGGACATGATAGCCGCAGAAAGGAAAAAATAATATCATCTTTTTAGGCCTTGGCCCGTTTCATTCTTGTGGCCAAGGCTTTTTTTTATTCAGATGAGGTCGATATGGCTGAAAAGATATTGATCGGATGCATAGCCGATGATTCAACAGGGGCAAGTGATGCTGCATCCTTTCTCGTAAAAGGCGGGCTCTCTACCGTTTTATTTCATGAAATTCCGGATAAAAAAGATATAAAAGGATGTGAAGCTGCCGTAATTTCTCTAAAAATACGTTCTTGTCCGGTCAAGGAGGCTGTAAAAAAGGCTTCTGAGGCCATGGATGTCCTTTTATCCGCAGGTGCAGATCTTATTTATTATAAATATTGTTCTACTTTCGATTCGACGAGAGAAGGTAATATAGGACCTGTCGTAGATGCTTTGATGCAAAGGCTTAATGTCCATTATACACTATTATGTCCATCCCTTCCCATTAACGGAAGGACGGTGCAGGACGGCAGGATATTTGTAGATGGGGTACCTTTGGAAAACAGCCCTTTGGCACATCATCCGTTGAATCCTATGTGGGATAGCCGTATTTCTGTTCTTATGGATGAGCAGGGCAGATATCCTTGTATCACGCTTACTTCGGATAATTATGTTAAAGATCCATCCTTAATCAAGCTTGAAGTTGAAAGCATTGTCAAGGATATGGAACATGCATATATTGTTCCCGACTATACATCTAATGATGACGGAGAGGTGATTGCCAGGGTGTTTTCCGATCTACGTCTTATAACGGGAGGTTCTGGGCTTTTGGAGCATCTTGGTCACGAGTTTTCAAAGGGAAGGAAAAAGGATTGCGCATACCAAGGGGTTTCAGGACCGGCGTTTATGTTATCCGGATCCTGTTCCGATATGACTTTGAAACAGATGGAAGATTGGAAGAGCAGGGGTGGAAAACATATAAAAATGGATGTCGAGGCGCTGCTCTGTGGAAGTGAATCCGCTTCAAATTATTTTGAACAGGCTATGGCGACCGGTTCTGATGTACTTGTTTATAGTTCGGATAGCAGTTTGAATGTTGCAAAAGCTCAGAAGTTTGGGATTGAAAAGGTTTCTTCTGTTTTGGAACGGACTTGTGGGGAAATCGCCAGGCTTGCAGTAAACTCCGGGTATAGGAAAATCATCGTTGCGGGAGGGGAGACGTCCGGGGCTGTCACCCGTTCCTTAGGCTTTGATTCGTATATAGTCGGACCCGAAGTTGCGCCAGGAGTGCCAGTATTGGTACCGCTGAAGGATAAGACTCTCAGAATTGTTTTAAAAAGTGGTAATTTCGGAAGAGAATGTTTTTTCACGGATGCTGTTGAAATGACAGGAGAAAATAATGGATAAGGATATAAAAGAGTGCCTGGATCAGGCCATATGGTGTGCCCGTTCGCTTTTTGAGCGTAACAAAGTTTCAGGTTCGTCCGCAAATCTTAGCTTGAAAATCGGAGATACAATTTATATCACCGCCAGCGGAAGTTGTTTTGGAAATCTGGATTATGATAGTTTCGTCCCTGTAGGAATACCTGGTTGCACAGGAAGGCCAAGCAAGGAATTTCCTTTACATGAAATACTGTATAAGAAGGATCCATCCATTAAAGCTGTATTGCATACGCATAGTATAAATTCTGTTATTTGGTCCATGATATATGAAGGTCCGCAGGAAGATTGCATTCCTTCTTATACTCCGTATTTAAGGATGAAACTTGGTACGGTAGGCCTTGTTCCATATGCAAAACCTGGCTCCGAGGAATTATTTTCTAATTTTCGTGCATGCGTAAACCTCAGTGATGGTTTCATACTGAAGAATCATGGACCCGTAGTTGGCGGAAAGGATATTATGGATGCTTTTTATATTTTAGAGGAGTTGGAGGAAAGCGCTCGTATTGCTATGGAATTGATCAGATTAAAAAAAGATATTTAAAACGTGAGTGGTGTGTTTGTATAATTGTTCCATTTCGTAATTCTGAATTAATGCGTATTGAGAAAGTGGGCGAGGGAAATTTATTATTTCCCTTCGCCTTAATACGTTTGTTATGCTAGTAGGATTTCATAGCCCACATTTCTATTTCCACTAGAAAAGTATCGAGCAACCCTACTTGTATCGCAGATCTGGTTGGATAAGGAGCCTTGAAGTATTGTTTATATATTTCGTTGAACCTATTCCATAGTTTTAGATCTTTCAGATAAACCGTGACCTTGAAAACATCGCTAGGTGAACATCCCGCCGCTTCCAGCTGTGTTATACAGTTTTTCAGGGTTTGGTGGCTTTGTTCCTCTATTGTTTTTCCAATGGTTTTCCCTTCCATATCTACCGGAGCCTGCCCGGAGATTATGTAAAGCCTACCGCAATTCACACCCAATACTGGGGAATATGGCCCAGCGGTCTTATGCTGGTTTGATTTGATTTCAATAAATTGGTTGTTCAAGTAATCCTCCCGTTATGCAAGTGTGTTCACCACACATGTCGAAATCCATGGGTTGAAGACAATGAATAGATATACGACCATGAATTCAGCTATGAATATGAGCGCATATTTCACGATCGTCAGTGTGTCCACTTTTGCAATACCCTGTCCAACAAACAGGTTCACCCCGACAGGCGGAGTTACGGTTCCAACCATTGCACCCAAAGTCAATATGATTCCGAAGTGGATTGGCGATACACCCATCGTTTTCAACATAGGTAGGAACAGCGGTGTAAGAATCAATATGATGGGAGCGGAATCTATGAACATTCCGGCAATGAATACGATTCCGACAACAATGACGAGTATGGTATTGGGGTTGGATGTTTTTGAAAGGACATACATTCCTAGTGTTTGTGGTACAAGGCTGATTGTCAGCAACCTTCCCAGCGCAATGGCAAAAGGTATTATGATGAGTATCGCCCCTACTGTCTTGCTCGTTTTTAAGAGTATTTGAAACAGTTTTTCCATGTTTATTTCTTTATAAATGAAACATCCTACAATAAATGAGTAGATGCAAGCCACTACGGCAGCTTCTGTTGCAGTAAATATTCCGGAGTAGATTCCTCCAAGGATTATTACAGGAGTTAGCAACGCCCATTTCGCATCCCAGAACGTCGAGCCGATTTCTTTCAATGATACCTTGTCGCTCTTGTCGGTTATGTCGACTTTTGTCACAAGCGAGTAGACGATGTTAACAACAATGAATCCTATTGCAACGATTATGCCTGGAAGGAATCCCGCTATGAACATGTCTGTTACTGAGACTTCCGCCGCAATAGCATATATTATCATGGTTACAGAAGGTGGTATGATTGCACCCAGCGTCCCCGCGATGGCCGAAAGCGCGCCGGCATATCCAGGAGAATACTTTTTCTCGACCATTTCCGGCACGAGCATTCCGCCGATTGCGGCGGTCGTTGCGCTTGCCGAGCCGCTGATTGCTCCAAAAAAAGCACAGGACATCACATTTATTGCACCAAGACTTCCTGGAATTCTTTTCAGGAAACTTGTGCAGAAACGCACAAGCCTTTTTGACAAGCCTCCGGAATCCATCAGATTGCCTACAAGTATGAAAAGAGGTATTGCAATATAAGAGAAATTGTCGATACTGGCGAAAACGGTTTGCGAAAGTATTGTGAGCGGTACATCAAGAAGAATTGCAAAAAGCATAGTTGCTATCCCCAATGAGAATGCAATGGGGAAGCCGAGAAGAGATAATACAAGGAAAAATACCAGAACAATGACAGCACTCATTTTGTCACCCCCTTTAGATCCATGATTGCGACAATGATGCGGTATATGAACATCAGCGAAATAAACAGGAACATGACAAACTCCAAACCATACATGATTGCCATGGGAATTTGCATTGCAGGAGATGTCTGATGCCCGGAAATAGCATTCCTTATCAAAGGAATTGTGAGATACGTCATAATGAACATGAAGGCTCCACATACAATGGATACGAATATGTCAAGAAAATCTTTTGCTTTTCCTTTGACAAATATGTCTATTATCTCTATCCGGATCAGTCCGTTGTCCCTGACACAATTCATTGTACAGATATACACGAGCATGATCAGCACGTATCTTGTGATTTCCTCCGACCAATCGAGAGGCAGGTTGAAAACAAATCTGAAAGAAACCTGCAGAAAAGCCACCACTGCCAGAAGAACAAGTAAAATTACAGCCGTCCAGTCACAAATCTTTTTTATTAAATTCATTTACAACCTGCCTTTGTCGAACCCGGCGCTAAAGTTCCAGTTCTTTCTTAATCATGGCGAAAAGCTCCGGATTTGCTTCATTGCCATACTTCTCGATAACAGAATATCCTCTGTTGAACAGTTCTTTCTTCACATCGTCGGAAACATCGTTTATTTCACATTTGCCTGTCGCAATGAGCTTGTCATATGCTTCTGCTTCATCCCTATCCGAATTTTCCATCATGTATTTGCTTGCAATATCGACACCTTCTTGGATGATCCTTTGATATTCGGGAGACAGATTATTGAAGTAGTCATTATTCATTGCAAAAACAACAAGTCCTGCGGTGTCTCCTGTTAACGATATGTATTTCTGTACTTCCTGATAATTATTTGAGAGAATGATTCCCAGTGGATTTGACTGTCCGTCAATGACTCCTTGTTGTAGAGCAGAGAATACTTCGCTCAGAGCCATTGCTACAGGGTTGGCGCCTACAGCTTTGAAGAAGTCCAGAAGAATTGCATTCTGCATAACTCTCAATTTCATACCTTTCAAATCATCAGCAGATGTAATGGGTTTGTTATTATTTGTTATGTTGGTGAAACCTAATGAACCATATCCAAGTCCTTTGAATCCTGAGTTTTCCATTGTGTCGAGGAAAGCTTTTCCTACATCCCCGTTGAGAACTTCCGTCAGTTGTGCAGTATCTTTGAATAAGTAAGGGCTGGTGAGGATGTTGAAACTCTTTTCGAAACTTGCCAGTACTGCAATGCCGCAAGGACACATTTGGATGACGTTCTGTTGTATCATTTCCATGGCTTCCTTATCCGCGGCAAGCAGATTGTTTGCGAAAAGAACAACATCGATTCCTCCGTTTGTTTCCTTTTCGACATATTCCTCGAACAATTTCAAGGCCTCTCCCTCGTAATGTGTTTCTGGTAGGCCATAGCTTACCTTGAATTCGATCGGCTTGGTTGCCGAAGTGTTTGTTTCTGCCCCTCCATTTGCAAAAATAGTTGCCATCGAAATTAGGCAGACGATCATGATTGTTAATAGTCTTTTCATGTTGACCTCCTTTTTTTCAGTATAATGCCTCACTTTGTTCTGTCAAGTTTTAAATTTAAAATTTTAAAATTGACATTTTGAATTTGTGCTTTATACTTATTTTTGAAAAGGAGAAGAAAAATGTTTTGGGAATTTCTTGCTTACACGACTATTCGTGAAATTGACCGTCGTACTCCACTCATCATCAATATCGGTTCCATCGAACAACATGGTCCGGCCCTGCCTGTTTCTACGGACAGCCTCATAGGGTGGAAGATGGTGGAGGAGCTGGAGAAGAGGATGCCGGATAAGGTTCTCGTGCTTCCACAGGTGAAAATCGCTTATTCTCAGCATCATATGGATTTCCCCGGATCGATTACGGTTTCTCACGAGACATTGATGCATTATATTGAAGATATTGTCGATTCCGTTGTCCATCATGGATTCAGAAATATCCTTCTCTTCAATTCTCATGGAGGGAACCAGGCTACTGTGCAGGTCTTGGTGGAAAAACTGGGTAATAAATATCCCCATGTGAACATGATGGGAACTACATGGTGGAATTTATGTGGTGATTTTCTTTCTGAAATTTGTGAATCGGGCATTATGGGCAACGGCCATGCGGCGGAATTTGAATTTTCCTTGATTGAGAGCATATGCCCTGAAAAAATCGATTATCAGAAAAAATCTGCCGGTAGCAGACCGAATGTCGGGCTCTCGTGGTCCACAAATGATTTGATTCATGCATCCAAGGTATCTTTGCAGCGAACGTTCAGGGAAATGACTTTGGATGGTACTTTTGGACTGACCGAAAATGCCAATGCGGATAAGGGGAAAAGGATTCTGGCTGCCGTAAACGACAGATTTGTATCTTTGATAAATGATATATGGGAATTACCACTTAGAAAATAGTTGCAAGTTACATATGGATATTATTCCTGAATGCCTATACAATTTAGGTATCCAGGAATGTTTTTTTGGCATGAAATATAAGGAAATGGATAAGTAATGGCAAAAAATAGCATTGCAGAATCGACATATTATTATATTCGTGATCAAATTCTGGCCGGCAGATGGAAAGCAGGGGACAGAATAAATGATTTGGAACTTGCTGAGGAGCTTCAGGTGAGCAGATTGTCAGTCCGGGAAGCTTTATTCAAACTAACAGAGACTGGAATTATAGAGAAATCCCACTGGAAGGGTTATTTTTTGCAGCAGATAACGAAGGATGTGATAGAAAACATAATTGAAATAAGAATCGCCTTGGAGACTGTCGCAGTAGAAAACCTGATCAATGAATGTTCTGACGATATTTTTGATATTATGGAAAAAACCATTGATGACTCCGAGGTCTATCTTAAGAAAGGGGATAATCTGAATTATTTGAAAACGGATTTCCGTTTTCACGAATTGATTTATGAGAACCAGCATAACTCTTATATAACAAATACAATGAACAACTATATGCTCATCATCCATTGTGTTCGATATAATTCAATGGGAAAAGATGAGAGTTTCATTGAAACAGCTGGACATTCTATAACTTGCCATAGGAATATTTTAAACCAATTACGATTGCGTAATATTTCTGAAGCTCAACGCGTTTTGGTGGAACATCTTTTGATGCATAAGTCTGAGGCTGAAGAAAATCTGTCAGTATGATGTTGGCTGGAAGCAGCTATGTTTTTTGGGAACTTTACCACAGAGTATTAATTATTCCAATAAATTAAGAAAGTGGGCATAATGATATTTTTACTCTTCCACTATTATGGTGGGTAGTATATGATAGCCTTATCATTCCATAATGGAGGAGGGTTTGCCCATGATGGATTTTCTGGTCGCGATGAACGGCAAGGTTAATTCGTTTGTTTGGGGGGTTCCCGTCATAGTCCTTATTCTTTTTGTTGGACTGCTCTATTCGTTCCGTTTGCATTTTGTTCATTTTAGGAAAGCAGGTTTCTTCGTAAGGAATACTGTTGTTGCTGCCTTCAAGAAGAAGGATGTGGAGCATATTCCTGGTGAGCTCACGTCCTTTCAGGCTGCGATGGTGTCCGTTTCCGCAATTGTCGGTTCTGGCAATATTGCCGGAGTAGCAACAGCTTTGGTTCTTGGTGGACCGGGGGCTTTGGTATGGATGATTCTGGCGGCTTTGATCGGGATGCCAAGCAAGTATGCTGAAATTGCCCTTGGCATAAAGTATAGGGAAAAGAGGGAAGATGGAACTGTTGTCGGCGGAGCGATGTATTATCTTGAAAAAGGCTTGGGACAAAAGTGGATGGGTGTGCTCATGTCCATTCTGGTAATCCCGTTTGCCTTCGTTATTTCTGGCATTGTGGATACCAATACGATAGCCGCTGTGGTTGACGAACGCATAGGCATCCCGACTTGGGCGACTGGTGCTTTCTTGGCATTGGTATGCGCAATAATCATATTCGGTGGGATCAAGAGGATAGGGTATGCCTGTGAGCTGATTTCCCCCTTTATGGGAGGGGCTTATATTCTTGCCGGTATCCTTATAATAATCTTCCATATAACAGAAATCCCTGCCGCAATAGTTACGATTTTCAGCTCGGCTTTTTCCCCTCAGGCGGCGACCGGTGGTATAGTTGGTTCTGTGTTCGTTTGCATGAGGGCGGGAATCGCCCGTGGTCTTTATTCCAACGAGGCCGGATTGGGTACGGCCGCCATGGTCCATTCATCTGCAAAGGTGGAGCATCCGATAGAGCAGGCCATGTGGGGACCGGTGGAGGTTTTCCTCGATACCATAGTCATATGCACAATCACCAGTCTTGCAATCGTTCTTTCCGGACTTTGGAACTCCGGGCTTGATGGTGCGGTTCTCACGATGAGGGCGTTTGAGGTGCTGCTCCCCGGATCGATCGGAGGAATAATCTGCTTTGGGTGTGTGATCCTTTTCGGATTCTCGTGTCTTATCAGCTATTATAATTATGCGGAGCGTGCCGGTGAATATCTTTTTGGCTCAAAGTGCAAGCCTGTTATAAAGGTTTTGTGGATAATAACCATTTTCATCGGTTCTCAGACCACGCTGGGATTCGCATGGGATCTTGCTGATACGTTCAATGGCTTGATGATAATACCCAACCTGATAGGATTGATACTTCTGAGTGGGGAAGTGGTTTCATTAACAAAGGAGTATTTTGGAATAGCCGATAATGCCGATGCAGTTGAAGAGGAGCGTCCTCTGGCATGATTGGCATTTGTTCCGCCCATTGACAGTTGCCGATGGGCGAATGCCGATGTTTTTCTTTATTCCCCCTGCCCGATTGTGCATGCAGGGGTGAGCAGACCTGTTCTGTCTATTGGATGGAAATTGTCGGCTTTTCCTTCACTTCCGGTAAGGTCGATCCAGTGTTCGATGAAGTTTTTCACATGCTCTTCCATGCCCATCATCAGGTTCATGAAATTCATGTTTCCATTTTCAGCCAGATGGTTCTTCACATAGTTCCTGCATTCCACGAAAACATCCGTTACCATGTTGACCTTATTGATTCCGGATTTTACGGCTTTCAAAATGTTTTCGTCTCCGCTGCCGCTGCCGCCGTGCAGGGCTATCGGCATTCCGTTCGTTATGTTTTTTATCTCTTCTATTCTTTGGAAGTTGATATGCGGTATGAGCCCTTTGGGGTATTCACCATGAGCTGTTCCGACTGCTATTGCAAGACAGTCCACTCCGGTGTTTTCTACAAAATATTTCGCATCATCCGGTTTTGTGTATATGTTTTCATCTTTTTCATCACCATTGGATGCAAGTCCGACATGTCCAAGTTCACCTTCTATTCCCATATCAAAACTATGACATAGATCAGCTATTTTTTTTGTTTCCGCGATATTTTTCTCCATGTCAAGAAGAGAACCATCGAACATTATTGATGAGAAACCATTTCTGAAAGCATACATGATCCTCTCCATGTCATTTCCATGGTCGAGGCAGGTTGCAACAGGTACGGCTGCAAATTCATTTGCAAGTGTTTTTATCATGGGGATGATTATTTCAGCTTTTGCGTGCTGCCTCATCATGTTCTGACCGAGAAGAAATATTATCGGGGCATGTTTTTCTGATGCCGCCCTTACCATGCCTCTTGCTGTTTCCATGTTTATGGGACTTGTGGCTATAACGGCATAATTGTGTTTTGCCGCATCATTCAAAATAACTTTGATATTTGTATACATTGGTATCCTCCCGATTAATTCTTCTTATAGTTCGTTTTTTCAAAATAATTGTTTTTAAAATCCGGATTTCCCCGTCCCAATCTGATTGCACTCATTATGTACAGACACGATATCATTGCAATCTGAGTCAATCTGGAATAGGAATTCCTATCGTTGGCAAAAAATTGTGTTTCTATCGCAATCGCACTTAAATTGGCAATTTCTGTAAGGCTTGAGTCCGGGGTACATGTTATTGCAATTATTTTTGTTCCCGCATTTTTTGCTTTCTTGGCTATTTCGAGCAAGGGTTTGTTTTCCCCGGAACGGGATATTATTACCACTAAATCGGTTGCTTGGAAAGTTTGCATGAATTGATCGATTACATACTGGTCGTTATATGAATTGACCCTTTTGCCTAAACGCATGAATTCATTTTTGAAATGGGAAGCAACTATGGCAGATCCCCCGATGCCGAAAACATCTATGTTTCCAGCTTCGCATATTATATCGGCAATCTGTGATAGTGTTTGAAGATCCGTGTGCCCAAAAGATTTTTCAAGCGTTGTAATTGCCTGGGTGAATGTTTTATTGAAGATTGCATTATCATCATCATCCCATCTTACAGGTTTTTCATTGTCTTCCCCTGTTATTTTTCCGTTTTGATAGAAAATTTTGAATTCCTTCATGCCGGAAAAACCCATTTGCTTACAAAAACGTACTACTGCAGCTTGACTGACATTGCATAGTTTTGAAATTTCAGCAACAGGGTAGTGCAGTATGGAATCCTGGTTCTTTCTGATGAAATCGGCGATTTTCTTTTCCTGCTTGCTGAGATTTTCATATTTCTCATTGATAAGAATATCCAGTTTCGTTAGTTTTCGGTCGTCCATATCTTACCTATAGTGAAATTAATTTCAAAATATACTTTAATATTATAGTGTTATCTTAAAAAAAACAACATTTTTTTATAATTTATCTTAATTTTTTGAAATTTATTTTAAATTTTATTTGACATCCGGCGAAAAGGGGTGGATTATAGTATTAGCTATAGGAGGACGGAATGCTTAAAACTGTTAACCGTTTTGTTTTACTTTTAATTGTGTTGTGCATCTCCTCTGCAATGGTATTTGCAGGAGGCGCATCTGAAAAGAATGCGGCGGTAGATGTGGAAATGCCTATTTCTCATGATGATCTTGTTGCGGCTGCAAAGGCCGAGGGAACACTTACTGTTTATACCCACAGCAGCAGGACCACTACGATTGCAGACTCTTTTACCGCTAAATATGGAATAAAGGTTGATGTGACGCAGCTTTCGGACAGCGAAATGATTGAAAAGGTATCAAAGGAGGCCATTGCCGATCTTGATGCCGCGGATGTTGTGTTCTGCCAAGATGGAAGCCGCGTTTATCCTGAGCTTATCATGACCGGCTATGTTCTCGGTTATACTCCAGAAAATGTTGAAGGGCATATTATTGATGCCCAATATGAAGATCCGCTTGTATGGGAAGTCATAAACAAGGTATTCATTTATAACAATGAAAATACCACCGAACAGCCGATTACAAACGTCTGGCAGCTTACAGATCCGGAATGGAAGGGTGCTTTGCAGTTTAAGGATCCTTTCTCAGAGGCTGTGAACATGAACTTCTTCACAATGGTTACCCGAGAGGATTGGGCGCAGAAACTTGCCGATGCCTATTATGATTATTATGGCAAGGAGATAGAGCTTACAACTCCAAATGCCGGTTATGAATGGATCAAGATGATTTATGCAAACGGTGCGGTTCTTGGCAAGAGTGATACGACGATTGCAGAAAATGTTGGTGCCAAAGGACAGGCCAGGACACTCGCAGGGCTGTTCACACTCAATAAGCTCAGGACTGCCGATGCGAAGAATCTTGCTTTGGCTCCTGCATACGATGTAGTACCGTTCAGTGGTTTCATGTATCCTGCTTATGTATTCATCACCTCCAATGCGAAGAGCCCGAATGCGGCTAAACTCTTTATCGAGTATGCAATGACTGAAGAAGGTTGGGTACCGTTTAACACCATGGGCGATTATTCTCCTGTTGATTATCTCCAGGATAACAGCGAAGATCCGCTTACACTTGCGGATTGGGGGTCGCAGCTCATCTATGAGGATTACCAGTGGTGTGCAGAAGCTCGTGCTGATGTTGAGGAGTTCATCACAAGCATAGTCTGATTGGTTTTGTGGATGGGATTATCCCTGCCGTATCAGCAATGGTGGCAGGGATATTTTATAGAGAGGTATCTCCTTTGAAAAATACTTTTTACAGATTTAAAAGATTCATAAAAAAACCGTACAATCTGATTCTTTTGGTCATGCTCATCTTTTTAGGATATTTGACGTTGTTCCCATTATTGACGATGGTCAAGGATACCGTCACTGTACATGTGTCCGAATCGCTCCGACTGAAAAAACCGATTGGCAGTTTCACTTTTTCACATTGGGTCAAGGTTCTTTTCGATCCCAGCAGTTTATCGATATTTTATAAGCCGCTCATGAATTCTCTTATTACCAGCCTCGGAGCTTGTTTTGTTGCGCTTATTTTTGGCGGTGTTTTCTCTTGGCTCGTTACAAGAACGAATATGCGGTGGAAAAAAACCCTGTCCGCACTGTTCATATTTCCTTATATAATGCCTTCTTGGACATTGGCTCTTGCTTGGTATAATGTGTTTAAGAACAGCGTGGTGGGTGGAGTCCCCGGTACGTTTGCTGCCCTCACCGGCATTGAAACACCGAATTGGTTTGCTTATGGAGCATTTCCTATCGCCCTTGTTACAGGCCTTCACTATGCTCCGTTCGCTTATATCATGATAGGTGGAATATTGAGAAACATGGATGCCAACCTTGAAGAAGCGGCCATGATGCTTAATACTTCCAGACGTAGGATTGTGATGAAAATCACAATCCCGATGGTGCTGCCGGCGGTATTGTCAACTTTTCTTTTGGTTTTTTCATCTGCGATGAGTTCTTTTGCTGTTCCTGCATTCTTAGGGCTTCCTGTCAGATATCAGGTGTTGACCACACAGCTTTATAGGACTTTGAACGGTATCAATCCTGGGCAAGGGTATTGTATAGCGATGATAATGATCCTGTTGAGCGTGGCGATACTGGCTTTCAACCAGCGGTTGGTTGGTACACGTAAGAATTATACAACCGTCACAGGGAAGAGCAGTAACATCTCGTTTGTCAACCTGAAAAAGGCCAGGACTGTCATTTCCGTCATAGTTGCCGTTTTGCTGTTGTTGGTTTCCGTTCTCCCTCTTATAAGTTTTGCACTCGAATCTGTTATTCTTCATCCTGGTGATTATTCGTTCGACAACATGACTCTTCAATTCTGGATCGGAACCGCCGAGCAGAACAGTATTGCAAATAATGAACCCGGACTTTTAAGAAACCCGTCTTTGTGGGCGGCATTGTGGAACAGTCTCAAGCTCTCGGCCATATGTGCAATCACTGCAGGCACTCTTGGTTTCCTGGCTGGATACGGTATCGTCCGTGGAAGGGGTACCAAGCTTGCCAAAATAGTGGATAATTTGGCTTTCTTCCCGTATTTGATGCCTGCGATGGCTTTCAGTGTAATATATCTTTCAATGTTCTCGGTACGGCATGGTATCATTCCTGCATTATATGGAACTTTCTTCCTGCTTGTGCTTATTGGAACAATAAAGTATATGCCATTTGCCTCTAGAAGTGGAATCAATGCGATGATGCAGTTGTCCACGCAAATAGAGGAGGCCGGGGAGATCATTGGGGTAGGCTGGTTCAAACGTATGTTCAGGCTGGTGATACCAATCCAAAAAAGCAGTTTCATATCCGGATATCTTCTTCCATTCATCAGTTGTATGAGGGAACTCTCGCTGTTTGTTCTTTTGGTCACCCCTGCCAACAGGGTTCTTACAACACTGCTTTTTTATTATAATGAAAAGGGATGGAATCAGTATTCAAACGGAATCAACCTCATGATTGTCATAATAGTGTTGGCGATCAACGGGGTTGTTAATAAAGCCACAGGGGCATCTATAGACAAAGGCATCGGAGGTTGAGCATGCCGAAAATTGAATTGAAGAACATAACAAAAAAATTTGGCGGAACGTTTACCGCTGTGGATAATCTTTCCATCGTTATAGAAGATGGTGATTTCGTTACCTTGTTGGGGCCGTCTGGATGTGGTAAGACCACAACGTTGCGTCAGATTGCAGGCTTGGAAACACCCACCTCCGGGGAAATCATTATTGATGGCCGGGTGGTGTTTTCATCTGAAAAGCAAATAGATGTATCACCATCAAAAAGGGATGTTGGTTTTCTTTTCCAGAATTATGCACTTTGGCCGCATATGACAGTCTATCAGAATATCGCTTTTGGACTCGAGAATTTGAAGTGGAGCAAAGGGGATATAGATAAACGGGTGAAAGAGTTATTGTCCCTTTTGAAAATAGAGGAGTTTGCTCAGCGCTATCCTGCGGAGATATCTGGTGGACAACAGCAGCGAGTGGCTATCGCTAGAACATTGGCGACCAATCCAAAAGTTTTGCTGATGGACGAGCCATTGTCCAATCTGGATGCCAAACTCAGGATGGAAATGAGGACGGAATTGAAGAGGCTGCATAGGGAAACCGGGGCTACATTTGTGTATGTGACCCATGACCAGCTGGAAGCCATGACCCTGGCCACAAAAATATGCTTGCTTGACAAGGGACTTTTACAACAATACGCACCTCCTTTGGAAGTGTACACGAAACCGAGCAACAAATTTGTTGCGGATTTTGTTGGCAATCCCACCATAAACATGCTGGAAGCCGAGATCGAGGGCGTTTCCTCTGAAGGTTGCACCTTGCGTTCTCCGATCGGACGTATAGGTTTTGCTTTGGAAAACACCGGTGTAAAGCAGGGGGATAAGGTTACCCTAGGTATAAGGCCTGAATTTCTTGTCGCCTCCGAAGACCGATCGGTTTCTGACAGTTATCTTGATGCGGTAGTTGTCTCATCGCTTCCTAGCGGCATGGAGACGACGCTCCGTTTGCAGATTGGGGATACCGTATTGAGCTCTGTTCTATTCGGTTCTGTTGATTACCCTGTCGGAGAAAGACTGAGGGTTTATGTGCCAGGTGATAAGTTCATTCTTTTTGACAACCTAGGTAAATTTATTACGAATGGAGCTATATCCATCCTATAGTTGGATTTTGGGAGAACACCCCGTTTCAAAAATTGTTTCCGATACCGGCCGGTATCGGTTTTTTTTCACGTTTGACGTTTCTTTTTGATTCCAAGGGCGGATTTCCAACATCATGACATTACGAAAATGGAGGAAATAAGAAAAAAGTTGACATATCCTATATCTAATGTAAAATATAGGATATCTATAACAAATGGAGGATATCATGAGAAAAGCATCTGTTTTACTTTTAATTTTCATGCTTTTATTTGGTACTGGTCTTTTTGCATCCGGTTCTCAGGAAAAGAGCAGCAGTGATGGTCTATCTGGCACAATTACCATGTGGACCTTTCCTGTAACAGGCAATGACCAAGAATTGTTTGAAGAAGTTGTTGCGGAGTTCAACCAGATTTATCCGGACATCACGGTCGATGTACAGATTCTTCCTTGGAATGGAAGATATGAGAAGATGTTAACTGCGGTAGCTGGAGGCAATCCACCTAATGTTGTCTATCTTAATGATTTCCAGATTCCTCTTTTTGCGGCGACTGGAAATCTGGTAAATATGAGAGAGGTATTTACCGAAGAAGAACTTTCTCAGTACAAGGAAGGTGCGCTTAGTGCTGCAAGCTATGAAGGTGAACTTTATGGTATTCCCGTATTAACTAACCATCTTGGATATTTTTATAATGTAGATCTATTTAAGGAAGCAGGCCTTGATCCGGACAATCCTCCACAGACTTGGGATGAACTTAAAGATGCCATTGTCAAATTGACAAAGACCGATGCTAATGGAAATATCGTACAGTGGGGAGCAAGATTTGATCTTAATAGGCCTTCTCCGATCACAAGTGTGATTCCGTTTATTTGGCAGGCTGGTGGAGATATCCTCGATAGCAATGGCAATGTCATTGTTGACAGTGCTGAAACCAGAGAGGCATTGACATTTATCAAGAGCCTTTTTGATGAAGGATATATTCAGAAGTCCAACATCACTGGTGGAGGTGTTCCATTCTCTTCCGGGCAGATTGGCATCGAACTACAGAAGGAACCCAATGAAATCAAAAAGTTCAGTCTCGAGAACCCGGATCTGGATTTCAGGGTTGGACCGATTCTTCAGAATAAGCAAAAAATCGGTTATGTGACTTGTGGTACCTATGCAATGTTCTCCGGCGCAAAGAACAATGAAGCGGCGAAGGTATGGTTGAAATTCATAACAAATAATGAGAATACAACCAGGATTCTTGAAGGTGGCGGATTCATGTCGCCTAAATATGATATCTCAGAAGAAGATTATATGACCGATCCTCGTTCGCTATCTATGGCAAGCCAGAGTGAATGGGCTCTTGGAACCGGCCCGATGAATACTCATTATTCTGAAATACTTTCTGCCTGCGGCTCTGTTTTCAATGCAATCATCCTTGGGGAAAAAGATATGGATGCAGGTCTTGCAGAATTAACAAAGCAGCTTGAACAGATTATGGCTGAATAAAATAAGAAGCGGCCCGGTCTCCGGGCCGAAAAAAGAAGGTGTTTATGAAACGGATAGGCATAGTCGGGTTGGGCCTGAAAAACCCATATACATATGCAAAACTCTTAAAAGGCTGTGGTGCCGAGGTTGTTGCAGTTTATGATGATTATCCTGAACTTGTAACGGAATATGCTGCTGATTTTGGATGTAAAGCTGTTTTCAATTTGGATGAGTATCCTTGTGATGTCGACGGTGTAATAATTGATAGCATTAATAGCAGACATCTCGAGCTTGCACTTTATTTCATCAGCAAGGACATTCCTGTATTTATAGATAAGCCTTTATCTAATGATCCAGATGAAGCTATCGAATTTATAAAGAAATTTGATAAGTGCGTATGGTTTTCTGCCAGTCCGTTGAGATTCTCTCCGTTATACCAGAAAATGGTCCTAGATTTAATTGCAAGTGGTCGAAGCCTTCAATATATCCGTACTGCAGTATTTCATACCATGGAACACTTCATGAAAAAAGAAGATAAGAAATGGCATGATGATCCATCTCAGGGTGGAGGTATGCTTGTCGATATAGGTATTCATGCAATTGAATTGCTTAATATGTTCCCTCATGTGGATGTTGATAAGATTACATATATGAGGAGTCGAGGATTTTATAAAGACAGTTTGTCTGGAGATAACCATCATGTTTCCATTCGCTATAAGGATGGGAGTATGGCTGATGTCGATCTTTTGTGCGCAACAAATCATTTGGACTATATGGTTGAGGCATATACAAATGATGGACGTTTTTATAATTCGGATGAACAGCGCTATATCAGTGAAGGTTATGATGCTGATAATGCTTATGGTGGGTTTGATGGTGTGATAGCCGCATTCTTGGATATGGTGGATACGAAAAAAATACCAGTGTCGCATCATGAAACATTACGTAATTTTAAGTTGATAAAGCAAATATTGGCTGCGGAGGTTTAAAATGGAAAAATTTAGAGCAGGTGTAATCGGTTTAGGAAGGATAGGATCAACATTTGAAGATGATCCGAAAAGAGTGCATCCTTGTACACATGCAGGTGCATTAGCGGTCATGGATGATGTTGAATTGGTCTCTGGTGCAGCCAGGAGTATTTCAAGTACAGAAAAATTCAAGACTAAATGGAATTTGAAAAATGTTTATACCGATTATGTTGAAATGATAATGAGAGAAAAGCTTGATATTGTCGGTATAGCAACCAATCCGGAAACTCATGCAGAAATAGTTGAAAAAATAGCAGGCCTGGGGGTGAAAGGTATACTTTGCGAAAAGCCGTTAGCCCTGTCTTTGGAGGATGCAGACAAAATGATTAAGGCGTGCCACGAACATGGCGTTGTACTCATGACAATGCATAACCGAAGATTCAACAGTATCTACAGGAATGCAAAAAAGCTTATTGAAGATGGGGAGATAGGTACAGTCAACAGTGTTATAGGAATTTGCCAGGGGTGTAAACCGAATAAGAACTGGCAGAATGAATTTGAAGGTCCGCTTCTGCATGATGCCACTCATCTTTTTGATATAATGAGATACTTATTTGGCGATGTTGAATATGTACAGTCTGATGTGGAAAGAGCAAAATCTACAGATTTAGTTGAAGATAGCGCTTATTCTCTAATGAGATTTAAAAATGGTATTTTTGGAGTTACTTTGGTGAATGAACGTACAGATTACATGCGTTTTGAGCTGGAGATACAGGGATCTTTGGGAAAGATGCTGCTGCTTACCAACGAGGCTCATTTATGGAAGTATGCAGACAGCCCTTATTCTTCTGGATTCAAAGAATTGCAGGAAGTTAAGTATCCGATGCCGGATAAACCGATTAATGCATATATTGAAGCCTATGGCGAATTGATAGATTGCATCAAGAATAATAGGTTGGACAGTTCTGTTTCTTCCGCATATGACGGTCGGGAGGCATTAGATATAATAATGGGAATATATGAATCGAAAATCCAAGATTGTAAGAAAGTCTATCTTCCGCTTCCTTCCATGCCATCCAGTCTGGTAGCTGCGACGAAAGTGCATGCTTTCTGAGGTACCTATGGTAAAGAAAGGAACAAGTTCAATAAGAATGAAGGGAGGATTTTATTTCGTTCTCCCTGCTGTACTGATATTGGGAATATTCGGGCTGGCAGTAACAGTTGCAAATGTTGGTTACAGTTTTATGAAATGGTCTGCCTTGTCAGAGCCATCATTCATCGGTTTTTCCAATTATAAAAGATTCTTTACAGATCGTGTCGCATTGATTTCGTTATGGAATACTTTTTATTACGCTTTGCTGTATGTGTTTCCCACGATTGTGATTTCTTTGGCGATAGCCTTGCTGCTTAACAGTAAGAGTCCAATGATGTCTTTTTTTAGAGCATTGTTTTATGTGCCTGTCATTACATCATATGTCATTGTTATCGTGGTATGGCAGTGGATATTTGATTATGATATAGGCCTATTTAATCAAATAATAACAGCTTTGGGTGGAGATAAGGTACCTTGGCTTCTATCGAAAAAGCTTGCAATGCCTTCTCTGGTAATTTTATCCATATGGAAAAACGTGGGATACTCTACCTTGATGTTCCTTGCCGGGCTTCAGACTGTTGATCAAAGCTTGACGGAGGCTGCGATGATTGATGGAGCAAAACCTGCACGTGTTTTCTTCAGCGTCACATTGCCTCAATTGAAACCCACGATGGTACTTACGGTTGTAATGGTTACTACTTGGGCATTTCAAATGTTTATACAGCCTTATATGATGACGTTAGGAGGGCCTGATTATTCAACCAGTACGATCACTTACTATTTATATCAGCAAGCATTCAATTCATATAATATCGGATATGGATCATGTATTGCTGTAATTGGGGTCACAATATTTTTGGCGATTGTTCAACTAGAAAAATATCTGATGAGGGAGAAAGACTGATATGGCCAAAGCAGATTCAAAAATCAATAAGACTGTAAAATGTGTTTTGAAATATGCCGCATTAGTGCTTTTATCCATAATCGTCGTATTTCCGTTCTATATCATGCTCATTGAATCACTACATCCGAATTTGGTCACATTTCCATACCCGGTTGAGTTTTGGCCTAAGGTGATGTCCTTATGGAACTATGCTTACCTTTTTTCCCAATATCCGGTATTCAAATGGATTATCAACAGCCTCGTCATTTCCGTAGGCACGAGTGTGGCACAGCTCTTATTGTGCTCGATGGCTGCTTTTGGATTTGGACGTACTGAGTTCAGGGGCCGTAAGATATTGTTATGGCTTCTTATGCTGATGCTTGTTGTCCCGATCCAGACCAGGATTTTGCCGTTATTTATAATAATGAGCGACATCGGATGGCTGAATACTTATCTGGCTTGGATTCCATTTATTGTCGATGCTTTCGGAATTTTTTTAATGATGCAATTCATGGCTTCAATACCGAAAGATCTTGACGAGGCTTCGTATATAGATGGAGCTGGTTTGTGGACAACATTTGCAAAGGTGATATCCCCTCAGACAAAACCTGCAATGGTTGTTCTTATGACATTTAATTTTATTAACCAATGGAATGATTTTTTATATCCACTAATCATGGTCAGGAATGATAAGATGTATACGTTACAATTAGGTTTGTCGAATATATTCTCTTCTGCACAAAGGGGTGAAGGCGGCGGTGTCGGGGTTGCATTGGCTGGTGCAGTCATATCATTCATACCGACATTGGTGATCTTCATCGCTTTCCAGAAACAGATTGTTTCGGGAATGAATATTTCTGCCGGAATCAAGGGGTGATAAATGAACGTAGATTTATCCAGGCATATTGGTAGTTCCGAGTATTCAGGAAAGATGTCGAATACGGCCATGGTCAAAGACTACATTAAGGAGTGTATTGTCAGAGAGCGGCTTAAGCCCGGAGATAAGTTGCCTTGCGAGGGGCAGATAGCGGAGGACCTTGGGATTGGTCGGAATTCAGTCCGTGAAGCTACAAGAGCACTGGAAAGTATTGGTCTTATTGAAATAAAGCAAGGTGTCGGATTGATTCTCAGATCGTTCAATCTGGATGCCATAGTTGATATTTTTTCTTATGGCTTTGCCATGGATAAGTCTATGATCTTTGACTTGTATGAAATAAGGAAGATGATAGAGTGTACCATCATGCCAGCTGTTATCGATAAGATCAACGATATAACAATTTCAAAGTGTGAATTGATTTTGGCAGAATGGGCTTTTCTTGTACAACAAGGATCACCTGTACATGATATTGACAGAAAATTTCATGATACCCTTTACAGGCCTGTGGGTAATGAGCTTCTGATCGGGCTATGTGGAATATTTTGGGCTGCTTTCAAACAGGCTGAGCAAAGTGGCGTGATTGTTAGATACTTTCCACAGGATAAAGCAGTAGCACTAACTGTTTTAGAGGAACACCGGGCGATTCTTGAAGCGATCAAGCAAAAAGATAAAGAGAAGGCTACGATGTTGATGGAAAAACATTTTAGAAAAATAGAGTTAGGCCAAAATATCTGAAAGGAGGCTTTATGTGTGATTTAGATTCGGTTCATGGCGTTATCCCTGCTATGATTTCTTGTTTTGATGATGAAGGAAGGTTTGATCAGCAGGCTCAGCGCAGGCTTACCCGCTTTCTCCTTTCGAAGAATATTGGAGGCCTCTATCTTACAGGAAGTACGGGAGAAGCTTTTCTTATGGAAGAATCTGCTCGTAAAGCTGTTGTTGAAACTGTTATGGACGAGGTTGGGGATAAAGTTCCTGTCATTGTACATGTTGGCGATATAGGGACTGCGAAAACAATAGACTATGCGAAGCATGCCCAGGCGATGGGAGCTTCAGCCATTTCATCTGTTCCTCCTTTTTATTGGAAGTTTTCTTCAGATGAAATTCTTGGATATTATAGTGATGTGAGTTCAGCTGTGTCTTTACCCATGATTGTGTATAATATTGCTTTAGCTGGAATCGTTGATTTTGGAACCATCAAGCAGCTAAGCGGATTGGAGCATGTAAAGGGAATAAAATATACTGCGACAACCCATCATGAAATACTCAGGATAAAGGATGAGATAGGAGATGATTTCAAGGTTTATTCCGGTGCTGATGAAATGGCTATGGGGGGACTGGCTTTTGGTGCGGATGGAATTATCGGATCATTTTACAATGTTATTCCGGAATTGTTCATAACAATAGTATCTGCTATCGAAAGAAATGATATTCCTGCAGCACGAGAGGCTCAGAAGAAAGCCAATGTCATAATATACTATGTGCTTGCCAACCATTTCTTCGATACTCTCAAGGCTATGTTGAATTGGGCTGGTTTGGGATCCGGTACGGTTCTTAAGCCATTTTATAGACTGTCTGCCGATGACGAGATAAAAATTAAAGCAGGGCTTAAAGACATAATTAGAAAATATGATATAACCGGTTGTGAGGTTCTGGATAGGATAATGGAAAGGAATTGAGCTGTTTAGCACATTACTGGATCTATTTTGATCATAATTCCAGCATCACTGCGAGCGGATAGTGGTCGGATAGGCCGCTTTGTGGCATGTAATAATGAGGTGAACATGCCATGAGCGGTCTGAATCCGATATGCATGAACTTGTCTATTGCCTCGCATAAATTATATTCATCCGTAAAAGCCAGATTTGGGAACGTAATGGGGTGCGGTTCATGCAGGGTGGTGAACACATCCTTGAATCCTGTCTGTTTCTCTAAAATCGTACCCGGATGTATTGGATCATTGAAGTCACCGGTGATGAATACAGCTTTGTCCTTATATATTTCAGGAAATTTATTGGCAATATCAAGTGCTTCACGATGCCTGTATGACAGGCCGGATGCCATTTCATCCGCATTACCTTGCCATGTCAGGTGCACAGTTGAGGCAAAAAAGCTCTTTTCCCCATTTTTCTCCTTTAGCTCCACCCAAAAGACACCTCTATATTTTTCCGGCATTTGCAGATCGATCCTTCCGTGCCTGACCTCTTCAAACATTGTGCTGTTGAAATAAATGTTGCTTTCACATGTCCAGCCAGGATCGCTGTCATTTATGCGCTTGTGATCTTTGAGCACTTTATCAAAGACATCCAACAGTTCCTTCCGCATTTCCTGAAAACAGAATATGTCGGCTTGGTATGTTTCTAAAAAGGATGTCAATGCAGGCAACCTCTTATCCAGATATTCTGTGTTCCATAGGTTGAGTGAAATCACACTGAATCTCATCCAGCACCTCCTTAAAACTGTTCAGGATGTCAAGATATGCTCCATATCCGAGTACATTGACCCATGCTATATCGATGCCATATGTTCCGTTCATGTTCCTTTCAAATGAGAAATAATCCCACTTGGTGTGATTGATCTGTTCCGGCTGATATCCATAAAAGTAATCACTGCGATCTAGTGCATGATCATCATTTTTTATAAGCTGCAAGGATCCTGCAAGCAAAATCAAAGCCTGGTTATGGAAGAATTCATCGTCAGTCAGCCTGTATAAGCGCAAGAATTCCCTTGCAATGAGCATCCCGTAAAAATCCAGATGGTGATGGGCCACAGAGACTGCACTGAGACCTCTTGTCGAAAATCCTTCCTTTTTCAGCTTCGATGAAGAAGGAAGGAAGCTTTCATCCTGCCATATCCATGTAGAGATGAAATATGCCGCTTTTCTTGCCTCTTTCTCATACTTTCGGGTTCTGTTTTTTTCCATATAGGAAAGCAAGAATGAAAGTATCGCTATTCCTGCCTCCTTGTCTGCGCAATCCGCATCGAGGGTATCGGCATAAAACTGTTCCTTATCTGCAAGCGACGCGTAGTAGGCTGCAGCCTTATCAACCGACTCTTTTAATCCCGGATTACACGGAATGCGTTTTTCAAGATTTACTAAAAACAATCCTATGTGCGCGCCGTTTGTCCCGTTGGAATCGATGCTTTTCCCCTCTTTGGAGAACCATCTGCCGTAAGAACCTGACTCTAACTGATGTGCCAGATAAAAGGATGCTACGCGTTTGCATAATTCAAGATATTTTTGTTCCTTGAGAATGTCGTAAAGATGGAGATAGGCGCACATGGCCTCTCCGTTGCATCTTGCATTTATTAGGTGCTTAAACTCGGGATGTTCACCTATGCCGAGATATCCGCCTTTTTCTCCGGTATCAAGGCTGATACAATCCTGGAAGCAGCCTGGTTCACATTCTCCTGAGAGGAAGAAATCCGCAATAAGTTTTGCAAGAGACATTCCAAGATTTGAATCTTCGATGCCAAATAATGTCCGTATCCGGCAGACAGCATTCTGCAGATGTTTATTTTTGCTTTTAAAGGCTTCCTGTGGGGTTTGTGCGAACCTGACTGCTGCTTCCAGTGATTTTACGAGGAAGGATCCTGATGTGAAATGGTATACAGCATCGACTTCTCCGTTACCTTCTCCCATTATAAGGTATGCCCCACCGTTTTTGGCTTTTCTGATCATGTTCAAAAGTCTTGTGAGTTTCGTCTCCTGATACTCACGCCATGTATAAGCAGGCTTTCTGATTTTCTTCATGTAGAATTTATTCAAGAATTCCACGTATGCTTCGTATTTACATTTTTCGCTTGCCAATATGTTCAGATTTCTGGTTAAGATGGCATTTTTTTTCAAGTGGAAAGAGGGCCAGGTGTCATCTTTGGTATAAACGAGGGATTTCTTGCCTCTGTAGCTGTATGGTTCCTCTTTTGCCGGAATCCTGAAGGATATCCCATTTAGGCTCCAGCTTGCATCGGCCAGGGTCTGTTCTTCTGTTGCAGCAGAAAGGGATGCGGCCAGTGAACCTTCTGGATAAGAGAGGACGATCATTGCGGGAATGGACATTCTGGTTTCCTCGAAATGCCAGTAATCAGCTATCCTCTTAGAGGGGAAAAGCCCTTCTCCCTTTGTATTTCCTTCGTACCAAACGGAAGGCACCATCACATCGCCTTTACCCTCAAAAGGGCTTTTGATGTTTATCTGCAATCTGAACAGCCCTTCATTGAGAGCGGTCAGAATAAAGCGATCTTCTTTTATTTCCAATATTGCCTTATCGCTGAAAACGAAATGCCGTTCATCACATGCGGATGCCTCCACAGGCTCTCCGTTATACCAGATTTGGGCATCAAGCTTAATATCAAATATTTTTTTCTTCATCCTTTCAATCCTGTCATTGCGATGCCGTCTATGATTTTTCTTCTGAAAATAAGGAAGAATACGATCTGAGGAAGAGATGCGATTACAGCACCGGCCATTATAAGGGAATATTCTGTGCCGTGTGTTCCTTGGAAATTTGCTATTCCGACCGTTATCGTATATTTTATTGAATCGTTTATGACGATGAGTGGCCATAGAAAATCGTTCCAGGCATTGATGAACGACAAGATGATCACGGTTGTCAGTGCTGCTTTGCCGAGAGGTAAAATTATCCTTGCAAAGATTTTGAATCTTCCCGCTCCGTCTATGAATGCCGCCTCCTCCAATGCATCCGGTATGCCTTCATAAAACTGCTTGAGTATGAATATACCGACAGGAAGCGCGACTCTTGGAAGGGCGGCAGATAGGAGAGTGTTTATCAGGCCATATGAATTGAATTGCAGGTAAAGTGGGACTACTAATACTTGGAATGGAACCATCATGCCAGCCATGACAGCCCAAAATAGGATGTTTCGTCCAGGAAATCTTATTTTTGCAAATGCATAGGCTATCGGCGCATCCACTAAAACCGTCAGTATCATTGTAAGTGTGCTTACATAAACCGAATTAAGCAGCCAGTAAAGGATATTGGTTGATGAAAAGGCTTTTATGAAATTGGCTGCTGTTGGATTTGCAGGCAGGAATGTGAACGACCGGGTCACAACTTCGTTTTCATATTTCAGGCTGGTGATAACCATCCAAAACAGAGGAAAAAGCCATACAAGCAGCAATAGGATTTCAAAAATCCTGAAAACCGTTTTTTTCACTATCTTGATACGTTTGAATGTGTTGTTTTCCATATCAGTCCTTCCTCTTTCCCAAAAGCGTGTACTGAAGAACGGAGACAGCGAGAATAATCAGAAAAAGGATGTAGCTCATGGCCGCGCTATAACCCATCTTGAAGTATTTGAATCCGGTTTCATATATGTATTGCACAAGTACTCTTGTTGCTCCTGCAGGCCCACCTCCTGTCATGACATATACCTGACCGAAGACATTGAATGAGGCAATCACCTGTAATATAAGGCATAATACGAGGGTCGGGGCGAGCAATGGTATTGTTATGTGTACAACCTGCTGAGGATATGAAGCTCCATCAACGATCGCACTTTCAAAGACTTCCTTAGATATCTGTTTGATTCCAGCGCTCATCAAAACCATATTGAAACCTGCTGTCCACCAGAAGGTCGCCACGGAAATTGACCACATTGCAAGGTTTGCATTTGTCAGCCAGCTTACAGGCTCACCGTCAAGGAGCCGTATCACCTGGTTCAAAACCCCGAAATCCTTTTGCATGATCCATGCCCAAAGCGTTGAGACCACTGTCATGGAAAAAATATATGGAATGAAAAAAACAGTTTCTTCAACCTTTCTAAGGGGAGATTTTCCTGTAACCAGCAACGCCATGAGAAATCCTATTAAAAGGAGTATCGGGGTTGTGATTATCACAAATTGGAATGTGTGCCATAGCGATGTATAGAATTTCTCATCCTTGAAAAGCCCGATGTAGTTTTCCAGTCCTAAAAATGAGGGATTACCCAATATGTTCCATTTAAAGAAGCTTATGTACAATCCGAAAATGAGCGGATATACCATGAAAAGGAAGAATATGATCAAAAAAGGTAAAGAAAACAGCAGTCCGTCTCTTAAATCCTTATTACCTGGTATTGCCATGAGCACCTCCCTTTGCCGCTGGGCTTACCCACCGGCAAAGGGCTGACCGCAGTCAGCCCTGCTGCTGTAATTCCCTCAATAGGATGCGATGATCTGGTTTACTGTTGCCTCCATCTCATTGAGCGCTGTCTGAGGATCGGTATTTTCCGCCACATATTTCTCCAGAAGATCGCTTGTGGTTCCGTAAATTTCCTCCCAAGCTGCAGTCCTTGGCGTCTCGAGTGCGGTCTTTGCTGCATCAGCATATCCGGATCTGTATGGAAGATCCTTGTATTCCTGCTTTTCCACCACGCTTAATCTGGTTGGAACATGTCCAGCCTTTGCCCACATCTCTCCATGGGAAGTCATCCAATCGATAAATTTTATTGCAGCCTCTATCTTCGCCGGATCCTGCTGGTTCTGTACTGGGATTGCGAATGTGTGGGAGCCCGCCCATGCCGCAGGCTCACCCATTATTCCAGGAAGCGGTATGGCTTTGAAATTGAGCCCTTCCACAGTTTCAAACGTGCCGGTAGCCCATACGCCGTTGAAATAGAATGCAACTTCTCCAAGTTTAAACATATTCATGGCAGCATCATAGTCAAGCTCGCCGGGGTTGACGTTATATTTGTTCACAAGATCCTGCAGCCATACAAGAGCATTCTTGCCCATTTCGTTATTGAATGCTGCCGCTGTGTTGTCGCTGTTCAGGAAGCTTCCTCCCTGCTGTGCCATGAAGGAGAAGAACAGGCGTGTAAGCGTATATGCCTTGTAGGTGCCTGTTGTATTGTCGATTGCAAATGGGATGTAATTTGTATTTTCCTTGATCTTGATTGCTGCATCGATGAATTCCTGTGCTGTTTCAGGAACCTTGTCAACGCCGGCTTCCTCAAGTATGTCGACATTGTAATAAAATACTATCGGATGGACATCAAGCGGGAGGGAATAGAGCTTTCCGTCAAATCTGCATGCTTCAAGGGGTGCGGTCTGGAAATCGGAAAGTATTTCCTGGCTGACATACTCGTCGAGCGGAAGAAGAGCTCCGTTTGCAACGTAGTTTGGCATGTTTCCCTGGTGGACGACAACAACATCCGGAGCTGTCCTTGCGGCAAGAGCAGTGGTAAGCTTCGTATAGTAATCATCAAATTTGACCATGTCATTTGTCATCACTATTTCATCTTGGCTTGCATTGAAGGCGTCGATCATGGCATCGAAGAATTCTCCATCACCTCCAGTAAAGAGCGACCAGAATTTCAGCTCGATTTTTCCTCCGGCCTCAGCAGGTGCCGCCGCCTTTTCTGCGCTTCCTCCTGCAAACAGCACCGCTGCTGTCATCAGCAGTGCTACCAAAACCGTAAATTTCTTCATAGTGAGTCCTCCTTTTTATGTTCATTATAAAGATTCATTTTTCGTAGTATCCCTGAAGACCAATCGTGTTGGCAGTTCGATTTTCTCGTACTCTTTTTCTTGGGATATGTGTTCGTGCAGCCTTTGCATTGCAATTTGTCCAAGCTTGTGCTTCGGCACATCCACAGTTGAAAGGGCAGGTGTCATGAATTGGGACATGTAAAGATTGTCAAAACCGAATACCTCCACATCGGCAGGAACTTTTAGATCATTTTCGGCAAGGCTCTTCAATACACCCATGGCCATTATATCGTTGAAGCATACCACTGCCGTAAATTCCAGACCTCTGTTCAGAGCTCTGTTTACCGCAGCATACCCATCCTCGATATGTCCATTGGTTTTGATTATCAAGGCCTCGTCCATCATCAGATTGTTGGAATCGTAGGATTCCTTCATCCCTTCCAGACGGTCCCAGGAGTTTGACACGTATTCCGGGCCGCTCAGATACAATATATTTCGGTGCCCGCGTGAAATAAGATTGTCGAAAACCTCTTTCTCGCTTTGTTTTTCCATTAAAAGTATCGAATGGTCCTCCAGCGTCTTGATGGATCTTCCGGCAAATATGAACGGGACACTCATGGTCTTATATAAATTTATATGTTCGGCATCATCGTCATATACTGGGATTATCATCAACCCGTCGGTCTGTCTGGATATGTGCATTTTCACGAGCCCGATTTCTTTTTCGGCATTTTCATCCGTATTGCCGAGGATTACCTGATATCCAAGTTCCCTAGCTTTTTCCTCGGCACCTTTTATGACCTCGCTGAAAAAAGGATTGGATGAATCGGCGCTGATTATCCCTATGGTGAACGATTTTGCTCCTCTCATGGAGGATGCAAGCACATTGGGAACGTATGCCAGCTCTTTTGCCTTAAGTTTTATCTTTCGTTTCGTCTCAACGCTTATGTTCTTGTCATCGCGCAGTGCTCTGGATACTGTATTTATTGAAACTCCAGTGGCGATTGCGATGTCCTTAAGTGTTGTCCTCATGGATTAATTTTAACATGTATGGAAAATTTCACAAGAGAAAAATTAAAAGCAATTTTTTATAATATAATAAATTACTTAGATTAACGTTAACCTAAAATCAGTTCTGGTCAAGCTTTTTTCTTAAGTGTTTCAATCCTATAACATGGTTTTAAAAAGAATTATAAGAATAAAAAAATGCAGATAAGGAGAATTTCTTACATGGCTGAAATTTTTTTAAAATTGGTTGTTTTATTATTTAAAAGACAAAAAAATCTCCCCGAAGGGAGACTTTTGAAAATCATAGGACAAGCGAAATGCTTAAGTATGGAATTATTTCATATCCGAACACGCCATCAAGCTGCACTGGATCACTTTTGACTGTAAGCGACCCGGATTTGGCCATCGGCGTAATGTATTTCATGAACATGAAGTTTGTTTTCATTCCTGCGTTCAAATATACCGTTGAGGCTATATCGAATGAGAGGGCTACATCGCTTAATATCTTCAAATCTATTTCCCCATAATCAGTATACCCGTCATAGCTTGGGATATATATATCGGAAGAGCTGTTGCGAAAAGTTGTTCCAAATCCAAGGGATGAATGAAGTGCTATCATGCTTGAAAAATCATGGTTGTAGATCAATGACAAGCCTATGGTGTTTGAAAATCCTCTTTCCTTGGCTTGCGCACCCCCGTATTCGATGAGTACTCCTGGATAATCGTTCATGTATTCGAATCCGAGTCCAAAGGTTTTATTATCATCAAAGTACAGGTCGAAAGCGGCAAACGCTGTTTGCAGGTTTTCCTTAACTTCAACCTTATCATTAGAGGGTAGGGAGAAATATTGTCCCTGCACTTTGTACCCGTAACCCAGTTTGTATTCCGTATGCACTGCAGCGAACCCGGACGGAACTGACAAAAGCAGTATACAGAGAAGCATGGTTATTGGTTTCTTCATATAGTCCTCAAAAATAAATTTTATTCATATAATCCGTATTCGGAATTATAATACTATTAATTATTATGATTGACCCATACAAGCTTGGAAACGTCATATCCCGCATCAGTTGCGAGCTTAAGATATTCCTGCTTTACCTCTTCGGGAATGCTGGTTGTTCTGGAAAGGATCCATAAATAATCAGTATTCTTTCCTGCTACGAGAGCATACTTATACTCAGGATCAAGTGCGATGACATTATAAGCCGAATAGAAAGGTCCAAAAAAGGATACCTCAAGTTCAGCGATATCAGATTGACCTCTAAATTTTGCTTTTCCTTCTGCCGATTTATACTCGTTCTTTACATAGTCATAGCCACTGTTGACTACTTTCACCTTGCCATTTTTATCAAGTGAATACTCGGCAGTGGTGTTGTCCATATTCTTTTCAAATCTGAAATCCATTCTAGCAATCTCATACCATTTGCCTAGATACCTGTTTAGTTCGAAATTGCTTACAGCTTTTGTATTATCGGGTATGGTTGCACATCCTGCAAGAGATAGCAGTGTGCATAGCACCATTATCGATCCGGTTGTTTTTTTCATTTTGCCTCCAAGGAAGGTTTTTACTTCCCACATAAAAGATAATACCGGACCGAGGATAAATAAACAGAGATAAGAGACAATTCGCAAATTTATTAAAAACAAGTTGTAGTGGAAGTGAAAAAAATTTTTGTTGCCAGATTTGAAAACCCATGATTTAATTAGATTAAACGTTTTATCAAAAGGAGAAACTATGAAAAACTCAGCTAGTAAAGTAAAAAGGGCCGCATTGGTCGTTTTGATGGTTGCTTTCTTGGTTTCCGGTCTTTTTGCAGGAGGAAGTGCAGAAACAGCATCCTCATCAGCAGATAAGGCTGTTGATATCAAGATCGCTACTTGGACAAGCAATCCTGACCAGCTTGCCCTACTGGGAAGCTTTGTCGATGAATTTGCACAGAAGGAAGGCGTGGATATCAACGTGACTTTCGAGTCGATTGAATTTGGTGAATACAATACCAAGCTCAGCCTTGAACTTCAAGGGTCGGGTGCTCCTGATGTGTTCTGGGTACTTGAGACCTCGGCTCCTGCATTCATTCAATCCGGATTGCTTGCACCGCTTGATGAAGCGATGGCCGAGTATGATCCTTCTGATTTTTCAGAACCGGCGATGGAGCTTTGGAAAAGCAATGGCGTGACTTACGCAATACCGTTCTCAACCAGTCCTTTCTTCGTGATTTACAATGCAGATCTCTTTAAGCAGGCTGGTCTTAAGACCCCCATGGAGCTTGTTGCAGAAGGTGAATGGACATGGGATGCGTTCAGACAGGCATCAAAGACTATAAAGGATAAGACCGGAATCTGGGGTTATCAGACTGTTGATGGCGGTGGATATGATGTCAGAATCCTTCATAACCTCTGTCCGATCATAAGAAGTTATGGCGCCGATGTATGGACTGATGATGGACAGATTCTCATCAACACTGCAGAAGCGGTAGATGCAGTCCAATTCTTCCACGACATGCTTTATGTCGACAAATCTGTAGTGCCTCCTGGAGACCAGAGCGATTTCTTCAATGGTGCTGCTGGAATGACTGTCGGTCAGATCTCACGTGTTTCCAAGCTCGCTGAAGTGGATTTCGAGTGGGGAATCGCTCCGATGCCTGCAGGACCAGACGGTGATGTCCCTGTGATCGGACAGGCTGGAATCGGCGCATTCAGCAAAGGAAAGAATGTCGAATTGGCAAAGAAGCTTGTTGCTTATATGACCAATGAGGAATGTGTTAAGAGGATTGCAGGTATTTGGCCGCCAGCAAGAAAGAGCGTTTTGGAATCCGAGGATTTCTTGAAATCAGCTCCGCTGGTAAGCGAGGAGCAGATGGCTGCGGCTGTAGGAAATTCAATCAGGACAGGAAGGGTTCTTCCTTCCCACGTGCAGTATCCGCAGATCGAGGTCGAGTCCAGGATCGTATGGGACAGGCTATGGAATCCTGATGCAGATGTTCAGGCCGTTCTTGACGATGTTGCCGCCGTTTATGCGAAATATATCAAGTAATTGATTTCTTTAAAGAGGAATGTCTATGAAAAAAACTAAATCGGCGTTATGCAGGGGAGAGGCTTTGACGGGATATCTGTTCATTGTTCCGCAAATGTTGGGTCTTGTAATTTTTGTGCTCATTCCTCTTGTAATGATTTTCATATACTCTTTTGAAAACAAGAGTCTGTTGTTTGGAAACATGGGCTTTACGGGCATCGACAATTATAAGATGCTCGTAAGCGACAATCTTTTCTCAATGACACTGAAGAACACCATTGTGTTCTCGCTTGGTGTCGTACCGCTCAACCTCGTCCTATCTCTCGGCCTTGCCATTTTTCTTGCAGGCAACAGCAGTGGGACGCGGGTTGTCCGCGGTGTTGTGTTCCTGCCTGTCATCACATCCGGAGTGGCATGGGCGATAGTATTCAAATACCTATTGCAGGGTGGCGATACAGGTCCAATTAATTATTTTCTTTCGCTTATCGGTGTAGCGGGCCCCAATTGGCTCCATGAGAAAGGCTGGGCGATGTTCAGCGTGGTTGTGTCCAGGGTGCTCAAAAACCTCGGAATGAATGTGCTGATTTTTATGGGAGCGGTGATGAATCTTCCCCAGGAGGTCATAGAAGCAGGACGTATAGACGGAGCCACAGGTTTCACACTGTTCAGGAAGATAAAGCTTCCTCTGCTTATGCCTTCCATCCTGATGGTCATGATTGTCACTGTCATTGGCTCCATGAGGGTGTTTGATACGATCAAGCTGATGACTGATGGCGGGCCCGAAGGATCTACCATGGTTTTGGTATATTACATTTATCACCAGGCGTTCAAAACCTTCAATATCGGTTATGCTTCTACGATTGCCGTAGTCCTTTTCATGATTGTCCTTGCATTGACCATATTGCAGTGGTCCTTAAGGAGAAAGGCGAGTTACTATGAAGACTAAAAGAATTATACATCAAATCATATATTATCTGCTCGTATGTCTGTTGGTCATTGTTTTTGTTTATCCGTTCTGGTGGATGGTGACGAATTCACTGAATAACGTGAACGAGATATTTGGAAAGCCGTCCTTGCTGCCAAAATCATGGCAATGGTCCAACTATGTGGAGATTTTCAAAGTGCAGCCTTTTGCAAGGCATTATCTGAATACGATTATCGTCGCACTCTGTGGAACGGTTGGTAATCTTATCGTAGCCTCTTTGTCCGGTTATGCCTTTGCCAGGCTCAGATTCCCCGGAAGGTCTGCATTGTTCATACTGCTTCTAACCGCTCTCATGATGCCTATCGAGGTGACGATAGTTCCGATGTATTTCATGATGCGCGGAATAGGGGCAAATGACTCCTTGCTGCCTTTGATCTTCATCCCAATGTTCTGCTCCCAAGGTGCTTTTTCAGCATTCATGCTCAGACAGTACTATGTGACTGTTCCCAAGGAGCTGGAGGAAGCGGCCCGGATAGACGGGCTTGCCCCTGTGGGTATATATTTCAAGATAATGTTGCCCGTGGCCGTTCCTGTCTTGAGTTCGGCTGCGATACTCGCGTTCCTTTCCGTTTGGAACATGTATCTGGAGCCTCTGGTGTTCATAAGCAGCCTTGACAAATTCACGTTGCCGCTTTCTTTGGCAAATTTCAATGATTCCTACGGACTTCCGCAGTGGCATCTGCAGCTTGCGGCAACTACGCTGTCTGTCATTCCTGTGATGATAGTTTATTGGATTTTCCAGGAGAAGATATCTGATGCCATGGTGAACTCCGGCATGAAATGAGGATGGTTATTATGAGAGAAAAGGATGTTTTGTCATATGATATATTGGTTGTTGGCGGAGGAATTGCAGGCTCGCTGGCCGCAGTTGCTGCCGCGCGGCATGGAAAGCATGTGCTCCTTGCGGAGGAAACAGGGTGCCTTGGTGGATCATTAACCACCTGCGGAACAGGGCCGATGATGACCTTCCATGCCGGAGATAAACAGGTTATAAAGGGGCTCGGTGAAGAGCTTGTTTCCCGTCTTGTCAGAAAAAAACTTTCTCCCGGACATACAGTCGACAGTACCGGATACACCTATACTGTGACCCCTTTTGACATGGAAGGCATGAAAAGGGAACTTGAGTTGATGGTTTTGGAAGCAGGGGCGGACCTGCTTTTCCATGCTTCATTATTTGAAATGGAGGTCTCAGACAAATCCGCCAGCAAGGCTGCTTTTGTCTCCTGCGGTAGGAAGATCGAAGTTTATGCAAAGGTGTTCATCGATGCGACCGGGGATGCTGTCTTGTGCCGTCTTGCCGATGTTCCTACGCAAAGTGGAAGAGCCAGTGATGGAAAGAACCAGCCTATGACGATGAATTTCCGTCTTGCCGGTGTTGATATCGAGCTTATCCGGGCTCTCATGGAGAAGGATGTTACCATATTCCCATTCTTGAAAAATCATGAGAAGGGTTATGAGAAGAAGGCTTGCAGGCTGTCCTGTTCCGGATTCGAGGCGATAATGAAGGCCGGTATTGAATCCGGAGAACTCGATGTGGATCGTGACATTGTCCTGTTTTTCGAGGACAACAACAAGAACGAGGTTATTGTGAACATGAGCAGAATCAATAATCTCGATCCCCTTGATCCTTATGATCTTACAAAGGCTGAGATCGAAGGACGCAGGCAAGTATGGAAATTGCATGAATATCTGAAGAAGCATATTCCTGGTTTCAAGGATTCGACTTTGCTTTATTCCGGACCAAAGGTAGGCATAAGAAGTTCGGGAAGGATGGTTGGCTGTTATTCAATAACGGCAAAAGACATCATAGAAGAGAAGAAATTCGAGGATGGCATAGCCTGTTGCGGATATCCCATAGACATACATTCGGCAGATGGTGTTGCCACAAATACCACATTCCTCCGCGATGGCGGATATTATTCCATCCCTTACAGATGCCTGATAAACAGCGATGTTGAGAACATACTTGCAGCTGGAAGGAATGTTTCTTGCACTTTTGAAGCCCATGCCTCCTTGCGTGTCAGTCCCTGTTGTGCCGCACTTGGGCATGCTGCCGGGGTTGCCGCGTCGATTTCAGTTGATAAAAATCTGAAACCAACTATGATTGATTCTAAAGAATTAAGAAAACAGCTTTTGAAAGAAGGTGCGGTGATTGACTAAGAGGGTTACATTGGATGATGTTGCCAAGGAAGCGGGAGTGTCTTTGGCGACTGTATCCGCAGTTTTGAACAACAAGGTCGGAAGAAGCATCCGTGTCGGCGAGGATAAACGCAAGCTTGTCATGGAATGCTCTAAACGTCTTGGGTATGTGCCGAATGTCGCGGCACGCAATTTGAAAACCGGGGAAAATAACATTATTGCGGTATTCACATATGAAAACTTCTTCCCTGTTGAGTATAAGAACGAATTCTATGATTTTTTTGTCGGAATACAAGAGGAGGCGGAAAAGCAGGGATATGATCTTATAATCTTAAACAACTGGTCCAAGGATAACAACAGAAGCGCACGTATAAGGATTGCTTCCGGGGCGATCATGATCGGTGTCACAAGGGATGATGCCCATATAACTTCCCTTGTTAAACAGAAATTTCCACTTGTTTTTGTCGGACGCCGTGAAATAGGAGGTGGGCTGCCTGTTAATTTTGTCGCTTTCGACTATAGGTCTGTCGTTCATGAGGCGATTTCAAAATTGATGCCTTTCATAAAAAACGGCACGATCACGTTTGTCCGTTCTGTCAACCGTTCTGCTGAATTCGATTTTGACAAATCCGTTTATCTGGCTGAGGCACTCGAAGGGAAGGCTGTGAAGGTTGATGAGATGGAAGTCGAAAAGTCGTCTGTTGATGAGATTCTCTGCCACATAAGGGAAAGTGGAATAGTTATTTTCGACAGGCTTTATTTATTAAACGATTTTGAGCCTTTTTTAAAGGCAGACGGTTTGATCGCCGGGGAAAACGTCCACGGTTTGGTCTTTGAGGACGATTGGATGGGAAACCATGGGGATTGGTGTTGCTGGAATAACCGCCGGCGGGAGCTTGGAGCCCTTGCTGTACGATATATGATAAGCCACTTGAAGGGTATTCCGTTTGATGAGGACCATTATGTCCATATAAACATGCAGGAGAGTAAAAGTCTCAGCTTTTCAAATTAGGAGGGGTTATGGAAGATTTTAGAGCCTTAAGAAAAAGGTATTACGGGGAACTGACTGGAAATATACTGCCATTTTGGCTGAAATACGGTATTGATAAGAAGAACGGAGGAATATATACCGCGTTGGATAGGGATGGAAGCTTGTTGGAAAGCGATAAATCCGTATGGTTCCAAGGCAGGGCGTTGTGGACATTCAGTAAGGCGTATACGGATATCGAGGCTGATCCCGCTTATCTTGATGCAGCAAGGATTATTGTCAGATTCCTTGATGAAAAATGCTTTGACAGCGATGGAAGGATGTTTTTCCGTGTTACATCCGATGGCCGATGTGTCATAAAAAGGCTCCGTTATTTTTTCAGTGAAACATTTGCAATAATAGGTTATGCCGCTTACAGCAAGGCCAGCGGGGATCTGGCTTACAGGGATAAGGCATTCATGCTCTATGAGTTTGTGGAAAAGATACGCAACACTCCTGGCATCCTGATTCCAAAAATGTCCCCTGAAACCCGATTAACAAGGGCTTTTGCCGGACCGATGATAATGATAAATGTTTTGGCTGAGCTTCGTGAGGTGTTCCCGGAGAAGGAGCAATGGATCAATGCCCGTATTGCCAGCCTCATTGAGGAAGTGGAAAGATATTTTGTCAAAGACGAGCTTGAATGCGTACTTGAGGAATGTGGTATGGATGGAAGTTTCCTGAAAGACCATTTTGAAGGAAGGATCCTTAACCCGGGCCATTCGATAGAAGGTTCTTGGTTCATAATGAACGAAGGTCTCAAAAGCGGTAATAAGCATTATATTGACCTGGGATTGAAGATGCTTGATTGGATGTTTTCAAAAGGCTGGGATGCGGAGTATGGGGGCGGCATAATTCAGTATCGCGATGCTCTTGGGCTCAGCTTGTCCGAATATCATCAGGATATGAAGTTCTGGTGGCCGCAGACAGAAGCTGTAATAGCTAATCTGCTCGCGTATAAGATAACGGGAGAAGAAAAATATATAAAGCAGTTTGAGATGGTGGACGAATATATCTCCAAACATTTCATCGATAAGGAATATGGGGAATGGTTCGGTTATTTCCACCGTGATGGAAGTCTTGCAACCAGCATAAAAGGAAATCTTTACAAAGGACCTTTCCATATCCCGAGGATGTACATGAAATCCATCGGGATAATAGATGATATACTGGGCTAATTTTTAGGAAAAAATTTTTTCCAACGCTTTGACGTACTCAAGCCATGAGGAATAGTTTTTCATGTATTCCTTGTGGCTTTTTTCATCTGGAAGCGCATTCATATCAGGATTGAAGCTTACGTGTTTATCCACGATAGCGCTTATGTCTCCACCGTCTTTTGCCCACAAGGCTTGCAGAGCGGCTCCAAATGCAGCAGCCTCTTTTATTGCAGGAACTCTTATAGGAAGACCTGTCATATCTGCTACGAGCTGTCTCCAGAACGAGCTTTTGCTTCCACCTCCTGTGAGTGTGATCTGAGTAGGCTCAATTTTTGACTCTTTAAACGCATCGAGGGCCAGCAGCAAGCTGTAGGTGACTCCCTCAAGCGTTGCTCTCGCAATATTCGTATCTTTTACGTTTTCTAAAGTCAAACCGATCAGGGTACCTTTGCCTTTGGGCAGGTTAGGGGTTCTTTCCCCATTGAAAAACGGAAGCAGGAAGATTCCCTCAGCTCCCAAGGGAGCCTGTGCGGCAAGATCATCGAAAGCCCTGGCTTCCTTTTTCATATATGCCCGCATTATTTCGCTGGAGACCGTACAGTTCATCGTGCAGAGCAGGGGAAGATACGGCCCATGGCTGGAAGAGAAGGATGCCAGGCGTTTCTTTTTGTCATGCACAGGTTTCTCGCTTGATCCGAACACCGTACCTGATGTGCCGAGGCTGATGGTCATTTCGCCTTCCCTGATGGAGGCTGTCCCGATTGCACTCATCATGTTGTCCCCACCACCTTTTGCTACTAATACATCGGGGGAAAATCCATATTCCAGAGCTATTTCGCTTTTTAACGGACCTATGAAACCGCAAGAGTCTGACAGGGGAGGAAGCTTGTTGATAAGATCTGATGAAATCAGAGAGCATATATATTCGTCCCAGCATCTCTTATCCACGTTCATCAGCCCAGTTCCTGAGGCATCCCCGTATTCCATGCAGAATATTCCTGTTAGGAAGAAATTCACATAATCGTGGGGAAGAAGAACATAGTCCATCTGCTGATAAAGCTCTGGATGATGCTTTTTGAAATGCAGGATTTTTCCTGCTGTATATCCGGCAAGGATAGGGTTGCCGAGATCTTCTATCAGTTTTTCTTCCCCGCCGTAGGCCTCTGTGAGCTCCTTACATTCCTTTACGGTGGAAGTGTCGCACCAAAGCTTCACTGGAGAAAGCACGACTCCATCCTTCCTTACAGGGACAAAGCCATGCTGTTGTCCTGATACTGAAATAGCTGCGACCTTGGCCTTTTGCTTTTCATCAAGGCCCGCAAAACACTGGCAGATCGCGTCCACCCACCATTTTGCTTCCTGTTCCCTTACTCCTCCATCTTTGATGATGAGCGAAATGGGACATGAGCTTTCAGAGGTTATTTCTTTTTTCTCGCTGTCGTAGATTACTGCTTTGATGCTTTGCGTGCCGACATCCAGTCCTAAAGTATGCATCATTCCTCCCTTATGTTCTGTTTTATCTTGATTATGTTCCTGGTGATAAGATCTTCAGGTTTATCTCCTGTGATGAAGTAATCCTGCATTCTTTTTATGCTTTCATACCCTTGCCTGTACGGTTCCTGCGTCACCGTCCATGCAATATTCCCATTTTCCACAAGTGCTTTGACTTCCTCGGTATCATCATTTGCAAAGGCAAGCATCCTTTTTCCTGAAAGGCCCTTTATGGCCCCCTGTGCACCAGCTGTGGAAATGAAGAGTACATCCACCTTTGTGCTTTCTGATATCCTTCTTCTTACTACCTCTTCCGCTTTTCTATCATTGTCTCCGGTTTCCACTATCTCATAGGCCCATCCTTCAGCCAGCTCTGAAACAAAGCCCTCTACAAGATTGTCATGGCCTTTGAAGGAATTGGAGCCTTTGAGGATCAGAATGTTTTTACCATCCATTCCCATCATCGATAGCAGGTTTGCATGAAGCATTCCTTTTTTAGTATAATCCGGGCCGGCATAAAACAGTTTTTTCTTTGAGGAAAGGTCTGAGTTGACTGCGGCAAACGGAAGTTCGGTCTGCCCAAGGCACTCTGATATTTTTGGAGTATCCAATGTGGCTAGCACCAATGCATCCACATGCAGGGCAATAAGGCTTCTGATACCTTCAAGGTGTACGTTTTCATCGTACCCTTCCACCTCTTTAATGACTACCGAGATCCCTTGATCTGCATAATCCTCTTTTGCCTTTTCTATTCCTTGTATAAGACTGTCGAAAAAAGGATTTCCTATGCTGGGCAGAAGCACTCCGATGAGCTTGGGCGCTTTGCATGCGGCAAGCATTCTTGCCGCACGGTTTGGCTTGTAGCCTAATTCTTCCGCTTTTGCCAGCACCTTGGCCCTTACCTCATCCTTGACACCTTTTCTTTGGTGGATCGCCCTGTCGACAGTTCCTCTGGAGATGCCAAGAGCTCTTGCTATTTCCGCAATAGTGGCGCCATCTTTAGCAGAAGGGGCATTCTGTCTCATACAGCATTCCCTTTGGTCTGTTGAATGAAATATCCTTCACACCGAGATAGGAGAGGACCGCATACAGGCTTTTGCCTATGTGGCTGAAGGCCACGGCCCCATGATGAGGAAAATGCTTATTGATCAGCACGTGGCGGTAGAATCTTCCCATTTCCGGTATTGCGAATATTCCGATTCCTCCGAAGCTTCTTGTCGCCACAGGAAGTACCTCACCTTGGCATACATATGCCTGCAGGCTGGTATCGGCGTTAGATTGAAGACGGAAGAATGTTATGTTGCCAGCAGCGATGTCCCCTTCAAGGGTTCCCCTTGTAAAGTCGGGTTCGCCTCCGCTCTCAAGCAGCCTGTTTTGGATCATTTGGTATTTTACAGCTCCGGAAGAAAGGCGGCAGAATGGAGTATTTCCGCAATGGAATCCCATGAACGTGTCGTTCAAGAGATAATCATATTTTCCTTTTATATTTTCTTTCCATAGGTCCTCTGGAACCGTATTGTTGATATCAAGAAGAGTAACGCTTTCTTCTGTGATGCATGTTCCGATATATTCCGAAAGAGCTCCATAAATATCCACTTCGCAGGCTACTGGAATTCCTCTAGAAGCAAGACGGCTGTTCACATAGCATGGCTCGAACCCGAATTGTTCAGGAAATGCCGGCCAGCATTTATTGGCGAATGCGACGTATTTCCTGGCTCCCTTATGTGCCTCGGCCCAGTCTAAAAGTGTAAGCTCGAATTGGGCCATCCTTTCAAGCAGATCGGGGTAGGTGTTACCTTTTTGTCCAAGCTCCTGCTCCATTTCGGAAACAATACTTTTGATTCTGTCATCTTTGGCATGTGCCCTGTAGGATACGAGCAGATCCAGCTCACTGTTTTCCTCGATTTCAATTCCAAGGTCGTATAAAGCTTTGATAGGGGCGTTGCATGCGAAAAAGTCCTGCGGACGTGGGCCGAAGGTTATTATCTTCAGGCCTTGCAAGCCTATGAGCGTTCTTGCAACAGGAATGAATTCCTTCATCATCTCGGCACATTCTTTTGCATTTCCTACCGGATATTGCGGAATATAGGCAGGTATTTTCCTCAGACCCAGGTTGTAGGAGCAGTTGAGCATTCCGCAATAGGCATCTCCTCTTCCGTTTAAAAGATTATCTCCTCGTTCCTCGGCTGCCGCGATATACATTACAGGTCCGTCAAAGTATTTTGCAATAAGCGTTTCCGGTGTCTCCGGACCGAAATTCCCTAAAAATACGGCAAGTGAGTTGCATTTCTCAGCTTTTATTTCAGAAAGCGCTTGCAATGCATCCTTTTCGTTTTCGACCACCGTTTTGCATTCATACAAATCTATGCCGAGCTTGATGGCTTCTTCTGAAATTTTTTTTCTTCTTCCTTCACTTATTGAAATGACAAAACAGTCTCGGCTGACTGCCACAAGACCTAGTCTTACATGTGGAATATTGTTCATTATTGTTCTCCTTTTTGTTACGTGCTCGAGCACGGTATAGTTTTAGTATTTGGTCGATATCGATAATTGTCAATGTTTTTTGAATAGAAACACCTTAGAAAAACTTTGCTTTATATCTAAAATGGGTAGGGTTCTGTTCCGTGTCAGAATATGGATGGACAGCTCTGCATGCTTTGTGCAACAGGCTGAGACTTGTTAATTTCCATTGATGGCTGCAGAGTATTGTAAAACGCATATGGAGGTAATGCCAATAGTGGATTATCGATACAATTAATGTCCATGTACAAACCCTTAAAGACGAGAATTGCATTACTGAGTAAAAACTATGTTTATACAGTTATTTTTTATGGCAAATATTCTTCATCAATTCATAGTATTTTTTTGTATCATGATGTTTATGATATTATTTTTTTAATACAGATTGGATTTTTACAAATCTGTATCCATATGGTTGCATTTATAAGGTGAAATATGCGTTTTCTTGTTATTGGTTCTCTTAATGTCGATATGTTATTCCATGTGCCTCACATAGTAATGGCAGGTGAAACGATTCAAAGTGGAGGCCTTAAGCTCTCTGCAGGAGGAAAGGGGGCGAATCAGGCTGCTTCGATGGGCAAGGCTGGCTTGCCTGTGTCTTTTGCGGGAAAGATAGGTGGTGATGGAATATGGATACTGGATCTCTTGAGGGATTATGGTGTGGATGTTTCTCAAACGGTTGTTTCCATGGATATCCATACAGGCCAGGCAATTATCCAGATAGATGGAAAAGGGCAGAATTCAATCATACTGAATCCAGGAGGAAATATGGAATTCACCACTGAGGAAATTTCTTCCATCCTGTCTTCCTTCGAAGAAGGGGATGTCCTGGTATTGCAGAACGAAATAAACCTGATTCCTGAAATTATCTTAAGAGCAAAGGATAAAGGCCTGAGGATTGTTTTCAACCCATCTCCGTTTGATGATGGTATATTGAATTATCCACTGGATTGTATCGACCTATTTTTTGTCAATGAAATCGAAGGTGCTGCCTTGGCTCAAACCGAGGTCGCTCATGATGATATGGGATATAAAGCAATCCTTGAGAGGTTATCAAACAAATATCCCAAGGCCGGCATTGTCCTTACTGTTGGGAAGCACGGAGCATATTTCAAGGATTTATCTGTATGCTGCTATGCTCCCATAGTGGATTTCCCTGTGGTCGATACGACAGGGGCAGGGGATACTTTCTGCGGATATTTTCTTGCTGGAATATATATGGGAAAATCTCCTCAGAAGTCATTGGAACTTGCTTCCATTGCATCGGCTTATGCCGTTTCCCGGCATGGTGCTATGCAAAGCATGCCGACAATTATGGAAGTGACTGGATAAAGGATAAATATATGACCGCAACAGTCTTTTTTGCTGCGGCCGTTTTTTTAATAAAGTTTCGCTATTATTTCAGCACATTTTTCTATTCCTATTATTCCGCTATCCAATGCGATATGGCAGTTTCTGATATCGCCCCATTCCGCATCGGTATAAAATCGGTAATATGCGGCTCTTCTCTTATCCTTATCTTTCAGACGTTTTTCCTCCGCTTCATCGGTTTTGCCATAAAGCTTTAAAATCCTTTCCTTTCTTTTTTCCATGTCGGCATGTATGAACACCTTCAGCAGATCGTGTTGCTTATCAAGAATATGGTCCGCACACCGTCCGACAATCACACATGGCTCTTTTTCCGCAAGCTCCAATATGACGTTTCGCTGTATTTGCCAAAGATGATCCTGCATCGACAATCCATGGATTGCATCTCTTTCCGACAATACGTTTATAAGTCTGGTCCTATAGTCTGCATATTCTCCTTTTTCCTTTATGAATTCCTTGGAAAAACCGCTTCTTTCTGCGAATTTCTCTATGAGTTCCCGATCATAGCAGGGGATGCCGAGTTTTTCAGCAACAAGCTTGCCTATTGTCCGTCCTCCGCTTCCGAATTCGCGGCTTATCGTGATTATCCTATTTCTCATTTCATATCCTCCTTTGTCAATGATCTGTATGTCAGCCGTATCATGATGAGTGCTATTATGAATGTTGCCATATCTGATACCGGCATTGAGTATAGAACGCCGTCCAAGCCTAGGAATTTCGGCAACAGCAGTGCGAATCCAACACCAAATACAATCTCTCTCAGCATTGAAAGGATGGTTGAGGAAAGCGCCTTTCCTAGCGACTGCAAATAAATGAAGGTCCCTTTATCTATACACGCGGGAATCATCATGCATAAATATATTCTGAATGATCTTATTGCAAAATCCGTGTAATAGGGGCTCTCATTGGCAGATCCGAAAAGCTGGATAAGTTGGCGTGGAAATGTTTCCACTATTATGAGAGCTATTGCCCCTGTTGCCGCTTCGGCAATCAGAAGCAGTGTGAACAGCTTTTTAGCCCGGTCTTTTCTACCTGCACCGATATTATATCCGACAACAGGGATGCATCCGGCGGCCAGACCGACAGCAATGGAAATCACTATTTGGAAGAATTTCATGACAATCCCTACAACCGCCATTGGTATTTGTGCATATTCTGCTTGTTTAAAAACAGGATCCAGTGCCCCGTATTTTCTGATCATATTGTTTATGGCGGCCATGGCGAACACGAGGGAAATTTGTGACAGGAGGCTGCATAACCCAAGCGGGATGAACTTTTTTATAAGTTTTGGAGACGGTTTGAAGCTGCTTTTTTTCAGGTTTGTCGATTTCAGATGGACCAGATGCTATGTTCGGAAAAATGGAGCGGCCAATTCGCCCGAACGGAGTGAGCTGGCCGCTTAAAACGGAGTGGCTACTGAATAATGTCGTTAGGTCTTAAA
>CASDPA010000016.1 GCA_949282255.1 uncultured Spirochaetales bacterium
ACACCTACGATTATCGGACAGGTTTTCATTTTTATGTATAGCTAAAGCTTTCCGGAACCTCCGTTCGAAACGGAGGTTTTCGTTGCACAATAAAAAAAGGGTCAACGACCCTTTATTGCTTGCTTTGCTTTCACATTCCAGACAGATATCGGATTGTCAATGCATTCTGCATAAGCTCAGCCTTACGTTGCTGCAGCTCAACATCATTAGTCAAAATATCAATTTTCCTACTGATCACATCCGCCTTGCTGCCATAACCGGCATCCAATTCCTTTTCAAGCAGTGACAGCTGAGATTCAAGAAGACGTGAGTTTGCTTCCAGATATCCGATATCGGCCAAAGCATAGGACGAAGAGCGCAGGCTCTGATTCAATTGCACAACTAGCTGGTCCTTTGCATTTTCAAGATCCAAACGCGCGCTCTCAGCCTGGCTTTTCGATCTGTTTATGCTGTTTAAAACCTTTCCACCATCCCAAAGCGTCGTGGAAAATGCAACAGTAACATTAAGCCCCCAATCATCGCTGTCCTTCCAGCCCTCCTGCAAAAGAGGAAAATGAGAACCACCATAGCCAAGGCTCACCTTCAGTGCCAGATCCGGTAGACCATACATACTTCCTCTTGCTATCTTTTCTGAAAGCTCTGCAACCTCGATCATGCCATTTGCCATCTGCAGATTCTTATTGGAAGGAGATAAAACCATCTTCTCCAATTCTTTCGGATCCATTGATACGATTTCAAGATATTCATCCTCATCCGGCACAAAACTTATTGAAGAAACATCAAGCTCATCGATTCCAGAGATTATGCTTATGCTCGATAAAAGATCGCTTTGCTGATTTTTGACCTGAGTCATTTCCACTTCTATCTCAGCCAAAGAAAGCTTTGCCTCCTGATAATCGGTTTCAAGCATTGTACCCTGTTTGAAGGCATCTTCGGAAATCTCAACAAGGGATACAGCCTGATCATATGCCTGCTCAAGATCATCAAGGATCAAGCCGACATAATAAAGGGCTCCCAAATATCCTTCCAGTTCAACAGATAGCTGATCTATCTTGCTGCTTTTTTCAATGTTCCTTATATTCAAAACCTTGTTATACAGCTTTACCGAGTTACCGATCTTACCCCAGGTGACCAAAGGCTGGGTCAAAGATAAGTTTGCCATATAATAAGTGTTTCCGAGTTCAATCGGAATCTGCAAAGGCTCAGGAAAAAACTGTTCAACAAGAGGATTCGAACTTTGCTCAGCAATATCTACAGAAAAACTGAACGAAGGGGGATTTACCATATAGATGCCCATAAGATCAAGATCTATCTGCGGCTGCCAGTTCGCCTTAGCATCCTTGACGTCCAGCACAGCCTGTTTTATGACTTCATCCTGTTTCAACAACTCGATGTTCGAAACGTTCATATTCGCTATCAGCTGCTCATATGAATAAGGCCCTGAGATGTTTTCAGAAGAAAATACCAGTGCAGGCAGGACAAGGAAAACAGATATAACAGAAAAAACTTTTTTCATTCCTTTACCTCCTTCATCATCCTTTTTTCTTCCTCCATCCTCTTTTTGCGATACTTCCTCCGCATCCTTCCCTTTTCCGACCAATAATAGAATACGGGCATCACAAAGAGTGTAAGAAATGTGCCTGTAGTAAGACCACCCATTATCACCTGCCCCAATGGTGCGTAAACCTCAGCCCCCTCTCCTTTTGCAATGGCCATCGGAATAACGCCAAGAATAGTGGTGAGATTGCTCATGAGAATCGGGCGCAGACGCGAAGTGGTCCCTTCCTTGATGTTTTCCCTGAGCATATCTAGCTCATCACCATAGCTGAGCAAACCGAATGTATCGTAATCCGGATCGTATCCTATACCTTGCTCTTCCAGCCGTTTTTTCCTTCCGCTCTCCTGCAGCTGGTTCATATAGTCAACAAGAATGATACCGTTGTTTACGAGCATACCCGAAAGGGATATGACACCCATAAGAGAGACCATGTTCAGCGTTGAGGAGAAAACCGCAAGGGACAGCATTACTCCAATCACACAGAACGGAATGGTTATCATTATTAAGATAGGATGCTTAAACCGTTCAAAAACGATCACCATCACCATGTAAACAAGGAATATACCGATAAGGCCAGCCTGCATCATAGGAACTATTGAATCTCCAATGAGTTCACCTATTCCTCCTGTCCTGGTGCTTACACCTGAAGGAAGAGGATTGGCCTTCAGATATTCATTGACTCTTTTGGAAACACCAAATGTACTTTCAGACACAAGCTGAGCAGAGACGGTTATGGTCCTGGACCTGTCAATATGATTGACTTGGGACAACTCGGTTTCCGTTCTGAAATCAGCAATCGAAGAGAAGTTGATCTTACTTCCGTTCTGGCTGGTGAGAGTTATACCATTCAAGATCTGATCGGTTACAGGCTGATCTGCTATATCGCTTTCAAGGCGGATGTCATATCTCGATTTTCCATCCGATGAGGTATAGATCCCCATATCCATTCCATTAAAGAGAATGGCGGTAGTCATTCCAGCCTCATAACTCGTAAGGCCGACGGAAGATAGATAATCATAACTTGCATCGAGAACAGCGACGGTTGAATCGTAGTTGCTGTTTATGCTGGTTGAGATGACTTCAGGATCGCTCTTTAAGAACTCCTCGATCCTCAGAGCATTCTCATACAGCTCCATTGTGTCGGATCCGACAAGTGTCAGTCCATAACCTCCGCCGCCACTGACAAAGCCTACCAGGTTGTCGAAACCTCCATTCTTTACAGACACATCAGCACCTGGAAGAGCTGCAGAAACCTTATACTGCAAATCCCTGATAATCTCATGAATATCCCTCTCCCTTTCTTTTACGGGAACAAGAACGGCATGGATGTTTCCAGCATTCATCGTCTCTCCCATCTCAAGCATATCACCGCTTTTTCCTGCATAGCAGATATATGTGTCCAGTTCTGGAACGCTCTCAAGAAGGATGGACTCCACCCTCTCCATTCCTTTTTTTGTATCCTCCAGGCTATAACCGTACGGGAACTTCACTTTGATGTAGAAATCATTGTTATCGGTAGACGGGATGAAGGCAAATCCCACCTGGGTGAAAAGATAAAGCGAAATCAAAAGCAGACCAACAGAGGCAAAGACTATGAAAAAGCCATGATTAAGGGAAAATCCTATTGCTTTTCGGTAAAACCGTTCCAGTTTGTGCAATCCTTTCACAAAAACATTTTCCTTGGCAATTTTCCTATCCTGACCATCCTTGAGGAAAAGCTTCAAAAAGAATGGGATGAATATTATTGCGACGACAAGACTGCTGGCGATTGCCAACATGAATGTTATTGTCACTGGAAACAAAATCATCCCGACAATACCTGTAAGCATTGCAAGAGGAATAAAAACAACTATTGTAGTGAAATTGGATCCGATTACGGACTTATCCACAACATCGGTACCTTTGTATATGGATTGAACGACAGTATTCTCAAATCTACCGTGCTCATCCTTCTTTTGGTAGAATTTATAGACCTGATCAAGGACAACTATTGATGCGTCCACTATCGCACCAAGAGATACAACGATGCCGGAGATGCTCATCAAATTCACACTTAATCCCGCAACTTTCATTCCAATGAAAGTGAAAAACACACTAAGAGGAATGGATAATCCGATAACAAGTGTAGCTTTTCCATCATTGAGGAATATGAATATGACAAGAACTGCGATGATTATGCCAAGTATTCCTGATTCGATCACAGTTGAAAGGGATGAGGTTATGACCTGGCTGTCATCACTTATTACACTGAATGAAAGGGCTCCGGAACTCATCTGTTCCTCCCTTTCTATTATTTCTTTTATGTTGTTGATTATGCTTATCGAGTTTCCGCCGCTTCGCTTACATACCTCGATTACGATGACATCTTCCCCATATGCCGATACGCTGTATCCAAGATCCCCGTAGGATATGTACACATCTGCAATATCCCCTAGACGGGTGATTATGCCATCTTCCGTTGCACCGACTGTCAGATTCCTTATTTCATCAAGGCTGTCATATGAGCCGTCATAGCGCATGCTTATCTCATTACCCGAATATTCTGCATTGCCAAGAGGTATGGAAAGATTGCTGTAGCTTAATACCTGATAAACATCCAATACGCTTATCGAACGGCTATCCATCTTATCCAGATTGAGCTTTATCATGACTTCAGGCTCGACAGAACCGAACACATCGACGTTCGAGACCCCTTCAAGTCTTGTGAACTGTGGAATAAGGTCGTCATCAACATATTCGCTCAGCCTTGCCATGTCCGACCCACCGGAAACGCTTATGGTTATGATCGGAAGCATATCCGCGCCTCCGACCATAGCTGTAGGAGTGCCGGAAAGACCTTCAGGCAGACTTGGAACAAGATCGGTTATCCTGTTTCTCACCTCGGTCAGCATCTCATAAGCATCAACTCCGTCTGCAAAACTTATGGTAATCACCCCTACACTGTTTGTGGCCTGGCTGGACATGCTTTTATAATTCTGAAGGGTGACAAAATCGTTTTCCATGACATTTATCACCGTTTCCTCAATGTCCTCACCACTTGCACCTGGATATATGGCAAAAACATACACCTGAGGGGTATTTATATCCGCCATGAACTCTATGTTAACATCATACAGGCTTACAAGTCCGAAAACCGCAAGAGCTATCAGTATCATCATCAGCACCACAGGATGCTGGACACTGTACCGGCTTATTTTCACTTGACTGCCTCCACCACCGCAACAAGCTGACCATCGAATACGGAATCCTGTCCATCGACGACGAACATCGTTTCCGCATATTCTTCATCAACAGCAAAATAGCTTCCATCGCTTCCGAGCTCGGTAAGCGTGATATTTTTGGCGGTTGATGTCTGGCTATCATAAATATACAGACTTCCATCCAGTTTCTTTATTCCTTCGCTCAATGACAGCACAGATGACAATTTTTCGTATACAATACGTATTTTGACATACATCCCAACAGCAAAATCAGCATTGCAATCATCAAGTTTGATCTTCAATGAAAAAGTCTTGCTGGCAGGATCGATGTATGGGCTGATTGAAACCAGGGAAGCTGATACGGACTTCCCGTCGTCTGGATTTGATACCTCAAACTCAAGCAAATCCATGTTGTTTTTTATGATCGAATAATATTTTTCCGGAACATTCACTTTGACGACCAGATTATCCAGATCGGCAATCACGGCAAGAGGCTGCGAAGATGAGGCCAAGGAGCCGGTAGTGCCGAAACTCTGCAGCACAGTACCAGAGACAGGTGCTTTCACACTTGAATAAGAAAGCTGCAGCTCAGCAAGATCCAATTGCGCCTTCGCCGCATCTCTTTGAGCTTTCACCGTCTCATAATCCTGTGTGGTTACAGCACCGGAAAGCTTGAGCTTCTCCATCCTTGAAAAAGCGCTTTCCAAAGCAAGGTACTGCGCTTCAGCCTGACTCTGCTGAAGTTCATAAGCCTGCGAATCGACCAAAGCAAGAACCTGATCTTTTTCAACTTTATCGCCCGCTTCAACATAATACTCAAGAATTGTCCCCTGGACAAACGGCACCACGGGTACCAGGCTATCAGATTCGACATATCCTGAAAGCTCTATATAAGAGCATATGTCCCTTCTCTCAGGTTTTTCAACCACAACAGAAGGAGGTGGCGCGGTATAAGTAACAACAGGCCGTGAACCGAAATAATATTTCATGCCTAAATAAAGTCCGGCAAGAATAAGGATAAGAACAAGAAACATCAAAAAGGATAAGAATTTTTTTCCCTTCATAACAAAACCTTTATCGCAGCAAATCATCCTGCACAATCTCAAAATATATGATTTCAAGTACAAAAACAAACGTTTGTTGAAAGATTTTTGATATACATGTTCAAAATCATACATTTATATGTTAATTTTATGAGTTTCTCTATAAAATACATTTTTATTGACACTTTTAAACAATTTTGTAAAAATACAGCCATGCCGGATTATTCACAATTATTGGAAAAACAAAAGCTTTTCTTTGCAAAAGGAAGCACATTGGACATCAGTTTTAGAAAAAATGCGTTAAAAAGATTATATAAAGCATTGAAAGCTGAGGAGTCAGAACTGCTTTGCGCACTCACTCTGGATCTCGGCAAGAGTCAGACAGAAGGCTTTGCCACAGAAGTCGGAATCGTGCTTTCTGAATTAAGAAATGCGATCTCAAATGTACATAAATGGGCATCTAAAAAAAGGGTCCATACGGCCCTTCTCCATTTCCCCTCATCTTCTTACATAATCAAGGAGCCCTATGGGAATGTTCTCATCATGAGTCCTTGGAACTATCCTGTGCAGCTCACGCTTGTTCCACTTATCGGTGCAATTGCCGCAGGATGCACCGCAATAGTGAAACCTTCGCGTTACAGTGCCAACACCAGCAAAATGCTGAAGAAAATCATAGAATCGGCTTTTGATGAAGCTCACGTCGCATTGGTTGAAGGGGGACGAGAGGAAAATGAGGCTCTGTTGAAACTTGAATGGGACTATATCTTCTTCACGGGAAGCCCCAATGTTGGGCGTATCGTACAGAAAAAAGCGGCAGAAGATCTCACTCCAACAACTCTCGAATTGGGAGGCAAAAGCCCTGTGATCATAGATGAAAGTGCAAACATAAAGATTGCCGCATCAAGACTCACTTTTGGAAAATTCATGAATGCAGGACAGACCTGCATAGCTCCCGATTATGTATTCATCCACAGATCCAAAACCAAAGAGTTTTTGGAGCAGATGAAGATACATATCGAAAAGTATTATGGAAAAGCCCCTTTGTTGAATCCGGAATTCGGCAAGATCATCAACAAGCACCATTTTGAAAGGTTGAACGGCCTTATCGCAGGTTCTCCGGTTTATTTTGGTGGAGGCTGCGACGAAGAAAAGAACAAGATCGAACCGACAATACTTTTTCCCGCGCAAAAGGATGAACCAATAATGCAGGAAGAGATTTTCGGACCGGTTCTTCCTGTGATGGAATATGAGAATCTTGAGGATGTTATTTCTTTCATCAGAAACAGGCCCCACCCTCTTGCATTATATGTTTTCAGCAACAACAAGAAGAATATAGAGAAAATACATTCAAGCATCCGTTTCGGTGGTGGATGCATAAACGATTGCATAATGCATATCGTCAGCCACAACCTTCCATTCGGAGGTTTCAGGCAATCCGGACTCGGCGCATACCACGGAAGAAGAAGTTTTGAAACCTTTACTCATGAAAAGAGCATCCTGAACCATCACCTTCATCCAGATATCACATTGCGCTGTCCACCATATAAAAACAAGCTTGGCATCATAAAAATGATGCTAAGATAAAAGTAAATGGAGGAGAAATGAGAAAAAACTGTTTCGCACTGATTTTACTACTTATCTTTTCGTCCGCGCTTTTTGCAGCGTTCAACCCAGAATACAGCGATTATCTGTTTTACACGTTGGAAGATTATGAGGCGGATGAGAAATATCTTGCTCAAGCACTTTCAAGCGCTGAAAGCAACAGCGAGAAGAGCAGCATCCTCTGGCGTCAGAGCAGGAATGTCCTAACCCAGGGAGATGGCCTTGATGAAAATGACAAAGAAGGAAGGTTTGCAAAATATGAGGAGGCTGAAGCTCTGGCGATAAAATCGATAGAGCTGGAGCCAAATGCCGATGCATACCATTGGAAGAGTTCTGCAGTCGGACGCTGGGGCCAGACAAAAGGACCACTCAACTCACTGTCAAAAGCACCCGCCATGCTCGAAGATGTCAAGATGGTCGTTGATACTTTCGGCTATGATTACACAGACGCGTGGTATGTGCTTGGACTCCTTTACAACCAGCTGCCAGGATGGCCGATAAGCTTCGGCGATACGAATGCGGCCATAAGCTACATGAGAAAAAGTTTGGATACCAGAATCATTGGGAGAGGATTGTTTCTTACACTTTATCAAGAACTCTCCGATCAGCTTTATGATAGGAACTGGGATGCCAAAAAGAGAGCAAAAGAATTCGATAAGATGAAGAAATCTTATGATAAGGAAAGCATACCAAGTGAGAAGATGAAATACTACGAGGGATCGGAAGGTTCTTCCAAAGTTCCCTTCTATTCCACGGTGCCTCTTTCAAAGATGAGCGACAGACAGGAAGCTGTAATGCTTTTAAGATATGCAGAGGCTCTTTACAAGGCTAAAGAAAATCCATTAGAGTCAGAAACGGAAAAATACAATGAAATCGTTGCGCGGCTCGGAGAAATCACCTGAGATAAAAACAGGAAACAACTATAATATCGATATTTACCCACATTTGGAAAACGCCGTCAGAGGTCTGCTCACCGGTCTTGTGACGGCGCCTTTCATCACATTGTTTGCAAACATGGTCCACTTTACGACCGTATTCAACACTGAGCACCGGTTCCTCATCCTTTTTCTCCCGGCAGGGGCCGCTATAATCCTTTTCACGTATTCGCGATTCGGAGCTTCAAGCAAGAAAATAACAAGCACTGCGATAAAGGAGATCCATCAGGCTGAAGACAACGAGGATATCAGCGAGGCTGACAAGCTTATAACCCCAGGCATGGGAATCATATCCTTTTTCACAGCAGGACTCAGTCACCTTCTTGGTGCATCTGTAGGAAAAGAAGGTGCCGGGGTGCAGATCGGTTTTACATGCGCAAGCACGATGAGCCATCTTGAAAGAAAGGTACGGGGCTCAAGCCGTTTGGATTATTATCTGATGAGCGGATCTGCCGCAGCCTTCTCCTCTCTTTTTTCCGCTCCTGTTGCAGGAACGCTTTTTGGCGCACACCTGGCCAGCCCCAAGCTCAGCAGGATGGATGCCTACCTGCCCTGTTTGGTCAGCTCCTTCACATCAAACATGGTCTCACAGGCCTTGCATATCCATGTGATTGGAATACCTGCTTTTACCCCTATGGAATTGAACAGCACAAATTTCTTATCTGTTTTTCTTATTGCCGTACTAGTCGGCTTTGCAAGCAACCTTACCTGCCAGATGCTGGAATTTTTCAAAGAAAGGATGAATAGTCTCTATTCCTTCAATAAATATCTGAAGGTGATCATCCCCGCTCTTTTATTGACGCTTTTTTCTCTTGCCGTATTCTTCGTTTCCGGCAATTTCAGCTACAATGGCCTTTCTTCCGATCTGATTTCCAAAGCGGTTCTGGGAGAAAGCAACATATACGATTTCCTTGTCAAGACCGTTCTTGTCCTTTTGTCCTTGTCTGCTGGATTCCAAGGAGGTGAAGTGGTCCCATTGCTTGTACTCGGCGCAACACTTTCTGCATCAGTGGCAGAAGCATTCATGCTTCCGGTTGCCCCCTTGGCGGTGCTTGGTGCGGTCGGATTCCTATCAGGAGGCATGAAGCTTCCTCTTGTGACGTTTTTCCTTGGCATGGAACTTTTTGGATATAACGAACCTCGGCTGCTTTTTGTCATGACTGTCGTATCCTTCCTTTCAAGCGGTAAAAGCGGAATTTATTCACAGCAGCGTGTAATTTAAAAAAAGAGATTGACGGAAGCCTGTATTTATATTAACATATGAACAGATATTCATATGTTCAATGGAGAATCCAATGCACCAATATACCTACAGGCTGAAAAAGGATATCGATGAAAACTGTTTTAAACCCAATTACTATTATAAGAGACAGGGAGATTTCATTACCATTGAAAGCGATAAAAAAAGAAGCGAAATAACAAAGCAATTGCTCGATTCGAAAGTAATTATAGAGCCAAAAACAATTACACTGGATGTAGAGGCCGATTGCATAGGCTGTCTGAACAAGGTTGAATTCATGCTGAAAAAACATCCATTAATTGAAGATGCGAGCTTCGATTTTGAAAGAAAAAAGCTTACTGTTTCCGGTTACATGAGTGAAGAAGAGATAAAGCATGAGGTAGTAAAAGTAGATAAAAACATTTCTTTTCATTCAAAGAAAAAAAGGATGAGAATATGTGCAACAATCGATTGCCCTTCATGCGCCAAAAAGGTTGAAAGAGCGTTAAACAGGCATGAGGGAATAAAAAATGCAGTATTTGATTTTGAAAGAAAAACAATCAGCCTTACAACCGATCTTGATGAAAAGGAAGTGAAGGATATATGCAAAAAAACCGATGAGGACATAATCTTTTTGGAAAAAGAAAAAAACTACGAACTCAAGGTGAAAATCGACTGCGCAGATTGTGCACGCAAGGTTGAAGAGGCTCTAAAGAGGACAAAAGGGATAGAAAATGCGAATTTCAACTATCAAAAGGGCAGATTGACAGTTTCAGGGATCCTGCCATTGGAGGATATAAAAAGGATTTGCAAACAGGTTGAGGAAGATATCGAGTTCATCGATGATGAGAAAAAGGAAAGAAAAGGTATTGATCAAATCTTGGTGAGAATACTGCTGGCTGCCATGCTCTTTTTCGTCTCAAAATTACTTGCAGTCCCCTACCTTGCCATTTTGGCCTATGTCATTGCAGGCTACGATGTTCTCCTAAAAGCTTTAAGAAACATCATCAAAGGAAGAGTGTTTGATGAAAACTTCCTGATGAGTATTGCAACAATCGGGGCTCTCTTCATTTCCAGCTATGAGGAAGCCGCAGGAGTCATGATTTTCTACCAGATCGGAGAATATTTCCAGCAAAAAGCTGTTGCCAGAAGCAGAAAAAGGATCGGTGATCTGATGGACATGACCGAAGAATATGTCACGGTACTTGATGATGGCATGGAGAAGGTTGTAAAGCCTGAAGAAGTTAAAATCAATGAAGTGATAAAAATCAAAAGCGGTGAAAAGGTCGCTTTGGATTGCACCATATTGGAAGGGACTTCCTTTTTGGATAAAAGGGCGCTTACAGGAGAAAGCATACCGGTTAAAGCCTCTCAAGGCGATTATGTGATGAGCGGAAGCATAAACGGGCAGGGAATATTGACAGCAAGAGTCCTAAAGACATACCAGGACAGCACCGCAAGCAGAATAAAAGACCTGATGGATTCAAGCAGTACAAAAAAAGCCAAAAGCGAACGGTTCATAACCAGGTTCAGCAGATATTATACACCAGCAGTGTGCCTTATTGCTTTACTGGTGGCCGTTTTGATCCCTTTCCTCACAGGAGCGGATGCAAAAACCGGAATCTACAGGGCATTGAACCTTTTGGTGATCTCATGTCCATGCGCCCTCGTGCTTTCAATCCCCCTTTCCTATTTTGCCGCTATAGGAAGCTTTGCAAAAAATCAGATTCTTGTTAAGAACGCAGAAGGAATCGAAAAGCTTTCGAAGGTTAAAACAGTTGCCTTCGACAAGACCGGCACGCTCACAAAAGGCAACTTCAGGGTCATAAACATTAAAGCGCACAACAAAAATGATGAAGAGCTTCTACTCATTGCCGCAAGCTTGGAAAAGGAAAGCAGCCATCCTGTTGCCCACTCCATTCTTGATGCATACAAAGGCAAATCATTTCTTAGGGCTGAGGATGTGAGGGAAATTCCAGGCATAGGCCTTGAAGGGACTATAGACGGCATCAGATACCGGATTGGAAAGACAGGATGCACGGAAAGGCTTGGAAAAGATGATTTTGGAACTGTATGCCATGTTGAAAAAGACGGAATATGCATGGGCTACATTGTAATCCGTGACGAAATAAAGGAAGAGAGCGAAAACGCAATCAGAAGGCTTAAAAAGCTTGGTGTAGAAAAGACCGTCATGCTCAGCGGGGATAATGCCGCGTCTGCCTGCAGAATCGGAAGAAAGCTGCATATTGACGAGATCCACTCATCTCTGATGCCGGAGCAGAAGCTCGAGGAGCTCGACAAGCTGATAAAGGAAAACAGCCCGGTATGCTATGTTGGGGACGGAATGAATGATGCTCCTGCGCTTATGAGAGCTGATATCGGTGTTGCCATGGGAGGAGTCGGAAGCGATGCCGCGATAGAGGCGGCGGACGCGGTTATAATGAACGACGATCTGAATAAGCTTGCAGATGCCGTTGAAATAGCAAAAAGAACGCAGAAAATAGTCATGGAAAACATCATTTTATCTCTTGGAATAAAAATTGCTGTAATGCTGTTTTCCATCATAGGACTGGCTGACATGTGGCTTGCAGTTTTTGCGGATACGGGCGTATGCTTCATCGCTGTGCTCAATGCCATGAGAGCAATGAGATTGAAAAAACAAATTTGAGTGATCCGACATGTTACAGATCCTTTCCGGTGGTTCACAAAAACAAGGAATATTGCTAAACTTTTTTGCATGGACGAGAACCTGATAAGAAACATAGGCATCATGGCGCATATCGATGCCGGGAAAACGACAACCACCGAAAGAATACTCTTTTACACAGGGGAAAATCACCGCATAGGTGAAGTTGACAACGGGGAAGCGACCATGGACTGGATGCAGCAGGAGCAGGACCGTGGAATAACGATCACAAGTGCGGCAACCACATGTTTTTGGAAAAATCATCAGATAAACATAATTGATACTCCGGGCCACGTGGATTTCACTGCGGAGGTGGAAAGGTCGCTCAGGGTTCTAGACGGGGCGGTAGCGGTGTTTTGTGCTGTAGGCGGTGTAGAACCGCAAACAGAGACGGTCTGGCGTCAGGCTGATACCTATTCCGTTCCAAGAATCGCATTCGTCAACAAGATGGATCGCCTTGGAGCTGATTTCTATTCGGTTCTCAGCCAGATGGTTAAGAAGCTGGGGGCAAACCCATGCCCGCTCTTCATTCCAGTAGGCAGTGAGAATGGTTTTTCTGGAGTGATAGATCTTTTGAAAATGCGCTATGTCACATTTTCGGGGGATCAGGGAGAGCAAATCATATATTCCGACATTCCTGAAGAGATGGTGGAAAAAGCTGCAGAATGGAGAGAAAAGCTTATCGACCAGGTCTCCTCTTTTTCCGATGAGATTACAGAGCTCTATTTTGAAGGTGCGCAAATTCCGGATGAATTGATTAGGAAAACGATCAGAAAGGCAACTTTGGAGCGCACTCTTATGCCTGTTTTCGTCGGTTCTTCCCTTAAAAACATTGGAGTGCAAACGCTTTTGGATGGAATTGTGGACTTCCTTCCCTCCCCTGTTGAAATGCCAGCCATTGAAGCCGTGAATAACAAAAACGGCAAGAGCGTCGAGGTTACGCACAGTCCTAATGCAAATCTGGAAGCCCTTATTTTCAAAATTCAGGTCGATCCGCAGGCAGGAGCGATGTGTTTTGTCCGTGTATACTCAGGAGTGCTGAAAAAAGGTGTAGCAGTATATAATGCGACAAAGGAAAAGAAAGAAAGGATAAACCGCCTGCTCAGAATGCATGCCGACAGAAGTGAGGAGCTCTCAGAAATAAAGGCTGGGGATATCGGGGTGATAATCGGCTTCAAGCAGGCTCAGACAGGGGATACCATAGCAACAGAAAGTGCTCCGTATCTTCTGGAGAAAATGATATTCCCCAAGCCGGTCATAACGATTGCCATAGAACCAAAGACAACGGATGCGCAGGACAAGCTGAAGAAAGCATTGGAGATGCTTGCCATGGAAGATCCGACGTTCACATACAAAGATGATCAGGAAACAGGCCAGCTTGTTATTTCTGGAATGGGTGAACTGCATCTGGATGTTCTTGTCACCAGAATTACTAAGGAAATGAAAATTGATGCAAGGGTTGGAAATCCACAGGTAACCTACCGTGAATCGATCCTTTCGGAGGCGGTTGCAGAAGAAAAGTTTGATCGTATGATCGCAAACAAAGAGAACACTGCTTCCGTCACGATCAAGGTCAGACCCTTGGGCCAAGGCTCTGACAATGTCTGCAAAATAAGCGCAAAGACAAGGGATGTGCCGGAAGAGATTATTGCGGCCATGAGAGCAGGTATAGAAGGTGCGCTTTCAAGTGGAATAAAGTTCGGGTATGAATGTACCGGGATCGAAGCTGACATCACAAGCTTCAGCTATGATGAATTGACATCCACACCGTTTGCTTTCACCTCTTGTGCCGCCACCGCTTTCGACAAGGCCTGTACACAAGCCGGACCGGTTTTGATGGAACCTGTGATGAAGGTCCAGGTCTCAAGCCCCTCCGAATATATCGGCGAAGTGATAGGTTCAATAACACAAAGGATGGGCATTGTTGAATCGATGGAGTCAAAGGTCGGAGGGGATGTTGTCAATGCTCAGGTCCCTCTTGCGAAAATGTTCGGTTACACCACAGTTCTCAGGTCGGCAACCCAGGGGCGTGGATCGTTTTCGATGGAGTTTTCGCATTACGCACAGAAATCCTGATTGCAGGATCTAATTTGTTAACGTAGCATCTAGGAGAATGTCAACATGGAAAAAGTTAGCAATTTGCAAGAAATTTTTGCAAACAACCTCAAGCACAAGAGAAAGAAAAAAGGTCTTACACAAGCCAAGCTTGCAGACCTCGTAGGAGTCTCGACATCGTTTATTACTGAAATCGAAACAGCCAGAAAGGCTCCATCGTTTCAAACGATAGAAAAAATAGCATCTGTTCTTGAAACGCCTGCATGGACGCTTTTCAGTGAATATAGCGATATAAAATCGCAAAGCGATAACAACGACAGCCAGGAGCTTATGAGATTCCTGCTGAAAAACAAGATCAGTGACATAATCGAAGAAGTCATCAAATGACTCAAGCCCGCTTATGCGGGTTTTTTTATGCGCGTGCGCGTTCTAAAAAAATTTGACATATGATTGCTGAACATTTAATCTGTTAACAAGCTTTAATTTTTCAAAAGGAGGAAAATTCATGAGCGTAGACACCAAAGATATCAGGAATGTCGCAGTCATCGGCCATAACGGTACGGGAAAGACCAACCTGATAGAACAGATGCTTTTCTATTCGGGTATTCTTTCCCGTGCCGAGACAGTGGACAGTGGCAAGACCACAAGCGATTACACAGAAGAAGAGATTCAGAGAAAGATTTCAGTACACACCACCCTTTCCAGCATGGCTTGGGATGGAAGAACGCTCAATATACTCGATACCCCGGGAACCGCCGACTTCATAGGGGAAGCGATTTGTGCATTCAGGGCTTGCGAGGCGGCGCTCATGATCGTCGATGGCCGTGAAGGCGCACAGATAGAGACGATCAAGCTATGGAGAAGACTTGACGAGAGAAATAAACCGCGCGCAGTTTTCATCAACAAGATGGATAAGGAGCGCGCAAGCTATAGACATGTTATCGATTCGCTCGAGAGCGAGTTCGATGCCCACTTCGTACCGGTAGTCATGGCCCTTGGTGAAGCTGAAGAATTCCATGGAGTCATCAATCTTATCGAAAACCAGGCATATGAATGCCATGAAGGCGGGAAGGAAACCGCCATGGAAATCCCGGAAAAGTATACTGCAGTCGTAGAGGATTTCAGGGGCAGACTGATCGAGAATGCCGCAGAAGGAGCCGACGACCTTATTGAAAAATACTTTGAAGAAGGCACTCTTTCTTCCGACGATATCAGACGTGGCTTGAGGGAAGGACTTAAAGAGAACCGTATCGTACCTGTATTCTGTGGCGCAACCGACAAGGGTGCGGGTATCACATCCCTTCTCAACTTCATAAAGAACAACTTCCCATCCCCGCTTGGAATGCCTGAATTCATTATCGGCCGCGAGGGAGAAGAGACTACTCTTGCCATCAACCCGGAAGGCCCCGTTTCGGCATACTGCTTCAAGACAACACTTGACCAATTTTCTGGAAAGATGAGCTTTATCAAGGTTGTTACAGGAATAATCACTCCTGAAACAGATATCTACAACCCGGAACTTGCAAAGAAGGCCAAGTTTGGAAAGCTTTATCGTGCGGTAGGAAAAAAGCTAATTGAAACGGATTCCCTCCAGGCTGGAGACATCGGAATCGTCACAAAGTGCGATATAGCATACACCAATGCCACATTCACAGCAGGACCGGAATTCAAGAGACGCTTCCGCCCGCTCCGACTCCCCCAGCCCATCTATCAGCTTGCAATCAGTGCGGACGACAAGAAGAGCGAAGACAAGATGAACGATGCCCTTCACCGCATTGCAGAAGAAGATCTCACCTTCCAGGTAAGCTATAATGAGGAAACCAAGGAATCGATCATTGGAGGAATGGGAGAGCTCCATATCAACATGATCCTCGATAAGATCCGTGACAAGCAGAAGGTTGTGATCCATACCCGCACTCCGAAGATCGCCTATCGCGAAACCATTACCAAAAAGAGTGGACTTGCTGAGTATTCCCACAAGAAGCAGTCCGGTGGACATGGACAATTCGGACGTGTCGTCATCGAAATCGAACCGATTGAAAGAGGAAAGTATTACGAGTTCAACAACGTCATAAAGGGAGGAGCGGTCAGCAAGGGCTATATTCCTGGAATTGAAAAGGGTCTTCATGAAAAGATGGAGGAAGGGTATCTTGCAGGCTATCCTCTTGTAGATATCGGAATCACCCTTTCAGATGGTAAGGAGCATCCTGTAGACTCGTCGGAAATGGCGTTCAAGCTTGCTGCGAAAGGAGCTATGGAAATCGCGCTTTCCAAAGCAGGCTGCGTGCTGCTTGAGCCGTTCATGAAGCTTGAGGTGTTCATAGACCAGGAATATCTCGGTGCGATCCTTTCCGACCTTTCCAGCAAGAGAGGAAGAGTCCTTGGGCAAGAAGAGAAAGGACACCTTGTGGCTGTCAAGGCTGAGGTGCCGATGGCAGAACTAAGAAACTACGCAATAGACCTTAAGAGCATGACAAGTGGAACCGGAAGCTTCGAGCTTGAATTCGATCACTACGAGACACTCAACGGAAAGCTTGCCGACGATGTCATCGCCGAGGCCAAGAAAGAGAAGGAAGCCTGAGCTTCCGCCCTTTATGAGAAAGCCGGTCGAAATGACCGGCTTTCTGCATTATTTCTTTACAAACCATAATTCGCTTATCTTATAATCCTTATCCAAACCCTTTTGCTCGAATTTTGTCCTCGGGCGCCAGGAAACAGGATCTGCAAAATCATCATACGGATTTTCAAGCTCTACTGAGGAAGAAAGGATCTCAAGCATCCAATCGGCATATTCCTTCCAATCGGTCGCAAGATACACATACCCACCTCTTTTAAGCTTTTTTGCAAGAAGGTCCACCAAAGGTTTTTGGATCAGTCTCCTCTTATGATGCCTATTTTTAGGCCAGGGATCGGGAAAGAAAATATGGAAGCCCTCTACAGAGCCATCCTCGATCATATGCTCAAGGACGTCGGGAGCATTGAAACGCATGATCCTGACATTTTCAAGATTTTCAGTGCCGACATTCTTTAAAAGCTTGACAACGCCGGAAAGGTACACATCCAATGCAAGATAGTTGTATCCATTTCTATTTTTTGCAATCGAGACCGTCCCCTCTCCCATTCCAAAGCCGATTTCGATTATCAAAGGCTTGTTGTTGCCATAAACCTTTTCAACATCGATTCTTCTATTTTCATCGAAGAAAAGAAGATATCTGTCACCATACTCCCTAATGATCTCTTTCTGGCTTTCCTCAAGCGTATTGTTCCTGAGAACATAACTTTTTATCTGACGTTCCGATCCTGTACGGACCTCTATTTTATTTAATTTGACAAAAATATCTTCCATCATAACAATCTCCTCAGCTGTTCCAGGATGAAGAGGGCCTTATCCTTTAAAGACACACCTCCAGCCTTCATTATCATATAATTCATCCTTCTCGGGTCCAATGTGACACGCCCTCCGCTGAGGCGTATAAGATTGACGACACGTTCAGGATTGATGGTTGCCAATTTAGAAAACTCAAATTCTATCACCCCGCCCTTTTCCTCTATATCATATATATCGAGCTTGCGTGCGACAATCTTTATCTCAGCTATGCACAACAGGTTGTCCACCTCCTCCGGCAGAGGTCCAAAACGATCCTCAAGCTCGCTTCTCAGGCTTTCAAGCTTATCATATGTATCAGCAGAAGCGATCTTCTTATATACCTCGAACTTGACTTCCGCTTCAGAAATATAAGAATCCGGAATGAAGCCGGTATATTCAAGCTTGAGCATAACCTCGCGCCTGATTTCTGGGTTCTCACTTGTGAGCCTGGATATTTCCTCATCGAGCAGTTTCATATACAAATCAAGACCCACAGCTTCAAGATGTCCACTCTGCTCGCGTCCGAGTATGTTTCCAGCCCCTCGGAATTCCATATCCTTCATAGCGATCTTGAACCCGCTGCCAAGCGCGGTGTTTTCGCTCATCACCCTCAGCCGCTTGATCGCATCGTCGTGCAAGCTGGATCTGTCAGGATAAAGCAGATGGCAATATGCTTGTCTGTCGCTGCGTCCCACCCTTCCCCGGAGCTGGTAAAGCTGTGCCAGTCCAAATAAATCCGCCCTGTCGATTATTATCGTATTGACGTTCGGGATGTTGATTCCATTTTCTATTATGGTGGTGCTCACAAGCACCTGCACCCCTTCGTAAATGAAGCGGTGCATGACATCCTCAAGCTGCTCGGCTTCCATCCTACCATGAGCATATTCAACTATTGCAGATGGGATTGCAGAATTTATCATCCTTGCCACCTCATCCAGATCCTCGATCCTATTATGCAGATAGAAAACCTGTCCCCCACGGGCAAGCTCCTTTTCTATCGCTTTTTTAACAATCGAAAAATCATATTGCTCTATGAAAGTCTCCACAGCTTGGCGCTCCCTCGGGGCTGTGGTCAAAAGGGACATGTCACGCACTTTCAAAAGAGACATATAAAGCGTACGTGGAATGGGGGTTGCTGAAAGCGTCAGGCAATCGATGTTCGTCTTAAGCTGTTTGATCCTCTCCTTGTCCTTGACTCCAAACCGCTGCTCCTCATCGATGACCAATAATCCAAGATCTTTAAAAGAAGTGTTTTTTAGTATCTTATGTGTTCCAAACAGAACATCAATCTTACCATCCTTCAGATCCTTTTGTATTTTCTTCTGTTTCGAAGAAGGAACAAAACGAGTAAGGATTTCAGAGTTCACGGGAAAGGACCCGAGACGTTCCCTGAAATTATTATAATGCTGCTCGGCAAGTATCACAGTCGGAGCAAGGAACGCAACCTGTTTCCCGCTTAAAACCGCCTTGAAGGCCGCACGGAACGCAAGCTCTGTCTTTCCGTAACCAACATCTCCGCATACAAGACGGTCCATGACCTTGACCGTCTCCATGTCCTTCTTTATCTCCTCTAGGCATTTTATCTGATCAGGCGTCTCGGAAAAAGGAAATGATGCCTCAAACTGCAGTTGCCAATCGTTATCCGGATTGAATGGAAAACCTTCAGCCCTTTCACGCTCCGCATATAGCCGCACGAGCTCTCCTGCAAGCTTCTGAGCACTTTCAATCGCCTTCTTTTTCTTTGCATTCCAGCTTGATGAGCCTATCTTTTCAAGCTTTGGCGGCTTACCGTCATTGCCGATGTATTTCTGCACAAGGTTCGCCTGCTCGATCGGCACATATATATATTCCTTGTCCTGATATTCGATCTTTATGTAGTCGCGCTCGGTATCAAAACCCTTGACGCGCTCGATTTTCACGAACTTTCCTATGCCATAGTTGATATGGACCACATAGTCCCCGCTCTTAAGCTCTATAAATGAATCCAGGGGTGCGGAAAGAGTATCCACAATCTTGGAACTCTTTTGCTTTTTCCGCCCAAATATCTCATTATCAAGCACAACAAGAAGATTCTCATCCTCAAGTTGGAATCCCGAAGACAGGTCTTTTACCCCGATAAAAATATCATAATCCTTCAAAACAGAATCAAGACGGTCTTTTTGGACTATACTCGGTGCATATACAACTACACGCCAGGAATTTGAAAGGAGATTGCTTATATCCTCCTTGAAATAAGTGACATTGCCGAAATAGCTTCTAGACTGACTGACATGAAAATGGAAATGCTCCGGTTTCTGGATATCATAGACATGTATTGAATCATCATGTCCAATCTCAAAATCAGGCCAATTGAGCAGGAGCTTATCAGGAGTGGAAACATCCTCATATCTCCTGTATGCTTCCCTATAAAGTGCAAGAGCCTCTTTCGAAAGAGCCTTCCAGCTGGTTTCCAAGCGTTCCTTTCCAATAAATATGAAATAATCGTCCGGCCTTAAATAGGAGCAGAATGTTGTCAAGTTGGCCTTCTCCCTTCTGCCGATCGTTGGGATGCTTATGCGCCCCATATCCTTCAGGGCCTTTTGGGTAAGCGCATCATACTCCTTGATCGCAACGATTTCATCCCATTCGGAATATATTCTCACCGGATTTTCCATGCCGAATGAAAAGACATCCAAAACCTCTCCACGTACGCTGAATGAGCCGGCTTCATAGCAAGAAGGACATCTCTCATACCCCGCCTCAATAAGAGAGGAGGAGAGATTCTCCTGATCAAAGGGATCCCCGACCTTGAACCTGATGCTCATGCTCATCAGAGCATCCCTGGTAAGCATAGGAGAAGAAAAGGTTCTAAGACTGATTACGACTATGCCGTTTTTCATCGCATCAAGCTCTTCTATATCCTTTTTACCTTCGTAGCTGAAATCCGACTCCAGGTATTCAGAATAAAGCTGCTTACCGCTTGACTTATGGAAATGGACACCCAAATGAGAAACATCAAAAAGATCTGCAAAAAGGTTTTTTGCACTCTCTTCTGTAGGGCAAATGGCAAAGACACGCCCTCCCCTTTTTTCTGCAGCCGTCTTTACAAGCCTTGAAAGGGGATAGGAAGAGATTCCGTCGACATCAATTCTCCGCCTTTGCGGGGAAATCAACGCTTTATAAGCAGGGCTCTTTCTGATATTATCAGAACAGAGCTTATCCAAGTTAATGTCCACCAAGGACAGACTATATATAAAAAGGTGAAAAATGACAATTACAGATGATTGCAGAAATAAGCTGGAGATTCTTTATCAATCGGTACTGGAAGCAGCCGCATATGCAAAAAGCATGCAAAAAAGCGTCACCAGGGACTACAAGGAAGATGGGTCTGTCCTGACCGAATGCGATCTTGAAATTTCAAAAAGGATCATTCAAAAAGTCAAAGAGCTTTTTCCCACGGCAAACATCATCAGTGAGGAAGAAATCACAAAAACCGATAAGAATGCACCGCTTACCTTTGTACTTGATCCGATCGATGGAACAGATGTATTTTCCCAGGGACTTGCAAGTTTTGCAATCTCTCTTGCAATTCTTGATGAAAACAGAACACCAGTGGGAGCGCTGATATCCGCTCCGCGCTTTGGCATTGCTGAAGATGAGCTTAACATACACCTTTTTCCTGGGGAAGATCTGCTTTTAAATGGAAGAAAGGTTGAGAAAAAGGAGACAAAAAGCTCCGAGTTGAGGCAGATAGCTTTCACCAGCCACGACCTTAAAAGCTATGACCTATCACGTTTTTGCGGAAAGACCAGAACCTTTGGTTCCACCATAATCCATCTACTCCTGCCAGCATTGCTGGAGCAGTTCGACGGAACCATAAGCCAACCATGTTATGTCTGGGATCTCGCTTCAAGCCATGCAGTTCTTCTGAAGCAGGGCATGAACATATACAATTCTGATGGAACAGAAATCCAATATACCGATGATTTCCTTTTTGAAAGGAAGAAATGCCCCATGTGCACTTATGCAGGCACAAAGGAAAAGGTTCAGCAGATGCTTCATGAAATCAGAAGAATCCGCTAGCTCATTATCGGATCGTCGAGAAAAGACTGAAGAGAATCGTAGGCCTTGATGCTGTCCTCCCTTTTGATGACGAAGGTCAGCACATTCATCGTCGATACGATTTCAAAAACATTGATTTCTTCCCAGGCAAGCTTTCTTACTGCAAGATACAGAAGTCCAGGGGTTTCCAAAAAATCCCCATCGAATACAATGGTTATAGCAACAAGATCGCTCCACTGATGAAGCACAGTCTCCCCTTTTATCAGTTCATCTGTGATGTCCTTATATTTTTCACTGATAGCCAAAGAGATCTCATGACTGCCCAGAGTAACATTCAAGAAATCACCTTTTTCAAGCTGCACCCTTTCATAAAGGACTGCCAGCTTTTTGATAAATTCATCATTGCCTGCCAAATTCACGTCATAGATGTTTGTCTTCATGGACAATTCATAGCCAATGCCCTTGCCTCCCTTTTCATCCTTCATCTGCTTAAGCTCATCGGTATAGCGCCTCAAAGCCATCACGATAGCCGAGGTGTTGACCTTTTTTGAAAGACGTTCCTCGATCTTAGGCTGGATGTATTTTGCAAGATTAGAAAAGCTGATCACATCCTGTATAAGCATTTCTGTGATGAAAGGGCTGCGGTTTATAACCTGTTTTACTTCCTGGGAAATCGTAGTGGCCATGTGTAAATCCTTATTTTGTTAGGATAATAACAAAATGTTAACAAAAAGTCAAAAGAAATATAATTGTAACTTTCCACTCGTTCTCTTCCTCCCCTTGATACCAAAATACATATGCAATATGCTCGTTCGTATGGAACTAAAAGAGATATACAAAAAGGATGCGGATTATAAGCCGTTCTTGACCTCACTGCTTCTGATCGGGCTGTCCTACGGACTTTACAAAGGCATACTCGACAACTACTTGGCAGAAATCGTGAAGATGAGGGAGTTTGACCGTGGGATTGCAGAATTCTTCCGCGAGCTTCCTGGTTTTTTTCTTATCCTCATCCTTGCTTTTTTCAGCAGCTTCTCATCCGAACGTCTTTTCAAGCTTGGAGGCGCCATAATGATTTTCGGCCTTGCCATGATGACAGGACTGCCGGCTTCAACCGTTTTAGCCATCACCTCTCTTACGATATACTCGCTTGGAGAGCACATCCAGCTTGGAATGAAAAGCTCATTGAGCCTGCAATATGCCCAAAAGGGTTGCGGAGGCACATCGCTTGGAATACAATCGGCACTATCGAATTTGGGTAATATTTTCGGTTATGTGGTGGTGATGCTTATATTCTCCTTCTTTTCAGGGGAACACACTTTCCGATTAGTATTTTTTGCATCCCTGGTCATACTGTCAGCAGGAATGCTTTTTTCCTTGAGAATGAAGGGAAATGGGCACCACAAAAGGGATATATCCAGGTTTTATTTCAGAAAAAAATATAAAAAATACTATATGCTTGAGGTTTTTTACGGTGCAAGAAAGCAAATATTCCTTACATTCGGTCCATATGTGCTCATACTGTTTTATGGGGCAAACGCCTCTGAAATAAGCATGCTTTTTGCTATTTCAGCCATCGCATGCTTCTTTGCCTCCCCTGTTGTGGGAAGGATAATCGACCGGCTGGGGTATAAGGTGGTCATGATTTCGGATACGCTTATACTTGTGCTAGTTTGCTTCTTCTATGGCTTCGCCCACCATATTTTCAGCATGCATACTGCTTTCATGATCTGTTCTGTCAACTACATCCTTGATGCCGTCATTTCCCTTGCTTCAATGGCAAGCAGTGTGTATGTTCAAGACATATCGGATTCTCCGGAGGAGGTCAAGGCGACCATCAACACAGGAATATCTGTCAACCACTTCATATCGATCCTCATCGCGCTTTTCGGTGGCTGGATCTGGCAGAACCTTGGCATAGAGTTGCTCTTCACCCTGTCGGCATTCTTAGGGATCATGAACAGCATCTATGCCGCAACGATAAAGAAAAATCCAGGCCGATAATGCCGGGATAAAATCATTTGAGAATTTTTCCGTCACAAAAGGCTTTTCCAACCACATCACCCAAAGCAACATAATCATGATGAACTGGGTCATATGTTATCGGGCGGATCTTTTTATAATCCACAAGTCCATCCGGTCCCAAAACGGATTCATCCGCACTCACATTCACTATCTTCGCGACAAGATTCTCCCCCTCCACCTTTATAAGCTCACACTCCATACACATTGGAAGCTCATTTATGACAGGAGCATCGACAAATCGGCTCTTACTTACGCTGAATCCTGCTTTCTCAAGCTTTTCATGAACATTGTTTCCGCTCACAATCCCTACGAAATCACATGCCTTCAGCATGCTTTCAGTTCCAAAGGAGATGGTAAGCGCCTTTTTCTTCAAAAGGTTTTTCATTGTCTTATGGTCCCGACTTATGCAAAGACAAACGGTATCATCGTTATGAATCCCGCCCCATGCAGCATTCATTGCATTCGCCCTTCCATCCTCATCATATGTTCCTATTATCAGAACCGGCAATGGATACATCCATGTCTTTGATCCAAAATCCTTACGCATTCAGTCCTCCTGATACAACTATTATATTCTTGCAAAAAACAGATGGCAAACAGAAGAAAAAACAAAATATGAATTGTTTCAGAATTTAATTCTTCAAAAAGAAGAGACTTGAAGAAAAGTACGTAATCATACTATAGTAATAGTACTATTTCGTACTTTACTGTTTAAGAAACACATTACATCAGGAGGCTTCAGCATGCCACGTATCAGCATGGGATCCCATTTTACGTATGCATCATTGCTCCGTCTTACATTCCCTTCTGTGATAATGCTCGTATTTTCTTCGATATACGGTGTTGTAGACGGATTCTTTGTTTCAAATTTTGTCGGCAAGTCCGCTTTTTCCGCAGTCAATTTCATAATGCCATTTCTAATGGCTTTAGGGTCCTTCGGATTCATGTTCGGCACCGGTGGAGGAGCATACATAGCGAAAAAAATGGGTGAGGGTGATGATAAAAAGGCAAACGAAGTCTTTTCCATGCTGATCTGCTTTTCCATTGTTTTCTCTTTTATTCTCACGGTTTCTGGACTTGTTTTTCTCCGACCTTTAGCAATTTTGCTCGGAGCGGAGGGAATTCTCCTTGAAGACTGCATAAGGTATGCAAGAATCCTTCTTATAGGGATTCCTGCCTTCATCCTCCAGTATGAATTCCAATGCCTTTTTGCTACTGCAGGAAAACCCAAGCTCGGACTGTACACAACCCTGGCCGCAGGTATTGCTAACATGATTCTGGATGCGCTTTTTATTGCTGTCCTCAACTTAAAAATCGAGGGAGCCGCAATTGCAACGGTTATCAGCCAGTGTATAGGAGGATTCATCCCCCTAATCTACTTTGGAAAGAATAACAGCAGTCTCCTTAAAATAAAAAGAGCACGCTTTGACAAGGATGCCATGATCAAAATATGCACCAACGGATCGTCGGAGCTGATGAGCAACATATCCACATCGCTTGTCAACATGCTTTATAACATCCAGCTGCTGAAATATGCTTCTGAAAATGGTGTTGCAGCCTATGGGGTTTTGATGTATGTCAACCTGGTATTTCTTGCAATCTTCATTGGATATTCCGTAGGATCGGCGCCAGTAATCAGCTACAACTATGGTGCAGAACGCAAGGCGGAACTAAAAAGCCTTCTGAAAAAAAGTCTTATGATAATAAGCGTTTGCGCCATGATGATGGTCTTATCTTCCTACATCCTTTCAAACCCGCTCTCAAAGCTGTTTGTAGGATATGATGATGCGCTATGCCGGATGACAGTGCACAGTTTCAAGATATTTTCCTTGTCGTTCCTGTTCTCCGGCTTCTCGATATTCGCTTCATCCTTTTTCACCGCCTTGAACGACGGGAAAACCTCGGCAATGATTTCCTTTTTGCGAACACTGGTGTGTCAGGTGGCCGCAGTGCTGCTTTTACCGCTTATCTTTAAGATTGAAGGGGTATGGTTTTCGATAATCGTGGCCGAAGCCTCGGCTGTTTTAATCAGCATTTTCTTTCTCATCTCAAAAAATAAAAAATACGGATACTGGTGATCAAAGTGTTCTTACCTTTCTTTTGAGGCATTCAAGAAACTTCTCGGAAAGCTCGAAATACCGCACTATATCCTCTTGGGACCAGGAAGTGAGAATCTCGTTCTCAATTTCTATGATCCTTCCTGCAGTCTCAGAAGCCATGAGCATCCCTTTTTCGGTAAGACATACATTTTTCGATCTTCCATCCACAGCCTCAAGATATATAACACCTTCTTTTTCAAGCCTGCGCAGCGCCGAGTTGACGGTCTGTTTGCTCAGCCCGGTACTTTTGACTATCTGATTGAGAAGGCAGCTTTTTCCGTTCGTACAGATCGAATACAGGATCATGCAGACGCTGTCTGATATTCCCAGCCTGAAAGAAGCCTCATGATACAAGGCATCGGTTTCACTGATGATGTGATTAAGCCTATTAAGACTTTTTGAAACTACATCGGACATATCGCCCCCGCTCATATTTTATAAAAACCGATTATACAGCATAATGCATGGGAAAAAGAAAGAAAATAAAAAAACAGCAGCGTATTCTTCCTGTTTTCTTGTTCCCCTGCCCTTTCTTTGATAGAATCAGCTTATGAAGTGTCCAAGATGCGGGTCCTTGACGGACAAGGTTATCGAATCCCGGCCGGGAAGGGATGGGATGTCCATCAGAAGGCGTAGGGAGTGCACCGAATGCGGGTGCCGTTTCACTTCCTATGAGCGTGTTGAATTAAAACCCATCATAGTCATAAAAAAGAGCGGAAAGCACCAGGCCTTTGACATAAACAAGGTTGAGCATGGAATCCGGGTATGCACCGAAAAGATCAACATAGATCCGGAGGAGCTTCAGAAAACCCTGATAAACATCGAAAACAGGATTACCGATCTTGCCGGTGCAAAAAGGACTATCACCAGCACAATGATCGGAGAAGAGACACTAAAGGAGCTTTACAAGCTCAACCCTGTGGCCTATGTACGTTTTGCCGCTGTTTACAGAGCGTTCGACAATGTCGGACAGTTTATAAGCGAAATAGAAAAGATAGCACGCGAAAGCAAGAACGAAAAGTAACTCAACTTCGGGCGTCGAACCATTTTCCAGTCTGGCTCATCTCGATCTCGTCGTTCAGATGCTCAGGCTTTAGTATCTCGTTCGCACAATCGAGACAGAAGTTATCCGTCATCCCAGCAACATAGTCGATTATCATTCTCTTGTCGCTTTTTTCTTTTTCAATATAAACAGGATACATGTCGCGGATATGGTTGTAAAAACCGGCACTCAGCATATTCTTCTCCCTAAGATATCCATCCTCTTTCAGGCCATACGAAGAATATATCTCTTCCAGATAATCCACAATAAGGTTTATGAGCCTGGTGAAATATCTGGTGTATCCATTCAAAATCGAACTTCTATAGATATTCTCATAATTGAAGGTGCTGAATGCAGAAACTGCTTCAAACACCTCATCGCTGAATCCTATGCCCTCTTGCGAATCTGCCCCCTTTATCAGGTCCTCAACAAGAGAATTGATGATTTCGCTATTGTTTCGGCCAAGCCGTTTGATCACAATTTCAGGAAGCTCCTTGCCCTTGAGGATTCCAAGACGGGTTGCATCCTCGAAATCACGTCCAAGATATGCTATCAGATCGGAAAAGCGGACCACTGCCCCTTCGTATGTGGCGGGAATAAGCCCTTTGCGGCTGGATAGGGAGGAAAGGTCCTTCAGCGCAAACGTGGGCTTTATCCTTCGCCTTACATCCTCCCCGTTATGGCATACAATGCCGTCGCGGACTGCATACGTCAAATTCAGACCCTTACCGTTGTCTGCGAGAAAAGTCACAACACGCAGTGAATTGATCTCGTGCTCGAATTCCCCTATTCCACGCTTTTGGCTCAATGTACCAATAATCTTCTCCCCCACATGGCCAAACGGAGTATGCCCAAGATCATGCCCCATTCCTATAGCCCAGGCAAGCTCCGTGTCCAAGCCTAAGGGACGGCAGATGGTGCTTGCAATAGAAGCCACATGGAGCACGTGCTCCATCCTGGTGCAGATATGGTCGTTGCTCGGTGCGAAGAACACCTGTGTCTTATGTTTGAGCCTTCTAAACGGGGAGGAATGTATTATCGCGGTCGTATCCCTGTAATATTCGCCCCTTATATCCTCCCTTCTGGCTCTTTCCCTACTCTTGAGTTCTTTGGAAAATCTTTCTTCTGCGCTATAATCCAACATGGTTTCTTTTTTTACCGCCTGACTTATGATATCATAGCAATCAAGGAGATAAAAGGTTTTGTTCGTCTACGCTGTTCCTATGGTTTCCCTTCTTCTGGTGCTGATGGCCACGTTGACATGCTTCAGGTTCATAATATCCAGACAGGGAGCCTATTGGCTTCTGCCCTGTCTGATTTCATTCATATTCACAGTTGAGAATTTCAATACGATATTGGATCTTTCAAACAACCCAGGCGGTTACAATCCCCAGTCTTTCAATTCTATCGCTCCCCTTTTGATAGCAATCATGTGGTACATGATGATAATAGGATTCCACTATGCCCTGCGCTATAAGGTAGATATAAATAAATACCGAAATGAGAACAGGAAAAACAGAACTGAGGCAAGGTATATCGAGAAGCTTGAAAGAAGGAAACAGCAGAAGGAATTCCGTATTTATCAACAAAACAATGCCTACTCGCATTTCAAGCCTGAAATATATACCAAAAAGGATGAGAAGAACTGGAGCGACCTCTTTTCAGACTGAGCTTGCCTTGAACGGTTTTACATATTTTGGTAAAATTCTCCTTCATGGGAAAGTTAAGCGGACACATTTTCATATCCGGTATAAAGCATTCTGGAAAAACAACCTTTGCCCGTCTTCTGGCCGAAAAATATAAAAGGCCTTTCATAGATTCGGATGATTTGGTGCTTGAAATAATAAAACCTTATTCAGTAAGGGAATATTATCAGAAATATGGAAAAGGTCATTTTATGGCCATGGAAGAGGATGCCATCAAGGGATTCTTGAATAACAACAATGGAATGTTTTTTTTGAGCCTGGGTGGCGGAGCCTGTGATAACAAAGGTCTCATGGACCTGGTCAAAGAAAATGGCAAACTGATCTATCTGGTAAGGGATGAAAAAGACATGCTTGAGGTTATACTCAAACATGGACGCCCTGCCTTTCTTGATCCGGAAGACTTAGAAGGAAGCTTTCATAAACTTTATATTGAACGAGACGAAAAATATAGGTCCTATGCCGATCTTACCATAGATATGGGACCTTATCGGGATCGCATTGAAACCCTTGAAATGCTCGTAAAAAGACTGGAGGCGGAGGCTTTATGAGCGCAAATACGTTTGGCAATCAGTTCAGAGTGACAACCTTTGGTGAATCACACGGCATGGCCTTGGGATGTATCGTAGACGGATGTCCCTCAGGAATAAGGATCGACGAGCAATTCATACAAGCGGAAATGGATCGCAGACGGCCTGGAGGGACAAAAATAGGTACCGCCCGTAACGAAAAAGATAAGATAAGCATTCTCAGCGGGGTTTATGAAGGCCTTAGCACAGGTACTCCGATTGCAATGATCCTTTTCAATGAGAACCAGAAAAGCAATGACTATGACAATTTGAAGGACATATTTCGTCCCGGACATGCAGACTATACCTATTTCAAGAAGTATGGAATAAGGGATCCACGTGGAGGGGGACGTTCCTCAGGGCGCGAAACAAGCGCCAGGGTTGCAGCAGGAGCAATTGCAAAGCTTGTATTGAAGGACTATGGTGTCAAAGTTAATGCCGCAATCAGAAGTGTCAAAGACATTATGATCGACGGACCATTCAACCCTCCTTTTTCTCCTCCCCTTTTCACTGTGAACAAATCCAAAGATGAGCAAATACTTGATCTGATAGAAAAAACAAAGACGGAGCTGGACAGCCTTGGAGGGACGATCGAATGCCACATTTCAGGTGTGAGCGCGGGGCTTGGCGATCCGGTCTTTGATAAGGCTGAGGCTTTGCTTGCCCATGCCGAAATGAGCATTGGAGCGGTAAAAGGGATTGAATTCGGACTCGGTTTTTCATCCACCTTCATCACCGCAAGCCGTATGAACGATCAGATGGATGCAAACGGATTCATCACCAACAACGCAGGAGGAATACTCGGAGGGATCACCACAGGAGAAGAAATTGTCTTCCGTTTGGCAGTAAAGCCGACGCCATCCATTGCAAAAGAGCAGAAAACAATCGATATTGCTGGAAGGGAGAGGACGATCAGCATTTTCGGCAGACATGACGTTACGGTGCTGGTTCGGATCATCCCTGTAGTCGAAGCAATGGCGGCGATAACAACGCTTGATATGATATTGGAAAATCTGAAGTATGAACGATAAACCACTTCTTATACAAAGCGACAGGACCATTCTTTTGGATCTTTACAGTCCCCATGCAGAAGAGGCACGAAGGGATATCATTCCTTTTTCCGAGCTTGTGAAATCCCCGGAGCACATGCATACGTACACAATCACCCCGCTTTCGCTTTGGAACGCGGTCAGTGCAGGCATTGACGCTGATGAGATACTTCATCGTTTGGACAGGTGGTCAAGATATGATATAGATGAGAGAATCATATTTTTCATACGTGATACCGCCGGCAGGTACGGGGATTTCATCCTTGAAGAGGCGGAAGAAGGGAAAATGCGGCTTATTGTAAAAAGACGTCTCTTCTTCATGCAGCTCCAAGCCTCCAGAGCCATGGCGAAATATCTGCACCCGGATGGGCAGGCCTCCTTTTTGATCAACAGCCTCGACAGGGGAAAAGTCAAGGTGGAGCTCATCAAAATGGGTTTTCCCGTCGATGACAGGATTCCTTTAAAAAAAGGCGAGCCTGTACCGATGAAGCTTAAAGCATCATTATCAGTGAGGCAATATCAAAAGGATGCGGTTACATCCGTATTGGGAAACGGAGAAAAAGGAACAGGCTATGGAACAGTTGTTCTTCCATGCGGAGCGGGAAAAACAATAGTTGGGCTTGTGATGATGTCAAAGCTTCAGACCAGAACGCTTATTCTTGCTCCGAACGTCACATCGGTGCATCAATGGATGACCGAGATATCATCCAAGACGGACATACCTTCCGATCTTGTCGGAGAATACTCCGGAGAAAAGAAGGAGATCAAACCGATAACGGTATGCACATACCAGATACTCACCTATCGTAAGAACGAGGAGGAAGAGTACAAGCACTTCGGGCTGCTTAAAGATGGCAACTGGGGACTTATCATCTATGACGAGGTACATATGCTACCTGCACCGGTATTCCGTATTACCGCAGAACTGCAGAGCGTATACAGGCTTGGGCTTACAGCCACTCTTGTAAGAGAAGATGGACGTGAGGATGAGGTGTTCAGCCTCGTAGGCCCGAAACGGTTTGATACGCCGTGGGCGGACCTTGCAGAAAAAGGGTTCATAGCAAAAGCATGGTGCCATGAGATAAGGCTTTCCCTGCCCGAGGATCTTGAAGTGGCTTATGCCCTTGCCAAGAAAAGGGAAAAATACCGTATTGCAAGCGAGAATCCCCAAAAAATCGAGGTTATAGGCAGGATACTAAAAAGGCATGAGGATGATCAGATTCTTGTTATCGGGCAATATCTTGATCAGCTTAAGGAGATATCCTTGACATATTCATGGCCCATAATTACAGGCACCACATCGAATGCAAAAAGGGATGAGCTTTACCAAGCATTCCGCAAAAAGGAGATCAGGGTGCTGGTGGTGTCCAAGGTTGCAAACTATGCGATCGACCTTCCAGATGCATCTGTTGCGATCCAGGTGTCCGGGACATTCGGGTCCCGTCAGGAAGAGGCTCAGCGGCTTGGAAGGATACTAAGACCCAAAAACCGAGACAGCCATTTCTATACGATTGTCACCGAGTATTCCGAAGAGGAGGACTTTGCAACAAACAGGCAGAAATTCCTCTCCGAGCAAGGATACAGCTACGATTTAGAAAGGATGGATTGATGAACACGGAAATCCTTGCTTTGACAAAAGCCTTTTATCTTGCAAATCCGGATGCAGAAAATAAGGAACTGGAACAGTTTTATCTGCAGAACCTTCCAAAGATCGCCTCACTTGCAAATGATGAGGAGGCCTTGATCGTTTCTGCAATCAGGATTGCCCGTAGGCTGTCAAAAGAAGATATCAGGAATATGTTTCCCGATGTTAAGGACACTATGCTTGACAATATGGAGCTCCGTGGCCTCATCAAGTCGGATGAAGAGGGGTTCTGCACAACATCTTGTATTCAGATTGCATCGCTTTATCCCCTTTTGGGTGTCGAGTATTCATCAGGAGCAAAAAAAAGAAGAGCTGACGAGCTTTCGAAAATAATACTTTGCGGGATCGGATCTGAAAGCATCGGAGTTAGGGAACTGAGATCGTTTTTCACTTACAAAGGTGAGGAGGATACCCAGCTGTTTCCATATCTTGATCAGGAGGAAATCGAAAAAGCTTTTCTTGCAACCCTTTTTTCACTCATCAAGCTGAATGTTGTCGAAGAAGGGGAGCACCGGCTCAAAGTCAACTTCAAACTTCTGAAATCATTTTTGGATCTCGACACAATCAGCATGTATTCATATCTGATCTGGCCGGAGCTTGAGGGTCAGGAGAGAAAGAACAGCGTCAGATTCCTCAATCTGCTTTTTTTGTGCGGCACTGTCAAAAAAGACGATCTGCCTTCCCTTATAAAAAGGATTTCCATATTATCCTCCTTTCCAATGGATGCCACGGAGCCCCTGTTTTCATTTCTTCTTCTTGCAGAGGATGAAGAAGGAAATGTATATGTGCGCTCTGGTGAAAGCAGCACAGAGAGGGAAATCGGCATATCCAGTGATTACAGCATCAGCGTCATAGGAAGAACACCTTCAATAATCTTTCTCACTTCGGCTGCTGTGCAACAGGACAGGATAAAAATCTATAGGATGGACCGCAAAAGCATAAGAACAGCTTTCAATCTCAATATGGATGCCGATGCAGTCATCGATGAACTGAAAAGATATTCAAACGGGCTTTCAAGCGAAATGTTGTTTGAGCGCATACGTTCCTGGTACAGGGAATATTCAAGAATAAGGATATCCCGCGGCATGATATTGATGACGGACCAGAGGAGTGCAAACATCCTCTCATCCCTCCCCTCTTTCATGGAACATGTTATCAAAGACAGCGGAAACGGATTTTTCCTCATGGACGAAAACGGGGAAGATGAATGGCGGAGAATACTCGAGAAGGGAGGCTTTGAAATGCTTGCAGAACCTTCCGGGCCTGAGTTTGAGAAAAACAGAAAAGAAGGCAGGCAATTTTCCAACCAGCAGATCAATCCCATCATTATCAACGAAAAGCGCCAAATAGGATTTGACAGGAGAATAAGAGAGACCGTTTTGGATGAAACAGAAGAAAAGGATATCAGCAAAAGGAGCTTGAAAAACCTTCTGATCAAATCCGGGATGATCTGCAACAAGCAGCTGCTTTGCCGTGATCTTCCATTTTTGGAAAGGGATGCCTTCGACTACCAGGAAAAGTTACGCCTTATACAATACGCATACCGCAACCGCGAATTCTGCCTGCAGGTGGAGAACCACCGTGGACAAAGTGCGATAGGACGTGTCGAGATGGTGGAGGACTTCTCAGATGGCGACCATATGGTCCTTGGACGCAAGGTTCTCAATATCTCCAGACTTTACAAGGTCAGGCTTGTTCCTGCTGCGTATCTGACATACCCGAGTCGACCCAATACGGATAGTGATAGCCGGAAAACGCCTCGAACTGGAGCTTGCCCTGTTCAAGAAGCATCTCAGAGCCGAAATGAAGACAGCAGCCGGCCTTATGAGCCTGTTTGAGAAATTTTGTCATATGCGGCTTATATATGATGTCGTATGCGATTTCCTTTCCTGTGAACACAAAACCTTCGACAGGGTTTTCTTCGATATTGGGATAAAGCCCCACACTGGTCGTCTGGACCACCAGATCCACCTGACCTGAGTACTTGTTGGCATTATCCAAGGTATCGTAAGAGCATACATTCAATTTTGCAATCTTTTCCGCATGACTTAATGTCCTGTTGAGAATCGTCACCTTGACTCCGTAATTCCTTAAAGCCCAGACAATTGCCTTACTAGCACCTCCAGCACCGATTACAAGGGCAGATTTTATCCTACCCTCCTCTATGTCTTTCAAGAGTGGGTGGATAAAGCCATAATAATCGGTATTTATGCCTTTCCACATCCCAGGTACCCTGACAACTGTATTACAGGAACCGATCTGCTTCACCTCCCTGGTTATGTTTCCAAGATATGAAAGCACATCGACTTTGAACGGAACGGTTACAGAGAAGCCACGCATCTTTATCTGCTCGGCAAAAGAGAAGAAGCTTCTGACGTTATCAACCAGAAATGGGACATAAACAGCATTGAAGTTGATTGCCTGAAAACCGCGGTTATGCATCACAGGGGATGCCGAGTGCATGACGGGATTTCCTATTATTCCATATATCGCCGTGCGTTCATCCACTTTATCCGCCCGGTAAAGCTGCTTCAGCGCCTTTGGAGGTATCTGCCCGGGCGCAACCTCGTCATCACTTGCAAAAGTCAGGATGGAGCCAAGCCTTTTATAAAGTATTCTGGTGCATATGCCGAATTCCCCCATCCCTATGACAATCTTATCCACGCCAGCAAGCTCTTCTTGTATTCTGAACAGAGTCAGGACATCGGAAAAGCTTCTTAATTTGACGGCAATCTTTGCAACATCACCACGACTGGAAAGATGGAATATCTTGGAAAAAATATCATCGGGAACTTTTTCAAAATCATGCATGCTGCGAATGATTTTCACACCTCTTTCCCGAGCCTTGATCTCCACATCGTTTTTCTTTATGTCATCCTCGAGATCAATATATGCAAAATCGCCATCCAAAGCCCTGATAAGGATGTCCCTTCTTGCTCTCTCAGGCAAATCACATTTTCCTCCATCCTGAACTCTTCGGAGAGTAAGAATGACAGGAATGTCCACCATGGATGGAAATTCCTTGGCCCTTTTCTGTTCCTTCTGATCGAGCAGATCGACCCTCAGCTCGCAGATATCGATATATTCTCTATTTTTTACAACAGACGCCTTGCAGCTCTCGAGCGTACGTCCGCCCAGGGTAAGACAAATCATCCCCCCTCCTTGAATTTAACTGGAAATCTTGATATTTAATGATAACGACAACTAAGGTAAGGTTCAATAAAAAATGAAAAATTTGCAGGTATCAGATCTAACGCTTTCCTTTGGGGAAAGAAAGATCCTTGATAATATAAGCTTCACGCTTTCAGAAACATCCAGATCAGCACTTGCCGGAGCAAACGGTTCGGGTAAGTCCACCCTTTTCAAAACTCTTGCTGGACTTTTGGAAGCCGACAGTATGAACCTTTCTCTTACCAAAGATGCCAGGATCGCATATCTTCCACAATCCGATATAGTCTTCAGCAACGAAACCGTATATGAGGCCGCGGAAAAAGGCTATGACAGATTCAAAGGTCTTTTGGCAGAACTTGAAGAATTGGAAGAAAACCTGTCTTTGGATGATGGCAAGCAGATAAAACGTGCACAAAGGATAAGCGAGATACACGATGAGCTGAGTGAAAGCGGCTACTATGACAGGAAAAGCAGGATAGAGACTATCCTTATGGGCCTTGGATTTCACACCTTTGATTTTTCAAGAGAGGCAGGAACGTTCTCCGGTGGATGGCAAATGAGGATTGCTTTGGCAAAAATCCTGATAGAAGACCCCGATTTTCTCCTTTTGGACGAGCCTACGAACTATCTGGATATAGAAGCCATGACCTGGCTTGAAGGCTACCTTTCTTCTTTCGGGGGCGGGCTTATGCTGGTTTCCCACGATCAGGACTTTTTAGACAGCACAGTAAACGAGGTTTTCGAGCTTTTTAATGGAAAGCTTAAAAGATATCCTGGCAATTACACAAAATACCTTGAGGTCAGGCAACAAGAGATCGAAGCTCTGGAAAAGGCATATAAGAGGCAGCAGGAAGAAATAGGACGAACCGAGCAGTTCATAGAAAAATTCCGCTACAAGGCTACAAAAGCAAAACAGGTACAGTCCAGGATCAAGATGCTTGAAAAAACAGAGCTTATTGAAATACCTGCACATCTGAAAAAAATCTATTTTTCTTTTCCTGATTGTGAGAGAAGCGGAAATGATGTGCTTATCGTCGAAAACCTGAAAAAGGCCTATGGAACGAATGTGATTTATTCAGATTTCTCCTTCACCGTCAACCGCGGCGAGCGTCTTGCCATCACTGGTAGGAACGGTGCGGGCAAATCGACCCTTTTAAGGATTCTTGCAGGTCAAGACAAAATGTTCGAAGGTACGGTGCGTTTGGGATCAAATGTCAAAACCGGGTATTTTGCCCAAGATGCGGAAAACACCCTTTCTGCTGAAAATACGGTCCTTGAAGAGATCGAGAGCATTGCTGACACCTCAGATATCCCCAAAGTCAGGAACATGCTTGGTGCATTCCTTTTTCAGGACGATGACGTATTCAAGACGGTCAAGGTACTTTCAGGTGGGGAAAAATCAAGGCTTTCGCTTTTGAAAATACTCATGCATCCAGCCAACCTGCTTTTGCTCGATGAGCCGACAAACCATTTGGACATCAACAGCAAGGAAGTGCTGCTGAAAGCCATGAAGGAATATGGCGGTACGACAGTGTTCGTAAGCCATGACAAGCATTTCATAAGCAATCTTGCCACCAAGATCCTCTATTTAAACGAAGATGGACCGGAATTTTTCGAAGGTGATTGGGAATACTTCAATTACAAGCTCAAGCAGAAGGAAGAGGAATTTTCCGTCGTAAAGAAAACAGATACCAGCTATCAAGAAAAGAAAAATGTTTTACAGCTTTCCCATGAGCAGATAAAAGTGCTCAGAAATAAGAAGAAATCCTTGAAAAGGGAAATAGAGGACATAGAGGACAGCATCAAAAGAATAGAAGATGATATTGCAGAGCTCGAAGGAGAGAGCATGAAAAGCGAAAACTACTCCGATGCGCTGAAAATAACTGCAATCCTTGCCAAAAAGAAAGACAAGGAAAGGGAAAAGGAAGAAAAGGAAAATCTATGGCTGGAAAAAACGATGCTTTTGGAGCAATACAATGAACAGGATAAATGAACCGGATGAACTGCAGCTAAAATTCTCAAAACGCTTTCCTCGCCTGATGCTGGCCTCCTCATCGGCCAATAGAAAAGGCCTTCTGCAAGCCGGAGGCTCTATTGTGGAGGTTTTCAAACCAGATGCAGACGAAACAAAAAATGGTTCGTCTTTTATCAATATTGTGGAAAACATCGCTGCAAAAAAACTTGATGCATACCTCTCCTCTTCCGCATTCAGACCGGATATCCCGGCAATCGCAGCAGACACGCTGGTGCTTTTTTCTAATTCACTCCTCGGAAAACCTGCTGATTCTCAAGATGCCAAGAGAATGCTGAAAATGCTTTCAGGAAAAAAGCACAGCGTAATCAGCGCAGTAGGACTTTATCTGCCAGGAGGAAGGAAAAAGGTTTTCTCCGATGTGGCAGAAGTTTATTTCAAAAGTCTTGATGAAAATGAGATCGATGCCTATTTAGAAACAGGAGAATGGTGCGGTGCAGCCGGTGCATACAGGCTCCAAAAAACAGGGTACAAGCTCGTTGAACATATTTCAGGGGACTGGACAACGGTTGTCGGACTTCCTCTTGAAAGGATTTTGATGGAAAGTCAGGCCATTTCAGAGTAATGTTCTGTTCCAAGAGCAAGTATCTTGTGGATATGCTCGTCATTAAGGCGGTATATGGCCATTTTACCGTCTTTGCGGAACCTGACCAGCCTGTTTTGCCGCAGCACCTTCAGCTGTTGCGATATCGCAGACTGGCTCATAAGAAGCGCATCGGCTATTGTGTTCACCGATGCCTCCCCCTTCTCATCCAGAAAAAATAATATTTTCAGCCGGGTGGTATCCCCGAACAATTTATAAAAATCAGCAAGATCGGAGATATCCTCATCTGCAAGATTCAATGTTTCCATGGATAAAATATAACCCGAAATAATTAATATTGTTAAGTGCATTTGTTTATTTATCCTTTTTGGGCTATACTCATATCATGTTCAACAAAATAGGTTTTATCGGAATCGGAGTGATGGGAAAAAGCATGGCCGCCCATCTTATGGATGCATACGGCCCTATCCTCATATACTCCAGGACAAAAAGCAAAGCTGAAGATCTGATTTCACGCGGTGCAATCTGGAAGGACAGTGTGAAGGAGATTGCACAGGAAGCAGACCTCATCTTTACTATCGTAGGATATCCAAGCGATGTCGAAAGCATTTACCTTTCCGAGGATGGTTTAGTAAATAATGCAAAGGAAGGCACCTTCTTCTGCGATATGACGACAACCACTCCAAGTTTGGAGATGAAAATTGCCAAGCAAGCCGCCAAAAGAGGTTGCAAGTTCTTTGATGCTCCTGTAAGCGGAGGGGATGTAGGTGCGAGAAATGCCACTCTCACCATCATGCTTGGAGGGGATAAGGATTCTCTTGATGACATCATCCCCTACCTTGAGAAAATGGGAAAAAGCATCAATTACATGGGAAAGGCCGGTATGGGCCAGCACACAAAGATGTGCAACCAGATAGTCATTTCCGGAACGATGATAGGCGTCTCTGAAGCTCTTGTCTACGGGAAAAAAGCAGGCCTGGATGTCCCTGCGATGATCGATGCGATCCGCCCGGGAGCAGCTGGATGCTGGACGCTGGACAATCTTGCACCAAGAGTGGTGAAAAATGATTTTGCACCTGGATTCATGATCGACCATTTCATCAAGGATATGAAAATAGCCTTGGAAGAAAGCAAAGCTATGAATATTGAACTTAAAGGGCTCGCCCTTGTTGAAAAGCTTTACGAAAAACTGCAGGAAGAAGGATACGGCAAAGACGGTACGCAAGCCCTTGTAAAAGCTGTTGAAGCTACGGCAAAGGAGGTTTGAATGCTCAACCTCGAGGAAAAGAAGAAGGCTAAACTCATCTTCCCTGATGGAAAGGAATACGAGCTTAATGTAATGACGGATACAATGGGTGACAGGTCTGTAGATATCACAAACCTTCGTAAGGATACAGGCTATATCACCTATGACCCGGGATTTGTCAATACAGGGTCATGCATGTCCAAAATCTGCTACATCAATGGAGAAAAAGGCATACTTCGTTACAGGGGATATGATATCGAAGACCTTGTCGAACATTGTGACTTCATCGAGGTGGCATATCTGCTTGTAAAGGGCACGCTTCCAAATACCGCGGAAAGAATCAACTATCAGAAGCTTTTGAACAAGCATTCGCTTTTACATGTGAACATGAGAGATTTTTTCCGGGCTTATCCTCATGACGGACATCCCATGGGAATACTTTCAGCAATGGTTGCATCCCTTTCCGCTTTCTATCCGGAATTGGAAGAAAAAGACCCTGAGGAGAATATCGACCTCACAGTTACAAGGCTTCTTTCAAAGATGAGGACAATTGCTGCCTTCACTTACAGGCAGATGAACGGACTGCCATATGTGGAACCGCAGTACAACTACTCATATTGTGCGAATTTCCTTAACATGATGTTCTATTCAAGTGTGAACAACTACACTCCGGATCCACTTCATGTCCAAGCACTCAACAAGCTTCTGATCCTGCACGCAGACCATGAACAGAACTGTTCCACAAGCGCAGTACGGCTTGTCGGTTCTTCAGAAGCAAACCTTTATGCTTCGGTTGCTGCCGGCTGTTGCGCACTATGGGGAAGCAAGCACGGTGGTGCAAATCAGGCAGTGATGGACATGCTGCAGAAAACTCATCAGGAAGGAATGAGCATCGACGAGGTCATTGCAAAGGCTAAGGATAAGAGTGACAGCTTCCGTCTTTCCGGGTTTGGGCACAGGGTATACAAGACCTTCGATCCAAGAGCAAAGATTGCAAAACAGATCTGCAAACAGATTTTGGCACAATCGGAAGGTGGAGATCCGCTTCTTGATATTGCCTTGGAAATCGAGGAACGCGCCACCCATGACGATTATTTTATCGAAAGAAACCTTTATCCGAATGTCGACTTTTATACAGGCCTCACCTTCCATGCAATGGGCATACCTGTATCGATGTTCACAGTGCTTTTTGCAATGGGCAGACTTCCTGGCTGGATAGCCCACTATCTTGAATGGAGGCATGACCCATACCAGAAGATCGGCCGACCACGTCAGGTTTATTCAGGACCGACGATGAGAAAGGTTGTTCCGATAAACGAAAGATGATATGAACAGCCTCTTTTGATCGGATAGGTGCTTTATTGAGAGACCAGACAGACAGAGGTTGGAAACAATGTGAAAAGAACGATGTCGAGCCAAAAGGCCGGCATCGTTTTTTACAATTAAAAATATTGAATCAACATAGGCTCTATTACAAATCGGCTGTTATCCTGAGAGTTCAAGATTCTTATATGTTTTTATGGTTGAAAAAAAGTAACGGATAATATACGATTTCATACACTGCTTGATACGTAATATGGAGAAAACAACATGATCAAGCCCAAACGCCTTGTAAGAGGAGATAAGGTGGCAATCGTTTCATTGTCACGGGGAATGCTTGGAGAGAAGATGTTTGTCCATAAATTTGAGCTTGCAAAAAAACGGTTGGAAGAATATGGATTAGTGGTTGTTGCCATGCCTAATGCCTTAAAAGGAATAGACTATCTGTATCGTCATCCGGAAGCAAGAGCTCAAGATTTGATGGACGCCTTTCGAGATCCTGAAATCAAAGCGGTGTTTAATGCCATTGGTGGTGATGATACAATAAGACTTTTGCCATATGTTGACTTTGATATTTTGAAAAACAACCCTAAGATATTCACCGGCTTTTCGGATTCCACAACAAACCATTTCATGATGTACAAGGCCGGCTTGGTCTCTTACTACGGATTATCTGTCATGAACAACATTTCAGAGTATGTTGCGATGAACGGGTATACGAAACAAGCAATGGAAAAAACCTTATTCGCTCCCCAGGATAAACTTGAAATTCTTTGTAGTGATTTTTGCAGCTATGAAAAGGACAAGATTTGGTGGGCAGAAGAAAACATGCACCACACCACACCCCGTCACCCTAACACAGGCTACGAAATCATACAAGGAAACGGAAAAGTGACGGGCGAGCTATTAGGTGGATGTATAGATGTATTTCCAGAATTGCTTGGGACGTCCTTGTGGCCTTCACCAGACCAGTGGAAAGGCAAGATCCTGCTGCTGGAAACGAGCGAAGCCGATATGCCAGAAATGGTTTTATGTTGGCTTTTACGGAATTTGCAGGCTCAAGGCATATTGCACGCCATAAATGGAATCATTGTAGGAAAACCTGCCGTAGAAGAAAAGTATGAAAAATATAAAAATGTGTATAAGCAGGTTGTAGGATTTGAGGCGAATTTGCCAGGCCTTCCAATCCTATACAATGTTAATGTGGGCCACGCATATCCAATCGGCGTATTTCCGTTGGGTCTGAAATACGAAATTGATTGCGCTAACAGAACACTCACCTTGTTGGAAAGTGCAACTGAATGATAGCTTTCATTTTGCAAGGAGAAAGGATAAAACAAAAACAGGCATGACAAAAATCATGCCTGCTCCAAGAAATTCCCATATCACTTTTTCATAACCACTGGACACTTTATTTCAATAGTCAAAACGCCTTAAACCAGGCTTACAAGGTATTGGCAGAAATCCTTGGTACCGAGGAGCTCGGCCTCTCCTCCCTCTTTTTTGATCAAGGTGTAGAAATCAGACGTGACCTTACCTGAAGAAATTGCCTTGCTGACAATCCAAAGTACCTTATCCGCAGCTTCCGTCCATCCAATATAGCGCAGCATCATCTCGGCGGATAAGATTATTGATAACGGATTGACAATATCTTTACCAGCAATATCGGGAGCCGTTCCATGCGTTGCCTCAAAAATGGCACATCCTGTATCATAATTGATATTTGCTCCAGGAGCGATTCCAATCCCGCCAACCTCCGCTGCAAGAGCATCGGAAACATAATCCCCATTCAAATTGAGAGTCGCAATGACATCGTAAGCTTCCGGCTTCAGCAAAATATTCTGCAAAAATGCATCACAGATGCAGTCTTTTATCTCAAAATCCTCAAGCCCTTCCCTTTTTATGACACAGCGTCCATCTTCCATGATTGCACCGAACTCATCCTTTGCAAGCTGATAGCCCCATTCACGGAACCCACCTTCGGTGAATTTCATTATGTTACCCTTATGGACAAGGGTCAGATTGCGTCTGTTGTTATGAAGGCCATATCTGATTGCAGCCCTGATAAGCCTTTTGCTGCCTTCAGGACTTACAGGCTTTATTCCAATTGCACTCGTTTCCGGAAATCTTATTTTATTGACTCCCATCTCCTTTTGCAAGAAAGATATCACCTTGAGAGCATCTTCACTGCCGCTTCTCCATTCGATCCCTGCATATATATCCTCGGTGTTTTCCCTGAAGACGACCATATCGACATTTTCTGGATGCCTTACAGGAGATGGAACACCGTTAAAATAAACCACAGGACGCTGGCAGACATATAAATCCAATTGCTGACGCAATGCTACATTCAGGCTCCTCATTCCCTTGCCAACAGGAGTCTGGAGCGGCCCCTTGATAGCAACAAGGCAATCCTTGATGCATTTCAATGTGCGCTCAGGCAGATTTGTTCCAACCTGCTCAAATGCCTTTCCTCCCGCAAGAACCTCTTCCCATTCGATTCTTCTCTTGCCCCCATATACAGAGGATACGACAGCGTTGACCACCTTTATCATGCAAGGGGTGATTTCGCTTCCGACTCCGTCGCCTTCGATGTATAGGATCGTAGGGATGTCAGGAACTGCAAGTTTTCCGTTTTCACAAGTGATTTTAGCCATAATCAACCTTCAATCATATTAAGTCTTCCACCAGAGAGAAGCATCTTCTTCTGTTCTTCCGTGGCAAAAAGGGAAATAGGAATCCTTTTCCCCTTGGTCTTATCTATAAGCATGAAAACCCCATCTTTCATGCTGGAATAAATATCATCAAGCTCAAGAGCATCCCCTGCCTCGATCATCTCATAATCATCAGGATTATCAAAAACAAGTGGAAGTATACCGAAATTGCACAAATTAGCCTGATGGATTCTTTCTATCGATTTTGCAACGACAGCTTTGACACCCAAATACATAGGGCATATCGCGGCATGCTCTCGGCTGGAGCCCTGACCGTATGAATAGCCTGCAATAACAAAGCAAGCACAACCGGACTTTTTATTCTCAAGGGCTCTTGAAGCAAAGCTCGGATCAACTCCTTCAAACACAAATGTGGAGTAAACAGGAATGTTGGAACGGAATTTGAGCCTTGCGCCTGCAGGCATGATATGATCGGTGGTTATCTTATCTCCAACCTTGATCGTCGCATCGCCTGAAAGAGTATCTTGCAAAACTGTATTTTTGGGAGGCTCACCGATATTTGGTCCACGCAAAACCTCAACGTCCGTGGAATCTTCCGGGGGGAAAATGAACATATCATCATCATGTACATATTTTTCAGGAAGATCGATTTTGTCGTAAGGTACATTCTCATATGGATCGGTCACAACCCCGTATATTGCAGATAAAGCTGCAGTTTCAGGGCTTACGAGATAAAGCTTGCCGCTTTTTGTTCCACTTCTTCCTTCAAAATTCCTATTGCTTGTCCTCAATGAAACCCCATCGGTTCCAGGAGACTGGTGATTGCCGATACAGAATCCGCATGCGCTTTCCAAAATTCTCGCACCGCTTTTGACAAGGGTTGAAAGGGTTCCATCCCGGCTTATCATTTCCAGAACCTCACGGCTTCCAGGTGCAATCCCTAGGCTTACAGTTGGAGCGACTGTATGTCCATCAAGAATTTTGGCAACCTTTTTCAGATCCATATAACTGCTGTTGGTACAGCTTCCGATGAGAACCTGATTTACCGGCAAACCTGATATGGACGAAACCGTAGCTATGTTTCCCGGGCTATGTGGAAGCGCCACCAAAGGACGCAAATCATTAAGATTGATTTCAAAAACCTCATCATAAACAGCCCCATCATCCGCATGAAGCTCGATAAATCCCTGCTGCCTATCATGGGCTTTCAAGAAATCATATGTTTGGCTATCGGAGGGGAAAATGGAGAAAGTGACACCGCATTCAGCTCCCATGTTGCATATCGTCGCACGCTCCGGAACAGTAAGAGATGAAACTCCAGGACCAAAGTACTCGAAGACACTGTTGACATTCCCTTTCACACCAAAGCGCTCCAGCACTTTCAAAATGATATCCTTTGCAGCAACACCACGTCTCAGATTGCCCACGAGACGTATGCCGATGACCTTTGGACAAATCAGCCTAAAAGGGAAACCTGCCATGGCAAGGGCCACATCAAGCCCGCCTGCCCCAATGGCAATCTCACCTATTCCACCCTGCGTAGGAGTGTGGCTGTCCGAGCCAAGAAGTGTCTTCATAGGAAGAGCAAATCTCTCAAGCTGCACCTGATGGCATATACCGTTGCCTGCTCTGGAATATACAATACCCTTTTTTGCTGCAACCGTCCTTAAATATTCATGATCATCAAAATTTTCAAAGCCAACCTGAACGGTATTATGATCGACATAGCTGACAGCAAGCTCATTTCTTACCCTGTCGATGTTCATTGATTCGAATTCGAGATAACACATGGTGCCGGTAGCATCCTGAGTCAGCGTCTGATCGATCTTTATCCCGATCGGTTCTCCCTTTATAAGGTTTCCTTCCACCAAATGAGCCGATAGGATTTTATAACAAAGAGTCTGTGCCATTTTCATCTCCTTCCGATATTATAAAAAAATATGCAGATTTATAAAACCGTTCACGCCTGTTTTGATCCGAATCTGATATCTATGGTTCCGAAGTTAGGTAAATAACATAAATTTTCATAAATTCTTTAAGTTCCTAGAAATAGGGGCTTGTTTTTTTATGTTTATTAAGTTATAATAAATATTATACGTACTTATTACGTGCTTATGTGCATGAGGAACTTAAAATGAGACTGAAGGTGATACCAACAAAGACCGACAAGAAGCTTTATCTTGTGAAAACCATCAAGAAGCCGGGTGCCAAGTACACGACGACAAAGGCAATTGAGTGCTTCGGAAGTCTTTCGGAGCTCGAGAAGATATATGATGACCCTATTGCGCACTTCAAGGAAGTCGCCAGGAGGCGCACTGAGGAGGAAAAGGCAAGAAAAGACGAGCAGAAGCTCGTCGATCCCATAAAGGTAGATTTGAATGCGCATGTGGACTTCAATGAGGAAGGCATGGAAGACGGGAAGTACGACAACTATCTCCATCTGGGACAGATGCCCCTCCTGCGCCTATACCACATGCTTGAGCTAGACGACTTCCTTGCAAGGAAGAGGAAGAGCTGGGGGATAAGGTCCGGCATGGAGGTGATCTACAAGCTTCTTGTCATCGGAAGGATAATATGTCCTGGTTCAAAGCTTGCAACATGGCAGCAGCTGAGGCATTTCAAGTTAGGGAATTCAAAGCCCACGGACGATGATGTCTACAACGCGCTTGAGTTCATCGGAGGCAGTTCCGAGGAGGTGCTGCAGCATCTGAACGAGGTCATGAAGCGCAAAACAGGCAGGAACACATCCCTTATGTATTACGATGTGACTAATTACTATTGCGAGATTGATGATCCTGACAACGCAGTTGATGGAGGACTGCGCAGGAGAGGTGTCTGCAAGGAGCACAGGCCGGAGCCCATCATCCAGATGGGGCTGTTCATGGACGGCGATGGTCTTCCCGTCACATACGGCATATTCCCGGGCAACAACAATGATGTCACCACATTCATTCCTATGATGAACAAGACAACGGATGACTACGGGATGAAGAAGATAATCTATGTTGCGGACAAGGGAATGATGAGCCATGACAACATAGTCCACATCCTTTCCCACGGCTGCGGATACGTCATCTCGGACAGTCCTAGGAAGAAGCAGGAGAAGGACATCATGGATTTCCTCCATGACCCTTGCGGCTACAAAGTCAAAATGGGTGGGGACGGGAACAGCGAAGTCGTATTCAAGTACAAGGAAAGAACCGTACCTATGAAACGCAGCGGAGTGACCTACCGCGGAGAGGGGGAAAAGAAGACATGCACCGTCGAGTACAATGAAGTACAGATTGTCTTCTGGTCAAAGAAATACGCAGAGAGAGCAAGAAAGCAGAGGTACGAAGCCCTCGAGAAGGTCATGAGAAACCCGAAGGTGTTCGATGACTACAATGTAAAGGGACTTCTTAAGAAGATTCCTGTAGACCCGAGGGACGGGGCCGTAAGAGAAGACATGGAATACATTGTGGAACTGGACAGGGAGAAGCTTCAAGAGGCAGAAGCGCTTGATGGCTACTACATCATAAGAAGCAATGTAATAGGCAGGAATGATGAGGAAAAGCCATGGGAAGACGAATACAGGTTCAGAAGGGACAACTTCTTCCAGCTCAACAAGGATGTGGATGCGATGAGCATAATCGACATGTACAGGGGGCTCTGGGAGATAGAGGAGACCTTCAAGATTACAAAGTCGTTCCTTTCCACAAGACCTATATATGTAAGAAAAGAAAGTAGCATAAGGGCTCATTTCACCACATGCTTCATAGCCCTGCTCATGGTGAGGCTGCTGGAGAGGCAGACTGGAAACAAGTTGAACCATTCCGAAGTGCTTGATGCGGTCCGTCAGTCCATAGTGGCGGAAATCTCCCCCGGAGTGTACAGGAACATAGTAACAAGCAGGAACATGGAGAACATCGGGAACTCGATGGGCATGGATTTCACCAAGCTCTGGTACACAGCAAATGAGATAAGAGCACTTAGTGCGAAACCTAAATATTAGAAAATTTTCAATATTTTTCTTATAAGGTACTACAAATGACAGGTATTTCTAACCGGGAATAATTTCTGTAAGTATTTGTAGTACCTTATTTTATCTCAATATTTGCGAATATTTGCTTCGGAAAAAGGG
>CASDPA010000017.1 GCA_949282255.1 uncultured Spirochaetales bacterium
CCTTTTGCATGCGGTAAGGCACGCCTGTTTTTGTTCTTAGACCATGGTATTGCTGAATCCACGATCCTGCAAATGTGAGGTCACTTCATATTGTTTAATCAGAATTTGTTTTATAAGATTGTCATGAATCATAAGTTTCTGTACGGCAACAGGATCGTAATCACCGGAGCAAGCAGCGGGATAGGAAAATCCTGCGCCAAGCTTTTTGCACAAAACGGATATGAGGTTTTTGCATTGAGCCGGAGCATAGAAGAAAAAACAGAGAAGCTTGGCATGGGTAAAATAGAAGGAATAAGGTGCGATGTGACGGATGCCCCTTCAATAAAAAAAGCATTCGCCAAGATAGGAGATTTTGGTATATTGATACATTCTGCAGGATTTGGGATTGCAGGAGCCGCAGAAGACACACCTATTGAAATGGTAAGAAAACAGTTTGAGACAAATTATTTCGGGGTACTTGCTGTTAACAGTATTGCCATGCCGATTCTGAGAAAAAGAGGGAAAGGTCTTGTTATCGCAATAAGCTCCATTGCAGGCAGGGTTTCCATTCCTTTTCAAAGCCATTACAGCTCTTCAAAATATGCACTGGAAGCTTACATGGAAGCATTGAGGATGGAAGCAGGTTCTTTTGGAATAAGGGCTGTGCTGCTGGAACCAGGGGATACAAAAACAGCCTTCACAGCAAAAAGAGAGACGGATATCTTAGAAAACAGTGTATATAAAAAGAAAGCAGAAGCAGCCATTTGGCAGATGGAAAAGGATGAAAAGGAAGGAAAAGATCCCAAAACAGTTGCAAAAACGGCGTTGAAGATATCAAATAAGAAAAACCCTCCTATACGTATTGCAATTGGAACATCCTACAAAATGCTGATGGTATTACGCAGGATTCTGCCGGATAGGACGGTTCTTTTCCTTTTAAGGAAAATATACCATCAACAATAAGGGACGAGAATATGGGAGACATATTAATCCGGGCACTCTTTTTCTTCTTGATGATCGCCCTGGCATATGCACTTAAAAAAGCAGGTGTATTAAAGAAAGAGGATTCATCAGCCTTGTCAAGGTTGATTTTGAACGTAACGCTGCCTTGCGCAATATTAGCGTCATTCAGAACTTTCGTATTTGATTACAGATTGATGATGATTCCTCTCATCGGATTTTTATCAAACTGCCTGATGCTTTATCTCGGATACATCATAAGCCGGAAAAAAGAGCGCGATGACAAGATTTTTTATATGCTCAATCTTCCGGCATACAATATCGGGAATTTCACCCTGCCGTTCGTATCGGGGCTCTTGGGAGCATCTGGAGTGATATCCGCATGTCTTTTTGATATGGGAAATGCCGTAATGTGCGTTGGAGCAAATGTGATCATAACTTCAATGGTGGTAAATGGAGTGCAAGAGGGAACAAGCATTCCTAAGGCATTATTGAAGGTTTTTACAAAACCGGCTTTTACCGTATATTTCATCATGCTGGTCTTCTCTGCTATCGGACTGAGAATCCCCGATTTCGTCTTTGATTTTGCCTCTTCAATAAGCCCTGCAAACGGAATCATCGCGATGTTCATGCTTGGGCTGATGATGGAATTCAGGTTCACAAAAGAATTGTTCAAGGAAGTCATCTCAGTAAACATATTGAGATTGATTCTGGCTTTTGTGATTGCGATGCTCTTTTATAAATTTGCACCGTTCGATCTTGAAACAAGAAAAGCTGTGGCCATAACCGCATTTGCCCCGATAAGCAGTGCTGCCCCGGCCTTTACTGAAGAATTGAAAGGTAATATAGAATTGGCAGGTTTCGCCGGTAGTGTCTCAATAGTTATCGCACTCGTGCTTATTCCGCTTCTGGTAATCCTGTTGTAAAGGCTATTCTTTTCCTGGTTTATAGTTACTCAAGGAGATGCTCTATCCAGCTGAGATAAAAAGAAGAAAAACAAATTTTTTTGCGAAAAGATGTTGACATGAAAGCCAGTTTTTGGCATAGTACTGCATGTTGAAATTGTACTGGTACACGCCATGAGATTTCCATAATGGTGGAAGTAGTTCAGTGGTAGAGCGCCAGATTGTGGATCTGGTTGTCGAGGGTTCGAATCCCTTCTTCCACCCGAAAGCGCTCTTAGCTCAGCTGGATAGAGTATCGGACTTCGAATCCGCAGGTCGTAGGTTCGAGTCCTACAGGGCGCGAGAATACAATTCATGGGCCGCTAGCTCAGCTGGTAGAGCAGCAGACTCTTAATCTGCGGGTCAAAGGTTCGATCCCTTTGCGGCTCACGACTTATATACCAATCACTGCGAAAGTGGTGAAAAACTGCGAGAGTGGTGGAATTGGTATACACGCTAGTCTTAGGAACTAGTGCTTCGGCTTAAGGGTTCGAGTCCCTTCTCTCGCAAGAGTCAAAATGCGAAAGTAGCTCAGTGGTAGAGCTCCACCTTGCCAAGGTGGATGTCGCGGGTTCAAGTCCCGTCTTTCGCTTCAAAAATCTCCTTACTGCTAGTAAGGAGTTTTTATTTGCGCAAGACATTTGAATATGAAAACTGGAATACTGTGATAAAGATAAGACTATTATCGATGCAGAGGAATGGTTCGATACATGATTAAGTGATTACATAGAATACCTATTTTTCTTTTTGACCTGAAAATACAAAGAAAGAGAATAAAGTGTTATAAACACGCAAAAAGGCCGCATCTACGGCCTTTTGCAATATAATGCCTCTCCTCAGAATTTATATTGGATTCCAGCTTTTGCGGCCCAGACAAACAGCAAGTTTTCGCTCTTACTGCTCCCGCTTATTATCGAAGATGAAAAAACAGTCTCTCTCAAAACTTCATACCCGACCTGCCCTTCTGCGAAAAGACCGATATTGTCGGTTATATCCGCCTGCAACCTCAAAGCAGCCAGCAAAGCAAGATTATGTTGAGATAATTTCGCTCCATCATCTCCATCGGATCTGAACTGGTAATCTGCTCCTCCGCCAATTAGAAGCGATGCAGATTTACCCATGTTCAACCTGTAGTAGACGAAAGCCTCAGCAAGCAATAAGGCGTATGGATCCGTAATATCGGAAGAAGGAATATAGATATCAGCTCCGAGACCTAATGAAAGAGCGATGCTATCACCAAAATAGAAAAGCGCATCAGCATTCACAGGAACATAATCGGAAGTCAAATTAGTGTGTTCTCCAAAATCAATCCTCTGGGAATATCCGGAACCAAGGCCGATGTAGATATCTGTTTTGGATTTTGCAGCAAAAATGCTGGTACATAGAACCAAAACCAATAGGAATACAAAAATCTTTTTCACCATAAAAAATTCTCCTTTCATTTTGCAGCTGGCTTTTTCAGCTATCCTACTCCATTAAAAACACAAAAATAAAATAAAGTTACCTTATTGATATTAATTATTATTATTTTGTATTATTACTACTTATGAAAATTACAAAACGCACAGGTGAAAAAGAAACGTTTGATGAAAAGAAAATCTTGCAAGCATTGGAAAAAGCGTTCTCTGCAAGCAGAGAAATCATAAATGACGAGGACTTGTCCACTCTTCTTGTCATGATAACAGCTGAAACAAGGCAAAAGGATGGCATAAGCGTCGAGGAGATACAGGATATAGTTGAGAACAAGCTGATGGAAAAAGGCTTTTTCAAAACGGCAAAAGCCTATATTCTTTTCCGGCAGGAAAGAGCCAAGCTCAGGGAAGAAAGAAACAATATCAAAACCTTTTTCCCCGAATATCCTGCAATCAAAGATATCTTGTCAAAGATACAGCAAAACTTTCCAGATTCCCAATATTCTCTTTCGATTCTTGAAAGAAAATTCTTATCTTTTTTAAAGGATGGAATGGAAGCAAAGGAGAGGTTGGATGCACTCATCAAGGCTTCGGTGGAACTTACAAAGCCGGAAGCTCCTTCTTGGGAAATGATTGCCGCCCGATTTCTTTACTTTGGTTTCAATGTGAGACTTGCCGATGATGTAAAAAAAAGGAATATCGGTTCTTTTTATGATAAATTGGCTTATCTTACTGAAGAGGGCTTATATGGCCGTTACATACTCACCGGTTATCCAAAAGAAGAAATAGAAGCCTCTTTCTCTTTCATCAAAGAGGAAAGAAACGACCTGTTCACCTACTCCGGGTTAGATCTGGTCTTGAAAAGGTATCTCATAAAAACCCATGACGGGACTGTACTGGAAACTCCGCAGGAAATGTTTCTAGGAATCGCATTGCATCTTGCATTGAATGAAAAAACGGACAGGATGGTCTGGGTCAAAAAGTTTTATGACATGCTCTCAAAGCTGGAAGTTACGATGGCGACCCCAACCCTTGCCAATGCGAGAAAGCCGTTCCACCAGCTCTCATCCTGTTTCATCGATACGGTTCCTGACAGCCTCAACGGAATCTACCGCAGCCTGGATAATTTTGCAAAGGTAAGCAAATTCGGTGGTGGAATGGGACTTTACTTCGGAAAGGTCCGGGCAAACGGTTCCTCCATCCGCGGCTTTGAGGGTGCGGCAGGTGGTGTGATACGATGGATCAAGCTTGTAAACGATACGGCAGTCGCTGTCGACCAGCTTGGTGTGAGGAGCGGTGCGGTTGCAGTATATCTCGATGTATGGCATCGTGATCTGCCCGAATTCCTTAATCTCCGCACGAATAATGGAGATGACAGGATGAAAGCACATGACGTTTTTCCCGCCGTATGCTACCCCGACTACTTCTGGCATCTTGCAGAACACGATATCGATGCGGCCTGGTACATGATGTGCCCACATGAAATATACTCAATAAAGGGATACAATCTTGAGGATTACTTTGGAAAGGAATGGGAAAAGAAGTATCTTGACTGTGTCAATGATGCAAGAATCAGGAAAAGGGTGATGAGTGTAAAGGACATCATAAGGCTTATCCTGAAATCTGCAGTCGAAACTGGAACGCCTTTTGTATTCAACAGGGATACTGTCAACAGGGCCAACCCCAACGGCCATAAAGGCATCATCTATTGCTCCAACCTATGTACGGAAATAGCCCAAAACATGTCCCCGATTGAAGAGTTATCCATCGATATGGAAACGAGTGACGGGGATCCGATAGTTGTCACAAAGACAAAACCGGGGAATTTTGTTGTGTGTAACCTTGCTTCCCTCTCGCTTGGCAACCTGCCTGTTGAGAATCGTGAGTATTTGAGAGAAACGGTTCGCAATGCAGTCAGGGCTTTGGATAATGTGATAGACCTCAATTTCTACCCTGTTGAATATGCAAAGCATACAAATAAGATCTACAGGGCGATCGGGCTTGGAGTCTCCGGATACCACCATATGCTTGCAAAACATAAGATAAGATGGGAAAGCCATGAGCATCTCGATTTTGCCGACAAGCTTTTTGAGGACATCTGCTACTATGCGATAGAAGCATCATGTGACATAGCATCTGAAAAAGGAAGCTACAGCCTTTTCGATGGATCCGACTGGCAAAACGGAGCATTCTTCGACAAAAGAGGATACTCTTCGCCGCGCTGGTCAAAGCTGAAGAAAAAGGTTGCAGATACGGGTATGAGAAACAGCTATCTTCTGGCTATAGCCCCCACAAGCAGCACAAGCATAATAGCAGGGACCTCGGCAGGAGTTGATCCTGTAATGAAAAAATTCTTCTATGAGGAGAAGAAAGGGTCGATGCTGCCTCGTCTTGCACCAGAGCTTTCCCCTGAGACATGGTGGTACTATAAAAATGCACATGAAACAGACCAGATGTGGTCAATCAGGGCAGCAGGAACCAGGCAGAGGCACATAGACCAATCACAGTCGGTCAACCTTTACATAACCAATGATTTTACGATGAGACAGATTTTGAATCTCTATCTTGAGGCTTGGAAATCAGGAGTAAAGACACTTTATTATGTCAGAAGCAAGGCCCTCGAGGTGGAGGAATGCGAATCCTGTTCATCCTAAGGAGAAAAAACATGCAAGAAAAACTTAGCGCAAAACCACTTTTCAACCCATTTGGAGATACCGAAACCACAAAAAGAAGGATGATCGGTGGAAATACGACAAATCTTAACGATTTCAACAACCTGAAATATCCATGGACAAGCGATTGGTACAGACAGGCCATGAACAATTTCTGGATTCCGGAAGAAATCAATCTCAGCCAGGATCTCAAGGACTACCGACTGCTGTCTGATGCGGAAAGAAAGGCTTATGACAAGATACTTTCCTTCCTGGTTTTTTTGGATTCATTGCAGACTGCAAACCTTCCCAACATAAGCGAATACATCACCGCAAACGAGGTCTCCCTCTGTCTGCATATACAAACTTTCCAGGAATGCATACACTCGCAAAGCTACTCCTATATGCTTGACACGATCTGTTCTCCGGAAGAAAGGAATGATATACTTTTCCAATGGAAAAACGATTCCCACCTGCTTGAAAGAAACACCTTCATAGGAGGGATTTACAATAACTTCCTTGAACACAGGGACCGCTTTTCATTGATGAAAGTGCTTGTTGCAAACTACATTCTTGAAGGAATCTATTTTTATTCCGGCTTCATGTTCTTCTACAATCTCTCCAGAAACGGGAAAATGCCGGGATCGGCACAAGAGATCAGGTATATAAACCGTGACGAAAACACCCATCTCTGGCTGTTCAGAAATATCATACTCGAATTGAAAAAGGAGGAACCGGAACTTTTTCAAAAAGATATGATAGAGACATATAAGGCCATGTTGGAGGAAGGAGTGGAGCAGGAAATAAAATGGGGCTCCTACGTCATCGGAGATGAAATCCCGGGATTGACCAAAAGGATGCTTGCCGATTATATCCGGTATCTTGGCAACCAAAGATGGACATCTCTCGGCTTTGCTCCCCTTTATGAAAATAATCAGATGGAACCGGAGGATATGGCCTGGGTATCGCAATATGCGAATGCAAACATGGTGAAAACCGATTTCTTCGAAGCCAGAAGCACGGCTTATGCAAAAAGCACCGCACTTGTGGATGACTTATGATCGGGAGAGGGGGGGCACCCCTTCCCCTTTTCAGATTATCTTTTGTCCTTTGACAAACTTTGCCACTGGTTTTTTATCGGCAAGGCGGTAGGCATAGAATTCAAGGCGGTCCCTGATTTCCATACGTGGACGGAGGACCGATCTGGCACTGCTTTCATCCAGTACAAGAATATCGGCATCATAGCCAGGCTCGAATGCACCAACCTTGCCAAAGAAGGCCCCGCCTGAACGTGTTGCAAGGTAAAAAGCCTCATCGAAATTGAGCATCCCGTATTTTTCATCCATTAAACGCCACCTCAGCTTGCTTACCTGTATCGCATCGGTGATCATCCGGAACAAAGACAAGCTGGATCCGCCTGCCACATCCGTGGCAAGACCGCAGTTGATTCCTTCTGCAAGAAACCGGCGTATAGGGGCTATTCCCGAGGCGAGATTGGTATTGGAAGACGGGGAATGGGCTACGAAAACGCCGGACCTCTTCAACAATCCGATCTCATCTTCCGTTGGCCATACAACATGGGCCATCACAGTCCTCACCTTGCCCATCATGCCGAATCTGTCGTAGGCATCTGCATAGCTTGTGCTCCATGGACAAAGCTCCCTAACCCACTCAATCTCCCCCTTATTCTCATCCAAATGGCTCTGGACCGGTATGTTATATTCATACGCGATTCGTCCAAGCACTTCCATCAGCCCATCGGTGCAGGAAGGGATGAATCTCGGGGTTATGATGGGTTTTGTTCTGAAAAATCCTCTTGATTTGCGGAGGAAATCCAAAGTCTCTTTTATCGACTCGTCCGTCTCCTCCCTCAATATATCCGGACTGTTACGGTCCATGTTGACCTTACCCACATAACTGATGAGCCCGGAAGACTCCAGCATATCCATCAAAAGCAGAGTGGAATCCTTATGGATCGTAGCAAAAACGACAGCCCTGGTAGTACAGCTGTTTTTCAAATCATCGACAAATATCCCATATGCTTCTCTTGCATATTCCAGATTTCCATACTCCGCTTCTTCAGGAAATGTGTGCTTCTCCAGCCATTTGAGAAGCTCCTCATCCATATAGAGTCCAGCAAACTGATATTGCGGCGCATGCAAATGCAGATCACACATTCCGGGAATGATCAAATGCCCGCTATAGTCATAAAATGTGCAATCCTCTTGCGGAAGCTGCTCATACACTCCGCAGATCACGCCGTTTTCAACCAGAATATAGGAATCCTTTTTGCAAATCAGTGTGCGGTCGCTGCCGCTCCAGGCCAAATCCCCTTTAATAAAAAACTTATCCATCCTGCCTCCATCGGCTTACAGCCTCATATGATGGACCGTAGCAAGACTATTTCAGGTAGCCTGTAGAAACGCCCGACCTTATTTCGGGCTTATACGATCGGAAGAATCCTTCCACCATAATTTTTATCCAAAATAATACTTTTTGCAAGAAAAACAAAAACCTGGCATCAGCCAGGCTAAAAAAACTATCGAAGAATAACTATGCCAATACAGTCTACCACAAAAAAAAATTCATGCAACAGAGAATTGCATCCTTAATCTGGAAAGCATGCTGTTATACCTTTTTCTTATTGTGGATACCGAAACCCCAAGCTCGGAGGAAAGCTGTTTCAACGTACGTTTATCCTCACCAAATGCTCCGGTTAGAGCTTTTAGTATGTATCCATCGCCTTTTCCCTTCTCCATCAGATACTCACCCATATCTGCAATCAGACAGGACTGTTCATAGGAGGAAGTGAAATCCTCACAGCCCACAAGATTTGAGAAAGCAAAAGCCTCGTCATCATTCATCCTCTGATCCAGACTGAAACATTTCTGACTGTTCTTTATCTCAAAAAGCTCCTTGATGGCATTTAGGGACAACCCTGTTTTTTCGGATATTTCGCAAATGTCCACACCATTTTTATCGTTTGCGTATAGAAACTTATCCAGCCTGCTCATCCTCTCTATCTGATACTTCGGAATTCTTATCGGACGGGAATATGAGGACAGGTATTTTCTTATCGCCATCTTCATTCCGTTTTCAATATAAGAATTGAAAGCGTGTCCTTTGCTTGGATCATAAGTCTCCAAAGCAGAAAGAAAACCGTAATTAGCCTCCGAGAGCAGATCGTCAAAGGTTATGCACGGATTATCGCCCGCAATGGAAAAAAAATAGGATGCTGTCTTTTTGGCCAAGGGCTGGTACATGCAAACAAGCTCGGCTTTTGCCCGGCTATCACCTGATAACGTTTTTTCTAAAAGTTCCTGTTGCTTAAAATACATTCGTTCCTCTCTTGTAAAAGAAATATAAGCAGGCAACATGGACATATGATGTCCACTATAATAACTTATCCAATCGATGAAAAGAATTTGCTGTATCTTATTGTTAATAATCGACGGGGATGATATAAAAAACCAAGGAGGAGAGATGGGAAAAAATCTTGATTTCACCGAAGGGCCCATAAAAAGCAAACTCATTAAATTTGCAATCCCGCTTTTCCTTGGAAACCTTTTCCAACAGCTTTATAATGCAGCCGATTCCCTGATTGTAGGCAATTTTCTCGGACCGCAAGCCCTTGCTGCAGTCTCATCCTCCAGTCCCCTGATCTTCATGATGGTAGGCTTCTTCAACGGCGTTGCAATAGGGGCCGGTGTAGTCATTTCAAAAAGTTTCGGGGCTAGAAACTGGCCATCCCTTGAAAAAGCGGTTCACACAGATCTTGCCTTCGGGCTTGCAAGCGGAATCTTTTTGACAGTGTTTGGAATAATTTTCACTCCGCACATCCTCAGTCTGATGAAGACACCGGAAGATATAATGCCGAACAGCATCATCTATTTCCGGATATACTCAATGGGAATCCTGTTTTCTGTGATGTATAACATATGCATGGGAATCATGAATGCGGTCGGTGACAGCCGCCACCCCCTATACTATCTCATAATCTCTTCCGTAATAAATGTAATCTGTGACATACTTTTTGTGGGTGTATTCGGCTTTGGAGTCGGATCTGCCGCTTTTGCAACCATCCTGAGCCAAGCGGTCAGCACCATATTATGCATAGCAAAACTCACACGTACTGAGGCTTCCTACAGGGTATCCCTGAAGAAGATAAGATTCGATCTTCCTATTTTGAAACAGATAATCCGATATGGCCTTCCTGCGGGCATACAGAATTCGGTCATAGGATTTGCTAACACCGTTGTACAGACAAACATAAATACTTTCTCGTCCGTCGCGGTCGCAGGCAGCGGAGCATACAGCAAGATCGAGGGATTTGCATTTTTACCTGTGACCTGCTTTTCTTTGGGACTGACAACCTTCATAGGGCAGAACCTTGGAGCAGGGAAATACGACAGGGCAAAAACAGGCGCCCGTTTTGCCATCCTATGCTCGATGAGCCTGGCTGAATTGATCGGGATAGCTTTTTTCGTATCCGCCCCGCTTCTCATAGCCCTCTTCAACGACGATCCTCAGGTGATTGCATATGGAACGCGCCAAGCACATATAGAATCGCTTTTCTATTGTTTTTTAGCGCTTTCCCATTGTATAGCAGGAATATTGCGAGGTGCGGGAAAAGCTTCCATACCGATGCTGATAATGTTCAGCTCATGGTGTGCATTGCGTGTAACTTATATCACCGCAGCGCTTTCTTTTATTCATGAGATAGAGATAATATACTCGGCGTATCCTCTTACATGGTCCGTATCGAGCATCCTTTTCATCATATATCTGAAAAAAGCCGACTGGCTCCATTCTCTGGATACGAAGGAGGGAAAATAAATGGATATGACATTGATCAAAAATGCAGACATATTGTCTTCAGAAAAAAAAGGAATAAATGACATCCTCATTGCAGGAGGAAAGATACAGAAGATCGGAAGGCATCTTGAAAGCTATGAAGGATGTGTTGTGATTGACGCGGATGGAAGGCTCACCGTACCAGGCCTTGTTGATGGTCATGTACATCTTATAGGCGGGGGCGGAGAGGATGGATGCCTTTCACGTGTTCCTCCATTGAGCGAGAGGAAAATAGTTGAAGCGGGAGTCACAAGCGTCGTCGGCCTGCTTGGAACGGACGGCTATACCAGAACGGTTCGCGATCTCGTTGCAAAGACAAAAGCCGTCAAGGAATACGGCCTTTCCGCATGGTGTCTCACAGGCAGCTACCAACTCCCCTCTCCAACCATCACGGGAAGCATCGGTGACGATGTGATGTTCATAGATGAAATAATAGGCGTAAAGGTTGCAATCGGGGACCACAGATGTTCCATGCCTGAGAAAAACGAGCTTTTGCGCATGGCCGCAAATGTGCGCATGGCAAGCTTGATGAGCAAAAAATGTGGAATAACCCATATCCATGTCGGTACAGATGAAAGGGCATTGGAAACACTCTTTGAAATAGCAAGCACCACGACTTTCCCGATAAGGCATTTTTATCCGACCCATATGGGCTCGCATCCGGAAATCTCTAAAAAATGGTTGGAAATGGGAGGCCATATCGACCTTACCTGTCAGAAAGGAAAAGAGGACCAGATAATCAATCTCCTGGGCCTGAAAGATGAGCAGATAAGCTTGAGTACGGACAGCAACGGCTCGTTTCCGATATGGAATGAAAAAAGAGAGATAATCGGAATGAAAGCGGGATCGATCAAGAACCTGTTGGAAACAGTCTTTGCCCTGATAGACCTAGGAGTGGAAAAAGAGACGGCTTTCTCACTTGCAACCAAGAATCCTGCAAAAGCATTGATGCTTAAAGGAAAAGGAGAGCTGAAGGAAGGATACGATGCGGATATACTCATTCTGGATGGCAGGAATGTGGATATCCTCATCGCCACTGGGGTTTTGATGAAAAACGGCCCATATGTGAAACATGGCATGTATGAAGATTGCCTATAGGTGCAAAAAATGTACGATAAGAATCTTGATGGCTTTATCGCCCTAGCCGAGAGGCTGAATCAAAAAGTTGCATGCGATGAGCTTGGTATAAGCCAAAATGCTTTGAATAAGATGATTTTGCAGCTTGAGGAAACGCTTCAGGTCAAGCTGTTCGACAAGACAAGAAAAGAACTTTCCCTGACAAGGGCTGGCAAGGTGCTCTTGGAGGATGCGAAATTCATGGTCCGGTATGCGAACGACGTGATGGCCAAAATCAGGGAAGCGGAAGAGGAAAGCCGCAACACAATATATGTGGGAGTATCCGCAATGAGCCCCTTCAAGCCTTTCAAGGCATTTTTGGCAAAACATGCGAAGAAAATCCCTGAGGAGCTTGGATTTGAACAGGTCGCATTCATCAACTCCAAAATAGGAAACGATGAGATTTTCTCAAGCCTTGGAAACGGAATCGATATCATACCGTGCTGCTACGATGAAATGATGTTGAAAAGATACCAGGCCGACGTGGTCGGCATCTGCTCATATCCGCTCACTGTCCTGTTGAGCCCGGGCCATCCCTTGGCGGAAAAGGATGCGCTTGACATCGAGGACATGTACGGAGAAGACCTCCTGATACCTGAAAAAGGGTTCAACAGATGCTTCGATATGCTTCAAGAAGATCTGAAAGCCTTCCATAAAAAAATTAATCTTCTTGACATCACGTTCTATGACAAGCAAGCCTTCGACAGAGCGAAGGAAGGTGCGTTGCTTGCATCCTGTCCTCTTTGGGAGGACTTCACTTCAGGTCTCGTACAAAAGAAAGTCCTTTGGAATTACAGCATAAAATATGGCATCGTCTACTCGAAACAGAAGTCTGAAAAGGCGGAGAAATTCATAAAATCGGTAACTCCAGCCCCTAAGAAAAAAGCAAAATCAGTCTGAAAAGAATCCTGAATCAAGTATCCTGATCTTGCGTCTGGAAAGGGATACTGCACCTATGTCCTTATAGTAGGATAGGATACGGCTGACAACCTCCCTTCTCGTACCCAGATCACGGCTTACGCTCTCATGGCTTAAAAGAAGCGTATCAGAGCCGTAAGCCTCCATCTGCGTCCTCAAATAGATTCTCAATCTTTCCTCCAAGGGTGAAAAAGCCACGAGTTCCATTACGGAAACTATCCTTTCCAGCCTCATAGCCAGAAGCCTGTCCACCTGTTCGAACAAGGCTGGATATTTTTTTTCAAATGAATGGAACTGGTCTTGGGGCACGAGAATCACAGTGCAGTCGCTTACAGCTCGAAATACGAAATCCATCTTAACGTTTTCCAAAAGCTTTGGAGCGGCAAAAACGCATCCGGAGCCTTCCTTGACAAAGAAAAGCAGAAGATCCCCCTTCCATTTTACTGTTGTATAGACATTTACAAGACCTTTTTGCACAAAAATGATGCTGTCCAAAGAGCTTTCCTTACTATGCATCACGGTCCCCTGAGAATATTTTCTGATTTCCGATTTTTCCTCCAGGGCCCTCCTATCCTCCACGCTCAACTCCGACAATGGTGGAAAAGCTTTTTCCATCTCTTCAAAATGTCCATGTTCCATGACTTTATACTCTATACCATTTCTGTTATATTGCAAGCATGTTCCAAGAACAGCTCGATCAGGCATTCCCCTTTTTTTCAAGTTTGTCACCGGAAGACCAACAAAGGCTATCATTCATATCATATACCCAGGAATTCAAAAAGAATGAGATAATCACAGATGGTAAGTGCGGATGCTGTTCAAACATCATAATAGTGCTATCAGGAAGGATCAAGGCGCTGAACATGAACGAATCAGGAAAAACCGTAACCCTGTATTACCTGTTCGAAAATGACATATGTGTGCTCTCGGCGGCGGAAACACTTTATGAAAAGACGATCGCAGTCTCATTGATTGCAGATACAGACGTGAAAATACTCAAGACTCCAGCGGAGGGGTACAAGGAAATACAAAAGAGATATCCGGCCATGCAGGATTTCATAAGAAGACTTTTCACCGACCGTTTCTCCGATATTCTTTTTGCATTGAGGGAAAAGGCGTTCTCTTCTCCAAAGACGATGGTCGCCCTGCTGCTTACTGAAAAAAGCAGCCAGGAGGGAAGCTCATGCCTCAAGATTACGCAAACGGAAATCGCCAACGATCTTGCAATCGCAAGAAGTCTCGTATCTCAAATCCTCTCTGCTTTTGAAAAAGATGGGCTTATACGTACCGGACGCGGAAAAATAGAAATACTTGATTTCAAAGGTCTCATTACTGTTTAGAAATGTCATTTTGTCACAAAAGTGCTCCTTTGACAAAAAAATAAAAGTAATAAGATATAGATAATTTTTTACTTAATTATTTTTTGCTAGGAGGATGAACATGGCAGAAAAATATCTTGATTGCCTCGGTGAGGCATGCCCGGTACCATTGGTAAAGACACAGAACGCGCTTGCGGAAATGAAAGCAGGAGATGTACTCGTTGTAGGCATTGACCATACCTGCGCAATGAAAAACGTTCCGGATTGGGCCCGCTCACAGGGATATAACGTTGAAATCGAAGAAGTCGGCGATGGCGAATGGGAAGTAGTCATCGAAAAGAACTGAGCCGAACGGTGGTGGATATGGATCAGAACAATTTGACAGAAGTCCAGCCGACCCTTTATGAGAGGTTGCTGAAAAAAGAATGGTCTTATTACGCCGGTGCGGTGATGATCAGCTTCATCGCAATGACGCTTCTCGTACTAACAGGCGGAACCTGGGGTGCTTCCGGCCCTCTGGCTACATGGGGTGCGAAATTCTTCTCACTCTTTTTTGGAACCGATGCGAACGGAGCATTCCTTGGCACAAAGGTTGCAAGCTATAAGTTTTTTGGCGACAAAGTGTCCGTTCTCGATATTTCCATCGCCTTCGGAGCTTTGATCTCTTGTCTTCTTGCCGCACAGTGGAAGATAAGGAAGATCAAGCATTGGAAGCAGGTGGCCGCAGGCCTTCTCGGAGGTTTCTTGATGGGAATCGGGGCCAAGCTTGCAAGCGGATGTAATATCGGTGGACTTTTCAGCCAGCTTCCTCAGATGGCTGCAAACGGATGGATTTATCTTATAATGGTGTTCCTCGGAGCAACCGTTGGCGGAAAGCTCCTCAAATTCTTCATGCCTCCTGTAAGCAACAAGAGACCGAATAGAAAGAGGCTGACAGCAGAACAGAAGAAAAAGAACCAGAGAATGCAGATTATAGCAGGATGCATCATCATCGCCATTCTTGCAATTGTTGCTTTGGTTGTTGCACCTTCGTATCAGTGGTCTCCTTACTGGATGGTGATCGGTCTTGGTTTTGGGTATGTGATGCAGAGATCCAGGTTCTGCTTCACTGCAGCCTACCGCGATCCGATGCTTACAGGCGAAACAAAGCTCACAAAGGCCGTAATAGTCGCTTTTGCCTGTTGCACGATCTTCTTCTTCGGCTATCACGTCTCCAAATATGGTTTCGATCTTGCCTCAGCAGAAAATCTTCCAGGCAATCCGATCAATCTAAACCTCTTCATCGGTGCATTCATCTTCGGAATCGGAGCGGTTCTTGCAGGCGGATGTGCTTCCGGCACTTTCGTCAGAATGGGTGAAGGTTATGTGCAGAACTACCTTGCGTTCGTAGGCTTTGCAATCGGCGGTATGTTGGGAACCCCGCTTGTTGCAGCAACCAAGGGTACGGTTTTCGCAGCAGGTCCGAAACTATACCTGCCTTCAATATTCGGCTATATTCCTGCCCTCATAATCCAACTGCTCGCCCTTCTTGGACTCTGGATCCTTGCCGACTGGTGGGAAAAGAAGAAAAGGGTGAAATAGTATGGAAAAAAAGATTGAAAACTATGACGTTGTAGTCGTCGGAGGAGGAGCCGCGGGAATGACTGCGGCACTCTATGCCGGCAGGGCAAGATTGAAAACACTACTCATTGAAAAGAGTCTGATCGGCGGACTTGCCACATACACAAGTGAAGTGGAGAACTACCCCGGATTCCCGGAAGGGGTTGATGGTACCGAGCTTATGAAGCTTTTCGACAAGCAGTTCAGGAAGTTCGGTGTGAATGTGAAGCTTACGGATGTCAAATCTATTGAAAGGCTTGAAAGCCTTTGGAACATCTCGACCTTCCGTACCGACTATCATGCAAAAGCAGTTATCCTTGCCACAGGCGGAAGGCCCCGTCTTACCGGAGCCACGGGTGAAGATAAGTATTGTGACAAGGGAATCAGCTTCTGCGCCACATGCGATGCCGCACGCTACACAGGAAAGAAGGTAATGGTCATCGGAAGCGGCGATGCCGCAATAGAAGAAGGGATATTCCTCACCCGCTTCTGTTCTGAAGTTGTCGTTTCCGTGGTCCACGATGAAGGCATCATGGATGCAAATGAGGTGGCAAGGGAAAAGGCACTCAGCAACAGCAAGATGCGCTTCATCTGGAATACCGGAGTCGATTCCTTCGAAGGAGGAGATCTGCTTGAACGTGTCAACCTCAAGAATCTGAAAACGAGGGAGATCATAACCGAAGAAGTTGATGGATGCTTCCTTTTCATCGGATATCTTCCAAACACCAAGCTGGTCGAGAACCTGGTCAAGCTCAACGAAAGGGGGTACATCGTTACAAATGAGGATATGGAGACAAGCCAGCCGGGAATCTTTGCAGCCGGAGATGTAAGGGCAAAGACCTTGCGCCAGGTTGCCACTGCAGTCGGAGATGGTGCGGTTGCAGGATATATGGCTGAGCGCTATATCGGAGAATTGGAAACGATTGAGAACAGTATCCTGAAAAAGGACAAGGTGCTTGCATACTTCTACAACGCATGCGATGAGAGTGACAGAGCAATGCTCAAAGCATTGGAGGACTTTGCGGAAAAGAATAATCTGGAGACCGCTGAAATAGACACTTACAAAAGCGACAGGATCCAGAAAATTCTTGGAGCTCCCTCCTGCCCGTCTGCAATCCTGTTCAAAAACGGGAAGGCTGTACAAAAGGCCAGCGTATGCAGGGAATGCGGATTCGATTCATTCCTACCCTATTTATAATCTGGAAAACGGCCGTCCTTCAGGGATGGCCGTTTTTTCCATAAAGCCCTATGGAAATTAGCTGATGACAGAAATTGATAAATTTATTATATTTAGAGGGCTTACTCGGAAACTATAAGAAAAAAGATATATAAGGAAGGACAATATGGTCGTCGAAAAGAGTATCAAAGGCCTTGCAAATTCCCAGCTCGCCCTTACTGTCACTGTTGACGCAGCCTCTGTGGAAGATGCCTATCAGGCTAAATTGAAAAAGTATCAGGCAAATTTGCAGCTTGATGGATTCAGAAAGGGCAAGGCTCCCGTTTCCATCGTGGAAAGGAAGTACGGGGATGCCATCAGGGAAGAAAGCACGTTCGAATGTCTTGAGGAAAACCTCAAGCAGGCCATAGACACGCTCGAAGACAAGGACAAGCCGCTTGCTTATTCCACTCCGGTTCTTCAGGATGAGGAAAAGCTTATTCCTTTCAAAAAAGGTGAAGGAATCACATTCACAGTGCACTACGACGTATACCCTGCAATCGAAGTTAAGGATTACAAGGCAAGAGAAGTTGAAGTTACTGAAGTGCAGATCGCCGATTCTGATGTGGATGCCGAGATTGAGAAGCTCAGGGATCAGAATGCAATCGTCAAGACCAAGGATGGAGCCATTGAGAAAGGCGATATCGTAACTCTTGATTATGTCGAATTGGATGAAGAGGGGAATCCTGTTGCCGATACTGAAAGAAAGAATTTCACGTTCACACTTGGTACCGGTTACAATTATTACAGGATAGATGACGACCTTGTAGGACTCAAGAAAGGCGATGAGAAGGTTATCGAGAAGAAGTATGCCGATGACGATGTGACATTCCATGGAGAAAAGAAAAACCTAAAGGTAAAGGTTGACGAGGTCAAATTCCGCGAGCTTCCAGAAGTGGATGCCGATTTCTGCCAGGATGTCAAAGAGGAATACAAAAGTGTCGACGACCTCAAGAAGGGCTTGAGGGAAAAACTTGAAAAAGAAGTCGAGGACGCTCTCAAGAATGATAAGATCAATGCACTTCTCGCACTTCTTGTGGAAGAAACGAAATTCGATGTGCCTGCATCCATGGTTGATGTGGAACTCGATCACAGCTGGAGGAATTTCGTACAGCAGAGCGGACTCGAGGAAAACAAGCTCCTCCAGTTCTTCAGCATGCAGAACCAGACGAAGGAAGGCATAATGGCCGAATGGAGGCCGTCTGCGGAAAAGAATCTCCGTGAACAGCTGATCCTCGAGGAGATCAAGAAGAAAGAGGACTTCAAGGTCGATGAGGAAGAATACAAGAAGACCTGCGACGAGCAGCTCAAGAACATCACCGACGAGAAGACCAAGGAATATTACGAAAACATGATCAAGGACGACATGCAGTTCAAGATGGTGGTTCCGTTCCTTCTTGAAAACAACACATTCAAGACAAAGGAAACCAAGAGCTACAAGGAATTCATGAACAAGTAGGTCCTTTAGGAGAAGCATTTGAAAAATGTGAAAATGAACTCCCTGGTGCCCTATGTCATAGAGCAGTCAGGAAACGGGGAAAGGCAGTTTGATATCTTCAGCCGTCTGCTAAAGGATAGGATAATCTTTGTGGATGGCGAAATAAATGATGCGACGGCGGATTTGGTCGTCGCTCAATTATTGTTTTTAGAGGGCGAAAATCCGGAAAAGGAAGTGAATTTGTACATCAACAGCCCGGGAGGTTCCGTAACTGCAGGACTGGCCATCTATGATACCATGCAGTACATCTCCTGTCCGGTTAGGACCACCTGCATAGGACAGGCATGCTCGATGGCCGCATTGCTTCTTGCAGGAGGGGGAAAAGGCATGAGGACCATGCTCCCGAATGCACGTGTGATGATCCACCAGCCATACGGCGGTGCAGAAGGACAGGCTACTGACATAATAGTTGCGAACAAGGAGCTTCAACGGATAAAGAATGTGACAAGCAGGATTCTCGCAAAGCACACCGGCAAAACAATTGAGGAAATCTTTTCTGCAATTGAACGCGATTGTTACATGGATGCCGGCGAGGCTATGGATTTCGGACTGATCGATACCGTTTGGAATGAGAAAGCATGATGGGAAGAGTTAAATATTGTTCATTCTGCGGCAGGAGCGCCGAGGAAGCCGGACAGCTTATCACAAGCAGCGGTGTCGGTATCTGCAAGGATTGCGCTAAAACCTGCATGGATATGTTCAAGGGACAGGGTGTGGAAACAGCGGATGAGGATTTTCTCACCGGGGACATCCCTACCCCTAAGGAAATAAAAGAATACCTTGATGAATACGTAATCGGACAGGACCAGGCAAAAAGAGTCCTTTCCGTTGCAGTATACAACCACTACAAAAAAGTTGTTCACCAGCATGAGATACAAGAAGAGGGTGTGGAACTGGACAAATCGAACATCCTTCTCATTGGTCCTACAGGAACAGGAAAGACGCTTCTGGCCAGAACACTTGCACGTAAGCTCAAGGTACCTTTTGCAATAGCGGATGCAACGACACTTACAGAAGCCGGTTACGTTGGAGAGGATGTTGAGAACATACTTCTCAAGCTTATCGATGCAGCGGATTATGATATTGCAAAGGCGCAGAAAGGAATCATATTCATAGACGAAATCGATAAGATTGCCAAAAAAGGCGAGAACGTATCGATAACCAGGGACGTCTCCGGAGAGGGTGTGCAACAGGCTCTTTTAAAGATAATCGAAGGAACCGTTGCAAGCGTTCCTCCACAGGGTGGCCGCAAGCATCCAAATCAGGAAATGATAAAGATCGACACAAAGGATATACTTTTCATATGTGGTGGTGCGTTTGTCGGGCTTGACAAGGTAATAGAGAGAAGGACGGCCACCTCATCCTTCGGATTCGGCTCCACCGTTGCAAAAAAGAGCAGTAAGGAACTGCGTGAGATATACGGGGAACTGCATCCGGACGATCTTGTAAAATTCGGTCTTATTCCAGAATTCATCGGAAGGCTTCCAATCCATGTCACACTCGACGACCTCAAGCTGGAGGATCTCAAGAGGATAATTGCAGAACCTAAGAACTCAATCATCAAGCAGTACATGGCCTCGATGAAATTGGATGGAATCGATTTGGTGTTCACGGATGAGGCGATCGGTGCTATTGCCGAAAAGGCTTTCACCCAAAAGACCGGAGCCAGAGGCTTGAGAAGCATCGTTGAGAACCTCATGCTCGACATCTCCTACGATCTGCCATCTTTGAAAGGGGTGACTAAAGTCATTATAGACAGGGAGAACGTAGAAAAGGACATTCTTCCCAAGGTGGTCATAAATGGAAAGGAACAAAAGCTTATTCCCCAGGATTTCTCCTGAACTTCTTAACCTTATCAGGGCAGAAAAACATTTTGCCCTGATGAGTCATAAAAATCCGGACGGTGATGCGGTATGCTCAGTGCTTGCGTTGCAACTTGTCCTGGAAAAGATGGGAAAAGATGTGATGGCTTTCTCCGATGGCCCTTTTGCACGCCGTGAGATTAAAAAATATGAAAGCCGTTTTTTGAGCGTTGTTCCAGAAAGTTTCAAAAAAAAGAATCCTGTAGTGATTATTCTCGACTGTTCCACCGAAGACAGGCCTGGAGAAGTATATCGGATGCTCAAGGACAACACAACAGTAGTTGTTGACCATCACTCCTCCGGCATCCCTTTTTATCGTCAGGAACTTTCCTACATTATTCCGGAAAGCCCCTCCACCACCCTTCTTGTCGATGAGATAAGAAAGGAACTTGGAGTTTCTTTGGATAGGAATATGGCGGAGCTGATGATGATCGGTTTCCTTACGGATACCGGGTTCTTCCATTTCCTGAACGAACATCAGGCGCCTGATTCGTTTGAAAAGATCATGAATTTCACAAAAACCGGGATTTCACCTTATGAAATATATGATGATCTAAATGATGGACGCAAGCTCGAGGATTTGAAGATAATCGCTGACATAATAAAAGAAAGCACTACATATTTTTCAGGATCTCTTATAATCGCCGTGGAAAAAAAGAATCTTAACATCACTGAAAAACCTGGCGACACGATCTATCGCAGCCTTCTCGAGGTTGAAAATGTCAAAGCGATTGCTCTCATCAAAGAAACAGACGATGGAGTCGAGATAGGTTTTCGGGCTAAAAACAAGGCGGAAATCGATGTCGGAAAAATTGCGCAGGTATTAGGTGGAGGAGGACACAGGCTTGCAAGCGGAGCGTCCATTGAAGGAATCGACATTCAGCAAGCAAAAGAGATAGTACTTTCCAAATTCGGACCATTTTTTTGATTTTTTTGCCACTTTTTTTATTGCAAGTGGCAATTTTTTTTATAGTTTGGCCACTTTTTTACCCATTTCAGCCACTTTTCTCATTTCTTTTGTTCTTTTTATCCATTTTTTTCTGATATATTCAAACAAAAAAAACATAACAATTTTTTTATATTATTATATCAAAACAATTTACATCCAAATTAAATATTCAGCTTGGACACTTGGCCCGTTTTTTTCATTAATAGTTTCCCGTACCAAAGGAGGTAAAAATGGTGAAGAAACTTTTATCCAGGGAAGAAAATGTCCAGCTTACATTTTCCGTATTGCAATACAACAGCATGCGCAATGGAAAGATGAAGTCGGAATTGGAGAAACGGCTTAGGGAGAAGACGGAGCTTCTGATCTACTATCTGCCCTTGTCGAACGGATATCTGAATTTGGAAGAAGCTTCGGAATTCTTTATTGAACAGAAAAAGAACGCACTCAGCCTGTTGCGCGCTTATACGATCAGCAAGCTCAATTACCATGAGTTTCTGACGCAGGTGCTCAGAAAGAGGTGTATCACTTTCAGGATCAGAAAAAAAACAGAAGAAAGCGAGGCGGCGAGGCTTCATTATGAGGAAGGAAGAATACTGATTGAAGAGACAATCGCAAAAGAGCACTATCCTCTTTATGAATTCAGTCACAGGACCAGAATCGACACGTCGGATATGGATATAAGGGATCTTGCGGAATTCATGGTAAAAAACAGGCAGGAGATAACAGGAGAGGTTTTAGATGAGGCGGAAGCCTATCTGCAGAAGAAACTCAGAAAGGAGAATATAAGAAGGTATTTCATTACTCTGCTTTTATACATCCCCCATGTGGAAAACGATTATTTCTGCCTAAAACTGGCCTGCATATTCGAGCTGGAAAGATCGGTATTTGATAAGCTTTTCGAACTCAAGGAAATATATAAGCACCAGGATAAAGAAAAAAGGAACCGGCAGAAAGAGATTGCAAACCGTCATTTCAGGGTATTGCTGAGACTTGAAAGCGCATACAACATAACGGGAAACGAAAATGAGAAGAAAAGGATTCTTGAAGCGATCGAAAAGGTGCGCCGGGCCATGGAAAGGAGGCAGATGGAAATAAGAAGAACCAACTCAGGCCTTTCGCAAAGGGAAATCGCCGCATGCTTGGGAATATCGAGATCCCTCGTATGCCTGAATATACAAAAAGCCAAGGATATTTTGCAGGAAGCAAAGAAAATGAACTTGAAATGCCACGGTCCGGGGCACTAAACTCAAGGCATGCAAAGAGTTTCTTGTTTGCTTATTGTAATCATACTGCTGCTTTCCTCCTGCCAAAGCGGGAGGAAAGATTATTTTTACAATGCTCCATTACAGAAGCAATGCGATATTATTTCTTTTTTAGTGGAAGAAAAGTATATTGCAGAGCTCTCGTGCGGTGAAATTCCAACCTTACTTATCCCGGAACTCGGCATAATCGATCTGGAGATGAAGGAATATCAAACAGACGCTGATATAAGGATATTTACCCAGACTGCGCAAAGGATAAACATAATCCTTTACCAGGATCATCTGGTATTGATGATGAAAGACGGTTATGAACAGATATCTTGGAGCAGAAAGGGAATGTTGTACGATTTTTATGAAAAAACCTGATGATTCTGTTATATTCGAAATATGAAACTATATTTTGCATCAGGAAACGAACATAAAAAGATCGAGATGGAAAAGCTGCTTGAGGGCTATACCCTGATCCTCCCAAAGGAGGAAGGCTTTGAATTCGATCCCATCGAGGATGGCAGCTCTTTCATTGAAAACACCATAATCAAGGCGGAAGCCCTTTTCCACATCGTGAAGGCACCATGTCTTGCAGACGATTCCGGGCTGTGCGTCGACGCATTCAACGGGAAACCCGGAATCCATACAGCCAGATACGGTGAGGATGTCTTCAAAAGAAAGCTTGATGATAGGGAAAAATACATGTTCCTCCTGAAAAATATGGAGAACATCGAAAACCGCAAGGCTACATTCGTCTGCGCCATCTGCCTGATATTGGACGAAAACAGAAGATACATAATCCAAGAAAGCGTAAATGGGCATATCGCCGAAAAACCGGAAGGGACGACCGGATTCGGCTATGATCCGGTTTTTTACAACGATGATGCAGGCATGATCTCCGCATGTCTGGCAGAAGGGGAAAAAAACAGGTTCTCACACCGCGGAAAAGCCGCAAGGATAATCAAGAACCTTCTTGACAAGGAGTTTGGAAATGGAAAGGAATGAACAGAAGATCGACGACACATGGGATTTGTCCAGCCTGTCGAAAAACACGTCAGAATGGGAAAGGGATTTAAGGAAGCTGGAAAAAAGCATCAAAGGGATCAAGAAACTGAAAGGCACAATGGCCGCAAGCGGGGACAGTTTTCACAATGTGCTTGCAACCATGCAAAGCGTCCTTATGGATGCTGAAAGGCTCGGTTCTTATTGTTTTTTGCAATATAACGCAGACAGCACGGATGCGGATGTCATGTCAAGAGCCGGCTTGTTCGAGGCGGTAGAAGCAGAGCTTTCGAAAGCTATTGCGTTCTTCGATCCCGAACTTATGGCCATGGACGAGGAAATTCTCAAGACTTATCTTGCGGAAAAAAGGAACAAGGAATTCAGGGTTTTCATCAAGAAGGCACTAAGATATAAAAAGCATGTGCTCGATGAGAAAGGCGAATATCTTCTGAGTCTGCATGCCCCATTATCAGGGGCTTTCTCCGACGCTTTCCAGGATCTTGACAATGCGGATCTGGAATTCGGTTCCATCGGAGGTGATCCCCTCACCCATTCCACATATGCAAAGTTCATCAGAAGCGCGGATGAAATGATAAGAAAGGAAGCTTACGAAAAGCTGTATACCGGCTATGAGAAACACCAGCACGTGATTGCAAGACTTTATTCTGGAAGCGTAAAGAACGACATCTTCGTTTCTCGCGCCAGGGGTTATAAAAGCTGTCTGGAGAAGGCACTTTTTCCGGACAGGGTTCCGGAAAAGGTCTACAGGAACCTCACCAGCACAATTCATGAGGCTTTCCCCCTCCTATACAGGTTCTACTCGATAAAGGCAAAACATCTGAAAAAGGACAAGCTCAACCATTATGACGTGTATATGGGACTTGCCGATGATGTCAAGGTCAGCTACAGCTACGATGAGGCGGTGGAGATAATCAAAAACGCAGTAATGCCACTCGGCAAAGAATACTCGGACATACTTATAAATGGGCTGACAAGCGAAAGATGGGTGGACAGGTATGAAAACAGGGGAAAGCGCAGCGGTGCATTCAGTGCAGGCGGATACATCGGGAAACCTTACATCCTCACCAATTTTGAAAGCGAGGTGCTGGATTCCGTATTCACTCTCATACACGAAGGCGGGCACAGCATGCATTCATGGTATTCTGTAAGGAACAATCCATTCATGAGCTACAGCTATACGATCTTTGAGGCCGAGGTCGCATCAACATTCAATGAGCAGCTTCTGACTGCATATCTCATGGAAAACACGAGCGACAAGGAAATCAGAAAGTATCTTATAGGAAAGAATCTTGACGACATGGTGGCTACACTCTTCCGGCAGACCATGTTTGCCGAATATGAGCTCATAATGCATGAGGATGCGGAAAAAGGACTTCCGCTCACGGTGGACCACTTGAGAAAATCATATAGGAGGCTTTTAGAGCAATATTTCGGACCTGATGTGCTTTTTACAGAGCAAAGCGATCTTGAAGGACTGAGGATCCCACATTTTTACAGAGCGTTCTACACATATAAATACGCTACAGGTATTTCTGCAAGCATCGCGCTTTGCAAAAAAGTCCTCAGCGGAGGAGAAAAGGAAAGAGAGGACTATCTTTCATTCCTGAAATCCGGAGGATCGTCCTATCCGATTGAAGCTCTCAAGAAGGCGGGGGTGGACATGAGCTCCCCAGAACCGACAAGAATGGCAGTCTCCAGGTTCAAAGAGCTTCTTGACATGTATGAAGAGATATCCGGCTAAAAGGATATTGAATTGATAAGCCCTTCTGAGAAGGTGAATGTGATTACGGCGCCATCAGTCAGATCCAAAAGGCTCACGGCGCCGTCTTTTTGTACTGAGCATACAGGATTTTCAAAAGGAAGGACAGCAGAAAGAGGGACATAAAAGGTTTCAACCAAGACCTTCTCGTTCGTGGTGAATTTTTCAAACCAAGTTACGGATATTTCCTCTCCGACCGCCTCAAGCGCCTTTTTTTCAATCCCTTCAGGATCCAATGAAACATATCCGATTTTTGCATTATACGCAGCAGCTGCCGAAACAGGACATAGCAGAAGAAAAATCAAGACTATTGAAAAAATAAGACGCCTCATAATCAGAGATATTACCCTTCATGGAATAAAAAAGCAAATAATGGCGGACAATCACGGATATGTGCTAATTTAATAGATATGAAAAGATCTGAAATGATGGAAATATTGAATGCTGGCTTCATACATTCTGTAAAGGATGTGCTTTGGGGAAATATCCCGTTTACGCGGGAGATGAAAGATCTTTTGGAGATCGGACCGGTACAAAAACTTGCCAGGATAAAACAGAACGGGCCTACGTATCATATCTATCCGGGAAGCGTCCATACCAGGCTCAACCATTCAATCGGCGTATATCACCTTTCAAGAGAGATACTCTTATCGATGGCAAGAAAGAACGACAATCTTCCACTTACAAAAGAAGGCATGATGAGTTTCTTGTGTGCATCATTGCTTCATGATATCGGACACTTCCCCTATGCCCACTCGCTCAAGGAACTTGCAGTAAAAGACCACGAGCAGATCGCCGCAGAGCTGATTATCGGAAATGATGAGCTGAAACATGCAGTGGAAAAGACGGGGGCAAATCCAGAGATGACGGCAAGCATAATAAACAAGGATGAGCCCTGCAATAAAAAGGAAACCGGATTCTATAGGAGCATCCTCTCAGGAACGCTCGATCCGGACAAGCTCGACTACCTTTCCAGGGATGCTTATTTTTCCGGGGTTCCATATGGCACACAAAATACGGATTACATCATATCCTCGATGGATTTCAGATCCTGGCAGCCGGTACTGGAGGAGGATGCAATGGTATCCATAGAGCACGTGCTCTTTTCAAAGTATCTGATGTACAGGACTATCTATTGGCACAAAGGTACACGGAGCGCAACAGCCATGATAAAAAAAGCGCTGCTTGCAGGAATCAAGGCAAATGTCATAAGTTATGAGGATTTGTATCTGAAGGATGATGATGAGTTCAGCAGTTTGGGAAAGGATTGCTCTTTTGGGCCTTTTTCTCTCATACGCGATGTTGAACATAACCGGTTATTGGAGAAAAGATACGAGGCCGATCTGGGCTCAGGCTCAAGATTCGAGCAGCTTGCACTTAATCTGGAAACCAGGGATAAGGCGGAGGACGCGGTTTTCAGAAAGCTTAAGAAAACCTATCCATCCCTGAAAGAATATCAAGTGGTGATAGACATTCCGGAACCGGTCAATTTTGAGACGGATATAAAAATCCTGTGCCATGACGGAAGCATCGTGGACAGCGGGGATGAGTGGACCGTGTTCAGCAAGGATGTTGGCAGGCGATTTTCCTCACGCTTGAGAAAGCTGTCGCTTTTTGTTCCTGATTATGTTACATTTGCCTCAGCAGAAAAAGCGGTTGCGGAGGCGAACTTTGCAGGAGAACAAGAAAAGCTATAAGGACCTGATAAACGGAGACATCCCTCCTTGGGTGATGCGCTTCATAAAACAGACGGGCAAAGGCATAAACGATTTCAATATGATCAAGGATGGGGACAGGGTGCTTATCGCGGCATCAGGTGGGAAGGACAGCCTGGCATTGTCCCTTGCATTGTCCATACGAAGGAAATGGCTTCCTATCCATTATGATCTTAAAGCGCTGATGATCAATTGGATCGAGCATCCGATACCGGATATCTGGAAAGAAAAACTGAAGCAGTACTATGACGATCTTGGTATAGATTTTGAAATCGTGGATGAAAATCAGTTCCCCTGCTCTTTCAAAGGAGAATTCAATTGCTATCTATGCTCGCGCAACAGACGCAGGATCCTTTTTGAGTATGCGGGAAAAAATGAAATAAGGCTCATTGCCATGGGGCATCATTTGGATGATCTTGTGGAAACAAGCCTGATGAATATTTTTTTCCGAGCCAGTTTCTCCACCATGCAGGCGGTCCAAGATTTTTTCAATGGAAAACTTTACATAATCAGACCGATGATAGAAGTCCATGAATCGGTCACAAAACGTCTTGCCGAATGCTACGACATACCTTGTATCAAGCCCGTATGCCCATACGATCAAACAAATGTGAGGGCAAAACTGAAGCCGATAGTCGGAGAATTGGTACACATCGACAAGCTTGCAAGAGAGCATGTTTTTGCCGCCCATAAGCTTGACAACCCGTTTTCAGAAGGTGGAAATACACCTTTATTGGAACAAGTGGAAAAAAATAGTTAATATTTTTCGTAAACATTCTTGTGGAACAGTGTTCTATATATGTGATAAACTTACATAAGAGGTTCGTATGAAGAAGAGTTTGATATTTCTGCTGTCACTGGTATTGATATCATCCCTAACTGCAGCCGTACAGCTACCGCTGACCGGGGTGGAGGGGGATTTCAATCTTTATGACAGGTACGGCAATAAAATCGATGTGATGGACGCCGGTCCATACGCAGAGGAAGGTTATATCATCCTTACAGCAAAAGGTGCATCCTTCACATGCCCATATGGAGAGATACATCTGGGGGCGGATACACTCTTCACAATCCTGTCTTTGGACGAGACCGCTCCAGTGTTGTATCTTGTCGACGGCAAAGCGAATTTCATCAGCTATGATGATTTTTACATTGAGATCTATACGCCGGTAAGCCTCGTCGCCTTTGATAAGAAAGGAGAGTACGTTGTTGAAACGACGACGGATACAGAAAACATCTACAATCTTTCAAAAGGCAAGATGATGGTGCTCAACGGATTGTCAGGAAACAGCAGCGTGCTTGAAAATCTGACCTACATAGAGATGCTCGAGGGAGGACTCATACTTCCAGTCTCTTATGACTTATATGAAAGTATCTCCATTCTTCATGACAATGCTCCTGCAAAGGTTCCTTCCATGCCCTCAGTCAAGATTGATGAAAAACTGGTCGATGTTGAAGAAATGCCTGCAGAGCCGGCTGTAGAGGAAGAAGCTGCTGTTACAGTTCCTCAGAAGGCTGAGATTATTGCTTACACGGATCTCAAGAAGACGGAGCCGGAAAAACCGGTTTTGTCCGTTTCTGCAGAGCTTATCGACATACCGGAGCCTGCTGTTCCAAGCGCACCGATTCTGAATGTCGATTATACAAGGCCCTCAAAACCTGAATTGGCTGTGCAAATACAGACAATGATCGTACCAGAGGTTCCAAGCCAGCCGGTTGTATCGGCATCATTCCAATCGCTGAACAGCACAATCCCCTCTGCGCCTGTTTTTCTTGAGCCGGAAAGCATATTCGTAAACAAGTTGCAGGCCCCATCTGTAACGATTATGGATACGGTACCTTCTGCTCCAAGTGTGACGTCCAATATCGGAATTGAAAAAAAAACAATCTAGTTTTTGACACCGAGCTCAAGCTCAGGGCCTATTCCGACAGCGCTACAGGAGAGACAAATATAACAACCGCCGTCATACCATCTTTTGTGTACGGCGGTTTAAATTTGTCCTTTTCCATAGATTTGAACAGAATACTCAACCAAACTGGAAGGAAGGACTCAAGCCTCCCTTTTTGGCTTAGCTACGGTTTATCCTTCATAGACAGATTCGAATACCACTCTTCTGATGAAGGATTTACCGTAGCATTAAATCGTACTGACCCTTTGATCGGAGATGCATTGGGACTGTTTCCTGGAGTTGTACACGAATGGGACGGGGTGGATGAAAAGCTGAGTCTGAACAGCATTCTTAAAAGCAGCAAGATATCATTCCGTATTTTTGCAGAGGATCTTTCTTTCTCAAATTATGATGAAACCGATCCGAGAATGATTTTGGGATCAGGAATAAGCTTCACCCCATTTTCGGTATGGCCCTTCTCCCTCAGTTTTTCACTTATAAGCGATTATGCCTATAAAATGCCGGAAAACACACGGCTTTTTCCTTCCGTGCATGCGGATATTCCAATCCTTAACACCTCTTCCTTTCTGCTTTCTTTCCGCTTAGGCTATATCCAGGCCATAACGGACTATGAAAACTGGAAGACGAATTTTCATGATAATGCTTACTATGCAGGCCTTCCATTTTCGTTTGGAAACACTGTGATAAGCGTTGGGGCCATGCTGCAAGGAAAGAGCATACGCTACAACATGTTCAATCCCCAATTTGACATGCAGACTGAAGCTAGGCCGATTGCGCTTTTCATCGACGGGGACATGACAACAAGATATTTCGATCTTGCATTGAATGTTTTTTTCAATTATGACCAGCAGGCCGATCTCATAATCTGGCAGGATTCATATTTCGATATCAGCCTTGGATTCAAGCTTGGAAATATAGATTTTCTTGTAGGAGCAAGAAGACAGGGAGAGATAACAAAGGGCTTTTTCGAATCCAGCGACTACTTTTTGGGAATAGAGACCCAAACAGGAAGCTTGAAATCAAAACTGCAATTCCGTGTATTGGATGGTAAGCCACAGTTGGGCTTCACCTCCTCCTTTGCCCTGATAGATCTTGAAAACTTGGATATGGAGAAAAAAGGCGAAAGGTTCTTCGATCTGAAATTTGATCTTGGCTTTGACAAGCTGATGGGAAAACGCGCGTATTTTATCCTCACTCCGATACTGTTTTTGGGAAACGACGATTATAACATCGCATTCAGATTTCCCTTTTACCTGCAAGTCGAGGATTCGCGTTTTGTCATGATCTCTGTCAAAGCGGACGAATGGTGGGATGTGTTCAAGCCCATTTCAAGTGTCTACGATTTTTTCGATTCCATAACCGATGTATTCCAGCTTGTGGAACAAATAAGCCTGGGGACAGACAAATCTTTCATCCACCTGAAAGCAAACAGGTATTCAACAAGGAACGACATATTCTTCGACAATTACAGATCCTTTGATGCGCTCAGTCTTGAAGCGGAGTTCAATTTCCACAACATGAAGATCGGGGCTTACATAGACGATCTGGAAGCACCAAGAATAATGGACATATCCCTGGGTATATACCCATTCGATTCCGAAGGCTGGGGACTGCTTGTTAACACCCCTACAGAGATAAAGGCAAAGAACAGGAATGATTATGACATAACCACATTCATCGGGGCATCCCTTTACATACCTTTTTTCAATAACAAGCTCGATTTTTCATTTTATGTTTACAGCGAGATATCTGCAAAATATATTGATGGAATCCCTGAGGACATTAGGATAGTATATGATTTTGAGAACAACAGGTTCTTCGGATATCTAATAGGAGCTGCTGTCAACTGGACGAACAGGAACCTGTCCGTCGGGCTTTCAGGAGGAATCAATTCAGGAAAACTCAATCCAAACACCTACAATGCATTCACAAGCCTGAACCCGGACAAGGAAAAACCCAATACAGATGTGGAAGGGATTTCGGCATATATTGTGGCGGATTTCAGGCTTGAATTCGATTTCATAAGCCTCGTAGTCAAATACACCATGCCGAACATAGTCTCAATTTTCAAGGATTTCAACAACTATTCGGGAGACATGTTCACAATCAAATTCAATTATATGATCCCAAACGGGGTTGGACTCAGCTTCCAGATATCAAGGACCGATTTCATATCAACCTTGAACACCATCTTTGATTACAATAACTACTTCAATAGTCCGAGCACGATTTATGCCGTATCTCTTTTGAAAGAATTTGACAACATGGCTCTTGAAGCCACCTTCGGAACAGGTGCAATATATGAACGTGGAGAATACATGAATTCATACAATCTTGTGGAAGTCGCCCCGATGCTAAGAATCAAGACAAGAATCGGTTTTTGAAGATTATAAAAGGAGGCAACCGCAACGCGGAGGACAATATGAATAAGATAAATCTTTTATCCCCCCTGCTCTCTTCCAGGATAGCCGCAGGAGAAGTCATAGAACGCCCTGAATCCGTTTTGAGGGAATTTCTGGATAATGCCATAGATGCAGGAAGCAGCGAAATAACCATCAGTATCGAAGGCGGAGGAATTGATTCTATCAGCGTAAGCGACAACGGTGGAGGCATATTCAAGGAGGATCTTGAGATAATTGCAAGCCGGCATGCCACGAGCAAGATAAAGGAAGATGACGACCTATATAGGATAAAGACTCTAGGATTCAGGGGAGAAGCCCTGTATTCAATTGCAAGTGTCAGCGAGCTGACAATAAAAAGCCTGGATTCAAATACGGGAAGGACCAACAGTGTGACAATAGATAACGGGATCAGAAAGGAGATGGTCACATCCTCACCGATAAAGGGAACGACTGTGACTGCAAGAAACCTTTTTGGTGAAATTCCCGCCAGAAGATCGTTTTTGAAGAGGCCGCAGACTGAGGCGCAGATGTGCCGCAACCTCGTAATCTCAAAAGCCCTTGCCTATCCGGATATCAGTTTCAAATTCTACAGCGACGGGGCTCTGAAGCTCAATTACGAAAAAGCGTCCTCATTAAAAGAAAGGGTCATGATGCTTTATCGTCCCATGGGAATCCAAGATGCTGATGTGCTTCATCTTTTGGGACACGGCGAAGAATACAGCATCGATATAATCTGCACATCGGGTGCGGCAAAAAGAAGCGACAGGAAGGAAATAAGAATATATGTCAACGGCAGAGCCGTAGAGGAATACTCTCTCGTGCAAGCCGTCACTTTCGGCTACGGGGAGCTTCTTCCAGGAGGTTCTTTTCCATATGCCTCGGTATTCATAAAAGATAATCCGGAGCTTGTGGATTTCAATATACACCCTGCAAAAAAGGAGGTGAAGCTCCGTAACCATGCACAGATCCATCATGCCATTGTCCTTTTGATCCAGAACGGTGTTGCCCGCAGGATTCCTGAGATCAAGGCTGTGCAGAACGAATTTGAATTCACACAAGATGCTGATAAAGCGGACCAAGAGCGTTTTTTCAAGACTTTTTCCAGCACTCATGACAGTTTTGCCTGTAAGGATCCGGTCCAGAGGCTTTCTTCGGCAAAGACAGCATACAGCTTCAATACGGAAACCAGACCGGCAGACGATTCCTGGATCCTCAAGGCAAAGGAATTGAGCAGGCTCAAGGAAGAGGAAAAGAAAGAGGCTTTTTCTGAGGAGAAAGAGGAAGAGGACAAGGATTGGAAGTATATCGGACAGGCCTTCAACCTTTTTTTGATAGTGCAGAAAGGGGAAGATCTGTATTTCATAGACCAGCATGCGGCTCATGAAAGAATGATATATGATGAGCTTCTCAGCCAAACCACGGTTCAAAAGCTCCTAATTCCGATAAGATTGGAAGTGGAAAAGGATATCGATGAGTTTCTTACCTCATACTCATACATATACACAAAGCTGGGGATAATGATAGCCAAGACAGCAGACGGGTATTGGGAGATATCGGCACTGCCCGCTGTAGCCAGGCAGATAGAGGCGCAGGTGGTAAACTATATTTCAACCAATGCAGGAGATGAGAAAGAACTTGAGACCGGCCTTTTTGCGATAATCGCCTGCAAGGCCGCAATCAAGGCAGGAGACGAGATTGACCGCTACAGTGCAGAGGCTCTGATAAAAAAGGTTTTTGAGATGGAGCAGCCCGCTTGTCCACATGGCAGGACATTCCTCATAAAACTGAATGAAAAGGAGCTCAGGGGGATGGTGGGTAGGACAAAGTGAAATAAAAGCGGTTGCCGCTTCCATCCTGGAGGAATGCGTAATCGGCATCTGAAGCTGCAGCTCCGTCAAAAAGCTCCTTTTCCTCACCATCGGAAAAAGTTACGGCAACAACTCTTCCTCCGGTGCGCAACAGGCCTTCATCATCGATGAAAACATCCACATCCTCATAATCCAAAACGATTTGGGTATCCAAGCCCGTTCCTTCGCAAGAGACTATCGAAACATTATATATCCCCTTCTCAAACCGTGCACCAGGGGTTATATCAAGCTTTGCCCGGAAAAAATCCTCCCCATCCTTAGTCAATGCGGCATCCCAAGACAAAAGGCCTGAGGGAGAAGAGACGGAAGCGGTATAATCTGCAGATGGGTCGCTTAGAGCCAAAACAAGCTCCAATTGGGAAGCATCATCCCTTTTGGTCAATACAAGATCCTCATACAGGATTGAAAACTCCTTCCTATTGCAGGATGCAAGAAGAAGGAGCAGAAAAAGGATGGGCAATGCTTTTTTTACCATCAGCAAGAAGCCTCGAGAAATTTGCGAACAGGATTGGCATAGCTTTCCAGGACAAAACTCCTCACACTGCTTGAAAGATGGGAAAGCCTTGAAATGAACGCATTCCCATCAAAACCTTCATAACGGTCTTTGAAAGCAGAAGAGCCCTGTAGATAGTCGTATGCATAGTAATTTGTATCCCAGAGTCTGTAATTGAGATGGATCTGGCGGTCGATCTCGCATGCAACCTCCTCAGGCTTTTCATAATTGCCAGAAAGAGGAGTGCCGAAAGCGACATGGGTGCGTCCCTTATAGCCCTTGATGCCTTTCATCATGGAAACTACATCCTCATATTTTTTCTTGCTGTAGGACCCCTTCTCGCTTATCGCAACCTCCTCCCGGCTCATGTTTATATCATTGGGATTGTATTCATATGATATTGCAAGAGGAACGATGCGTAGCTTTTTGATCAGATCAGAAAATGCAACCCCCTTCCCTTTCTGGGAAAGATAGAGCATCTTGATTATCGCAGGGTGCGTCATGTCTATGCCGTCTTTGCTCCTTCCGCTCTTCTGGGCAATCCAAACGGAGGTGTTGTCTTCGGTTACTGTATAGACGAAATACTCGCTGAGCCTTATGGACTCAAGATACTTCTCCCTCATCGGCAGATCCCTTTTAACGATTATCCCGCCATTGAGGCGCAGCAGATCTCCCACAAACTGGCTTGTGATGAGATTATCCCCAAAGGCCATCTGACAAAGAGGCTTTCCGTTGAGCATCAGGGCATAATCCGTAAGCGCGCAATCCAGGACAATATCCCTATGGGTTGAAACAAACAGATATGAAAGATCCGGATCAAGATTCTCTGTACCACTTGTACTGAATTCCGAGATGGTGGATTTGACTATGGTCGGAATCAGGACCCCCGCCGTGATTATCCGCTGGAAATCATCATAGCATTTGATCTTTTGTGCAGATGTGGATATGAAATCCACCAGAAGAGCCTTTCTCGGATCATCATTTCCCAAAAGATTGGAAACAAAACCCTGAAGCTTGTCTGCCGATGCGACCAGCCGGGAAAGGGCAACCATGAAATCCTCGCCCTTGTAAGGGGCTATATCCTTATACTTTTCGTTATCCATACCACCACTCACTTTATCGTCTTTAAAAACTGGACCCTCTCCCATGCGTCACCGTCGGCGCGGTTCTCCTGGGCCAGCAAACCTGTGAATCCTGCAATATCCGAATAACCTTTCTTCTCCATGAATGCCTTGATGCCTTCATTCATTGCGGTAATTTCCTCAAAGCCCTTCTTGATCACAACGGAACAGATCTCCACAGCCTTGGCCCCGGCAAGAAGCATCTTCACAGCGGTATCGGCGTCATGGATGCCGGTATTGGCCGCAATATCAAGCCCAACTTCGGCACTCATCAAGGCTGTCCAGCGCAGCGTCTCCGCATATTCATCCTTGGATGAAAGCGGATTGGAATTTGTGAAACTCAAATTCTCAAGATCGATATCGGGACGGAAAGCCCTATTAAAAAGCACCAGCCCGTTGATACCCGTCTCATCAAGTTTCTTTATAACATTTGAAAGGGATGAATAGCGGGAGCAGATCTTTATGGAAAGAGGACAAGGAATCCTTTTGCGTGCCGTCTTGGCAAACTCGAAAAGGTTCTTATCCACCTTCTCTCCCGGCACTGCGCTTTCCGAGGCTATCGGGTAATAATTGAGTTCGACAGCATCCGCCCCGCAATTGATGAAGCGGTCTGCATAATCGAGCCAAGTGTTGATGCTGTTGCAGTTTATTGAAGCGATAACCGGAATCGAAAGCTTTTTCTTAGCTTCGATAAGAAGTTCCATATATTTGTCTATGTAATAATCCTTGGCCATCGACTGGAAATACAGATCGCTGTCTGAATGTGTAAGATATTCTGATGCCTCAGCATGCTCCCTGGTGGCTTCCTTCTCCACCTGCTCCTCGAAAATGCTTTTGAGCACCACCGCCCCTGCTCCAGCTTTCTCGCATTTTTCAAGATTCTCAATATTGCTGGTAAGCGGAGATGACGCTATGATTATCGGGCTCGACAACCTTATTCCCATGTACATCGTATCTAATGAAGCCATTTCTTCCTCCTGGATTGTAACAGATTATATCATGACGGATATATTTTTTCACTTGTTTTGGTGATATGGCAAAATAAAAAACGACGCCCCAAGAGAGGGGCGGACAAGTTGGTGAACATTTCAGATTATGTACGGAACCATCAGGTTATGGGATTGATAGACGACAAAGGTTTCAACCTCCAATATGTCGTCTATCTTTACGAGTTCATGCTTGAAGAAATCCAACAGCGACAAATTCTCATCCTCGCAGATTATGAGCTGGACAATCAGATCGTATCTTCCGGTCACGACTGCAGCGCTTATTACCCCGCGGAGGGAGGAAAACTCCTCGGCTTTCCTCTCCAAATCAAGCGTCTTGAGCTTAACCCCCATCATGACCACCTGCAATCCCGGAATCTCCTCAGGATTGACCAGTCCGGTGATCTTCAATATCTTCTCATCGATCATCTTGTTCACTCTGCTGCGCACAGTGTTTTCCGTGATCATGAGCTCATCTGCAATGGCGGAAAAAGCCTTGCGGCCATCGCATAACTGCTTTATTATCGCCTTGTTGGTATCATCAATCCTCTTAATCATAATCACCCGTTCTTCCGTTCAAATTCCTTCATGAAATCCCTGAGGGCGATGACATCCTCAAGTGGGAGTGCATTATAGACGCTGGCCCTGAGGCCTCCCACGCTCCTGTGCCCCTTGAGGCCGAGCATACCTGCCTTTGTACTCTCTGAAACAAACTGCTTTTCGAGCTCCTCGCTGGGCAGGCGGAAAACAATGTTCATCTTCGACCTGTAGCGCGGATCGACAGGAGAACGGAAGAAATCAGAAGAATCGATCACATCGTAGATGAGCCTGCTCTTTTCCTCCGCTCTCTTCTGCATTCCCTCGGCTCCGCCGTTCCTCTTTATCCATTCAAGAACGAGCTTGACAGCCCAGATACTGAATACAGGAGGAGTGTTGTAAAGCCCCTTGTCCTTCGCATGGAGACCATAATCCATATAAGCGGTAAGCCCTTCATTCCTTCTTTCAAGCATATCGCGACGCATTATTATGAAAGTTGCGCCCGCAGGACCAAGATTCTTCTGAACACCTCCATAAATCATAGCAAACCTGCAAACATCCACTGGACGGGAAAGGATGTCGGAAGACATATCGCAAATCAAAGGTACATCTCCAGTATCAGGGAATTCCTGCCATTCTATTCCTCCGATCGTCTCATTTGCACATATATACATATAGCATGCACCATCAGAGGGCTTGAGAGTCTTTGCATCAGGCAATGTTGTATAATTTCCTGCCTTATCGTCAAAAACAACATTGACAGATCCGAGTTTCATCGCATCAGAGCAGGCCTTGTTGCTCCAGGTACCTGTCTTCACATAATCGGCATGCCTGTCCTTGATAAGGAAGTTCATCGGAATCATCGTGAACTGGAGAGTGGCGCCTCCTCCAAGAAAATAAACATCATAATCATCAGGAATACCCAAAAGCTCCCTGAAAAGGGCCAGACATCCGTCATACATTTCCTCAAACATGCCGCCGCGATGGGAAGCTTCTATCATGGAAAGCCCCTGCCCTTCGTAATCGACAATCTGATCTCTGAGCTGCTCCAGAACCTCCATAGGAAGTACGGACGGCCCTGCAAAGAAATTCTTTTTCCTCATTTCAGCTTTCCCTCCTTGATAAGGCTGTCTATCGTATCATAAACCTCTTGCCCGATGCGAAGAAGATTCTCAACGCTGTTTGCTCCGACATGAGGGGTGAACGTAACATTTGAGCAACTGAAAAGCGGATTTTCATCAGTTGGCGGCTCAGAAGAATAAACATCGGTACAGAACCAGGAAACCTTTCCATCCTTGAGCGCCTGGGCCACATCACTTTCATCAACACATTTGCCACGTCCTGTATTTATGATGACCGGCTTCTTTTCCATCTTATCTATGAGCCTGGAACAGATGATGTTCTCCGTCTCCTCCGTCAGGGGAAGATGGAGTGAAATATAATCGGCATTCTTGACCGCATCCTCTACTGTGGGCACCATGGCGGCAACCGGAGAAGATGAGACATACTTGTCATACGCAACCACATCCATTCCAAACGCCCTTGCCCGTTCGGCAACCTTTGTCGCTATATTGCCGATTCCAAGGAGAGCAAGCGTCTTTCCATACAACTCACTTCTTTTCGTCTTCTTGTTCCACTCGCCTTTCTTCATTGTCAAATCATAATAGACGAGATTGTTTGGAACGCTGAGCATGAGGGCAAAGGTAAGCTCCGCAACCGCAATCGCGCTTGACTTGGGAGTGTTGACCGCCAGGATTCCCTTTTCTGCACAATACTTTTTATCGATATTGTCCATCCCGACCCCACCGCGGATGATGAGTTTCAGGTTCTTTGCCTGATCAATGTAATCCTTGGTACATTTTGTCTTGCTTCTTACGAGCACGACATCGGCCTCTGCGAGGCGCGAGCTATCATCTGTCACTTCTCCAAAAACCTTCAGTTTATCGGGAAGACTCTTATCAAATGCATCAGAAATCAGAATCAACATGGTTGGTCTCCTTATTATTTCCTACGAAAAGTATCTCATATTGTTACGTATATGTCAAATTTTTAATAAAGAATTAATAAATAATGCAAAATTAAGAAATAATAATTGAAAAAATAAGAAAATAATTGGAAACAAAAAAGCACCCCGGAGGGTGCATTGATCAATATGCCTTGGAAGCGTGCATCTTCCTGACCTTCTTCATCTGCTTTCTTGCAAGAGCCTTGTTCTTGCGGTTCTTGATGGTGGAGGGCTTTTCATAGAATTCACGCTTTTTCCATTCGCGGATGATACCTTCCTTCTCGACCATCCTCTTGAAGCGCTTGATCGATTTTTCCAAAGGTTCATTGTCATCTACTCTTACGTATGCCATAATCCATTCACCTCCTTGCCATCCAAGTCTGGTTAAGCTCCAGTATTATGAAGCCAACAGGCAGGTTTTGTCAACCCAGTTTATCCATTGCTGAAATCATAAGCTGCTTCTTTTCTATCCCCTTCCAGAAATTGACATCGGGAGAAAAAACCATCTCAACCCTGTCGCCAGCCTTGAAATACCCTTCCTCTTTGTCGTTATCCCACCATAGCGCAGGATAGATCTCATCTCCGATTTTCACAGAACACCGTAAAAAAGACCCCCCATTACGATTCTGGAAAACTTCATAGATCTCTGCGGCGGCAGTATAGAACTTAAGCGTTTCGTTTTCCTGTCCAAACGGCTCGAAGGCTTCCTTGAGCTTCCATAGCCGCGAATCAAAATACTGCCTGCTTATCTCGGCATCCACCAGGATATCCTCTTCAGGACCTGTCAGGTCTGCATCACCGGCAAGCACAAATGACGACAGTTCGGCTTTGAACCTCTCCAGATTGGAGACATCCATTGAAAATCCTGCAGCACAGCTATGTCCACCGAAATCCTGGAACAGATGTGAAAAGTTATCCAAGAAAGCCCTTGCATCAAAGCCCTTTGCCGTACGCATGCTGGCGCTTATCCTACCATCATCCATTCCAGCAAGCACAAGAACCGGTTTTTTGAATTCAGAAAGGAATCGGGAAGCAATCGAGCCTGTAAGCCCGCGTGGAACACCACCCTCGATCATTATCATCCTATCCATGAAGAAGGATAGGGAGGAAATGGCATCATCCCTCACCTTCTCCAAAGCCTCCTCGGTGTTTTTCTGCCTCCTTCTGTTCATATCCAAAAGCATCTCACCAAGATCTGCAATGCGACGGGAATCATTAGAGAGGAAAAATTCAAGGGCCACATCCGGACGGCCCAGCCTCCCGGATGAATTGATGACGGGCGCTAAAGTATAAGATATATCCCTCGCAGTAAGCTTCCTGCCCGAAAGCTCAAGCCTGGAAAGAAGGTATCGCAAACCATCGGAAGGATTTCTTTCCATCCTTCTCAATCCCATTTTGACAAAAAGCCTGTTTTCATCCCTCAAGGGCATGAGATCCGCAACGGTTCCAAGCGCAGCAAGGCTTATCAGCTCGTCAATCCCTTCAAACAGCTCCTTCTGCCTATAAATTGAAAAGCTTCTGAAAAGTGATACCAGGGTTTCCATCTCCTTATCACCCGATTCGTACAAAGGCGCCTTGGAAATGAGGGAGAGGTCGAACAAAGTACGGCCCCGGACGGCAGGCATCACCTTTTCCATCTCTTTGCGCAAATCCATCAATGAGACATCGACAGAATTGGAAAACGCTTTATTGAGCATCTTAAGCTCAACGGAGGCATCAAGCACAAATATAGGCTGGTTGCAATCCAAGAACTTCAATATCCTGCTTTTTCCAGCGTCGAACAGACCTATCGTAACCTCCTCGGTCATCCTGTCGATCTCGATGAGATTCTCAAGCTTGACCGCATTGATCCTAACAGTATCGTTTCCAAGCGTGGCATGCAGAAGGATGCAACGGCTCTGATAAAGCGGAGTTCTCGAAAAACGGAGGGCATAACAGGCCTTGAAGGCCACCATGCATCCGGCAAGGCCGGAAAACGGATATCCGGAACCTTCGATCTTCGGATCCAGTATGGCCAGAGCCGGAGGAAATTCATCGCCTGCGATATGGTGGTCCAGAACAATCACATCAACCCCCATCTCCTCAAGCTTCCCAATTTCCTTAATCGCACTGATTCCGTTGTCCACTGTGATCAGAAGCGTATGGCCTTTTGCTATGATCTCATCCACCAGATCCATAGTAAGGCCATAGGGCTCATCATCCATCGGAAGCCGGTACGACACATGTACAGCCCCCATGCGCTCAAGCTCCTTCACCATTATCGCGGTTGCGGTGATCCCATCCGTGTCCCTGTCACCGAAAACAAGAATGCTCTCATCCTCTTCTATAGCCGAATTGATCCTCTCAACAACAGTAAACGAATCCTCGAAGAGAAACGGGGAGTGCTGATACACGATGTCCTGCTCAAAAAAATACTTAAGATCCTCCCTTGTCCTGAACCCTCTGCGCTCCAAAACCGTAGCTGTAAGAAGATCGAGGGAGAAATCCCCAGCGATACGGCGTACCATTGCGGCATCCGTAGGCCTCAATTGATGTTTCATCTATATCGTTCCTTTCTATACCGTATTCCAAAGCCCCGTCTCAAGGGTCCTTATCCTTGAAGGAAAAACAATCTTCAGCAGACGGAGCACATAACTGAAAATCCTGTCGGTTTGGGCAGAGCTGATATTCAGCAGCAAAGAATCATGAAAAGGAAGATCCAATGTCCTGGCCAGGAATTTTCTCGCATTCGGAGGAAGTATCATGGTCTGGGAAAAATCATCACAAGCCAGGCAGCAGACAACACCCTCTGCGACATTATATCCCAGAATCTCATCCTCGTGGTAGCCCCTCTGGCATACCGGACAGAAATCAAAACCTCCGAGAATGCCAAAAAGGTTTAAAAAATGGATTATGAATGCGATGACGACACGCTTGTATCCATGAAAGAGGCAAAGTGCGTCCAAGGCATCAACATAAAGCCTGTAAAGCTCTGCATCCGGAGATTTTGAAAGCATAACCAGCTCAGAAAGGAGCGAAGAGGACATCATGAGATCCATATCTTCCAAAAGCACGTGCCTGTCGGCGATTATATCGGCATCCTTGAGCGAATACCTGTTATGCTCCGGCATATGGTAAACAGAGAAGTTACCCTCGCAATAAAGAGGTATTTGCAATGCCTTTGAACTCTTCTGCGCTCCATATACAATTACAGGGAAAAGTCCCATGGAAGGGGAAAAAAGCGTCAAAAGCCTATCCCGCTCCCCTTTCTTCTCGCTTTTTATCACCGATGCAAGACTTTTAACATCCCTTTCCATGACTTTTAAGATACAAAGGCATGCCTTACGGTGTCAATAAACAGACCATAGTGGAAATTCAACGTCCAAAGATATATATTTAGCCTATGAAGAAAATCCTCTTCCTTCTTGTATCGATATTTTTCCTGCAGGCTGTTTTTGCCGCATCTTTTTCCCCTGTGTCGCTCGACAACCCATTTCCTTCTGAGGAAAACCTGCTGAAATTCGATTTTGTAAACGGCAGCAAGGATCTGGAGGGATACAAGATAAACCTTATCACGATTGATACGGGAGACGAGGTCTACACCTATTTCGGCCATACCAGTCTGGAAGTCGTCACTACCGATGGAAACGATGTCTTCTTCGACTACGGCTTTTTCTCATTCGACGACGGGTTTTATCTGGATTTCGCTTTCGGGCGGCTTTATTATATGGTTGCCGCATCCCCTTCCTTTTTGAGAATGGCAGGATTCAACAATGAAAAAAGAACAGTCAGAACGGTTGAGCTGAAGCTGGATGATGCCCAAAAAGAAGGGGTTATCGACTTTTTGAATTACAGTATCCAGCAGGAGAACCAAACATATCTATACCACTATTACAACGACAACTGTGCAACCAGGGTGCGGGATATCATAAACGCAGCCAGCGGCGGTGAGTTCAAGGCATGGGCGGAAAGCATACAAACAGGAATTACAAAAAGGGATGCGGCTGCAAAATATCTCGATAAAGATCTCTTCTTTTCTTTTGTAATAAATTATCTTGAAGGCCCCTATGTGGACGAGCCGATGGATCTTTATCAGGCGATGTATCTTCCGGAAATACTGGAAAAAGCGGTCAATGAATACCAGCATTCTGAAAGCCTTGTGCTCATGAGTGACAATGCGCGGACAAAATACGCACAAATCCCCTTCGGCCTGGAAATGTCCATCCTCTCAATAATTGGACTCTTTCTCTCCTACTCCTCCGCTTTTTCAAAAAACAGGGTATTCAGACGAATTGCAAATATGGTGCTCGCACTGTTTTTTCTCTTTCTGGCAATCCTTTCTGCTGTGCTCGTTTTCATGATGCTATTTACGAACCATGATGTGACCTATCTGAATGCGAACATACTCTTCATCAATCCAGCGCTGATCGTATTTTTTGCAGAATCTCTTGCTGGAAGGAAATGTAAAAAAAGAGGAAGGCTGTCCCTCCTCTTTCTTTCGATCATGGCTTGCACGCTCATTCTCAAAGGCCTGTTTCCGATGGTGTTCATCCAAGAGAACCTCGCCTTCTACATGCTCATGGCTTCAATATATATTCCGTATGCTGTCAAAGAGTCACTCTCGTACCATCGGAACCATAAAGGGATGAGTAGAGATGTTCAGGATCTGTAATCAAGCCTTCGCATCCGGTACTCTTTACAAAATCCACTATTGCCTGGATTTTGGGAAGCATTGAACCAGGGGCGAAATGGCCTTCTGAAATATATTGCTCAGCCTCTTTCACACTCATGCTGTCGATGTCCTTCTGATTGCTCTTGTTATAGTGGAGACATACCTTGCTGACCGCTGTGGAAATCACGAACAGATCGGCTTTGAGACTTTTTGCCAATATGGCTGCCGCAAGATCCTTGTCGATAACAGCCTCTCTTCCCTGAAGCATGCCGTCCTCATCGTAGACAACAGGAATACCGCCTCCACCTGCGGCAATCACAATGACACCTGCTTCCAGAAGTCTCTTGATTGTCTCAAGCTCGACTATCGATTTCGGCTTGGGGGAAGCAACAACCCTTCTCCAGCCACGTCCAGAATCCTCGACCACGGACCATCCATCGTTCTCGGCATGGTATTTCGCATCCTCCTCGCTCATGAAAGATCCTATCGGTTTTGTAGGATTTGAAAAGGAAGGATCCGAATCGGACACCTCGACCTGCGTCACAACAGTTGCAACAGGCTGGTCCAGTCCGGCCTTTTTGAATTCATTATCCAGAGCGCGCTGAAGCTGGTAACCAATAGCTCCCTGCGTATCTGCGACGCAGGAATCCAAAGGAACCGTATGAAGTATCTTCCTCGCATACTCGCTCCTTAAAAGTATGTATCCCACCTGAGGTCCGTTTCCGTGGGCTATGACAACCTTGTGTCCCGCCTCCACGAGTTTCGCAATATGGGCCGCAGTCTTCCTCGCCGCGTCATACTGTGCCGAGACCGTCACATGCTTGCTGTCCTCTATAAGAGAATTTCCACCAATTGCGATAACGATAAGTTTGCTATCCATCACTTTCTCCTCGCTGATAGATTATCACACATGCAACAAAATGCAACAAAATTCTTGGCATTTTTGAGAAAATTATTTCCTTATGCTGTAAGGATTCCTTTTTATACAAATTATCTGTTTCACGTCAAAAACATGCTGTTTTTACCCTAAAATGGGCC
>CASDPA010000018.1 GCA_949282255.1 uncultured Spirochaetales bacterium
CATAATTCATTATAACATAATTACTTGATTTTTCCAATATATTCGGCAATTCATCTCCACCCTGAAAAGGATGGAGTCTTCTTGCCGATTTTTGATAAAAACCCCTTTGCAACTGATATGCAAAGGGGAAAAAGGATGAATTTCCTGTCAAATCAGATAGTTTATATCCTGATTCTTAGGTATCTCGTAATAGCCTATGGATGCCCCGTCAAGAGCCTTAAGGGCTTCAGTAACCCTAAGAGCTGTTATTCTCCTATCTGTATACGGAGAGAAATAATAGGTGGCACTTTCGGAACACATTACAGAGGTGCAGAGGGTCTGCTCATAATTCTCATGATATGGGCTTTCCTTCAAGAGTCCCTCAGGAATGTCTACGACTGCAAAGCTGTGGAACATTCTGGTGATTCCGTCGATTTCATCCACACCCTTTGGCGCATAATTCTTCATGAAAGCGATGCGTACGAAACGGCTTGGGGAAGAATAACCTCCAGGAAGCCCGAACATTCCGCCTGTGCCATCACCGAAAGCGGAGAACTGCTCGCCGGCAATCATCCTAGGCTCGGTATGGAGGTTGGAAATGGCGACATAGTTCTTGAGATTGGTTTTCTGCCATTCGTAGTTGGGGCTGTTTGCCATGACTCCTATAGTGCTGCGGTGCACACGGATCCCGTCTTCATCGGGTTCGATGATTATGGTCTCTCCTGTGCTGTCGGAAAGTATGTAATGCACGGACATCACCTTCCCATAAACAGGCTCATCGGTAAGGTTGATCCTTTCCATCGCCTTTGCCGCCTCATCCACAGTTGCACAGGTTCCCAAAAGATAACCCAGCAAGCTTCCGGGATATATATCGAGGTTTCCTTCCGCCTTATTTGTGTTGAAATATCCATAATCAGGGAAATTCAGAAGACAGCCCATGAGGCCCTTTTCATTCACACCATCCACGAAAACCGGAGATGCGGTGGTACCCACAACCGTCATTCCCAAAAACCCGTATTCAGTCTCAACCGTTCTGGAGCCGTCGGGGGAGAGACTGAGCTCATAGCCCTCTCCTATGACAGATATCTTATTGGCATCGAGATTGCCGAACATATCGTAAGTCCTTCCCAGAAGATGCTTGCCATCTTTTGTGGACCAAGAAAAGCTGCTGCAGTTTGCATCCAGCGGCGTTGGCTCAGCTGCAAATGCAAATCCGGTGCAGCAGGCAGCCATCAAAATTGGAATAATCATTTTTCTCATCTTATCCTCCGAAGGCTTCCGCCTTCAATTAAAAAATAACCGCATATCGGAAGAAAAACAGAGCAGGAAAGAAAATCATACGCATTCTCCACAAAAGAAAAATAAAAACGTGTCATTCCGGCATCTATTGACATTTTCTTCATCCGGGCGAATGATTTTTTATGAAAAGCAAGGAGAAAAATCATATGAGAATCGCAATATATGGGGCCGGAAGCCTAGGAACAATCCTTGGCGCTTATCTTACAAAGGCCAATCTCGACACCGAACTGATAAATAGGAACAAGGCGCATGTTGAGGCGCTTAAGAAAAACGGCGCAAAAGTCGTCGGGAAGAAGAACTTCACAATACCGGTAAAAGCATTGCTGCCGGATGAGATGGAAGGATCCTACGACATCATTTTCCTGATGACAAAACAGCTGGACAATCCAATTGTGGTGAAGAATCTGAAACCATTTTTGGGAGATGAGGGGATAATCTGCACCTGCCAGAACGGGCTGCCTGAACCCGGGATTGCAGAAATCATAGGAAAAGAAAGGACATATGGATGCGCAATCGCATGGGGAGCTACCCTTCTCTCTCCTGGAGTCTCCGAACTCACAAGCGACGAGATCAGCTTCAGCATAGGCGGCTTCAACGGCAAGAATGACAGGAACCTTGAAAAGATCGCTTCAGTGCTTTCAAAAATGGGCACATGTGTCATTGAGGAAAACTTTCTCGGAGCACGTTGGTCAAAGCTCCTCATCAATGCGGCCTTCTCCGGTCTTTCAACGGTCACAGGCTGCACGTTCGGGCAAGTGTCGGTAAACAAAAAAAGCCGCAGGGTATGCCAGGCGATAATAAAGGAATGCATAGACGTTTCAAAGAAAGCCGGATATACGCTGGAGCCTGTGCAGGGAAAGGATATTGCAAAGCTTTTCAATTACACTAATCCGATAAAAAAGAGAATATCTTTTGCCTTGATCCCGTTGGCAATGAAAAAGCATGCAGACCTTAAGGCCTCCATGCTTCAGGATATAGAAAAAGGGAAACCGACGGAAATAGATTTCATCAATGGAATAGTCTGCACCTATGGCCGCAAGACCAATGTTCCCACACCTGCCAACGACATGGTTGTGAAAATCGTCAAGGAAATCAGCGGCAAGAAGCGTCAGGCCTCAATGGAGAACATAGAACTTTTCAACGTCTGATCATAGGCCGGGAGGAAGCTTGTCCTCCATCAGGGTGCGGAAATCAAAACGTTCTCCATCGGCATAGAAGGTACCATCGGAAACCGCATGGCAAATTCGCCTGTCGCTCAATTCCGGATTGACCCAGAGCCTTCTGGCTTTCAGAACCAGAAAGCCATATCTTTCAATATGTTCTGTCAGAGTGCACTCGATTGAAGCGAGGCACTCTCTGATCAATGGAGCCTCGACGACCTCCCCCTTTACCGGAGTCAGCGAAAAGTATCTGAATTTGTCGACATCCCGGCCGCTTACCATGCCGATTTCGACTGCGGTCTTCAAAAGGCTCACCGGAGGAATGGCAACAACACACTCCTTCGTCTTCAGGATTGTTTCAAAGGACATGTTCCAAGGACCGGAGGTGATGACAAGATCCTGCGAAAAACTTGAGGCCATGGTCCAGGTTATGGTCATAAGATTGAATTTTTCGCAATCGGATGTTGCTACGAGCGCCACAGGTCCTGGTTCCAGATATGTGAGCACTTCTTCTATTTTTCTTTTTTCAAGCATATATTAATTATAGAACTCAAACAGAAGTGTGTATTATAAAATAATTCTGCTAAACTGTATGTGGAGGATTCATGCAACTGGAGATAATGCTTTTTTTCCAATCGGTCCAAAATGGATTTTTGACAGCCCTTGCCAACTTCTTCTCGTTCTTCGGAGAAGAGGTTGCGATGATATTGATACTTCTTTCAATCTATTGGTGCATAAACAAGAAAAAGGGATTCATCCTTTTTTGCAACCTGATGACATCGCTTATGTGCATGCAGATCCTCAAAGCGATATTCCGGGTGCCCCGTCCGTTTGTCAAGCATCCTGAGCTAATCGATGCAGGAAGGGTTGAAACCGCCACCGGATACTCCTTTCCTTCCGGACATTCCACAGGGGCATCCGCATTCTTCGGATCCCTTTACAGGCTTTTTTCAAGCAAAACCCTCAAGGTGATATGCATCGTATTCATAATCTGTGTACCGATATCAAGGCTTTACCTTGGAGTCCATTGGCCGACGGATGTCATTGTGGGAACTGCTATAGGGCTCTTTTTTGTATTTGTTCTCACAAACGCATTCTCCCATCTATTTGAAAACAAAAAGGAGCTCGTAAAAGTCACCTTACGCTCAGGAATAGCAATATCTGCAATTTCTCTCATTGCGGCTTTGGCACTGCATTTTCTGCCAATGGATGAGACGGCATTTTCAGACCTCATGAAAAACATGGCGGTTCTGGGGACAGCCCTGATAGGCATGGGCTTGGAAGAAAAACATGTCAAATTCAAGACGGATGGGACATTGGCAAAGAAAATTCTCAGGCTGGTTTTGGGACTGGCTGTGATAGTGCTTTTCCAGGCCATGAAATTCGTCTTTCCGGAAAATCTTTATTACCCGGCATCTTATCTGAGATACAGCCTCATAGGGATATGGGCAACATATCTATTTCCACTGATTGCGATAAAGGCAGGGCTCATGGAGTCTGAAAATGTCAAATAAGGGATATGGACCGCTTGCTGTCTTTGTCCTGATATGCACACTCGCCGCCACCCTTTTGGTCCTTTTCGTCCTACCTGAAAAAATAAGGCTATCAAGCACGGCGGAGCCGGCAAATAGCCTGAGGCTGCTTCTTATAACATTACTGCCGCTTCTTCCAATCTTTTTATTCTCGCAAAAAGGATCCGGGAAAAAATTATGCATCCTGATGACAATATCAATAGAGCTCTATGCCTTACTCATAATTCTCAGCAATCTTGAAATCCTCACCTTGGACTATCCGGCCGTCTTCCATCTTCTGACCAGTCTGCTGTTGATTGTTGAGGCGGTGCATCTGAAAACAAACAAAAATAGGGACAGCCGGATTGCAATAAACTTCAAATGGATAGACGATTACCCTTCTTGGCTTGAAGTGCAGAAGAAAGGATTTTTGACCACCATGGCCCTTGCTGCAGTGCAAATCGTCAATACGGGATTGTACATTTTCGACATATACACATTCAAAACAAGTGCAATCATAACCGCCGCCTGCTTCTATCTGGCGATCCTTATCATTTTCAGGCTCGCAAAGCCGAATCAAAAAAGCGTAAGCTGAACAGATGCAGGAGGCTCTATCTCAAGACGTCTGGGATATCCGCTCTGATTATCTTGGCCATAAACCTGGTGCATAAACAGCTCCATATCGGAATCAGAGAAAAGCGCATCGCCGCAAAGCCGGGAAAAAAGCTTTCCGCACACAAATGCATCATCAAGCGCCATATGGAGCCAAAATCCTCCGCCAGACTCTTAAGCCTGTAACTTGTCCTGTTGGCAAGCACGCGTCTTGCAAGGGACAAAGTGCAATAATACCTTGTCTTTAATCCGCCAACCTTGGCCGCCTCGGCACTTGCCTTAAGCACCGGAATGTCGAAATTCGCATTATGCGCAACGAGGGGAAGACCATAAATGAAAGCGGTAATATCATCCCAGATATCAGCAAGCGTGGGAGCTTTGGAGATGTCAAGAGGATCAAGACGGTGTACGGCGGTACACCGGGGATCGAAGATGAGGCGCGAAGGCCTGATCAGAGAATAGTACTTGTCCTTCAGACAGCCTTCCTCGTCAAATTCGCAAAGTCCTATTGCACATGCACTATCCGGATACTGGTTGGCCGTCTCAAAATCTATGCTGCAATACCTCATGTGCTCCTACCGCCCTTTCAAGCATGATAACCGATATCATAATAACATCCGCCCTTATCCTACATAATTTTTACAGAGCAGTCCTATCCATCATACTTTTGAGAGTATCCTCTTATAGAACTCCACCCCTTTTGATAGTGTGTCGATATTGATGTTCTCATCGATGCCATGAATCGACTTATACTGCTGTTCGTTTATTTCCAAAGGAGCAAAACGTATCGCATTGTCCGTAAGCCCACTGTAATGGCGTGCATCCGTGCCTCCTGTCATACAATAAGGAACAGGAATGACGGAAGGAAAAACCTCTGCTACGACATCTTCTACCAGATGAAAGGCCTTGCTGTTGTAATCAACAACAGGATAGGCATCATGCCCTTCGATCATCTCAACCTCAACATCATGCCTTGCAGCGATCCTTGTCAAGGCAACAAGGGTCTCATCAACACCCTGCTGATGGGAAAACCGTATATTCCCGGTGACATAGGCTTCTTGCGGAAGCACATTGAGCCCATCACTGCCCTTTGCTGTTGTAAAAGCTATCGTGGTGGTGATCATCGCTGAGGCAAGACGGTTTGCACGCGGCAAAAGGAATTCCAAAAGCGGAGAGAAACCTTTTGAATGCCTGAATACGAATCCAAGAGGTCCGGACATATGCCGGCCTAGACGGCGCAGCATCTCACAGGAAGTTGGATTCATCTTTGTTTTGAACGGGGAATGCTTTTCCACATCCAAAATAAAAGACGCAAGCCTTTCAAGCGGCGTGTTCCTACCGGGAGTGGAAGCATGTCCTCCTGCGCTTCTTGCAATGAACTTGAAATTTCCGGTACCCTTCTCCACACAGCCGATCATGGCAAAACGGCCAACCGCACCCTTAAGCGGCTCAGCCTTGATCATCCCACCTTCGTCAAGAAGGAACTGCAGCCGCACCCCCTGGCTTTTGAGATATGCCGCAGTATCAATTGCGCCGGGACCATTTGTCTCCTCGTTGCAGGAAGATGCAATATAAATATCGACAGAGGGCCTGAAATCCTCCTGCATGAGCTCCTCCACTGCCTGGAAGATACAATAAAGAGAACCTTTGGTATCGACTGTACCCCGCCCCCATATGACACCATTTTCGATATCACCGGAGAAAGGAGGATGCTGCCAGCATCCGGACGCCTCAACAACATCCTGATGGCTCATAAGAAGCACAGGATCCCCTTTTGCAGCCTCCGCCTTCCATCTCAGAAGCAGGGCACCGGAAAATTCCTTCAGCTCCATCTTTTCAAAGCAAAGCGGGAAAAGTTCCTTCAGCACCTTATGGAAAGCTTCAAACTTTTCCTTGTCGTAATGATCCTTGATGCTTACGGTATCCACCATTATCATCTTTTTCAATCTGTTTGCATGGGACATATCGCCGTTCATTTCAACCACCCCTTCCTAAACATGATATAAGAAAGCCCTATGCTCAAGCCTCCGATGAGAATCAGCATCGTACTTGTCTGATTGATCAACGACGGAATCAGCACGCAGAGCAGAGACATGAGAAAAAGAGGGAATATGGAAAGCTTGAGGCTCTTTGAAAAATACTGCATTCCCAGCGCACCGAAAAGGGCCGGCAAAACGTTGTCGAAAGCCGGTTTGATCACCGGATTTTCCAATACAGGCGTCAAAGGAATCAAAAGAAGAACTCCCAAAAAAAATCACAAGCATTGTGACCAGCGAAGAAACCGCAACGCTCAGAGTTGATATGATCTCGCTTTGCGCGCTTCCAACCTCGGCGCCAGCTATCTCCCTGCTGTTGAATGCACATGGAAGCTTCAGATTGGTGATGTTGCCGGTTATGAAAGCCAGATAGCATGCCCCCGCCCCCAGTAATGGCACATAAATCAAAAATTCCACCACGCACGAGGGAATGTAGACAATGAGAACCTTGACCAAAGCAGGCCAGAAGCCCTGCCAATTTATCGAGGCCCCGGTCAGACGGGCAATCACAAAAGGAGCTGCAATAAGCATCAAAAGCGCTATTGAAAGGCATATCCTTCCTGTAAGGTGCATACTTTCAACATAATCTTCATAACTGAATTTATTATCCTTCATTGACATTCTCCTTTCTAAATCAGGATGTCCAGCACGACCGCGCAGGCCATTGCAAAAAGCATGCTGAGCGCCAAGGAAAAGCTCTCAAGCCCCGTCATGCCTTTTTTCCTCACAAGGTAATCAAAAACCGCCGATACTGCAGCAGCAGAAACCGCCGTAAGCACAGGAACAGCTTCCCCATAGACGCAGAGTCGTCCAACATAAGAGCCGAGGAATGTCGCACACAGCCCTATGAACATGGCAACCATCGCCCAGGAAGCGAACGAAGGACCACTTTTTTTCTCAACATCGGGAGATTTTGAAGAGATCTTCTTCGAATAGGCTTTCAATGTGAAAATGGACAGGACGCATCCCCAGATTATACCCATTGTCATCACAAGCATGATCGTGACAAGCGCATCCATATCCAAAACGGATGAATCAAGGGCAAGACCCATGCTCTCTGCAGCTATGGATGCAACCGTGGCCTCGTACTGCAAATTGCCGATGACCGAAAGCCTGAGCCAAGAGATGGGTACCCCGAGAGACCCGGAAAGTGCGATGACACCTAAAAGGATGGAGATGCTTGGCAGAACAGTGAACATCGCCGATGAGGTTATCGCCTTGTTGAGGACCTTCTTGTCCATGCCGATCCTGAGCCCCGCCTTATAGCTTTTGATTATGAAGATCAGGCATACAGCTGTGATAAAGAGCAATATAATAGAGACAACAAGATAAAGAGGAAGGGAGTTGGCCATCCCCAGATATCCGCTCATATGCTTTCCTCCTGAAAAAACTGGAATAAGTTTATTAACAAAAACCTGCTGTTTTGTCAAAATAAACACCTAATGCAATATATCTTATTCCAACGCATCGTTTCAAGGGAAAAAAAGCCTCTTTCCAAGAAGAGGCCCAACGTTCATTTAATCGTTGAATAGAATTTTGAGAGCACATGGAAGGCAAGCTTTTTGGTTTTCCTGTCTGCATCGACAAGCCCTTTCCGGTTAAAGCCCTCCTGGTAGGTGTTCTGCCTTCTGGCAGCCCTGAAATCGTAAAGTATCCAAGGTGTCATGCCCTTTATATAGCGGCAGGAGGAGATTTCCTTAACCTGCTTCTTGTAAAGCTCTTCCTGGAATTCCTCACACCACAGCATATTCTTCGTGCCATGGAATCCGCTTCTGGCATCCGCACCGAATTCGGTGATTATCACAGGCTTGTCAGGATTGGAATTCTCCAAAATTCTTCCAAGCTCTGTAAAATCTGGTTTATACCATCCGTAATATTCATTGATACCAATGATATCCAGACAAGCGGCGAGACGATCCTCAATCTTGAGGTCCACCTCGTTTATGAGGCATGCCGCACTCACAGCCCTTGTGGGATCTACAGAATGTACAAATGACGCAAGAGAAGACATGAACCTGAACCTGTCGTCGGTGTCGGCATTCTCATTTCCCACTGACCAGACGACAACACTCGCCCTGTTCTTATCCCTTCTGATGAGTTCCGCAATCTGGTTCTCCGCATCAGAATAGGTTTTGTCGGATGCAAAGCTTATAGCCCAATAAACAGGTATCTCCTCCCATAAAAGGATACCCATCTCATCCGCAATACGGGCAAACGCCCTGGTGTGGGGATAATGTGCGACACGGATGAAACATCCGTTAAGCTCATCCTTGACCAAACGGATTGTATCCCTTATCACACTTTCATTTGTGGTCTTTCCCAAAAGGTAATGGTCCTCGTGTACGGACACCCCTTTCAAAAATCGTTCCTCGCCATTGAGGAAGATGCTGTTTCCAACCACTTTGAATTCCCTGAAACCGATCTTATCGCACAATTCATCCCCGCAAGCAGAAAGCCTGACTTCATAAAGCTTAGGATTCTCCGGAGACCATAGTGACACATCTGCATCAAAGACAATGCCACCCCTTCCATTTTCAAATGTTATCTCCTTATGAATTCCAAGTTCGGGAATTTCAAAGCTCGCAATACCGGAGGCTGTTCCATCTATCTCGAAGTCCACTGCGATCTTTTTGAATGAGGTGCCGGGCTGAAGCCTTACGAACCAGTCCTTGATGAAAACCTTTGGGCAACGCAAAAGGAAAACATCCCTATAGATTCCACCATAATTGAACCAATCGGTATTGCTCATGGGCACACGCAAATCGTTTCTAGAGGCATCCACAGCCACAAGGAGTGTATTGTCCCTCTGCACAAGCTCAGTGATTTCAACATCAAACGGAGTTGATGCCCCATCATGCATGGCTATGTATTTCCCGTTCAAGAACACATATGCCCTGTATGATACACCCTCGAAGCATAAGAAAAGCCTTTCATCCTTATCGGCCTTCTCGTAGCGGAAAGTTCGGTAATATATACCCATGTTCTCATAATAAAAAAGTTCCGGACGCTCCATGTTCCAACATGAAGGGACCTTCATGAAATCCATGTTCGGAAAATCAAAATCCACAGGAAGCTGGCGCCCGTCAGCAGTATATTCGGGGGCGTTGTACCAATTCGCCCTCAAAAAGGTCTCATATGGGTCCACTGTAAAATTCCACTTGCCATTGAGACTTTCCGTAGCCCTTCCTTCTATGGAAATCAAAGAAGAAGACGTCACTCTGGATCCGTCATAGCGGCTCCTGTAATCAGAGACATGGATATCCTGATTAAAATTACCTGGTGCTTTTGCCATAATCATTCCTCACTGATATTCAACAACCTGACACGGTCGGGTTCAAAATCGATCGCGACACTAGTGCCTTCATCATAATGGGCTTTGACTCTCGGATCATCTATCTGTACCAGCACTTCACCAAAATCCGTCTCGATAAAGGTTTCCATGCTGTTGCCTAAATAAACATTCAGCTTCACATGCCCATCGATCTTTCCCTCCCCTTTCTTGGTTATGGTCAACGACTCAGGACGGGCCATAAGCACGGCATCACTTTTCGGGGTGACATTATCTGCGGCATTATGCACCTCGATCAGCTTTTGGCCCAAAAGGCATTTCCAAACACCATCAGAAACGCTTTCAACCTTTACAGGAAAGAACGCCGCCTTGCCGACAAAACCGGCGACAAAACGTGAATTGGGTTCCTCGTAGATCTCACTGGGTTTACCGATCTGCCGTACAAAGCCGTCCTTCATGACTATGACCCTGTCTGAAAGGCTCATGGCCTCAACTCTGTCATGTGTTACATACACCGCTGTCAACCCCAGCTTCTTCTGTATCTTTTTGATCTCAACCCTCATCTGCTCCCTCAAAAGGGCATCGAGATTGGAAAGGGGCTCATCGAACAGCAAGACCGCAGGTTCGACGATGAGAGTGCGGGCAAGGGCCACACGCTGCTGCTGCCCGCCTGAAAGCTTGCTGGGAGCACGGTCCCCCATGTCATTCAGGCCCAGCAATGACAGCATGGCCTCAACCCTCTTTTTTATCTGTTCCTCAGGAACCTTACGAAGCCTAAGTCCATAAGCGACGTTGTCGAAAACAGTCATATGGGGAAAAAGACCATAGCTTTGGAACATGGTCGCCGTATCCCTCTTATTGGGAGGAAGCATCGTAACATCCTGATCTCCTATCAGAATCTTTCCTTCCGTGGGCAGCTCGAAGCCGGCTATCATGCGCAGCGTAGTCGTCTTTCCACATCCGGATGGTCCCAAAAGAGTAACAAGCTCCCCCGGTTCAATAACGAAATTGGAATCATTCACCGCAATGACATCGGCTTTGCCCTTCACATTCTTAAATCTCTTTGTCACATGATCCAATGTGACCGAAACACTTTTCTTATCCATAATCACCTCTGGGAAATTGTCTTTTGTGTCAGCTTGTCATCCTTGACAAGCACCTGCATCAGGAAGAACACCAGCAGGACGATTGCAATAAGGACTGTAGATAGTACACTTGCAAGGCCGAATCTGAGGTTTTCACTGAAATTGAATATGAGAACCGTAAGATGGTTCCATCTGGCACTGATAAGGAAGATGATTGCGGAAACTGCGGTCATGCTCCTTACGAATGTATAGCTCATCGAAGAGATGAATGCGGGACGCACCAGCGGAAGCACAATCGTCCTGAATACCGTCGGCACATCCGCACCAAGGTCGCTTGCGGCCTCCTCGATCGCAGGATCTATCTGATGAAGCGCGGTTATTCCATTTTCAAGCCCGACCGGGAGCTCCCTGATAACATAACAGATGACAATTATGGCTCCGGTTCCGACAAGAAGTATGGGCTGTTTGTTGAATGCAAGAATATAGGAAATACCGATAAGAGTTCCTGGAATTGCATACGGAGTCATTATAAGCATCTCCAGCAATCTCTTTGCAGGAAATTTTTTCCTGACTATCAACATCGCAGCTATCATGGCAAGCAGTCCGGCAATAGGCGTTGCGATTGCGGCAAGGATCACAGTATCCCTGATGCTGGTCCAGCCACGGCTTATGGCTTCCGGCCAGTTGGACAATGTGAACGAATAATCTATACCCCAGTTCTTCACAAAGCATCCCGCGACAATCGTAAGATAAAGCAGGAGTATGAATGCCATGATCACCCATGCTGTCGCAGCCAGAATCTTGCGGACAGTGGCATTTGTAAGCTCGGTGAGATTAGTGCTTGGTTTTCCAGTGACGGTGACAAAGCTTTTCTTGGACACCCACAGCCTCTGGGCAAGAAATGCAGTAAGGGTGGGAAGCAGCAACAAAAACGATAATGCGGATCCGGCCCCAAGATTGCTTCTGCCTGTAACCAGCATGTAAGCCTCGGTGGAAAGCACACGATAATCTCCTGAAAGAAGCAAAGGGTTCGCAAAATCGGCAAGGCTGTTTGTGAATACCAAAAGCCAAGCGGAAAGCACACCAGGCATGGCAAGAGGAAGCGTAATGGTCTTAAAGGTCTGCAATCTCGTTGCAGAAAGATCCAACGCAGCATCCTCAACTGTAGAATCTATCTGCTTCAGCACCCCCGAAATTGTCATAAACGCAATCGGGAACATGCCTATGGTCTCAACAAGAACGAGTCCGCCAAGCCCGTATATCGAAGTGTTTATATGCAACAGCTGCTTTGTTATCAGACCGTTGTTTCCAAAAAGCAATATTATCGAAAGGGACAATGAAAAAGGAGGAGAGATGACGGGCATGGTTGCAAGCGTGGTCATCAGCTTCTTCTGTTTGAAACTTGTCCTTTCTATCAGGAAAGCAAAAAGAAATCCGACAAAAGTCGAGAAGGTTGCGGTGAGGATACCAAGTTTCAAAGATCCCCACAATGCCTTGAGATATGTCGGTCCGAGACATTCCTTCCACGTTGCAAGGCTGAAACGTCCATTAACCACGAAAGAAAGACGGACAGCCTCAAAAAGCGGATAAGCAACAAACAGGCCAACAATCACAAACAGACCAAGGACCAAAAAACCTGTCATGGGATCCCGTGTGAACATAAGGATAAAGGAAATTATGATGAATGCCGCTGCCGCACCTATGAGAAGTGTCCGCAAAAGGGAATCAAATCCGGAAACGGCTATATCAGGAACGGTGATAAGAACAGCTCCAGCCGCCTGATATCCGGTATCATCCACCACAGGCACCATATATACCAGGCTTCTCTCGAGAGAGGATACTGTGGAATCGGGATCCAATGAATAATCCACAGAGTAAATGCTCGGAAGCAATATCGGCTCCAGATAATAACAGCTGTCCAATGCCTTGCGGAACTCCGCGTTGCCACCATAATTCATATACAGATCCAGAGCAGACTCACTTCCGGAATCAGGTACGAAATTGAAAGCTGTGTAATCATAAACGAAATACGAGGCTCTGGCTCCCGGGATCATTTCCGATACTCCATCAAGCCACAAATCCATCTCTGCCTGCGCCGCATCCGATGCAGGAGCGGTTTTTGCAAACAGCTCGATCTCATTGAAATTCCGGGAATCGACATAAGCGGAGAAATTATCACTGAGCTTCGTATATATCCAGAGATCGGCGGCAAGGAAGATGAGAGCAAGCGCCAAAAACCGGATCAATCTTTTTTTAGTAAACATCGTCAATCCTCAAATCATAATTAAAGCCTGTCCCAGGCGGAACAGGCTATTGATACAATCAGCGCTTGTTTCCGATTTCGCTGGTCCACCAGTTGAGCAGCCTTTCTTTGTTGGCCGCATCACCGTCCCAGAGGAAATCCTGCTTGACAGTATTGATTTCGTCGATGGCGAGTGCATCCGGATGCTTCACAGCACCATTTGCTACGAGAACGACATACCATTCGGTGAAAATCTTTTGGGCATCCTCGTCGCTGAGGATCCAGTCATAAAGTTTCTTTGCATTCACAGTATCCTTGCCTCCCTTTACAAGTGACATGGAAGCAAGCTCATAGCCTGTTCCTTCACTTGGGGCTGTGATTGCGATGTTTGCACCAGCGGCTTTAAGCTTGACCTGGTCATGGGCATATCCGATAGCAACCGGGATTTCTCCTGTTGCAACGCTCTTGCCCGGAGCGGATCCGCTCTTTGTATACTGGTCGATGTTTGCATCGAGCCTCTTCATGTAATCCATCATCTTCTCTTCATCTTCGTCAAATACATAGCGCATCGTCGTAATCACGTTGTAGGCAGTACCGGAAGAATTCGGATTAGCCATCCTTATATACCCTTTATATTCAGGCTTTGTCAGATCCTCCCAGCTTGTCGGGACATCGAGACCGAGTTCGGCGGCCCTGTCTAGGTTGGTCACAAATGTGAGCGGACCGACATAAAGTCCGATCCAATAGTTTTCAGGATCACGGAACTCGTCAGGGGTGTTGGCGCTGTAACGTGACACGTAAGGGGTTGTAAGCCCTTTTGTCTTAGCGGTGATATGGTCAAGGCCTACCCCGCCCACCCAGATCGAAGCCTGGGGATTTGCACTTTCCGCTTCAAGTCTGGCAACACATTCACCACCGGAAAGGCGTACAAAATTAACCTTTATGCCCGTCTCCTTCTCAAATTGGGCAAAAAGCGCGGCGGCCAATGGCTCTTCAAGGGTTGTATAAGCATTCACGCTTCCAGCCTCCGTTGCTGCCGGGGCTGCTGCTGCCGGTGCGGCCTCCTTTTCCGGGGCCGCTGCGGGAGTTGCGGCAGGGGCTGCAACAGGTGCTGCAGAGGAGGTTTCACTTGTTCCGCCGGCAAACAGGAAGGATGCGGCTAAAAGAACACAAACCAGAACCAATAATTTCTTCATATTTGGTCTCCTTTTATTTTTTTATCATGATAAATCAACTGGTATTTGTTCGCAAATTTTTTTTACTGTTTCATCCGTATTTCATCTTCTCCACTTTCAAAAAAAAAATTTTTGTACTATACTCATCTTACGCGCGGCAGTTGTATAGTGGTTATTACCCGAGCTTCCCAAGCTCGTGATGGGGGTTCGATTCCCCTCTGCCGCTTTTTTCATGTCCAGGCATTCATGTCTTTGCCTACTCCGTTCTATTGACTGTTAAGATTTCTTAAAGTATCCTTTTTACATATTGTTACCGCACAGAGAACAGTGCAAGGATATTATAAGAATTGGACGAAGGCCCTGGCAGTAGACTGCTTACCTCAGATAACGACAGCCCGTATCACATACGGAACGCGGTGTTTCAAAAACTCCTCCTGTGAAGCCGTTTTAGAAATTCACAGAATCCAAAATAGGAAATAAGAGGAGAAAAAATGGATACAGCCGTATCAATACCTAAACAGATAGTAATCCAAGCAATACTTATATTATTGAACGCTTTTTTTGCCGCGACCGAGATTGCGGTGATATCGCTTAATGCAAACAAGCTCAAGAAGCAGGTGGAAGATGGGGATAAGAAGGCAGAGAAGCTATTGAAAATGGTTGATAACCCGTCCAACTTCCTTTCCACGATACAGATTGGAATCACTCTGGCCGGCTTTTTAGGCTCAGCATTGGCGGCAGACACACTTTCCGATTCACTTGTCAATGTGTTTCGGAGCTGGGGAGTGAACCTTTCATACACCGTGCTCAATACGATATCGGTTTTCATAATCACGATCATCATATCGTTCTTCACCCTCATCTTCGGAGAGTTGGTGCCAAAGCGCATCGCGCAGCAGAAGGCGGAAGCGGTCGCACGTTTTTCCTGCAGCGTCATATCAACCTTGGCGAAGATCATGCGCCCCGTGATCTGGCTTCTTTCCTTCTGCACGAACACAATATTAAAGCTGTTCAGGTTCAAGACGGATGGAGAAAGCGAACAGGTCACGGAGGACGACATACGCCTGCTTGTGGATGCCGGTGGGGAATCGGGCTCTATTGAAGAAGACGAGAAGGAATGGATACAGAACGTATTCGAGTTCAACGACACCGCAGTCTCGGAGGTCATGGTCAGGACAAACGACATAATCGCAATCGAGGAAACGATGCATAATGCGGAAATTCTCGCGCTCATCAAAGAAAGCGGGAGATCACGCTTCCCTGTTTACGGCGAGGATATAAACGATATCAAGGGAATCCTTAATGCCAGGGATTTTTTGCTCAATCTGAACGAAGATAAGATGAAGAAGCTGGGCGAGCTGCTGCGACCGGCATATCTTGTTCCAGAGACCATACATGCGGACAAGCTGTTTTCCGACATGCAGATGAAAAAGCAGCACATGGCAATCTGTGTGGACGAATACGGACAGACCAGCGGTCTTATAACGCTTGAAGACCTGCTTGAGGAGATAGTCGGCAATATTTACGACGAATTCGATGAACAGGAGGAAGAGGAACTCCAGAAGCTTGGTGATAATCTCTGGAAGGTCTCCGGATCGCTTCCTGTCGAGGATCTGGAAGAGGCACTGGATATCGCGTTGCCTGATGAGGAACTGGATTTCGACACTGTCGGAGGCATGGTCTTCTCCTGCCTGAACGAAATACCCCAGGACGGGACGGAACTGGATGTGGAGATTTTCGGCATGAAAATCCATGTTACAAAAATAGAGGACAGGAGAATTGTTGAAGCGCTTGTTTCAAAAACAGATTCGGAAGCTCCTGCTCCAAAGGACAAGGAAACAATGCCGGAGATGATGGAGGAATGATATAAGCGCTCAGAATGCGCATGATGCTATGGCCGAGTCCCATAGCATTTTTTATTCAACAAGCTCCAGCACAAGCCCTCTGATCAGCGTGTGCATGGCCTTATCCAGATCCTCTATCATATCATCATGCAGGAGTATATAATATATTGAGGAGAAAGCCTGTTGGAATGCCTCCACATCCTCTTCATCGTCTATCGCAAAATAGGATAGCAGATTCTCTATATAGCCTTTTTTCGCCTTTTCCATCTCAGTGCGTTCCTGAGGGGAAATCTTTCTCATGACAAGCTCCATCTGATTATCGTCCAAAAACCTATATATGCCCCTTTCATAGGCACTCATCACCATCTTGTGGAATATGGTAGTCAGGCTTGTTACGATATGGTTCTCATCCAGTTCCTGCAGCATGTCCAGATAACGCTTGTTCTCGCTTTCCGTAAAAGCCTTCACAACATCCAAAAAAAGATGCTCCTTGCTTTCGTAAAATAGGTAGAAGGTTCCCTTTGGAATCCCTACCATCCGAACAAGCTCATCAACAGTCGTCCTCTTCACCCCATACCTTGCAAGACATTTTTCAGCAGCCCTGCGCAGGCTTATCCTTATGTTTTCTTTTTCTTGAGGGGAGTATATCTTCGGCATTTTACCTCTTTTTGACTAAATCAGTATATATAGTCATCAAAACACATTTTTTAGGATTTTTCAAGCAAAAAAAACGCTTTTGATGCATAACTTTCATTTGACCCGAAAGGAAAATGGGCGGTATGCTGGATTCATAGGAAAAAAACTAAGGAGAAACGCAATGAGTGCAGTTGTATTGAAGAATATCTGCAAGATCTACGATGGCGGAGTCAAGGCTGTTGACAACGTAAACATCAACATCGAAGATCAGGAATTCGTTGTTCTCGTAGGTCCTTCCGGTTGCGGTAAGTCCACAACACTCAGGATGGTCGCCGGCCTTGAAGACATCTCCTCCGGAGAGCTCTACATCGACGGCAAGCTTATGAACGACGTTCCACCAAAGGATAGGGACATCGCAATGGTTTTCCAGAACTATGCTCTTTATCCCCACATGACCGTTTATGATAACATGGCATTCGGTCTCAAAATCAGGAAATTCCCGAAGGAAGAGATCGACCAGAGAGTTAGGGAAGCTGCAAAGATCCTCGACATTGAGATGCTTCTTGAGAGAAAGCCGAAGGCTCTTTCCGGAGGACAGAGACAGAGGGTTGCTGTAGGTCGTGCAATCGTCCGCAAGCCAAAAGTATTCCTTTTTGACGAACCGCTTTCAAACCTTGATGCTAAGCTCCGTGTTCAGATGAGAGCTGAGATCTCCGGCCTCCACCACAGGCTCAAGGCAACGATGATCTATGTTACCCACGACCAGGTTGAGGCTCTCACCATGGCTGACAAGATCGTTGTCATGAAGCTTGGTGTCATCCAGCAAATCGGCGGACCGCTCGAACTTTACAACGAGCCGGACAACAAGTTCGTCGCTGGCTTCATTGGAAGCCCACCCATGAACTTCATGGTTCTCACCGTCAAGGAAGAGGGTGGCAAGATGTACGTTGACGAGGGCAAGTTCCGCCTCGAAGTCACCGATGCACAGGCCAAATTCCTCAAGCCGTATGTTGGTAAGGAAATCACATTCGGTATCAGACCGGAAGATGTGGAATTCTCACACACACCGGTTGACGGAAAGACAATCAATGGAAAGGTCAACGTTGTGGAGCCTCTCGGATCCGAGACACAGGTTCACATCGCAACCGACAGGGCGAATGTTGTTGGAAAGATCGATCCTTCCATAACTCCTGTTGTTGGAGAAGAGGTAAGCCTAGTCGTCAACATGGAGAAGGCAAGGTTCTTCGACCTCGAGACAGAAGTCAGAATCAGATAAGATTTCGCCTTCAAAATGGAGCCGCCGTTTATCGGCGGTTCTTTTTTTGCAGAAATTCCTTGAAATGATGGTATGTGTAAAAAGAGAGGACAAGCCCCGTATAATACTATAATATGTGGACAACAGATGCAGACCGCTGAGCCTCCAAGTATACCGGCTTTTTACTGCAATCTGTAATCATTTCATCATGTTTGACGTCTCAATGGGAAAATAAGACTTACATCTTTGTTTTGGGATTTTCATGCCCTTGCGTGCAGAAGGCTCGTGATGGCGCTCTCGAATCCAAGTAAAAAAGAAAACAATATGTTTCTATCATTATGCTCAAACGAGGAGAGAAGCATCTGCCTTAAAACAGCTTATAACGTAAAGGCATACAACATCTGAAAAACTGCAGGAAAAGCAGAGAAATTCAAATATGCGTTTTCCCTACTACCCCCCCCTGTCCCCATATGCGGCTTCAATCTGAATGGAGTACAGGAAGAGCGATTTGGAAATCAGAAAAGCCGATATAAAAGGATGTTCTGGAACCTGCTATGTGACAGATGCCGAAAACAGATTTGCCGGGACAGTGGGAACGGCACATCTGATTGCCTCGGAAATGGATATGCCGTTAAGGGACAATCTATCTTATTCACACCATTTCATAGACGGAAGCCTGGAAATCTCCGATGCAGCAGCAGAGGCAAAGGACATGTTTTTAGAAGAAATCCCGATACTCGACAACGAGGGCAGGCTTATATCTGTGATCAAACGGGAACAGCTTATTAGAGAAAAAGACAGTCAATATTTTACAGGAAGCATGTTCGCTCTCGCCAAAAACAGAATGCTTTGGTTATTATTGCTGATGTTTTCCGCAATGATCACCGGGAAGATCCTCGGGCGCTATGAAAATGCATTTGCGGCCCTTCCTGCTCTCGTAACCTTCATCCCGATGCTTACCGATACAGGAGGAAACGCAGGAAGTCAAAGCTCCACTATCGTAATCAGGCGATGGCGATGGGAGAAATCAGAACAAAAGATATGGGAAAGGTACTGCTCAAGGAATTCTTCTTGATAGCACTAATAGTGGGCTTCAGCCTTGCAGCATTCAATTTTCTGAGGCTTGAACTTGTAGGAAATCCTTTAGCCATAGCTCTCACGGTCTCGCTTTCACTTTACGCCACTGTTGTGATTTCAAAATGTACCGGAGGAACCCTTCCCCTGATAGCAAAAAAATTAAACTTGGATCCGGCAATGATGGCCGCTCCTTTAATCACAACGATTGTGGAAGCGGTGAGTCTGATCATATATTTCTCAATCGCCAGCCATCTGCTTGCATTATAAAAAAGAAAAGGGCACTGCAGGTGCCCTTATGCTCATCTGAAAAGTTTGTCGTAAACCACGCTGACCGCTCTCTGCCTGTCCTCTTCATTTATACCAAAGGTGAAGGAAACATCGCTTGCACCGTAATTCAGGAAGGAAATCTTTATCCCGCTGTCATAAAGGGACTGCGATGCTCTCAGGTAATCACTGGTCTCCAACAGGTTCGTACCGACAACCCCAAGAATCGCATATCCGCTGTCGACAGAAATCGAATCAAGATCAAATTCAGACTTAAGCCTTTCACACATGGCTTTAACAACACTCTCGGTTGCATTGCTGGTCTCATAAAACCACACCATGCTGTCAATCCCCTGAAGGGAATATACAGGCCTGATGCCGAATATATGGAGCATTGTGAGCAGTGCATGCCTCATGCCCTGCTTCTTGAAAAGCATGAGCTTCCTGATGCTTATGCGCGAAAGACCTCCGCGGGCAGATACGCCGGCAAGCTTCATCTCCCCTGATTCGGGAACAATGAGTGTGCCGGGATCATCAGGGCTGTTGGTATTTTTGATATTTATTGGAATCTCAACGGGAAGTATCGGAGCAATAGCCTCCTCATGGAAGACAGAAGCACCCAGATCCGAAAGCTCCCTGACCTCCCTGTAGCTTATCGCATCGATCACCTTGGCATCAGGAATCAGCCTAGGATCGGCACTGAAAATTCCGGACACATCCGTCCAGTTTTCATACATGTTGGCATTTATTGCGCGTGCGACAATGCTTCCTGTTATATCGGATCCCCCTCTGGTGAATGTCTTTATCGTATTATCTTCTGTAGAACCGTAGAACCCAGGAATGACAAAGCCCTTTGCCTTCTTATTATCGAGCATCATCGAAACGCGGTCATAGCTGAACGGATTCACAGTCCCATCGCTGTTGATGACGATGCATTCCGCAGCATCCACAAACTCCCATTTGAGATATTGGCTGATAAGAAATGCGCTGAGATATTCTCCACGGCTTGCAGCATAATCCGCGCCCCTGCCCGCATCGATCATGCATCTGATCTCATCAAGCTGCGCCGAAAGAGCCTTCGTATCGAGGCCGAGCTCCTGTGCTATGCCAAGATACCTTTCGGCGATGACCTGGAAAACAGGCTTGCAGCTCTGCCCCTTCTGGACCATCTTGTTGCACTGATACAAAAGATCAGTGATCTTGTCATCTTCCTTGCATCTTTTTCCCGGAGCGGAAACTACTATGACCTTTCTCTTCTTATCCTCGTCAAGGATGGCCTTGACCTTCTTGATCTGGGAGGCGTCAGCTACGCTGGAACCGCCGAATTTGCAAACTGTCATGTCCTAATCCTCATCAGTTAAAAACCGTCATCACGCTATGGATTATACTTGAGAATCCCCTACATGGCAATTCTCAAGCCACAACAGAGCCTTAATTTTTATGTGTGGACAAAAATAAAATTTAACAATATAAAGTAGTCTGTATGAGTGAACAGAACACACCAAAAAGAAACATAATGGGATACGAGCCTATCGGCAAGCTCATATTCAAGATCAGCTTTCCGATAATGCTCAGCATGCTCATCCAGGCGATGTACAACATCGTAGACAGCATTTTCGTCTCCTGGCTTTCAGAAGAAGCTCTTGCCGCCGTCACCCTGGCCTTCCCACTTCAAAACCTCATGATCGCATTTGGCATAGGAACCGCGGTCGGAGTCAACAGCCTGTTGGCAAGACGGCTCGGGGAAGGCAATTACAATGATGCGGAAAAAGCGGGCAACAATGGGCTCTTTCTGTCATTCTGCACCTGGCTGCTGTTTGCAATAATCGGCATATTGTTTGCAAAACCGTTTTTGTCGCTTTTCACCAAGGATGTGGAACTGCTCGGCATGGCCACCTCATATTCCCGCATCGTGCTCATAATCTCATGTGGAATATTCTTTGAAGTGACATGCGAGCGCATCATGCAGGCCACAGGTGACAGCATACACCCGATGATAACCCAGACCGTGGGGGCTGTTGCAAACATCATACTCGACCCTATCTTCATATTTACTCTCGGCATGGGAGTATCAGGAGCTGCAATTGCAACCGTGATCGGTCAGCTTATTGCAATGGCTATGGCCTTCTGCTTCGTATTCAAGAACAAGCAGATACATCTGTCGCTCAAAGGATTCCATCCTGATAAGAAAATCATAAGCGACATATATGCCGTAGGCGTACCGACAATAATAACCAACAGCATCAGCACCGTCATGGTAAGCGGTATAAATGGCATCCTTATAGCCTTCAGCACCACGGCAGTATCCATATTCGGAATTTACTTCAAGCTTCAGAGTTTCGTTTTCATGCCGATTTTCGGCCTATCCGCAGGTCTGGTGCCGATTATAGGGTTTAACTATGGAGCAAGAAACAGGCACAGGATCACTGAAACAGTAAGAAAAGGATGCATCATCGGCTTTGTGATCATGGCAGTAGGATTCTTGATTTTCCAATTCTTCCCTGAAGAGCTTTTGGGAATGTTCAAATCCAGTCCGGAAATGGATGCCATGGGAATACCTGCCTTGAGAATCATCTCCATCAACTTCATGATGGCTGCCGTTTCAATCGCCATGGGTGCTACATTCCAAGCTGTCGGCGTCGGAATATATACGATGATAGTATCCATCGGAAGACAGCTTGTCATCCTTTTGCCTGGAGCGTTCATCTTGAGCCGCATAGCTGGAATAACAGGAGTCTGGTGGTCATTCCCATTTGCGGAAATCGTCGGACTCTGCATAACAATATTCCTTTATATACGTATATACAGAAAAAAGATCAGGCCTTTAGAAGCATAAGGCAAAACCTGCGCCGTATGGATACGGCGTTTTTTTATAAAATAATTTTTGGAATATTTATGCAGGATATTGACAGCGTTATGCATATTTTTTATATTATCTCCTGTAAACAGGAGAGAAAAAAATGAAAAAATATTCACTCATTGCAGTTTTGCTTGTAATCTTGATGCTCCTTCCGTTCTCCATATTTGCAAATGGCAACAAGGAAAGCGCGGAAAAAGACACATATATCTTCGCCGCGGATGCCACTTGGCCACCACTTGAATTCATCGACGAAAACGGTAATCTCACCGGTTTTGAAGTTGAGCTCATGCCTCTTATCGGAGAAAAGGTTGGAAAGACATTCGAAGTGAAGAACATTCCTTGGGATACAATCTTTGCAGGACTTAAGAATGGCAGTTACGATGGAGTATCTTCAGGTGTGACTGTAACCGAAGAGAGAAAGATGACAATGGCTTTCAGTCAGACCATCCTAGAAGCAGGACAGGTCATAATTGTCGAACAGGGCTCCGCAATCAAGGGGGTGGAGGATCTCGATGGCAAAAAGGTTGGAGTCCAGATCGGAACAACAGGCGACCTCACCCTCTCCGACAACTACAAGCAGGTCGTAGTCGCCAGATATGATGATATCGGCCTTGCTATCGAAGACATGCTCAATGGCAACCTCGATGCAGCAGTCTGCGACTCGTTGATTGCATCAGATTTCGTCCTTGCAAACGAAAACTACAAAGACAAGCTTGCAATCGCTGGTAGCGCATTCACGGAAGAGGATATCGCAATCGCAGTACAGAAGGATAACACCTATCTACTTGATCTTATCAACGAAGGCCTGGACAAGGCAAAGGCAGATGGTTCCTTCGACGCTCTCAAAGCCAAGTGGAATCTTCTCTAAAATATCCATTACTGGTCAGCCTCTCTTTTCAGGGAGGCTTTTTATTTTGCATAAAAAACCGATAAATTTCGTGAGATAATTTGAATATTGCATTTTTATGCAAGATAAGCTTGACCAAAGCGAATATAATCAACATGATAGACATATCTTATAAACATAGGTAATCAGATGAAGGATATTGATGAACAACTAAAACAGGATGCAATAAGAAAGAAATTCGTAAGCATCGACAGGACAAAGGGCAACAACCCGTCCGTCATCAAAATGACAGACGGACCGCTAATACCCAAAAGAGGCGAAAAGCATGTCATGAGTTCCTGGAGGCTGACCTTCATATTGTCGATAGCTCTTTTGGCATATCTTTTGATATTCCACAGCGATCCATACTGGAGCATCTTCAAGGTTACGATACAGGGAACTCCAGTAACATTCGAGGTCACGATATTTGCAATCATCGGAGCTGTGGTGATCGGTACATTCACAGGACTCGGAAGCGTCTCAAAGATGCGTATCATAAACATGATAAGCGGGCTTTATGTGGAGCTTATCCGCGGTATTCCATTGCTTGTACAGCTCATCTTCCTTTATTATGCGCTTGGAAGCATAGTGCATGTGGAGGGAATGATAGCTGCCATCATTGCACTCAGCATATGTTTCGGCGCTTATATCGGAGAGATTGTCCGGGCTGGAATACAGGCCATTCCCAAGGGACAGATGGAGGCTGCAACCGCTCTTGGGATGAGCAGAAGCCAAGCCTTCATACATATCATTCTTCCACAAACCGTGAAAGTGATTCTGCCTGCTATTGGAAATGAATTCATAAGCATGCTCAAGGATTCATCCCTTGTGTCCACCCTAGCCCTTTCCGATATTCTCAGAAAAGGAAGAGAGTACATATCAAGGACATTCCTTTCCCTTGAGACGATGCTCATAGTCGCGCTCATCTATCTTATCATAACCCTCGTGCTTTCAAGGCTCGTAGGTCTTCTAGAGGAGAGGCTCCACAAAAATGGCTAAAATCGAAATCATAGATCTTTGCAAGGATTACGAAACAAATGGAACATCGACCGTGCATGCGGTGAAAAATGCAAACCTGGTTGTCAACGACGGGGAGGTCGTAGTGATCATCGGGCCCTCAGGAAGCGGTAAGAGCACCCTGCTGAGAACCGTGAACAAACTGGAAAGCGCCACCAGCGGGCATATTCTGATCGATGGAGTGGACGTAACAGATCCCAAGACCGACATCAGAAAAATCAGGGAAGAGGTCGGCATGGTGTTCCAATCGTTCAATCTCTTTCCCCACCTCACCGTCCTGGACAACGTCACAATAGGGCCTGTCAAGGTTCTCAAGATGGAGAAAAAGAAAGCCAGGGAGCTTGGGTTGTCGCTCTTGAAGCGGGTCGGCCTTGAGGAAAAGGCGAATGTACACCCTACACAGCTTTCCGGAGGCCAACAGCAGAGGGTGGCCATAGCCAGGGCCTTGGCCATGCAACCAAAGGCGATGCTTTTTGATGAACCCACAAGCGCACTTGATCCGGAAATGATCAAGGAAGTTCTCGATGTAATGCTCGAGTTGGCAAAAAGCGGCATGACAATGCTTCTTGTCACCCATGAGATGGGCTTTGCCAGAGCAGCGGCCGACAAGGTCATCTTCATGGATTCAGGAGAAATCATAGAAAGCGGCACGCCTGAACAGATGTTCTCTAATCCTAAGAGCGAAAGGACAAAGAGTTTCCTGGATCATATCCTTTAGCCCATCTTAACAGGCTCGGGATTTACCGGTATCATCTATAATATGAGAATAACTGTTTTGGATGGATACACGTTGAATCCCGGGGATTTGAGCTGGGAAGGTTTTTATTCTTTAGGCGAGGTGGAGATATATGACCGCACCAGCCCGGAAGAGCTTTTTCAAAGAGCTGAAAACAGCGATGCCATCATCATCAACAAAGTGGTAATCGGAAAAAAAGAACTCGAACAGCTTGCGAGGTTGAAATACATCGGCATCACGGCAACCGGATACAACAATGTCGATTTGGAAGCTGCCAGCAAGAATGGAATCACAGTTACAAACGTTCCCGCCTACAGCACCTTCTCAGTTGCACAACACACATTCGCGCTTTTGCTTGAGATAATGAACAAGACAAGCCTTCATTCGGATCTGGTCAAGAACGGCCGGTGGTCCGCATCGAAGGACTATTGTTTTTTTGAAGGCCGCCTTAGCGAGCTACATGGCAAGACAATAGGAATAATCGGAATGGGCAACATAGGCATGCAGACAGCGAAGATCGCTTCTGCGTTCGGCATGGATGTCATATATTATTCCAGATCTGAAAAAGAGAGTGCAAAAGCATTAGGATTCATTCCGGTGCAACTGGAAGAGCTATTGGCAAAATCGGATGTGATAAGCCTGCACTGCCCCCTTACGGAAAAGACCAGAAACCTGATAAACGAACATACCATCGCACTTATGAAAAAAGACGCTGTGCTCATAAACACTTCGCGAGGACCGCTTGTTGACGAGAATGCACTTTATCATGCTCTCAAGCAAGGAAAGCTGCAAGCGGCGGGCCTCGATGTGCTTTCCATAGAGCCGCCGCAAAAACAGAGTCCGCTTATGGGAATGCCGAACTGCATCATAACCCCGCATATCGCATGGGCGACCCTCGAGGCACGAAGAAGGCTGATGGCAACAGCCTGCGACAACCTAAAATCCTTTATCCTCGGCAATGCCAAAAACCAGATAAACAAGCGCACTTGAAAACGGATTGCCGGTACGATAGAATATATTCATGATGTCAAGCCGGCTCCGGCTTGCATTCATCCAGCCCTGACGGGCTTTTATTTTCGTCGCATAATATTTGGTTTTCAATTGGTTTTGGTAAGAATGAAAAAGAATCTTGAATTGAGAAAAGTCGGAATCAATGATTTCGAGCAATATAATGAACTGCTGAAATATGTATTTCAGGTAACTTATAACAAGCTGAATCTGATAGGCTGGCAAGAGAAGGAAATGAAAAAGGCCAAACAGCCGACACTTGAAAAAGCGGATGTAATAGGATGGTTTGACGATGGCCAGCTTGTCAGCCAGGTCGCAGTATATCCGATGCACGTGAGAATCTTCGGGCACACATATTTCATGGGAGGCCTTACAGGAGTAGGCACTTATCCCGAATATTCCAATCGTGGATTGATGAGCAAGCTTTTGAAAAGGGCCTTGGAAGACATGAGAAGCAGGGGTCAGCATATCTCATATCTCTTCCCCTATTCCATTCCTTTCTATCGGAAAAAGGGATGGGAGATAATTTCCGACAGAATCGAATATGAGATACAGGACTTCCAGCTTCCGAAATACCAGGAGGTGGATGGCGAAATACAGAGGGTGCAGATCAATGATAAGAAGCTGCGTGAGGCCTACCAGCGGTATGCAATGAGAACGCATGGGGCGCTGCTGCGCGATGATCTGGCATGGAACGAGTATTTCTTATGGGACAGTGACGATTTGATGGCGGCGATATATTACAATGCCAACGGAGATGCCGATGGATACATAATCTATTGGATCAGCGACGACATCTTCCACATAAAGGATATGATACATCTCACCAGAGAGGCGCGTATCGGGCTGTGGAACTTCATCAGCGCCCATTTTTCCATGATAAAAAGTGTTGAAGGATATACCTATACCGACGAGCCGCTGGCATTCTTGCTTGAGGATGCAAACATCAAAGAAACGATCTGCCCCTACTACATGGCAAGAATCGTTGATGCAGAACGCTTTATCGCCGAATATCCTTTCAAGCCGGATACGGAAAACCGGGTATGGGAATTCAATCTTTCAGATCCGCTCTTATCCTGGAACCAAGGATCTTTCCGCCTTGAGATAGGCAAGGACGGGAAAGGAAGGCTTGAAAGGATCAGGCAAGCCTCTTCAGACCGGATAGACATACAAACGCTTGTCACAATGCTTTTGGGCTATAAGAGACCTAAATACTTGAATAAGATAGGCCGGCTTGAGGTGAATGAGGACATACTGAATATGCTTGAGGATTCAATATCTCAGCAGGTGCCATATTTTTCAGATTATTTCTGATTGCCGGCCATAGGACAAAAAAATTGTGGTACGAGATGTGCAATGGCTTTTACAAAGGAGTCCTCGTACCACAATTCAGCTTAACTAACAGGGAACTAAAAGAGGGAGATATATGTTTGTTTAAGCTAACTTAATAGTATATCAAAAGACATATTTATGCAAGCATTTTCTCAATTCATTTTGAAAAAATTGCAAAAACAATCATAAGAGTTAGCTTGACCAAATAAATAAGAGCGGCATGACCGCTCTTATTTCCATTAATAGCTTTCACTCAATATAGTCAGGATATCTGAGATTCCTGCATTTCTTGGATTGACTATAAGCGCACCATCATTCACCGCCCTTCGTGCAATCTGCTCAAAATCAGACTTATTCACCTTGGCATCCCTGAGCCGGGTGTTTATTGGAGCAGCGGCCTTTATGCCATCTATGAAAGCACACACAGCCTCGACTGTTTTCAAAGCCCTATCTTCCTCTCTTGTTTTGGCATAAGCATCATCTCCGGCGATATGCATCAAAAGCTCCGAATAATCCTTTTTGGCATAATCAAGATTATAACGCAAGCAAGCAGGAAGAAGAATTGTCATCGCCTCCCCATGAGCAACGGAACATGTGGCTCCAAGGCTGTGCCCGATGGCATGGACAATCCCAACCATGCTATTTGAAAATGACGAACCGGCTATGTAGGCGGCATTGGCCATGGCAAGACGCGCTTTCTTATCCTTTGGATTGGCTATAGCCTGTGGCAGATACTCTACAATGAGTCTTATAGCGGCTATTGCGTAACTCTGGCTGACAGGATTCTTTTGCAGGCAGGAATATGCCTCAATCGCATGGGTGAAGGCATCAAGCCCGGTAAGAGCCGTGATGCGTGCGGGCATGGAAACAAGCAGGCGTGTATCGAGAACCGCAACATCCGGCAGCAGGAACGGAGAGATGAATTCAAGCTTGAACTTTCTTTCATCATCCTTGATCACCGCCACACCTGTGGCTTCGCTTCCTGTCCCGCTTGTGGTCGGAATGGCGATGAAAGGAACATGCACGCCCCTTGGCAACGTCTCGCAGCCCGCATAGGAAAGGATATCTTTTCCACCTTGGCTTATGAGCATCCTCAATCCTTTTGCAGTATCAAGGACAGAGCCTCCTCCAAGAGCTATTATTGAATCACAATTCGACTGCCTATATATCTTCGATATCTCATTTACGACTGTTATGGACGAATCAAGCGGCACATCGGTAAAAAGGGAGGCAAAGGAAATTCCACCTTTCTTGAGCGCCTGACGCAGGATATCGACAGATCCTATCTTTTCCAAAGTCCGATCAGAAAGGACCATCGGACGGGAAGAACCCAGAAGCTTCATCTCGGAAGCGATGTTCTCCAGCGCGAATTCTCCGCTGAGAAGCTTTGCCGGATTCACAAATTCAAAATATGACGGAATATGCATCTTCAAACTCCTAAGAATGTCATTGCATAAACCCTGAGGCTGCTCATCTGCTTTTTGGGCACCTCTCTCAATATCCTTTTGGTCATGATGTATGGGAAAAGATATGATTCGGCTATGTCTATCATCCTAACAAGGGTCATCGTCTGCCCGATATCCCCGGAAAGAGCGAAACGGTGTTCAGCGTAAGCTTTGGAAATTCCCATGAAGCCTGTAAATACAAGAAAAGCGGCATCTATGCTCTTGAATGTTATTGCGACATCTGCAGGGCGTTTTTGCAAGGCTCTGACCAATTTCCCGTTTTCTTTGGCAAAAGTGATGGATCGGCCGTTATCGGAAAGAAAAATCCGCACAGTAAAACCTTCATTGAAAGACTCGAAATCCTCCCTTACCCTGCTATCGGATTTTGTGAGCACCTTGAGCGCCCGGTAAAGCACAACAAGAACCACGGAACATATCCATGTCTTAATAATAGTTTTCATATCGTCTTTTATTACATATATTCTATCTTATGTCAATAATGACATTTATTGAAAACATGTAATAAAATTGGCAAGAATAATGGGCACCCGTAAAAGATGCCCTGACGCTATCATAAGATTGTGACAGTACCGTCTTCAGATACCTCCAGGCTATCTCCGGTCTTCACCGTTTCCAAAAACTCCTTGCCAAGCTGGTCGATTGCAATCACAGGATTGCTTTCCCATACACGGGCAAGGACAATACCGGAAGCGGCAAGCGGATCCACATGTTCAGAAAACAGGAAACAAGAAGGATTGATTCCCATTGAACATATGGTCTGTATGACAAGACCGCCGGTGGTGCTTCCGATTGTGATCGGAAGGCAGAGAGCCTTTCCCGTAAGCTCTTTTCCATATATATCAGGATTATTCTGATCGGAAGCGATGACTTTCTTTGCATTCTTAAGCGCGCTGGCCTGGAAAGTTGCGAGCGTGTTGACTCCCTGATGGGAAACGACAGCCTCCCCTGTAAATTTTCCTCCTGCCAAAACTCTTCCTTTGAACTGTTTCATCTCACACCTCCTTGCCGCAGATGATATCAAGAATATCTGCATCCATATAATATCTGGCCGCCGAATATGTCCTGAGCTTGTTTGAGTTGGTGGCTATCGCATGTTTCTTCGTCAGCGGGTTATTGGTATACATAAGCGGACAGATTGATGTCAGATGAGCTCCTGTCGAGATAAGCCGTTTATAATCCGGCTCCTTTTTGAATTTCTCCACGACATCCGGAGCGCTTGTCAAAACCACATTGAGCGCCACAGTCTTGCGTCCCGAGCCCTCCAGTGCGCTGCAGATCCGTCCAGTCCAATCTTTAAGCTGCATAAAAGAAAGGTGCGGGCACCCAATGAATACCATTTCAGCCTTGGTCTTGCCTTCCTTCCACATCACAGGATAGCTTTTATAAACCCTCTCGATCTCCGCATCGTCGATTATATATGTCTTGGCATCATCCAAAACCAGCTTCTCTCCAAGCTCTACAGCCTCGGGGGTGAGACCGTCTATATGATAAAGGCCGACAGCCCCGTTGGAAGCCGTAGCCGCGCCAAAATCCTTCAGATAGGATTTGACCCCGTCATCAAGGCTGTTCCCCAAGAATCGGTCAAGGCCGAACACGTAGGGGACATCCTCCATCACATGCATTCCAACCGCGGATCCCAACACCTGTGCCTCCGGCAGCTTTGACGTTTTCACATAAACCTTCCAGGAAGCCTTGCGCCCTTCATCCGTAACCAGACCGAAATCCGGAACAAATCCCAATATCGATCCGAACAGATCGAGCATTCCGCTGTTTCTGTTGCACCTTGCCCCGAGAACACTGTTTGCATAAACCACAGCACTCGATTCAGCCCATGAAAGCACATCCCCTTTTTGCGGGATATTCCCGACCTCATCCAAATAACAGGCACAAGAAAAAGCATTCCTATCCTTAAGGCCGACCATGCCGAGCTGCTGCTCATACATTTTCTGTTTAGAATAAAGTATCTTATTAAAAACAAGCTTCTCCAACAGGGAACATTTCACGTTCTCGTAATCCAAGGGACGGGGATCGACGGTAAATCCGCCTTCCGCTTCAACTCCGGCTTCTATGAGCTTGTCCATCGTCGAAAAAAGCGGCTTAAGAAGCCCTATTCCAAACGATGTGACCAGATGCCCCTGCTTATGGGTTACGGGAATCAGGCGTCCGGCTCCAAATATATCTCCGAACCTGACCACGGTCTCCATCATCTTCGCCATCACCTCCCCTTTTTCCCCCTTGAGGATCGACAGCTGCTCATCAGTTAACTTCATCTTTGCTTCGTACATCAGACACTCCTTATATTCCAATGGGAAGAACACCAATACAATTCATCCTGCAAAAGACAAAACGTATCCGATCTTTTCTTAAATATTATCAAAAAAAACATGTAAAAGATATCGGCAAAGAAAACAAGGGAAACAGAGTGGCAAATGATGTTACAAATTGTAACACAAAGCAAAAATGTTTGTTACAATAATAAAAGAGGGATGAGGTAATATGAAAAGCAGAGCTTTTGCAAAGGAATGTCTCCTTGAAGCTCTTTTGGAGCTGCTGAAGATAAAACGGCTCAGAGCCATCTCCATATCGGAATTATGCCAGGCAGCGGGAATCTCACGGATGTCTTTCTATAGAAATTACTCATCCATAGAGCAAATAATAATCGACTATCACGATTCACTGATAAAAGAATACCGCGCCCTCATAAGCGCCAATGCGAATAATGACAAAAGCATAAACTATGAGAACGTGGTATTTTTTTTCAAATTCTTCAAGCCTTACACAGAAGTGACCCGTTACAGATATGAAAACATCCCCGGCAAGATGATTCTAGAGTCGATAACCGAATTTGCACTCGAATATTTCACTCCAGAAAAAGGAAGCCGGAGATATTATGAGGTCCTGAGCTATGCGGGAGCACTCTGTTCCATCTACATGGCCTGGTCGGAAAACGGAACAAAAGAAAGTCCTGAAGAGCTTGCAGACATAATCTACAAACGCTTCGGATCCTGGTCCTCCTGAGAAAGCCTGTTTTCGGAAGAGACCACTATCTCCATATCTGAAAGAGGATAGCTGCAGCAAGGATGGAAATACTGGAAATCCTTATCCGCCAATCTCAATTTCTCATATTTCGTTGCAACATAGTTCCCACTTATTATCTTCGAGCGGCAGAATCCACAACCGCCGACACGGCACATGTTCCTCAAAGCAAAGCCTGATTTTTCCAATGAGGCAAGAACTGTTTCACAGGAGGGAGCCTCGATCTCAAAGACCTTCTCCCTGCTATGCACCTTTATCTTATAGACATCATCCTCATCACGGCAGAGTGCGTCAGGAGTCCTTTCGATCCTTATATATTTCCTTTCCAAGCCCAGGGCTGGAATCTGTTTTTCCAAGAATGAGCACATAACATCCGGACCGGAGGCAAAAAGAGAATAAGGACCACAATCAGGAGCATACTTTTTTATTATTTCCGAGGTGACAAAACCGTATTCAGCCCCTTCTACCTTCTCCTCACTATAAACGTGCACGATGCGGAACTTATCAGGATTATCCTTCTCTATACGTTCCAAAACATCTTTAAAGACAACATCCTTCTGTGTTCTGGTGCCATAGATCAGCACAAGACAAAAATCCTCGCTCCTTTCATCAATGGCCTTGGCCATGGAGATAAAGGGTGTGATTCCGACACCGCCGGCGACCGCAACAACCGTATGAGCATCCCTGATCCTGTTATATGTCATCCGTCCGAACGGCTCGCTGGAGGATAGCCTCATCCCGGGGCAGGCATGCTCAAAAAGATAGGTGCTGAAAAATCCACCATCCTTTTTCTTTACGGTCACCATGTATTTTCCTTCCAGCACATCCCTTGGAGATGAGGAAAGGGAATACACACGGCTTGCCACCGAAGATCCGATACGCATACGCAGGTTAATGTAGCTTCCGGCTTTAAACGGAGCAAGCTCCATGGTCCCTTTCTGCCTGTCAGGAATGAGGATGAATGACTTCACCCCTTCAGCCTCATCGATGATCTCCTTCACGACAAGGTTCTGAACTTCCGGATGGTAATGCCTGGCAAGCGCATTGATATCGTATTCGCTCTCCAGATGGGCTGAAGAGGAATTTTCTATCATCCTCATCCTATCCCTTTTTAGATTTTTAAACTTCAGCATGTCGAACAAACCGATCATGCCTACTTTGACCTTTTTCATTTTGCATCCTCCTTCATATCCGAAAGTGTCAAATTGGCAGAAAGATTGCCGGAAAGATACGAGGAATTATACCCGGAAACACGCATGGAATGACCTCCTGCGAACCTCAATCCAGGAAGCCTCTTTTCATCGTACATCGTCATCAGGCGCGGCATGAGATTGTCCAGACCAGAAGCAAGATAACCATAAATGGTTCCCTGAGGGCTGTCGGTATAATGGGCATAAGTCAAAGGAGTACCCACCTCTATTTCTTCTATGTAAGCCCTGATTCCAACTCCAGTGGCCTTTTCAAATGTGTCGATGAATGTATCGGCTATCTTGTCCTTAACATCAAAGTAATCCGAATTTCCTATCTCATCCGCATAACAATCGGTGAACGAAAGGGATGTGAAATAAAGTATCGCCGTCCCCTCAGGACTGCAATTCGGGAGGCCGTTGTTAAGACATACTGTCACCTGGGAGCCGCAATACGGCTTCTTCATTGTTTCAAATTCCTTATCGGAATCCAGACTGTGGTAAATGAAATAACTGTAGCTGTCCAAGCCAAGTTCCTTTGCGGACCTGTTGAGGCCAAGGAACATCGACAATCCACGACCGGCAAAGCTTCGGGCATTCGCAAGCTTTATCTCATCGGAAGGGATATCATCCGGCTCGACCATCTTTCCATAAACCGTATGTGGGGATGCGTTGCTTATGACATGCGCTGTCCTTATCTCAAGACCATCTGACAGCTTGACTCCGGCCACCCTGCCATTTTCGACAAGTATTTCAGACACCTCGCTGTCATACCATATCTCGCCACCTTTTTTGATTATCTCTTCGGCAAGGGTCAGGCTGATCCCATGGCTTCTTTTTGTTGGTATCTGCGCCCCAAGATCGATATAAAGATTTACCATCAGCGCATAGTGTATGAAGCTGAGCTGGCTTTCCGGCGCCCCAAGATATGACCAGTACACATTTAGTATCCGCTGTGCCTTTTGAGGCATTTTTATCGCATCAAGAACTTTCTTGACCGGATAAGCGGCAACCCTCATAAAATTGGGATACCTGCTTCTCAAAACCTTGCTGTCCGGCCGCCCCCTCATCTTCGTCAGATAAGCCATGGCCTCCGACGTTTCATCTGCAAGATCGAAAAAAGTATTCATGGACGGTCTGCTTCCAGGCACGTACGACTCCATTTTATCTATGAACTCCTTTCGGCCGAACGGCATGCTGTACTCCTCACCGGTATCCAGGCATATAACCTTGAACGCTTCGGGAACGGTCACAAATTCCAATTTGTCCACAACCCCGAACTGCTTGAAAAGCTTATATAGGTTTCCGTTCTTATCTCTGGTGCCATAATCGCAAAGCTCATGCAACGAAGCCTCAAACTCAAACCTTCCTCGGATAAAGCTGGTGGCAAAGCCTCCGGGAACACTACCCTTCTCAAGCACCAGCACCTTCTTATTTTTCAGCGCCAAAGTAAGTGCGGCGGCGAGGCCTCCATTACCGGCTCCGATGACTACGGCATCATATTTCAACATATGCCCTCCATCTGTTTTTCTGCTTATCATTTTATTCCATCAACAAGCCAATGTGATGAAAAAAAACTACTTGCAATAAAAATAATATCAAATACGGAATGTGCACATGGTATCATGATAAGTATGATAAAAATAATCATCGCAGATATCACAGACCTCGATGTGGATGCAATAGTAAACGCTGCAAATGAAAGCTTGCTTGGCGGCGGAGGTGTCGACGGAGCGATACACAGGGCCGCAGGAAAAGAGCTTTTAGCGGAATGCCGCACTCTTGGAGGCTGCAGGACCGGAGACGCGAAGATAACAAAGGGCTACAAGCTCAAAGCGCGGCATGTGATACATACAGTCGGCCCCGTATGGCATGGCGGAGAATACGGGGAAGAGGAAAAACTCAAATCCTGTTATAAGCGTTCGTTGGAGGTCGCAAAAGAAAACGGGATAAAAAGCATAGCATTCCCCCTTATAAGCTGCGGAGTGTATGGATATCCGAAAAAAAAGGCGGCAAAGGCCGCCCTGGAAATCCTCAGAGAATCTGATCTGGACATAACGGTCTGCTGTTTTTCAGCCTCAGATGCCCAGATCTATCTTGAAGAAATGGGAAAAGACTAGTTCTCCTTGCTTCCCGCATCAACAGTCCTAGGTATGATGAGGTTCAAAAGAATGCCCACAACAGTTGCCAAGGCAACTCCTCCGAGAGAGAATTCAAAATTCCCTCCGACTTTAAACTGAAGCATCCCGCCTCCGATTCCTATGACCAGGATGACAGACGAGATTGTAAGGTTTCTCTTATCCTTATAATCGACTCCGCTTTCCACTATGGTCCTGAGTCCGGAAGAGGCGATCAAGCCGTAAAGCAGCATTGAAATTCCTCCCATCACAGGACTCGGGATTGTCTGTATGATCGCTCCGAACTTATGCAGGAAGGAGAGTATGATCGCAATAACAGCAGCTCCGCCGATGACCCATACCGAATAGACCTTTGTTATGGCCATTACGCCGATGTTCTCACCGTAAGTCGTATTGGGTGGACCTCCCCAAAGAGCAGCCCATGCGGTTGCAAGGCCATCTCCCGTAAGAGTTCTATGCAACCCTGGATCCTTATAAAAATCCCTGCCTACGACCTTACTCGTGACCAGGGTATCTCCAAGATGCTCGCATATTGTGGCCAGAGAGACGATTATGAATGTCAGTATCGGCACAAAAGAGAACTTGGGAATTGCGAACGTCGGAACTCCGAACCAGTCTGAATTTCTGACGATTGAGAAATCGATAAGATGGTATGAGGGGAAGAAGAACCCCATGAGAAGGGTGAAAAGATATCCACCCACCAGGCCGATGAGAATGGAAAGGGTGTTGAAGAATCCCTTGAAGAATATTGTCGCAATGATCGCTATTGCAAGTGTGACAAGAGCAATAGAGAAATAAACAAGCGAATAGGTGCCGTTATTATACATTGCACTGTCCATCGCAGTCGGTGCCAAATTCAAACCGATGACTATGATCACCGAGCCGATCACAACCGGCGGCAACGCCCTGTCAAGCCAGCCTGTTCCAACAAATTTGATTATAAGAGCGACGATGGCGTAGAAGATACCCGCACAGAACGCACCACCCAATGCATAAGGCATGCCGTAAGCGCTGCCGATGCTGGTCAAAGCAGGAATGAACGCAAACGAGGATCCGAGGAAGGCCGGTACCTTCGCACCTGTGATCAGGATGTAGATTAAAGTTCCTGTTCCAGCAGAAAAGAGAGCGGTGGACGGAGAAAGCCCCGTCAGGAGCGGGACAAGGATGGTCGCTCCGAACATCGCAAACACATGCTGGAAAGACAGCGGGACCCATCTCGCAAGATTCGGTCTGTCGGAAGGTCCCAAAATGGTGTTGTCTTTCATAATGACCCCTTGATAATAATGTTAGAAAGACTATATCACCAAAGGGCTTTTGTTTAAATACTCAAAGGCTCACCTGTTCGGCTTTCTGCGCCCTCTTCCGGCCTTTCAGGTTTTTAAGGAATCCGACATACATTACGATTCCAACCGCAAAAGTCAGCACATCTGCTATCGGCTGTGCCAATTCTATACCGGTTATGCCTAAAAATCGTGGAAGACCAAGAATCAAAGGTATGAAGAAGACTCCCTGGCGACAAAGGGCGAGAAAGGTTGCCATCGCAGCCTGGCCCGTACATTGCAATGCCATATTGGCGGTTGTCGATATCCCTGTGAGACACAATGCGACACACTGGGCCCGCAAAGCAACGACTCCGATTGCAATCACCTCCAGATCATCATGTCTGAAAGCCATAATGATCGGCTTGGCAAAAATAAAGCAGAGAGAGGAGACGACAAACATGGCAAGGGTTCCCACATTGCTTGTGAATCTGGTCGCATCATGCACCCTGTCAAAGCGGCGGGCTCCGTAATTGAATGCCGCAACAGGCTGATAGCCCTGCCCCAGTCCAAGCATGAACGAAAACAGGAAATATGTTATGCGGCCTGTGATGCTCATTGCAGCCACCGCAGCATCACCATATCCGGCGCTCATGATATTCAGGGCAATGGTGGCAACAGAGGCAAGCCCTTGTCTGGCTAGAGTCGGAAGCCCGATGAAACATATCTCCCTGTATGTTCCCAATTTTTTGGAGATGTTGCGCACCGACAGCTTGAGATTGCTTTTTCCTCTCAAAAACATCGATAAAAGTATGCAAAAGGAAATGAATTGGCTTAATGCGGTTGCTATGGCAGCTCCAGCCGTTCCCAAATTGAAACCGAATATGAAAATCGGATCAAGTGCGATATTCAAAACTCCACCGGTGGTGATTCCGATCATGCCATAAACCGCTTTCCCTTCGGCGCGGAGATAATTATTCATAATAAACGACAGACACATCACCGGAGAAGCCAGCAAGATATATCTGGCATATGCCCTGGCGTATGGAAGAATTGTTTCAGTTGCACCCAAAAAACGCATGAAACCATCAATGAACACAGACCCCAGCACTGCCAGCAGGAGAGAAAAGACGATGCCAAGAAAGAATCCGCTGGAGGCATATATATTGGCTTGCTCATCCTCCTTTGCCCCAAGACGTCTGGAAGAAAGGTTTCCGGCCCCCATTCCGATTGTGAAGCCTATTGCCTGGATTACCGCCATGATGGAAAACACAATGCCGACCGCTCCTGCCGCAGAAGTTCCTAGCTGCGAGACAAAAAAGGTGTCGGCCATGTTATATATGCTCGAAACGAGCATGGAGACTATTGTCGGAACCGCAAGTTTCAAAACAAGCCGTCTCACCGGTGTCTCCGTCATTTTCTTATAGTGTGCTTCACGAACGGCAGCTTCCATATCGACTTCCTGTTGTTGGTATTGGAAAATATCATAATTCGGAAGTCCCCAGTTTGTGAAGTACTTAACAAAATTTCATTCTCAGTTAAACAGCCCTGCTATCTCCTTGGCGTATATCTCGTTTATCTTGTGCCGCTTCAATTCCTGTTTGGCACTTAATTCCTCACCTACCTTGAAACTCTTTTCCAATAGAGCAAACCTATTGATCTGTTCAAAAGCCTTGAAGCCACGCCGCGAAGAGACCTTTTCCTGGATCTCCCTGTTTATCAGGGCCTTCACCTCTTCCATTTCAGAGAGTTCCTCCCTGTTGACATACGGTATCTTCATATCCTTCAGATACCTTTCCACATTCTTTTCCGCAATTACAATCAATGCTGCAAGATATTTCTTATCCTGACCGACAACAACCGCGGTTTCAATGTATTCGCTCTCGTTTAAAGCCGCTTCGATTGGAACCGGTTCGATATTCTCTCCACCCGAAAGCACAATCGTATCCTTTGCTCTTCCTGCAATACAGAAAAGGCCGCTTCTTGTCGTTATTGCAAGATCTCCGGTATTGAACCAACCATCCTTGTCAAGAACCTTATCGGTGAGATCCTGCCTCTTGAAATAACCTTTCATCACCTGAGGTCCACGGACATAAAGAACACCCTTTTCCCCAGGAGCGGCCACAGTGCCATCATCTTTGAGGCATTTGATTTCCGTGCCTTTCATGGCGAACATGAAACCACGGGTTGGATGATCGAAGTTCTGCGCACCAACCAAAGGTGCAGTCTCGGTTAGGCCGTATCCATCTATTAAGGTGACGCCGATTGCGGAAAAGAATGTCTGGACATCCTTGCTCATTGATCCGCCACCGGAAATTCCCCCGATAAAGTCTGGGCCGAATTTTGAAGTGATCGGCTTGAAAGCGATCCTGCGTCCAAGTGCAGCTATTGGTGAAAGCACAAGATACGGAACAATTCCAACAATCCAGTCAAGAATCCTCGATCTGCGTTTGATATCCGGAATGCGCCCATCGATAAGCTCCTTGGCTGCATACTGCTTTTTCGCAGCAGCCAGGAATAAATTAAATATTTTCCTCTGGGCAGGCGATTTGGATTTAAGGTTCTGGTTAACACCAGCCTTCACTGTCTCCCATATTCTTGGTACAGAACAGATATAATGGGGTTTGACCTTCGCCATGTCGACAAGCATGATCTTTCCTATAGGCTTGCTGTATGCGATCACATCAAGGTTGTCAAGAATAACATACTGGATAAGGCGTTCGAAGGAATGCCATACGGGAAGGACCGCAAGCCACCTCTGCTGGGGACGCACATTCTTTATCGATGGTATCTGGGCAAGCTGGTAGAGCATGTTGCCATGGGTAAGCATGACACCTTTTGGATTACCTGTTGTACCGCTTGTGAATATGATGGTACAGATATCCTCCTCGCTTCCAAGTGCTATCTCATGCTCAATTGCCTTGCGGCCCCATTCCTTTGCCAAAAGCTCCATGCCCTCTTTGACAAGATCGGACTGCAAACATACAGCCAGCCCGGAAGCTTTCTTGCGATTTTCCAGTTCCTCCTGCCCCACTGCAGGCTTCAAGCCATCCATTATGACAACAGTCTCGAGCATTGGAAGCTCTTTCTTGAGGGCTATGATCCTGTCGGCCATCTCAAGATTTTCCGCAAAGCAGAATCTTGCCCCGGTTTCAAAGAGTATATAACGGATCTCATAATCCATCGCATCCCTTCCACGTGGTGCATCAGCAGCTCCCAAAGTAAGAATTGCAAGATCCGCAACCATCCATTCAGCCCTGTTATCACTCATGAGCCCCACGATTTCTCCCCGTTTCAGGCCAAGCTGTTTAAGAGAAGACGCCAAGGCCCTTACATTCTCCTGCAGCTGGATATAGGTTGTAGGGTGGAATTTAGCTTTATCATCTTTCGACAGCTGGGCTGTATAAAGTGGATTTGAAGCAACCCGCTCATCAAACATCTGAACCAAAGTTCTATACATTATAATTATAACCTCTTTATTTCTACATTCTGACAATAATCGTCAATCTGTCAATAACATATATTAATCCAACCACTTGTGTCAATACGGGGGTTTTAGGTATTGAATTTATCTTTTCTTTTTGTTACAAGGAAATTACAAGGAAAATGAATTCCTTGGCACAAACCTAAAACTGCAAAGGGGGCTGCCGTTTGATCGGTGGCTCCTTTTTTATACAATCATGACTACCGGCTCAGCCGGTAGTTTGCTCTGACCCTATAAGGGTCTGGTACCAACCAGCGCAACAGCGCCCTGAATTGTAACGCCACGTGCACC
>CASDPA010000019.1 GCA_949282255.1 uncultured Spirochaetales bacterium
TAATTCATTATAACATAATTACTTGATTTTTCCAATATATTCGGCAATTCATCTCCACCCTGAAAAGGATGGAGTCTTCTTGCCGATTTTTGATAAACGATATCCTCAAAATCAAGGAAATGGGGTTCAATACGATAAGAAAACATGTCAAGCTCGAATGTCCAAGATGGTATTATCATGCAGACAGGCTGGGAATGCTCGTCTGGCAGGATATTCCAAACGGTGGAGAAAAATACAACGATTTCACAGTCACCCTGCCCCTTTTTTTTAGATCCTTTTTATCAGACAGGAAACACAGGCGGCTCTTTTCAAGACGGAACAAGAAAGAAAGGGATGACTTTGTGTTTTTCACTTTGGATGTTGTTGCACACCTATATAACCAAACCTCGATCTGCATGTGGGTTCTCTTTAATGAGGGATGGGGACAATTCGACTCAGACGATCTCAGGACAAGGGTTGAGGCTTTTGATGATTCGAGGACCATCGACCAGGCTTCAGGCTGGCACGACCAGAAGAGCGGGGATTTCTCATCCAGACATGTATATTTCTTTCCCTTCAGGATGAAAATGGATGCCAGGTGCGTAATCCTTTCCGAATTCGGCGGATACGGTCTTGATGGAGAAAAAACATCCGAAAGAAGAAAATTCACATACAAGGACAGCAGGGACAAAAAGGAACTAGGGAAAAACCTCCAAAAGCTCTATAGACGGGATGTGATAAGAAACATTCCCAAAGGATTGGCAGCATCGATCTATACGCAACTGTCCGACGTGGAACAGGAAAAAAACGGCCTCCTTTCATACGACCGTAAAACCGTGAAGGTCGAAAAGGAGGCCATGCTCGAAATAAGAAAGGAAATAGATCAGACATTGAACTTGAAGAACATTATATCCCCATCCTGAACAACATACTCTTTTCCTTCAAGACGCAGCTTGCCCGCTTCTTTGACCTTCTGCTCCGAACCATACAGGAAAAGATCCTCGCAGTTGTAGACCTCGGCCTTGATGAACCCTTTCTCGAAGTCGGAATGGATCACGCCTGCGCATGCAGGGGCCTTGTCCCCTTCATGGAATGTCCAAGCCCTGTCCTCATCCTTTCCGGCGGTAAAGAACGTCCTCAAGCCCAAAGTCTCATAAGCGGCACGTATAAGCGGATTCAGACCACTTTCCTTAAGACCTACCGCTTCGAGGAATTCCGCTTTTTCTTCGGCACTGTCCAATGCTGCGATTTCGCTTTCTATCTTTCCGCATATGACAACAACACGGCTACTCTCCTTCTCCGCTATGCCCCGTACGGTATTGACATATGCATTATCGCCACCGATTGAATCCTCATCCACATTGCAGACATAAATGACAGGCTTCATGGTCAACAGGTGCAGATCATAAACAAGAGCCCTTTCATCCTCATCAATCAAGATGTTCCTTGCAGGAATCCCTTCAGAAAGCCCCTTCATCAATTTCTCATAAAGCGGTAGCACAAGCTCGTTTTCCTTCTGCTGTTCCTTACTGACCCTGCCAAGCTTTCCCTGCTTCTGATAGCGCTTTTCCACCGTATCGTAATCGGCAAGGGCAAGTTCGATATTTATCGTCTCTATATCTCCTGCCGGGTCTATCTTGTTATTTACATGTATTATATCGGGATCCTCAAAGCATCTTACGACATGAGCGATCACACCTACTTCCCTGATCGAGGCAAGAAACCTGTTACCCAGGCCTTCTCCCTTGCTGGCCCCCTTCACAAGACCTGCTATGTCCACGAATTCCACAGTGGCGGGAATCACCCTTTCCGGGGGAATCAGCTTGACGATCTTGTCCAACCTCTCATCGGGCACGCTGACCATGCCCACATTGGGATCTATCGTGCAGAAAGGATAGTTGGCCGCTTCCGCAGGCGCGGATGTGACAGCCGAGAATATTGTTGACTTGCCCACGTTCGGCAATCCGACTATACCACAATTGAGTGCCATATTTTCACCTCGAAATGTACTTTATCATAAATGGACATGCTTAACCAGCCTTGGTTATAATCATATTCCATGGAAGAAGGTTTTGTTTTGCTGATAACCCTTTTTACCCCGGGGCAGAGGGAGAGAAAGGCATACATAGAGGAAATGGAAATCAGAAGCCTGCTTGCGACCTTGGATCTGAAGGTAGGCTTCCATAAGATGCTGACACATAAAGAGGACAACCCCAATTTTCTGATCGGACCGGGACAGGCTGAAGAAGCGGCGATGGTTGCAAAGGAAATCGGGGCAAAGGAGGTGGTCATAAACGCCTTCTTGTCTCCAAGGCAGGAAAAAAACCTTGAACGGCTGTTTCAGATCCCGGTTGTGGACCGGGAAAACGTAATTCTTTCGATATTCTTCCAAAACGCCCACTCTCCGGAAGCAAGACTGCAGATCATGAAAGCACAGGCCGAATATCTCAAACCAAGACTCCAGGCACGGGAGGAGAATCTTTCGCAGCAGCGCGGCGGCGTCAGGGGTGCAAAAGGAGAAGGAGAACGAAGAATCGAGCTTGAAAGGAGGCTGATCGACGAGAAGATCGGCTTTTTGAAAAAGGAAATCGAGAGGATAAAAAGGAACAGGCAGACGCGCAGCAAGGAAAGAAAGGCAAATGACATATATACCTTTGCCCTGGTCGGCTACACCAATGCAGGCAAGAGCTCGATAATGAAGGCTCTTACAGGAGCCGACGTGCTGGTGGAGGACAAGCTCTTTGCCACCCTTGATACCACAACAAAAGTTTTGAGGCTTCCAGGAGAAAGGAAGGTGCTTTTAAGCGATACGGTAGGATTCATTTCCAATCTTCCCCACCGTCTGATAGAATCCTTCAGCTCAACATTGACTGAAGCGCTGGATGCGGATGCGATCATAATCGTATCAGACCTTTCCCATCCGGATGCCTACAGCTGCTATGAGACGACGTTGTCCACTCTCGAGGAGCTTGGGGCAAAGGAAAAGATCAAGCTGCTTGTGCTGAACAAGAGCGACAACATCTATGACGACTTTTCGTATCTGAAGCTCAAAAGCACAAATTTCTTGACTGTGGAAACATCGGTCAAAGAAAACAAGGGCATGAAGGAACTGCTTGATGCGATGGCTGCAATAAGTGGCGAGAATATGAAAGAGCTGACAATAAGCTGCAATGATGGAACCAGGATCATTCAATCTTTAAAAGGCAAGGCGGAAATCCTCTCATATTTTTGGAAGGACGATCATGCGGAACTGGCAATACGCTACGCCAAGAAATATGATGCATTCATACGCGAGGTCATAAAAAAATCCGGATCCCAGCAATTGGAATCCGGAAACAATCCTTAGTTGAACATCCAGAGGGCACCGATATAACCGGCGAATGCGAATCCAACCTTGAGTTCCGTATTCTCCATGATCGACATTCCCGGAGCAAGGCGGACATAGAGATTGATGGGCACTTCAGGGAATGTGTACTCGATTCCGACCGGAACGAGAATATCCAGATCGAAGCCGAACTTCTCAGCAAACCTGAAACCTGTCGATGCTCCAATTCCCACAGTTATCGGCATGTGGTTCTTCCTATCGATCTCGATATCATATACCTGATAGGATACGGCAACATCGCCTCCGAGGGTGAAGCTGTCCTTTGTGACCTGGAAATTGCTCAAACCGACGTTTGCAAGAATATCGAATTTGCCGAATCCGAATTTAAGTCCAAGACCTGTGTTGGTACCTAGGTTAAGACCTACACCGACAGTTCCGTCATCGGTTGATCCCTTGTAGGAAGCGGCGGTGGCCGGAACAAGGACAAGTGCAATCAGCATAAGAACCAAAATAAATTTTTTCTTCATTTGTTTTCCTTGTAATATAAAGATTATGGGCAAGCCCATATGAATAATTTACCCCAACCGTTTTTCATTGTAAAGTGAAGAAAGTATTGAAAAAATACGCGCAACAATGTAACTTTCTATAATTGTTTCGCAACCAAGGAGATACCCCAAAATGAAAGAAAGCCTTTTTTGTAAAAAAATAGAAGAGATACAGCTTATCCTATCGCTTGAAAAAAAATTCCAGGCCCGGATTGTCAGGGATTTTCTGGTAAAAGGGGTGACAGACTTCGAAAACATGACCAGCTTGCCGAAAACGGACAGACAAAGACTGGGGGCAAGCGCATTGACAACCCAGGTGGTTGCAAGGATGGACAGTCTTTCAACAATAAAGCTTGCAATAAGATTGCAGGATGGTCTGACCATAGAATGTGTAAGGCTCTCCGATGGCAAGGACAGGTATACCGCATGCCTCTCAAGCCAGGTGGGCTGCGCAATGGGCTGTGCCTTCTGCAAGACAGGCACCATGGGCTTGCTGAGAAATCTCACCGCCGCTGAAATAGTGGAACAGTTCGTACAGCTTCAAAAGCTTGGAGAGCCGATAAGCCACATCGTTTTCATGGGCATGGGAGAAGCTCTGGCCAATTTCAATCCTGTAATGGAGGCCATCGGATGCCTGCATGACGAACAGTGGTTCGGAATCTCCTATAGGAAAATGACAATAAGCACATGCGGCCTGGTGCCTGCGATAACAAGGCTTGCGGAATTGGATCTGCCCATAAAACTTGCAGTGTCCCTTGTAAGCGCAAACGACGAAGTAAGAAGCAGGATAATGAAAATCAACAGGGCCTACCCTCTTTCGGACCTGAAGAAAGCATTGATCGCTTTCCAACATCAGGGAAACAAGAGGATAACTCTTGAATACTGCATGCTCTCAGGGATAAACACAAACGAGGCGTCGGCAAAAGAGCTCCAGAGGTTCACACGCGGACTCGATGCGCTTGTAAACCTCATTCCATGGAATCCCATAGAGGGAATGGATTTCAAAACACCTGAAGATAAGGAAATAGACGGCTTTACAAGATTGCTTGCAAGACTAGGCGTAAACTATACGATCAGGAGGAGCAAAGGAAGGGAGATTTCTGGAGCATGCGGACAGCTTGCCGCTGAAAACGGCCCTCAGGAGTGATTTTCCTTTTGGGAAAAAAGAAACCTGCTGACTATTGCGCACACTGTCTGCTGCAGCACGATTCCTGAAATGACAGGTATGGCGGATGCAGGGGGAAAAAAATCAATCGCAAGAACAAGGGCTGCGCTGATGTTCTTCAATCCCACGGCATAAACAAGGGAGACCGTCTCCTCATGGCGTAGGGAAAAAAGCCTGGATGCAAGCCAGCCCAGCACGAACCCGGATGCAGAAAGGAGCAATGCAGAAAGCACCTGAGGCACATATATCCAATCAGCCTCGCTTATAAGACGCGACGCCACCTGTGAAGTGTTTATCATGATCACAAAAAGCAGGGCAAGCTTTGTGAAAGGCTTGAAGCATGGCGCAGCATGGTCGTTGCACCGCCCATGCGTGATATAGTTTATCAGCATTCCAGCCAAGCTTGGTAGGACGACCATCATAACCAGAGATTTCATCATTCCAGATACATCGAAGCTTATATCGGACTTGGCCATCAGGTTCACTGAAAAAGGTGTCATAACCGGTGCAAGGCAGGTTGCAATCACCAATATCGTAATCGACAGGGCCATGTTCCCTCCGTATATTCCACACCACATGCAGGAAACCACAGCAGTAGGTATGCAATAAAGAAGGACATACCCTGCAATCACATCTTCGCTTCCATGAAAAAAAACATTCACATAAAGGCAAACCAGAAGAGGCATTACGATGTATCCGCATAAGGCAAAAATGAAAACAGGCTTTGGATGCTTTATCGTCGAATAAAAATCATTTACACCGACACTCATGCTGTTGATCAAAGTCAAAAAGGCAAAGAGCCAGGAGACAGAGGGCTTCATCCAGGATATCGACCCACCCAGAATAAGGCCAAGGACAACCCCCGATGGGGTGAGAAAAGGCATAAAACGCTCAAGATTCCTGTTCAATCCCCTGAGATTTGACTCCAGTGCATATATATCAAACATTATGAGCTCCGAAAACATCAAAAATAATGGGGAAACCTAAATCCCAGGATTCCCCATTTACCAAAATCATTTCTCCAAGACAGCTTTGATTCTTCTGATTCCAGCTGAAGACGACTGTTCCTTCAATATCCTGAAATGGCCCATGTCGCCTGTATGGGTGACATGAGGTCCTCCGCAGACCTCTTTGGAAAAATCACCAATCGTGTAGACTGTCACCTTTTCCCCATACTTCGAATCGAAGAATGCTATCGCGCCCGATGCTCTGGCCTCGTCCAAACTCATGGTCTCGACACTCACCTTCAAATCTCTCTTTATCGCATCATTAACCAGATCCTCCACCTGTTGGATCTGATCCTTTGTCATCGGCTCCGGATGGGTGAAGTCGAACCTGAGTCTTTCTGCGGTTATGTTGGAACCTTTTTGACCGACATGGGTTCCTAAAACCTTCCTGAGCGATGCATGAAGAAGATGGGTTGCAGTATGGAGCGCGGTGGTCTGCTCGCTATGATCTGCAAGTCCGCCCTTGAACTGCTGCTCAGCACCGGCGCGAGAAATTTCCTGATGCTTTGCAAAACACTCTTCAAATCCCTTCTGATCCACATCAAAGCCATGCTCCGAAGCAAGCTCCTTTGTAAGCTCGATCGGGAATCCGTATGTATCATAAAGCTTGAAGGCAAGACGTCCGGAAATGGTTCTCGAATTTCCCTTCATGAGATTGGGAAGCATCTTCTCGAACTCCCTTTCTCCTTTGACAAGGGTCTGGGAGAATTTGTCTTCCTCTTTGGCAAGCTCTTCCATGATGAAAGCCCTGTGTTCCTCGAGCTCGGGGTAAGGCTTGCAATAAAGGGAAAGGACGACTTCCGCAATCGAGGACAAAAACTCATGGTCTATTCCGAGCTTCTTTCCATGGCGTACCGCCCTTCTGATAAGACGGCGGAGGATATAGCCCTGTCCGACATTTGATGGAGCAACACCCTTTTGGTCGCCAAGGATGAACACGCTTGTGCGGATATGATCGGAGATTATGCGGATGGAAATATCATCATCCTCGTTTTCTCCATATTTCTTGCCACAGAGGGCTTCGATGGCATGGATAATAGGCTGGAAGACCTCGGTCTCGTACACGCTCTTCTTGCCCTGAAGGACAGCAACCGTCCTCTCGATACCCATGCCTGTATCGATACACTTTCTTTCCATCTCATGGTATGTTCCGTCCTTTTCCTTACGGTATCCCATGAAAACATCATTCCAGATCTCAAAATATTTTCCGCACTTGCAGCCAGGCTTGCAATCCGGGCCGCATGCAGGACGTCCTGTATCGAAGAACATCTCCGAATCAGGTCCGCAAGGACCTGTTTCCCCGGCCGGACCCCACCAGTTGTCCTCGCGAGGCATGAAATATATCCTGGAACGATCGATGCCCAAAGAAGCCCAACGATCGGCAGCCTGGGTATCACGGGGTACCTCGTCATCCCCTTCAAAGACCGTGACGGAAAGCTTTTCAACGGGGATTTCAAGTACTTTTGTAAGGAATTCGAAACTGTACCCGATCATTTCTTCCTTGAAATAATCGCCCAGGGACCAGTTTCCGAGCATTTCAAAGAAAGTCAGATGATGAGGGTCACCAACGCTGTCGATATCTCCGGTGCGGATACACTTCTGATAATCTGTCAGCCTTTTGCCGGCAGGATGTTCGGCACCCAGGATATACGGCACCAGCGGATGCATTCCCGCGGTCGTAAAAAGAACGGTCGGATCGTTTTCCGGAATAAGGGAAGCTCCGGAAATCTGCTTATGTCCCTTGGAGACAAAGAAGTCTATGTACAACTGTCTCAATTCATTTGCTGTAATCTTTTTCATAACGGAAACATAGTAGTATTTAAGCCCTGCTTGGTCAACAAAGGAGCAAGTCAAAACAGATCTAAAGTAAGTTCGTCGGCACCCGTGCCTCGCGTTGCGCGGACTTTGGGGGACAAAAGCTTTTTAAAATCCTTCTTCCCATCGAACTGCAAAGCTCCAGAAACGATATGTTCAAGCACGAACGAATACCCGGACCTGTTAATCATATGAGATGAAACAAGGCGCAGGCTGGAAGACGGATCCACGGAATCAAATATCCTCCACGCAGGCCCTCCATCCTTTTCCTCGACTAAAAAAACCTTGTCAGAGAGGACTCCGATTGCACGATTGCGTATCACCTGGTGCCACTTTTCCATTTTTGCCGCCGGTCCGAACGGACTTATTATCAGTCCGCCGCGTTTCATTATGTCAACCATCTGGGCCTTAAGCTGTTCGTTCGGGGCCTTTGTCGGGAACTGGGAAGAGAAGGCTATCACATTGCCGCTCTTTTTAAGCATTTCAGCCATCGCCAGGCTGGAGATGCCGACCATCAGCGGGCAGAAGAGCACCAGCTTCTTCTCAAAAGCAAAATCCGCCGCCTCCGCAGCAAGTTCCACACCGGTTCCGCTCGGGGCCAATGTGCCTAATACAGTAAGTCGAGGCTTCGAAAGCAGAGAGAGGTTTCCTACGGCATAAAGGAATGGGACCGGAAACTCAGAGGCTGTGAGGGAGGATGAAAAGAAAACGCTTTTTTCATCGATTATCTCATATGGAGCTCTGATTTTGTCGTACGCGGCCCTGACACCTCTCCAATGGAAATTTATATCCTCCTCTTTCATGCCCAAAATAGATGATGCCTTATTAGAGAATGCAGGCAATGGGGAATCCAAGTCGAAATTAGCGCCGAGAGTGCGGAAAAAGCCATATGCCTTCTTATAATCGTAGCCGAAAAGCTCTAAAAGCGTTTCATGTGTCAGGGATGCCTCAATACTTTTCAACCACATGCCTCCTGGCTTCCAAAAGGATTGAAGAGAAATCCACGAAAGGTGTGGCTATGCCATGCTTCTTGCCCAGTCGGGAAACGGCACCGGCAAAATATCTGTTTTCCGTCTCCCTCATGGCCTGCACATCCTGAAGCATGCTGGTTTTCCCGTGGTCGGTAAGAGCCCCTACCCGTCTTATCATTTCCTCGATATCATCCTGGGTAATACATATTCCCTCGGTCTTGGCAACCATCTGCACCTCTTTTGCCACCAGGCGCACAGCTCTAACAAAGGATGTATTATCACACATGGCGCAATAATCGGCATCAAGGATCGCAGAAAGCGTGTTATAGCAGGTATTGAGCATGAATTTCCACCACTTTTCATGCATGATATCTTTTGGAACAACAAACCGCTGCCCCGCCTCTTCAAAAAGTTTTGTAATTTTTTCCATCCTGCTGGTCGCAGAATTATCCTTTTCTCCGAAAATTATGGTGCCGCTGTTTGAGAAACAGACAGTCTCAACACCCAAATGGTTGCTTGAGAGATCTGTAATGAACGCATAAAGCACCTTTTCAGATCCGAATCTCTCACAAAGGATCCTCTCGGCATCTATTCCGTTCAAAAGAGAGATTATGGTTGTATCAGCCCCTACAAAAGGAGCAATATCGTCAAGGATATCCTCAAGCTGGAAGTTCTTGACTGCAATAATCAGCAAATCGGCCTTGTCCGCCTCATCGGGGGACAATACCTTGAAATCAATTCTCTCACCGTTTAAAAAAATACCATGCTCGTATTTATCTTTTCTCTCTCCTTTTGCAATCAAAGCAAAATCCGAGACACAATTCAATTTGGCAGCTACTACGACGCCTACTGCGCCGGCACCTATAAGTCTTACCTTCATAAGAAGGATTTTATTCTTTGACCCGATCATAATCAAGAATCGGATATTTGTTTTTTATATTTGACAACTACAACTTCGTATCTATATTTTCCTTACAAATGTCAAAATTCCAATTTCTTTTCTTTATCAACAGAAATCAAACAAAAATATGGTCTGCAGGTAAGATATGAAAGCATAAAACAACATATTGTCTTAACAATAAAAATCCTACCGATAAAAAAAACACACAATAAATCTCACTAAACCAACCACATTAAAAATGCTTTTTTTAGCGGGAGAGGGGGTAGAATCAATTTACTTTATGCCAATGGGAAAAGTCCATATATCATCAATAACGGAAAAATCCATAACATAAAGCAAAGTGGATTATGCCTAGAAACAATCCACGATATGAACTTTCATCGGGGTTTCAGGCAGTTTTATTGCATTTTCTTCTCCGACAGCAACAGGATATTCCAACCGCAGTCCTCCCACTCCAGGAACATATAAATGAGCACCCATGGCGAACGTCATTCCCATCCTGAATACATTCTTATTATCAAGATTAAGGGTAGGACCCGTACGAGCACATACTCCTATTCCATGTCCAAATCGCGGAAGACTATATTCGGAAAGGCCGTATTTCTCATAGACGTTCATACCTTTCTTTACAACATCGCATATCCTTACACCGGGATGTATGGCGCAGAACACGGTATCCACTACTTCTTCCCAACAGTCTATCAGCTTACGCTGTTCCATATTGGGTTTACCTAAAAACACAGGAATGCTGAAATCGCAAAGATAGAGATTCCAGCTTGGATGAAAATCTGCTATAACGAACTCATTTAGTTGCAATCGCCTATCGGTAGATATCTGTGTAACACCTTTATAAAAAGCTGTTCGAGGTCCTGATCCGACTTCCGTACCTGCCGTAACCGACCAAGCCCAATAGCTTCCTTTGTCTCTTATCGCTTTTTCGATGATGCCGGCGACCTGATTTTCGGTCAATCCCGGTCTAATCTCAGATAACATGACATTAAATCCATGATCGGCAATATGGCAGACATGCCTCATCCGCTCAAGTTCTTCTTCACCTTTTATTATCAATAGATCATCGAGATACTGTACTCCATTCTCGAACTCATATTCCGAATACTTCATTAATTCAAGATATTCGGATGCGGTCAGTATGCCGGGCGCCGGTTGAGCATTACCTTTAATCGATAAATCCAGTGCAATTCTCCCTTTTCCGATCCCATACTCCTTTAGCCTCGAAAAAACCTTTTCGAACAGATCATCAAAAAAGTACTCAACAATATCCATTGTCGCACCTTCGGATCTCACTCGATTTACATCATTTGCCCAGTAAAACAAACAGAAATCATTTTTGTCTGTTATAAGAGCAACTCCACGCCATGGCATAAAGACTCCACACAGATAATGCAAACCTGCCTGTCTTGTAACAAGATACGCTCTTATGCCAGCATTTCTAAGATTTTTAGAAAGAAGCTCTCTACGCGTTTGATAATCAATCTCTTTCACAGAACCTCCCCATCATGATCCATGACAACCATGAAAATGAGATCTTGAATGCTAATATTATGAATGGACCAAATTCCATTTCCCGTCTTCCACAAGGCTCTTGAAGTATCATGAAACTTTAAAGCTTTAAGAAAATCTTCCCCGACGGCAACCCCCTCGTCGAAAGAATAGCCATCAACGATTCCTCCCGCCAAGCAATCACACCCGAGAGCCGAGGCCTCGGAATCAAAATCACCTCCGGGGCCATCCGTTCCATCCGTATCGACAGATACGCTCACAATCCTCTTATTTCCTCTAAGGATTTTTGCTGCTCCTAATGCAAATTCCTGATTTCTTCCACCTATACCCTTATAGCCATTCACTGCAACTACCATCTCTCCTGTCAAAAGAAACAAGCAAGGTGGTTTGAAAGGTTCATGTTCACTATCGGTATTTATTGCGATTCTGCTTATAAGTTCTCCAGTGGTCAAAGCATCAACAAAAGTCCTACGCATCAGAAAATGGGGCTCATATCCAATCTTTCTTGAATAATTCATGATTGCGTTGATGAAGTTATACTTCTGCGGCATAAGACCAAATATCCTATTATCATATTTATCAAATTCCGCCGGAGTTAAAACACCGTTCTCTTTAGGCGCATTCTCAAGATAATGACGAATCGACTCACTTACAGATTCCCATACCCCATGATTTTTAAGAACATCAATTGCCATCTCCGGTGTGCTTATGTCCGGAAGCGAATGCAACCAGAAATTATTGTGGATATATCCATGATAACCACCCTTATTAAAAGCATTCGGTTCCCCAATATCGATCGGAAAAAGATGGATTAGCTTCGCTTTTGATAAAAGCCTTGTGATTCTTCCTCCCTTTAGTTGGTCAAGTTGATTCCTGACTATGTTAAGGTATGGTGTAGTAACTCCTCTTTCTATCTGAAGCTTCTGGGTAATATCCGCAACATCTTCTATATCCAATCCCGGCCAAGGATAAGTCATCATGGAAGATGCACCATTCCCTATTATAATAAAGACAATATCCCTTGGTGTTAGATCGGATTCGGTTATATGTTTTTTCAGAATCCGGCTTGATTCCACACAGCAAGACTCGGGAACAGGATGAGAAGCATAACATACATCGATTCTTTTAAGAGAATGTGCATCTTGATGTTTGATCAAAATCAATCCTCCCGTAAGATAATCACCTAATATATCCTCTAAAGCCTGGGCTATACGCTGAATCCCTTTTCCTGCACCAAATACAAAAATCCTATCTATATCGGTATCTAGATTATATTCATCAATACCTTTTCTAGGCGAATCATTAAAAGTGAAATCATCATTTCCGATAAGAAGTTTGGCACCGTCTCTCCGTACAACCTGTCCGGTATTAACATAAGGATCCGCAGCCCGTAATCCTTCTTCTAGGATATCAAGAGCAATTCTCCTTCCTTCTTTATTACCATGAGATACAAGTCTGTCAGTATTAATAATTCTCAAGGGTGTCCTCACTTTTTCATTCTGCTGTGCTGTATTTGAATTTATGGCCTTTTATTCCATATCTTCCCGAAAATCTAGCGCGGTGCCCGAGTTCTGATTCTATCTGAAGTAATCGATTCCCTGAATAGCACATACCATATTCATGAGCACTACCAGCATTTAATCCAACTGCATAATCACACGCATTGATTCCTTCTCCGCGTTCGCCACACAATACGATGCCAAAACCTTTTTCAACAGCATATAGTGATAATGCCATCATTTCTGACGTGGTTCCTATCTGACCTGCCGCAATACGAACCGCATTGCCTGCTCCTTTTCCAATTGCCATTTCAAGACGCTTTATATCTCCTGCAACAAGATCATCGCATGTAATCTGTATATCCGTTCGTTTTGTAATTTCGGCAAAGCCATCAAAATCATCTTCTTCCAACGGATCCTCCACGATAACAAACGGGTATTCATTAATCATGGAAACTATCATCTCAATCTGCTCTCTCCTACTCCGCTCACCAGGAGCGAACAATCCTGAATAGACCTGCCTTTCCCGATTGTAAAAACAAGTTGCTGCAAAATCCGCTTGTATACCAACCTTTCCCAAATATCCTGATCGACTTATGGCAGATGTCATAAGATCCCATAGCACGCTATCCTCTGCAACCTTTCCTTTTGGAATAGCCATACCTGCTATAGGTTGCATCTTTATAGACAGCTTCTCTATCATAATATCATACCAGTTCATATAGACTTTCCAAAGAGCCTCGGAAGCTTCTGAATATGTCTTAAAACCATATGCTACGAAACAATACGTTGGCTTATACCCGCAAGCGACAGTGTTTCCATATCTATTTGAACCACTTGCTGCAAGTGCGGCCGGAACAGGAAGTGTAATCGCCCTTACTCCTCCTAAATGTTTATATACAGGCAAACCCAAAGATGCCGCGCCTGCAAAAAGAATCGCTTCTGATATAGCCGCCACAGCATTTTTACCTAGATTGTCTTTACCACATGATAAAATGGCCTCATCACAAACAAGTTGTCTTGAAGCATCCATTCCTATAAGAATAGGCGCAACATGTTTCCTTATCTCTTCCACTGCAACGGAAACACCCATACCGATATCATCGATGCCACAAGGCAAAGCGTTTCCTTCATGATTACCCACAGATAGACCTTTGGAAATAATAGTATTACCATATGCTCCATTCTGAGTCTCAACGACAACCTGGATAGCCGGTTGCATTCTATCGGAAAAAACCTTATATGCGCTTACTGATGTGATTGCTGATGATTTCATATTTCTGAATCCTTCTGAAATTTTCTTCCTTTTAAGCCTTCTGTACCTGCGTATCTTGCCAAAGAGCCTAATTCCCTTTCAATCTCTAGAAACCTAGTACCAGGGGTTCCTAAAGAGGATTCCCTTATACTACCAGCATTTATACCAACACTATAATCACATATCTCAACTCCTTCACCACGGCTAGAACAAGGCATGACCGCATATCCATTCTCATATGCAAATTGAATCATCTCTAATGATTCGCTTATTGATCCGATTTGATTCACTTTGAGAAGGACGGTATTTCCAGAACCTAAACGTATTCCATGAGCAACCCTTTCTATATTCGTAGTGAAAAGATCATCTCCGACAATCTGAATTCCGGATTTTTCAGTAATAATAGCAAAACCTTCAAAATCCTCCTCATTTAACGGATCTTCGATTATTACGAAAGGATATTCCTTAATAAGATTGAGAATACAATCGATCTGCTGATCCCTGGTACGTATCTCAGAATTGAAAAGACCTTGATAGATGCCTTTTTCCCCATCATAGTAACAATCTGCGGCAAGATCGGCTTGAAGACCTATCCTTCCATCGTATCCGGTTTTACATATAAGCTCAGTAAGCATGTCTAGTAAAACAAAATCATTATCGACTATGCCACGAGGAATGCTGAAAAACCCACAACAGGTATAAAATGGCGATGGCTCCTGGGATCTAAGTCCATAGAGGGAATTCATCTTTTCCTCCCATTTTGTGAATACTTCGAAAAGTGCATGCGACGCCTCTGTAAAACTATCGAAACCATGCCCAATAAGCGAATAAGTAGGCTTACTTCCACTTTTCTTTCCATCGCAATACCGAATTCCACCGCTGATACATCCATAAGAAGCACAAGGGAGAGTATAAGCCCTTTCGCCTCCGATATGCCTATAAAGTGGAATACCAAGAGAAGCCGCTCCGGCTTTGAGCACTGCTGCCGATACAGCAGCTACAGCATTACCACCCAAACGCTCCTTTGCACCTTCCCCTCCAATATTCAAGATAGTATGGTCGACTTCAAACTGGCTGGCCGCATCCATTCCTATTATCGCAGGTGCTATAGTCTCCGTTATGTTTTGAACAGCATAATGAACACCCCTACCTCTCCATTTAGAACCTCCATCAAACCGAAAAGGTACTTCGTGTGTTCCAATAGATAGTCCTGAAACTACCTGAGCTGTTCCAGAAGCTCCGTTTTCTGTGACAACAGTTGCCTCTATGGCAGGTTCTCCTCTCCCGGAAAACACCTGCCTGGCATATACATTTTTGATCAATGTCCCATTCATGACGCTGATGTCTCCTTTAATACTTTCTCTGCCTTTCTCCTTCTTATTTCATGTATGATCTGCGGTACAATCAAAATTAGAAGAATGGCTATACCGATAAGATCGGTTACCGCACCTGGATCGATGAGACATATTGCCCCGATTCCAACCAGGATCCTTTCAATAACCCTCTGGCTTCTATAGAAAAATCCTTCGGCGGCCACACCAAGAAAAATGATTCCAAGGCAAGAAGTAAAAATAGCCTGGATAAGAACGACAACAGAACTATACTCAAAAAGAAGAATAGGATTATAGACAAAAAGGAATGGAACCATATAACTTGCAATTCCCAAAGCAAAGGCCTTATATCCTGTCTTGATCGGACTAGCTCCGGATAATCCTGCCGCAGTATATGCTGCAAGAGCTACAGGAGGAGTTATTGCTGATACATTTGCGAAATAGAAGGAAAAGAGATGGGCGGCAAGTACCGATACTCCAAAACTTCTAATAGTGGGTACTAAAAGAGTAGCAACAATGATATATGCAGGTGTTGTAGGCAGGCCCATTCCAAGTATAAGAGATGCAATTGCTGTTAGAACGAGAGCCAACAGAAGACTATTTCCGGCAACAGAAGATATGAGAGAACTGAATCTAGTGCCCAATCCTGTATAATTAACAATACCGACGACAATACCGGCACAGGCACAAGCCAAAGCCACTGTAACACATCCCTTCGCGCCATCGACAAGGCAGTTGAGAATACGTCTTAATCCAAGCCGTGTTTCTTTTTTGAACAGAGATACTATAAAAATAGCAAGAAGAGCCCTGAGAACAGCATACGTTGCCGAATACCCTAGAATAAGGAATATGACAAGTATCACCAAAGGAATAAACAAATAAATATCTTTTATAAGATGCTTGAAGGTAAGTGTCGGATCCGTGTTCTTATCCGGAAGTAAGCCTAGTCTCTTAGCTTCAAAATGAACCATGACAAATACGGCAAGATAATAAAGAACACCAGGGATTGCCGCTGCAAGTATTATACGACCATATGGGATTCCCGTATACTCTGCCATGACGAAAGCTGCTGCGCCCATGACAGGAGGCATAATCTGCCCACCAGTAGATGCAACAGCTTCTACAGCACCCGCAAATTCCGCTGAATAGCCGCTTTTCTTCATAAGAGGTATGGTGATCTGTCCTGTAGTCGCTACATTAGCTATCGTACTACCGGATATACTTCCGAAAAGACAAGAAGAGATAACGGCAGCCTTGGCAGGACCACCTACAGAGTTTTTGGTAAGAGTCCTCGCCACCTTGATAAAATATTCACCAACTCCTGAATATTCCAAAAATGAACCGAATATAACAAAAAGGACAACATATGTAGCTGAAGCTCCAAGAGCAACCCCGAATGGTCCTTCTGTAGTCATGTAAAGAGTATCTACAAATGCTATTGTAGAGAATCCTCCATTGCCAAGAAAGCCTGGAAGATATCGTCCCAAGAGCATATATACCATAGATACAATAGCAATGATCGGAAGCGCTATTCCCATCTTGCGTCTAGTTCCCTCAAGAATGGCAAGAATCATCATTGCACAGAAAAGGTATTCATACCAAGCAAGGTCTTCTATATAGTAAAACCTATTGATAATAATTTCCTCGTTTAACACCAGATAAAGAATCGGTATCACCGCGCATAGCGAAAGAAAGATATCCCACATCTTCAAAGGAATTCTGGACCTTTTCCCAGATATCTTTGAGGGACAAATAAAAAAAACAAGAAAACCTGCAAATGCAAAATGTATTGACCTTTGATACAAAGCAAGCAACGATCCCGTCAATGCCGTATATAGATGGAACAAAGCAAAAGCCAAGGCAACTATCCATATTATCCAGCCATTAACCGTAGTTGGAAAGGCATTACCTGATCTGATAGAAGCTTCTTCAGATACTGTTTTCTCTTTGGGCATCTGATCCTTTGTCTCAATAATTTTCTCGTCCTGACTCATGTATATTCTCCTTGCTGATCAGATTCAGCCGACAGGCTGTCGCCGACATGCGACAGCCCATCCAAAATCTACTCCATTGCACCTATTTCCCTATAATAACGAGCTGCACCTTCATGCATTGGAATACCAAGATCCTTAGCCATCTCCTCTGGTGTGAGGTTTGCATAAACGATATGACCTTGACCGATAGCAGGAAGTTCTTCAACAATCGCCTTTGTCATTTCATATACAAATTGCTCATCAAGATTCTTATTAACAATCATGTGCTGAGCATTACCCATGGTATAACAATCCTCATCTACCCCAATGTAGGTTCCGGCAGGGATTATTTGTCTCATGTATGCAGGAGAAATCTTCTGCATTTCCGCAAGTTTATCATCAGGAATGCTGATTAATCGGATATCCCTATTGGAAGCGATATCAAGAACGACGGAAACTGGAAGCGCAGATGCAAAACAGAGGCAGTCGGTAAGACCGTCTTTGAACTGTTCACCCATATCATTCAGATTAGAGAATGTTATACTTCCGAGATCATCATATGTCATATCGTATACGCTCAAAAGATCACGGAAAATAACCTCCGCGGTATTTCCCTTTGCGAACGTGGTACAGTTTTTACCCTTCAAATCTGCTATACTGTAGATATCAGAATCCGCATTAACTATGATATGCGTATGCTCGTCGTAAAGAAATCCCATATTCACAACATTGTCTGTTGGGGCTGTAAATGGTGGTTTTGCATTGTATCCATCGAAAGTCGTAGGAAGTTTTGACACAGCAAGTGTTATCTTTCCATCATTAACACCCTGTACATTACTCAGAGCTGCGCCAGGAGACACTGTCGTTCTAATTCCAGGTATATGGTCTGGAAGGAACTCGCCTACAACTGTAGTGAAAATATTCCAAGAGCCTCCTGTTGTACCGCCATAAATTATGACATCGGTAGGTCTCTCAATTGTGGTAGATCCAGCACTTGCTTCAGTTTGTCCGCCTGCGAACAAAAGTCCAACGGTCATGGCTGCGACAAGAGCCATCATTGTCAACGTCTTCTTCATTTTTATCCTCCTTTTGGAATAAACTAAATAATGTAATTCTCCAGAGTTCCAATACCATCAATTGTTATCGTTACTTTTTGGCCTTGCTTCAGGAACTTTGGAGGATTGAATTGCAATGCTGTACCAGCAGGCGTTCCGGTTGCAATGATATCTCCCGGTTCCAACGACATAAATTCCGAAAAATACTCGATGATTTGAGGAACTCCGAATATAAGATTTGATGAATAAGAATCCTGTCTGACCTCATCATCAACCTTTGTCATAATATGAAAACTATAGTCATCTGCGAATTCATCTTTCGTAACGAGGACAGGACCACTGGAAAAGAATCCATCAAAGTTCTTTCCCCTAAAAAGCTGAACATCATTCTTTACCACGTCATTCGCTGTGAAATCATTAACGATTGTATAGCCGGCAATGTAATCCATTGCTTCAGATGCCATCACATTTCTGCAAGATCGACCGATAACGACACCAAGCTCCCCTTCATATGTAACCGAGTGCCCTTGAATATCAACACCATCACCTGTACCGCTTATAGTATTTTTTTCCTTTCCAAAGACCTTTAACTCTTTCGGTAAATCAATTCCACCTTTTTCACAGAAATCCTTATAATTTAAGGCGACTCCAAGAACTTTATCAGGATCCGGTATAGGCATGATAAGCCTTGCTTCCTCAGAAATCATGCTTGGGTTCTGATAATCATAAACCAATCTAAGAATATCCATATAATCCGGATATCTGATAATCGTCTTTATCGAATGAAATTTTTCTTTGATACCGATTTTCGCAGCAGTTTTTCCAATATCGATTACCTTTCCATCTTTAAAGAGCCCAATCATATGCTCATCATTCAAAACAAAAGATGCCAGTCGCATGACAACCTCCTTTAAAAAACAGGACCAAGAAAATAAGGCTCTATTTGATCTTGATATTTTATTGTTTCACCTTTCGCGTATTCACCATCTGCAACACTTATGATCTTCTCTAAAAGTGATTCTCCAGCTTCATCAAGTGTCATCTTCCCTCTAAGTACTTCCCCCGCAGAGAAATCTATACTTCTTGAAGCTTTTTCTGCAGTTATGTAGTTGCCGGTAACATACATCAAAGGCGCAACTATTCCTGTATTGGTACCAAGCATCGGAGGATCATTATCCGGCAGGTCTCCACCACCAAGCTGATATAACGTAATCACGCATCCTGCAGCCGCCAAACTTGCAGGAAGAGAAAATGCAGAGGCCCAACCATCCATAAAATGTAAGCCGGGCTTAGTAGGCTGTTGACAATACTCAAGTACACCGACAATAGGTTTGGAACCAGCTTTTCTGATTGCACCAAGAGATTTTTCTTCAAGAGTGGTTATACCTGCCGCTATATTCGCTGGAATCGGATTGATTGTACGAATATCTTCTCCTGTCGCCTTCGCCGCAGTTTCCACCGCATTGACCATCTCCAGCAGACGCTTTGCATCATCCGGATTCACACAGCGTTCCGCAACATAGTTCTCCGCACCGATAAGCTCGGTAGTTTCAGAGAAAATCACTGTTCCTCCCGCATCAATAAGTTTATCAGCCGCAGCACCAAATGAAGGATTTCCACTTATTCCGCTCGTTGCATCAGACCAACCACACTTGACCCCTATTTTCAACTTGCCAAGAGGTACTTCCTGCCTATGTTCAAGAGAAGCCTTCCTAACCATTTCCCTTGCTGTCGCAATTCCGTTCTCAACAAGCCTATCTTGCCCTCCAGCTTCGTTCATATAAAGAACAACACAAGGCTTACCACTTTCATCTATCCTAGTCTTCAAAGCCTCCGCCCGTACTTCCGGATAGCCATTGTCAGGTTTGAGGGCAAGGATGATTGTGCCATAGACATTTGCATTCTTCGCCAATCCCACATAAATATCGGAAAGACGCTTCCTGTCTTTGCTATGTCGGCACACTTCTCCAGTAGTAATAACGGTTTTCACACCTACTACGTAATCTGCAATTCTTTTGGCGATAATATTACATACCCTGCATGCAGGAACAATCAATACATGATTTCTTACGCCGACGTCGCCGTTTGGTCTGATATAACCCCAAAAAACTTTTTTCATTCAAATATCTCCTCTGCCTCTTAATCCTGCCATATTGTGTTCCCGGATAAGTTCACCTTTCTTAATGTCTGTAAGTGCATAACCAATAGGACAACCATATTTAATGATTTTCTCGCCTGCATTTATATCCACCAGGGCACATTTATGTCCAAATGGTATATCTGATATAAGCTCAATAACATCCTTTCCGCATTTGATAGTCTGTCCTTTCTTCCCGTCCGCAATCATTACCGCAACATTATCCTTTGAATCAAGGCGCATAAGCATATTCGTATCCTCCTCAGCCATTCTCAATTACGATTTCTCCAATATGGGGAACTATATACATCGGCATCATATACTCCACTCCATTCTTGCCCATTAAGGATTGCAAGAACGCCCTCAACAGCCTTTACAGCACATCTGGCGGCACTCTCTTTTGTCAATGCAGCCATATGAGGTGTCGCGATAAAATTATCAAGCTGAAGCAATGGACTGTTCATATCAAATGGTTCTTTACACATCATATCCTCGGCGGCATACGATATAACTCCGGTTTTAAGGCAATCAAAGAGCGCCGATTCATCAACAAGATCCCCTCTTGCGCAATTTATGAAAATCGAGCCCTTCCGCATTTGATGGAATAACCGTTCCGAAAACATTCCTCTTGTCTCATCAGTTGAAGCGACATGTACGGTTACGACATCACACATAGGAAGCAATTCTTCGAGCGAATGGAAGTATGAAAATCCTTTATCGACAATAGAGTTCTCACTAACAAAAGGATCATAAATAAATACTTTCATTCCCAATGCTTTTGCAATATCCCCGACGATTCTTCCAACATGTCCAAATCCAATTATCCCCAACGTCTTACCATATAACTCAAAAGCTTTATATGCATTTCTGATAGAGTAATTTCCCGAAAGCGCCTCTTTTCTGCTTTCAAAAAGGTTCTTAGAAATAGATAGAAGCAGAGCAAATACATGCTCGGCGACCGAACGGCTATTTTCTCCAGGAGTTATAACAACAGGAATACCGGACTTAGTCGCATAACCTACATCTATGGTATCAACGCCCACCCCAGGACGAGCAATGACTTTCAGTTTCGAGCATTTCCTCATCATATTTGCATCGATACCACCTATTCTGAGAATAAATGCATCTGCAGTAATCAGATATGGAAGTATTTTTTCTTTGTTGTTTTCATTAGCAACAATTACTTCCGTGTCAGGATGAGAGCATAATAACTGCATACCCTCGTCACAAAGGGCATGAGATAAAACAATTTTAAACATTTGGGCTCCTGTCTATTTAATTAAATATTTCTTGATTACATCATGATTAACCGTTATTCCTATACCAGGTTTGTCTGGAATTGAAACTACCCCGTTCTCCCTTCTTAAAGGTTCTTTTACCAAAAGTTCCCTAAATGGACTTTCCGTCTGTTCATATTCCATCCATACAGGAGCAGCTTTCCAACTATGAGGAGCAGGAGGAAGTGCGGCCATAACTTGTAGAGCGGCAAACAATCCTATGGCGGAACCCCATACATGCATCATAAGCATTGTCCCAGAAATCTCGGCAAGCGCAGAAATTTTCATTACTTCCGTGATGCCTCCGCAACAACATAGATCAGGCTGTATGATATCCATTGCTCTTTTTTCCATTATCTCATTAAATGCATACCGGGTAAAATTGTTCTCCCCTCCTGCAAGCGGAATGGATGTTTTCATTCTTAAATCCCTATAGCCATTGAGATCATGAGGAGAAATCGGTTCCTCGAACCAGCTTATGCCAAGCTTTTCAAACTCTTTTGCAAGCCATACAGCATCATAAAAGCTATAACCATGATTTGCGTCAACCATCAGTTCAATGTCATCACCTATCGCCTCTCTGACAGCCCTCACCCTCTTTATTTCGTCCTTACGATTAAGAGCTATCTTCATTTTTATTCCTTTGAATCCTAGATCTTTGTACCTTACAGCTTCCTCAACAGCCGGAGAAGTAAAGTCGCCTTCCTCCTCTTTAAAATAAAGGCCTGTGGCATATGGTGTCACATATCGACGATGAGCACCTCCCAACAGCTTATATATCGGAAGACCCGCATCTTTTCCCTTAATATCCCATAAAGCAATATCTATAGCGCTTATAGCTGCAACACCAAAACCCTGTGGGGCATAATCCTCTATCCTCTGGTACATTTTCTCCCAAAGAACATCTGTATCAAATGGATCTTGTCCTATAAGCAGGGGGGCCAGGAGGCTATCCACCACCATCTTCGTACATTCAGCAGGACCATAGGCTTCCCCCCATCCATCAATCCCCGCATCTGTCTCCACCTGAACAAGCATTGCGTTTTTTGTCTTATACCACCATCCTCTGGCAGAGGTAAAAGGCTTTTCTATTTTTGTGCGTAAAATCATTGCTTTTACAGAAGTGATCTTCATAATTTCTCTCCTTCAATCTATTTTATATTTTTCTATGAATTCCTCTTTGAGCTCATTACCCATTCCAGGAACAGAAGGCATCTGCACTTCGCCATTTTTAAGAACCAATGGATGCATCAGCATTTCGTTATCATGCTTGATTCCTTCACATTCCAAATATATCGTATTTTCAATCGAACACATCACATTCACATTTCCCGGTCCACCAAGATGGCTGGCAAGCTTAAGACCTGCAACATCGGATATAGCTGCGATCTCCAGCCATTCCGTCACTCCTCCAGCCCTTCTGTTATCCGGTTGCACTATATCCAAACATCCTCCACGAATTGCATCGTAAAACTGATGTTTCATAAAAAAATTCTCACCGCCAGCAATAGGTATCCTAAGCTTTTCCCGCAACCGTTTATATGATTCCATAAGATATGGAGGCAAGGGCTCCTCATACCAGAAAATATCTGCATCTTGATATGCGTATCCACGTCGTAACGCCTCGAATTCATCAAATGCGCAATTTGCATCTATCATTATCCTGTAGTCATCACCGAGAGCCTTACGCACCGCATTTATTCTGGACATATCATCTTTAAGATCTCCACGTCCCACTTTGATTTTAACCGCGGAAAATCCTTCTTCCGCCGCGTTCACACATGCATTTACAAGCCCTTTGAGGCCATCTTCATAATACCATCCGACCATAGCATATGCGGGGACAGACGTCCTCCGGGCTCCCAAGACCATAGCAACCGGAGTGTTTGCCGACTTTCCAATCAGATCCCAGCAACATATGTCTACAGCAGATATAGCCATTGCGGCCACACCTGATGTCCCATAATAACTGAGACGGTCATGAACCATTTTTCTTATAAGGCGAACAAAATGAGGATCTTGACCGATGAGTACAGGCGTGATTTCGCTGTCTATGATTTTCTTGACAGTGGACATTCCTGATTCAATCAATCCAAAATATGTTATAGCATTTCCTATATATCCGTTATCGGAATGAATTTGTGTTAAAAGATATCCACCAACATCATAGTTTGTAAGAGAGCTTCCGAATGTACGCTCAACACGTCTCTTCAATATCGTCACAGTGACTTTCTCTATTCTCATATCACTCTCCCAGTCTGGAACCTAAGACTTCCTGCAGCCGCTGTATATATCGATTTTTTGTTATGATTGTGTGACAGGTAACCAACGCCTCAGCATATTCGGCGTTTCCGCCCTTCATGGCATCCAAGATCTTCCTATGCTCATCTATAGACTCCTGTATTTCCCAATCACAGGTGTAATAATTCGGATATCGCGCGGAAAAATCGAAAAGTTCGGAAAGGAGTTTTATCAGCACATCGTTTCCGCAGAATTCATACATCGCGAAATGAAAGCGCCTGTTGTATTTCCAATATCCCATATAATCTTCGGAACCCAAAAACTTCTTTCCATCATTAAATAACTTCTCAAGCCTCCCCATACCACCAGGCTCAATACGCTTTGTAGCCTCAAAGATAGCCAAACTTTCCAGTTTCAACCTAACCTCAAATATATTCTCGACTTCTTGTTTTGAAATCTGACTGACATAAAATCCATTGTTGGGCTTGGATATAAGAACACCTTCTTTAACCAACGCAAGGAACGCCTCCCTTACAGGAATCTCACTTGTTCCATATTTTTCAGCCACAATAGAAGTAAGAAGACGTTCTCCGGGCTTGTACTCACCATCTAGTACACACTGGCGGACCATGTCATGAATCATTCCGCTTTTTGTCTTATACTTTTGCTCAATCATTTTTACTTCCTAAATATATTCTATGTCAAAAAATCTAAATGTCAACAAAGAAATTATTATTCTTAAGTTATATAATAATTCTTTATAATTAAAGAATTTATTTTAATATTTAATATTCTTTGCAAGATTATATAGAATATATTCTTGTTGATAAAATATATTCTTGGATGTTTCTGTATTCCGTAAAAGCATAAAAAAAGCAAAAAAACAATCATGCTTATATATAAAAATATATAATCCTATATACGGAAAAATGCGCTAACCGAGGGTGTGATCTGTAAGAGCACATAAAATTTCATACCTGATCCCTATAAAACCGAAACTAAACAATATCTATCCAATTACAAAAAAAATCGGCTGTCCTTAATAAAACTGTTCCATGACTTAGAATATTCACAATTGTTTTTATAGTCAGGTGAAGCCTTTAAATTTTATAAATCAATTGCTGGTCATGGTTATGTTGGAACAAAGCCTTATAATAAAAAGTTGTCATTTACACAGTTCTTTTTTGACGTAATATAACCTTGCACTGACCGTCTCTTTACGACGATGGCATTATAGCCGCTATATATCTTAACAGTATGGAAAGATGCTCCCTATCAGACAGACCATGATGATGAAATGCTTCATTATGTGAGAATACCGCTTTAGGACATTTCTGGTTTATGACAAAGAGATTGTCGACCAGGACATCCTCTTTGGGACATACGCCCAGCATGATTATTTCGAATTCATTCGAATGAATTTCTAGAATGTGTAAATACAACACTTTTGAACTTTAGACTATGCATTATATCTTTATTTACAATAAAAAACTTGGATACTTAATATATCTCAAAGTCTATAACTCTTAATCAGCTTTTATTTGATGATTCTATGAAAAAAGCGAATCCTATTCAAAACAAGCCTCATCCCACACAAATTATTTCTTTACTGTCTCTATTTTACTGTGGGCAGCGCATCGTTCTATAGAATTCTTCAATATAGCGATGGTCGATCTTCTCTATGATAGCTTTGGATGAAGCAAATATCTCATTATAGTTTTTGTACAATGACAAAATCTCATCAGATTTTATAATATCATTTTGAGGCTGCTTGGTTCGAAAAATTCTATATGAGTTTTCACTTTTACATTGCGTCCAGTCTTCTTTCAAAATATTCTGCAACCTGTGATATTCCTTTTTGAATTTATGTTTTAAAGCATTTCCATATATATCTTTCACCTGAATGTAACAGTAATTGATAGGATCTTGCATTGTGTCCTCATAGCCCCATTTATTAAGAACTTCACGGCTATAACAAGCTGGAGTATTTGATGAAAATGAGAAACCGGGTCTATCTTTGAAATAGATATGAGATGAGGAGCGTCCCCAATAGTATCCTCCTGGAGTCTTTCGTTCTTCAAATTGAAGATATACATTATATTTTTCAAGTGTATTGTTTATAAGTTTCTTATATTCTGCGTATGGAATATGATTGTAAGATTTACTTGGGTTGGTACTGAAGTTGAAATAATAATTATCAAACCGATCTCCATAAATAGCTTCTCTAACATAGACACGATTATCATTTCTGATTATCAAATAAGGGCAACCAATATCGTAAAGCTTATGCGCTAAATCAAGTGTTAAATATTGTTCTAAATCATATACCACCGAATAAGAAACAGGTTCTATTATTCTTTCTCCAAAAATTTCGTTAAAATCAAGAACACACGTAGTTATACGAGGAAGATTTGAATTGACTTGTTGAAAATCGGTTTCGACAATTGGCTTAAGCGTTGCGTTCTTTTTATCCTTTTGATGTGTATTCTCCTCACGTTCAATATTATCGGATTTGACATAATATGATTCATTTCCACCTGTGCCATCCTTCCCTCCAGGCCTATTATTTAGGTTTTTAGCATTATCATAAGACACTGCCAGATATATTCCTCCTAAAGCAACCACGATAATACCAATCCCATAAAGCCATCGATAACTGGTTCCTGCACTTTTGTTTTTCTCCCCCGGATAACTTCTCTTATATGGTTGAACGTAAGTTCCATCTTTTCTCCGATATCCACTAACCGAAACGTATCGCTTGCCAGAAGAGACATACCCATATTCAATGCAAGTGGTGAATAGTGTTAAAACGAGAATTGTTGTTATAATCAAGATGAATTTTGAAACACCATTCTGCTTACTTTTAAAAATGAAGTAGAATATAATAAATCCAATAATTATAGCGAAAATAGTAAATACCATTTCTCCAACTAGTATCAGGTCATTTGCCTGACAAATAAGCAACAGGTTAAAGATACAAACAAAGCCCTGAATATTTATTCCGGATGGGGTTGTGTCTCAATAAAATTATCAGAGTTGTTTAAGAAAACCATCAACTACTGCATTCCACTCTTTTGGATATTCATAGAACATCAGATGTCCGCCCATTACATGGGTCTTGTATCCCGACAGCTGTGATTCAACAAATGGTTTAGCAATATCTGCCCAGTGTTCTGCGATAAACATCATGCAAGGTAGCTTCTCTCCGGCTTCTCTGGCAGTCTCAAGGAAATTCGAGAAAATTACATCGCAAAAGAGAGCCTTGCATATCCAGTAAGGCGTACGGCAAGAAATATCCAGAAGATACTCTATCTCATCATCACTCATCGAATGCTGTATCATGACTCCGGTAGCATAATCACGGAAGAAATCACGTGTTCCCTCTGGAGAGCGAAGGAGTTGTGTAGCTACAGCAGAAAGCTCTTCTATTGTACCTTCTGTCCAACATGAAGAATCTGGAGATAGTGGAAGAGGAGACATATCGATAGTAATGACTGCCTTAACTTTGTCCTTTCCAAACTGATGCAAATAACTCCAGATATCAAAGTTTCCTGTACTCCATCCGACAAGTATAACTTCTTCAATTCCTAAAGCGTTTATCAGAGCAGAAAGATCCTGACCATGAGTGATGTAATCATTTCCATCTACAGTTTTTGTTGAATTGCCCTGCCCGCGAGGATCGATAGCTATAACACGGTAATTCATAGAGAAATGCTCAATTTGAGCTTTGAATATCTCTCCTGCAAAGGTCAGCCCTGGAATAAAAATCATAGGCTGTCCTTCTCCTTTTTCTAATATGTGAAGCTCAACATTCGGAGCAACGCTGATATATTTTCTTTCAATACAATCTTTTGACATTAATAACTCCTTGTTGTCCATAATAGTACCTTATATCGAAAAGGATAGAAAAGAGAGAAGTACGCCATTTTGATAACTTTGTGCAAGAAAAATATTTTGAGAGATCGAATTTTCATAAATCGTACATGAAACACTACGTGTTGCAGACCTTTTACGGTCTTTTGTTTTTTTAGGTGTTATAAAAAAAAACTCCTTAAATAAGGAGTCTGTCTTCTTGATTTAGTGCCGCCTCCAGGAATCGAACCAGGCACACAAGGATTTTCAGTCCTTTGCTCTACCAACTGAGCTAAAGCGGCATCGTTGATTTATTTTCAACGGCATTAATCTAGCAGAGAATCAAAACAATATCAAGGGTTTTTACAAAAAAATTGGCATATTGCCTCCATTTTATTTTCATCTGCTTTCATGATAATGAAATATCAAAAGAAAAACCTCTTGATGGCAGATGAATCCATACTTCCAAAACATTTTTTAATACATTCAGCTCAATTTTTCCCATCAGGGGCATTCTCAGACTTATCGTCCCTATCCTTGATTCTGGTTGGAATGAAATTCTCGGCAAAACTTTTCTTTCCCTTTTCCCTTCCTCTTACGTAGAAGAATCCGAAAATGCTGAAACAGACAGCACCGATGAAATTGACAAGCATGTCCTTCATGGTGTCTATCAGGCCAATGTCGAGATAACCGTTGACTCCGAGATCCATGCCGTTGACAGAAGTAGAGGTGATGTTCTTGACATGTACAACCTTGTTGCTCAAAGTCGGATCGAGCGCAACCGAGTGAATGTTGGAAACCACATAGTCCTTCTGCATGTCTGTCAAAAACACCTGGTCCATAAAGAATTCAAAGAATTCCCACATGCAAGCCACAGTCATGGAAAAGCAGAATGCCACAAATGCAAGATACACAGGGGAAAGCTCCAGCTTATCACTGGTCCGGTTGAGAAGATCAACCAAGGAGAACCCTACAGCCGCAGCCAGAAATCCAGTGATCGTATGAAGCGCGGTATCCCATCCCGGATACAGCACATAATAGCTTTTTATCTCTCCAAGTATCTCAGCGGCAAAAATGAATATAAGGATGATGACTTCCAACACATTCGGAATATCTATCTTCAGCTTCCTTTCAATCAAGGAAGGAACCAAGAACAGTATCAATGTGAGCACACAGAGAAAAACATTGTAGTAATCCCTGTTTAAGAACTGAAGGACCAATGCAAGTATCACAAGAGCCCTGAGAATCACATATACGAAAAACAGTACAGGATCCTTTTTGATCTGCACCTTCAAAGACTCGCGCTTTCTATCACGAATTTTTTTTCCATCCAGTTTATCCATACGACTCAGGATATGCCATTTAAAGTGTTTTTTCCATAATAAAATCATATCGAGCTAGTATGTTTCAGGATAAACAAAATTGAAAACCGCAGCTCAAATTTTGTCTTGTCACACATCAAAAAGGAGTAAGAATATTAGGTATGGATAAATCATTTTCATCCATTCCAAAGAATCTGGATTTCCGTTTTCTCTAAGACTTTGCCAACATAAAGTTTATGACGCATCATCGTGCAAGCAGGAAACGATACTCTTTTTAAAAGGAACTGGCATTAAGGAAAAACCAAAAGGGAAATTCTTTTATCTCGACAGCTTTGCATACAGTTGCGCAAAAGATGAGAATAACAGCATAAACTAAATACCTGAACAGGCAAGGGCTGTACTGCCCGGCCTGATTTCAAATTAAAATAAAATAATCATCCCAAAACCTGTCTGGTCTGACAGGCTTTTCATTCTTCATCCATGACCAAAACTACTAAAATGTGAGTTTGTCACACAAATATGGTCTATTGCTAGTTATATTAGTGATATGAAATACTTTATTTTAGCAGCAATGATCCTTATTTTGGTCCCAATATACCTTTTTGCTTCAGGAAATAAAAAGACAAACTCATATGAGAAGATAAGCCAGGCAGAAGCTTATGAGATGATGCAAAAAAACAGCGATATTGTGATACTCGATGTAAGAACGCCAGAAGAATTTGCATCCGGCCATATTAAAAATGCAATCAACATACCAAACGAATCAATAGGAATTGGTATTGTTGATGAACTTACAGACAAGAATGCGACAATCCTCATTTATTGCAGAAGCGGAAACCGCAGCAAGCAAGCCGCATCCAAGCTTGAAAAGCTCGGATACGGCAACATATACGAATTCGGAGGAATCAATACCTGGAAATACGGTATTGTGAAGTAACAGTCAGGGGCCATCGGTCAGATGCTGTATGTCGAAGCGGATGTCATCCCCCCTTCTCCTGTCCAGTTGGTGTGGAAAAACTCACCCCGTTCTTTATCTGTGCGTTCATATGTATGCGCACCGAAGTAATCCCGCTGAGCCTGCAATAAATTAGCAGGAAGTCTTTCAGATGTATAGCCATCGAAATAGCTCAAGGCGGATGCGAATGCAGGAACAGGAACCGCACATAGCGCTGCTGTGGAAACAACTTTTCTCCATGAATCGAGCAGATTCTGCATCATGCCCTTGAAATAGGGATCAAGAAGCAGGTTCGCCAGATGGCGGTTCCTGTCATAAGCTTCTTTTATCTTTCCAAGAAAAGTGGATCTTATGATGCAGCCTCCTCTCCACATCAATGCAATCTCGCCGTAATCCAGATTCCAACCATATGTCTTTGCCGCAGAGCGCATTAATGCAAACCCCTGGGCATACGAAATAATTTTCGAAGCAAGCAATGCTTTGCGTATATCCTCTACCATCTCTTTTCTGGATCCTTGGAATTTTTTTCTTACAACCCCATATTCCTTGGAAGCCTCGATTCTCTCATCCTTCATGGAAGAAAGACATCTAGCGTAGACGGCCTCAGCAATCAAAGTCAGAGGAACCCCTTCCTCCAAAGATGCTATGCCTGTCCATTTTCCAGTTCCCTTCTGCCCTGCTGAATCCAATATCTTGTCAAGCAAGGGGCTTCCGTCGGAATCCTTCTTTTCAAAGATGTCCGCAGTTATCTCTATTAGATAGCTGTCAAGCTCACTCTTGTTCCATTCTTTAAAAACATCATGCATATCATTCGAAGAGAGGGAAAGCAGATTCTTCATCAGATGATACGCCTCGCAAATAAGCTGCATATCCCCATACTCGATTCCGTTATGCACCATCTTCACAAAATGTCCGGCACCATCACCGCCAACCCAGTTGCAGCAAGGGCTATTACCATCCACCTTGGCACATATCTTCTGGAAAATATCTTTCACAAGAGGCCAAGCAGCGGCAGATCCGCCTGGCATCATGCTGGGCCCGTTCAAAGCCCCTTCCTCACCGCCGGAAATACCTGTGCCTACAAAAAGCAGGCCTTTGCTCTCGATATATCTGGTTCGTCTGATCGTATCAAGATAATTGCTGTTGCCGCTGTCAATGATCACATCCCCAGGTTCCAGGATATCCACCAGCTGCTCTATATAGTCATCAACCGGTTTTCCGGCCTTTACTAGGATAATAACCTTCCTAGGTCGGATTAAAGAATTACATAGTTCATTTAAACTATGAGCTCCAATTATATTCTTGCCTATAGCACGTCCATTCAGAAATCTATCGACCTTTTCCACGGTCCTGTTGAAAACAGCAACACGAAATCCCTTTGATTCCATATTCATTACAAGGTTTTCACCCATCACCGCGAGACCGATCAATCCAATATCAGCTTTTTTTTCCATAATTCATCCAAAGTGCTTAAAAATGCAGGACCCTCCCGTGCTTTGAGGCAGGGCCTGCGTTTAAAAGATCAATTGTAGACAGAAGCGTACAGCTCGTTCCATTTTTTTAGAAGCGCATCCTTTTTCTCCGTCAACTCCTCGACAGGCCTGTCTACCCATTTGATATCCTTCGTCTTGCCAAGCTGGAAAGACGCGGGCTCATCGACAAGTGCATTGGTGAAACGGACGCCGCCATACATCGCATACATCTTTTCTGTACCTTCCTTAGAAGTCATCGCCTCAACAAAAGCCTTTGCAGCCTCGGGATGCCTGCAACCTTCGATTATCGCGAAGCAGGAATCCTTGCCGGAGGTTCCGTTTGCAGGATATCTCATCTCATAATCCGGAGCACCAAGCACAGTCACCGCGCCGTTGTCATATGTAAGTCCGACGACATATTCGCCATTGGCAACATCCTTGAAGCATTTTGAGGAGGAGGATCCGACAACCATGCCGTTTCGCATCAATTTCTCAATTATAGCCCAGGACTCTGGGGTATCCACGCCGTAAACGGAGAAGATGTTGCACAGATTGTTCCAGGCCGCAGAAGAGCTGTTCGGATCTGAAAAGATTATCTTGCCTTTGAGCTTCGGATCCAGAAGATCCTCGTAGCTTCTGATATCAAGGCCAAGCTCCTTTTCAAGCCTTGTGTTGACTGCAAAGCATACTGTGGACATTCCATATACGCTGTAATAACCGTTCTTTGCCGGCGTAATCTGCTCATCATTATGGCTTGAAGTGTATTTCATGAAATATTGTTCATACTTGTTTCCATCGGTTGAGGAAAGCCCTCCAAGCATTATATCAGCGACCGGAGCATCCTTTTCCGCCTGCAGGCGGGCAAAGAGTTCGCCAAAACTTCCATTGACTATCTCAATGTCAACATCCGGATAAAGATCTTGGAAAGGGGCAAGCATCGCCGCAATCTCAGCTTCTGTATTTGAAGTATAGATTACGAGGGAATTGCCTATTCCCGAACCGGAAGCCGCAGACTCTTTTTCTCCTTTTGCGAATGCAGGGAAAAAAACCAAACAGGAAATCAGCACCAAAATGGCAATCTTTTTCATTTTTTTTCTCCTTTGTTTTCCAATATTGTTCAGTATTTTCAAAGCCTGATATCTTCAGACTTGCTTACCTTGAGATAAATCAGCAGGGATACGATGGTCATGACCGTCAATATTGCGGCAAAAGCCGCAGCCATGCCATCGTTACCTCTTGATATCGCAACATACGCAGAAATGGTCATCGTGATGCTTCTGTTGTTATACAGGATTATTGCACTCGAAACCTCGGTCAATATAGCAACCCAGCTCAGGATCGCCCCTGAAAGGATCCCGCTGCTCATCATCGGGATGGTTATCCGGCTTAATGTCCTGAATTTAGACGCCCCCAAGCTGAGTGCAGCCTCCTCTATGCTGAGGGGAATCTGCGCAAGCGTTGCAGTAGCGGAACGTATCGTATATGGCAGTCTCCTTATCACCACGGCAAGAAGCATTATCGTAAATGTTCCTGTAAGTTTCAGCGGCTTATGTCCAAATGCTGTAAGCAGCGCAATGCCGATGACAACCCCAGGCATAATGTAGGGAATCATTGAGAACGTATCTATGGCATCATTCAGTAAGCTTTTTCGTCTAACCGTCAGATACGCTATCATGATTGCTATGAATATTATCAGGGCAAGAGCGAACACGCCCAGCTTCACAGTATTTGTAATGGATCTCACCAGCAGCCTGTTCATTGCAGCTTGATAGCTTCCCAATGAGAATCCGTCCAAGAAGATTGTTCCAGCGGCATTTGTTTTCCTGAAAGACAGATAGATGATGAAAACCTGCGGCAGGAAAGCAATAAGGCAGACGGCATAGCAATAAAGATGGATGAGCACGCCGAATATTCCGCGGGCTTCCTTCTTTTCAACCGGGTGAAGGGAATTCATGGAAAAACTGAATTTCCTTGATGCCCATTTCTGCAGGAAAAAGACCAAGGCTGTCACTATTATCGCGATTACAGATATTGCCGAAGCAAAACCGAAATCAGCACCATTTTCATTAACGAACTCCCTATAAATCAAAACAGGGAACGTCATATAGCCTTCACCTATGATGACCGGAGTACCGAAATCGGCAAACGCCCTCATAAAAACAAGAAGAGAAGCGGCAAGGACAGTAGGCATCACCAGCCCAAGCACAACGGAAAACAATCTCCGAATGCCTGTACACCCCATGTTGGCGGAAGCTTCCATAAGCGAATTGTCTATATTTTTGAAGGCGCCGTTCATATAAATGAACACCAATGGAAAGAATTTGAGTGTCTGGACAAGCAGGATTCCTCCAAAACCATATATATTACCAATTTCAAATCCAAGGTTGTTCCTAAAAAAGGTAGTGATCACTCCGCTTCTTCCTAAAAGCAATATCCAGGAATATGCACCCAAAAACGGCGCGCTCATACAGCAAAGAATGCTGATTGTAAAAATCAGTTTGGAAAGTTTCAGCTTATAAAACGAATAGAAATAAGACATCGAGATTCCGACAACCAATGAAAAAAAAGTTACAGCCAGGGTCACCTTTATGCTGTTGGAAATCGTATTCGTGTAATATTTCTGACTGAAAAATTTCACAAATTGCCCAAGACCTACATGACCGTCCTCATTTATCACTGACTGTTTCATGATACCGACAAGCGGATAAATCAAAAAGAGCAGGAAAAGGAGAAACAGAACGATGGAAACGACGATCCAGGCATCAAAATGCTTTTTATTCGAATACATTCAGTCCTCCTTCAACCCATTGTCATTGATGACGCCGGAAAGGATATTAGCATTTCCATCAGCTGTAAACAGATTCACCTTATCCGTATTAATGGTCAGCTTGATATCTGTACCAGGCTCGATGATTGAATCGATTGAGGATTCCTGGATTATCTCTACATCCTCGCCTGTTTTTAATGTAACGAAGTAATGAGTGTTCAATCCAAGGAAAACGCAATCCTTGACCTTGCCTTCAATCCCTTCTTCCTGAAAGGATGACAGCTTGAATTCCTCGGGCCTGACAGAGAGCATGATATCCTGGCTCTTCATATAATCGGGCAAGACACCGTTGATTGCCGCTTTATAGCCGCCATTTGTCACCAGATAAGCCTGATCATCGATGACTTCAAGCCTGCCTTTCATGATATTTGTCCTGCCGATAAACGTTGCAACAAAAAGGTTGGCAGGCCTCTGATATATGTTCTTAGGAGTTCCGATATGCTGAATGACACCCCCGTTCATGACAGCGATTCTGTCGGAGACAGCCATCGCCTCCTCCTGGTCGTGGGTGACATAAACCGTCGTAATCCCGACCTTTTTCTGAATCTCCTTTATTACGGTCCTCATCTCCACTCTGAGCTTCGCATCAAGATTGGACAAAGGTTCATCCATAAGAAGTACATCAGGGGTTATTGCAAGCGCTCGAGCTAATGCGACGCGTTGCTGCTGCCCGCCTGAAAGCCGCTCGGGCAGGCGGTCTGCATATTCATCAACATGCATCAGGCGCATGAATTTCTCGCTTTCAGATTTGATAACATCTTTCGGAAGCTTTCTGCTTTTTAGCCCAAATTCCACATTGCGCCTCACGGTAAGATTCGGGAAAATCGCATAGTTCTGAAAAACCATGCCTATATTCCTTTTTGCAGGATCAATATCATTTATTCTTGTGTCATTGAAGTAAAAATCACCACCTTCGATGCTATTGAAACCCGCAATCATCCTCAAAAGCGTCGTCTTTCCACAACCGGAAGGTCCTAAAAGTGTAAAAAACTCACCTTCCTTCACAAAAAGATTCAAATCAGGGATTATCACATTCTCCCCATATCTTTTTACAGCATGGTTGATTCTAATGTTCTTTCTCATGCGTCCTCCTGCTACCGTATAAATACTAGTAACATCAAGAACACATATTGTCAAATTTTTTATTACTTTTAGCACAAAAATGTTGCTAAAATGTTCTAAACCTAATCAAAAATAGGTTTTTCGACTTGTAAGACCTCTACATTCAACCCTCTGAATATATCCAGATAATAATCAGGGGCTGCACTATCGGTAATAATAACATCTATGTCAGACAACTTGCCAACAACAGCAGGTTTTACCTGCCCGAACTTAGAACTGTCGGCCAATAAGACGACTTTTTTAGACTGTTTCATGATCTTCGAACATAGAGATGCGGTTTTATGATAGAAATTTGTCAAGCCGAACTCATCAGAGATACCGGCAACGCCTATGAAAGCCATATCGGCACAATATTTTGCAATCTCATCTTCTGTCCCGCTGCCAAGAAAAGCATGATTATCCCTGCGAAGTTCACCACCTGGAGAATACACGGTTATATCCGGATATTTTTCAAGCTCGCATATGACAGGGATGGAACAAGAAATTACAGAAAGGTTTTTTATACCATCCAGATGCTTTGAAACCTGAAGGACGGTTGTCCCCAGGTCAAGGATTATGGTATCGCCATCTTTTACCAATTCAACAGCCTTTTTTGCTATAAGATCTTTTGTAAGGCTATTGATCGCAGCTCTAGGAAAATACGGTTTGTTCAGTTCCTCCTCGTTCAGAACCGCACCGCCATACACCCTTTTAATATATTTTTTTTCTTCCAAATCAGCCAAATCACGCCGTATTGTCATCACTGACACGTCAAACAACCTGGTTAAGTCAGTAATTTGGACGCTCTTATTGCGAGATACCAATTCCATTATCTGCTGCTTTCTTTCATTATTCGTCATCCCAAGTTCCCCCCAATTATTAAAAAAACATCCGCCTTATGATTTCTGCCACCCCGTCATCCTCATTGGAGGATGTTACATATTTGGCAATCTTTTTCAATTCATCCATCGCATTGCCCATAGCAACAGGAACACCGGCAACAGCAAACATTTCCATATCGTTAAAATCATCGCCTATTGCCATAATCTGAGAATAATCAATACCGTAATGGGAACTTAAATCCTTGATTCCTGTACCTTTATTGATATTGCCGGGCATGATCTCCAAAAAATCCGCACCAGGATAGAATGTGACAATCCCCGACTGACCAAGATGACAAGCAATTTCATGTTCGAGTTCGGATAATATGTTTTTATCCTTGGACATTATCAGGAGCTTGTTCATCTCCTTTTCTCTGAAAACGGAGTCAAAAGAGCATAAGATGCTGTCTGTGCCATAAATCCTGATCTTGTTCTCATAAAGATACCCGGTCTTCCGTTCTGTAAACCACATGTTCCCTTCGATGGATAGCATGTCGACATCAAACCGCCGTACGACGGATAGTATCTCATTGCTGATGTTTTTAGCCAGCCTATGATCGCTCAATGGACTATCATTCTCATCATAAAGCATACATCCATTAAGACATGACGATGGGCCTCGTACACCAAGCAAACGGAAATATTGTCTGATGGAAATATTCATCCGCCCCGTAACAATAGCAAAACGGATGCCAAGTTCCTTATTGACACGTCTTATCCACTTGATATTCTCACTGCTCAAAGATTTGTCATTTCTAACCAAAGTGCCATCTATATCGCAGCAAATCAATCTAATATCCGCCATATGAGATAATCTTCAAGGAAAAGAAGGATTATAGCAAGAGAAAAACAGCAGCTTATTTCCAAATATGAAACGCATGAAGCTGTCGCCGACAGCTTCAGTAAGGGAAAAATTAGAAAGTGAATACTCCTTTTTCCATTATCACAGTCTTTCTTCCAGCAAAGCTTTCAGCTGTGATTGTCATGTCATCGGAACCGACCATGAAATCCACATGCACAAGAGAGGAATTGAGCCCTAGCTTTTCAAGCATCTCATCATCAGCATCCCCTCCTCCTTTGAGTACATCAGGATAGCTTGCCCCCAAAGCGATATGACAAGATGCATTTTCGTCCACAAGAATTGAACCAAATACAAGTCCAGATCGGCAGATGGGCGAATTCTGATCAACAAAGGCGGTTTCTCCCAACCTTCTTGCGCCTTCATCTGTATTTAATAGACTTTCAATGGCCTTGGCTCCTTGTTCCGCCTCAAATGAGACCACTTTCCCCTTTTCAAATTTGAAAGTGATTCCCTCGCACCTTGTACCCATCACATCCACTGGCCTAGTGGTTCTTATATAACCTTCGGCTGTATTCATATCTGGGCAGGTGAAAATCTCCTCCGTAGGAAGGTTTGGAAAATACACCCTACCATCCGAGATTGTCCTTGCGCCACCTTGAAATGTTCTTAAAGGATTATATGAAACATGGAAATCAGTAACAGAAGACTTATAATGAAGTGTCTTTATATCCAATGAATCAAGTATGCGGCATCTTTCCTTATTACGCATATCGAGCTCGTCCCAATACCTGAGATAATCACCGTCAAAGCCCATTATTTTAGACAATACTTCAGCCAGATCCTCTTCGGTGCTTCCTTTTCCCAGAATCTGCTCAGCCCATCTTGGACCAGGGCATACTGCAACATTCCATGCAATATCATGGCGCATGGATTTATAGGAATAAACCTTATTGGCTTCAGATCTCGCTTTTGAAATGAGAGCTAGATTATTCCCGTTACTATCGTAGTTATCAATCCTCGCTTCACCACTGTCAAGGCGGACACGGGCCCAATCCTCATCCACCATCTCAGATGGGAGCGCTTTCAAAAAAGACGGGATGAATGAAAGATCCTCCTCTTCCTGCATAAGGGACCGTTTTGCATCAAGACGGTGATCAGAAACATCGATATATACAAACTTTGCACCCATTTCGTACGCTCTTTCTGCAAGGACCCTGGCATACTCATAGCTTTCTGGGGCGGTCACGACCTGCAGGCACTGCCCGTTTTTGAAAGCAAGACCCTTTATCAAAACAAGATTGGCAAGTTTATCGGCATATTCTTTTACCATTTGCACCTTCCTAATCACAAATCAGTGATCTTGTTAGGGACGGCACGAAATGACCAACCGTAGCCGAGACCTCGAACCATAAAAAGCGACGGGACCTGAAGCCAGGATCCCGCCGACACGATCAACCG
>CASDPA010000020.1 GCA_949282255.1 uncultured Spirochaetales bacterium
AAATTCTATCTCCACAGCAAGATGTGAGCCAGCTCTTTATCTCGTAATTGTAAAATAAATCGATACCACACTTTCCTTCCCTTACATTGATGCTTATATTATGAGGGAAGGAAAAACTATTATGAAAGTCATTTGAAGATTATGATTATTCCATGTGGCAATCAAAAGGATGACAGCCATTTAGTCACGGTATATTGCTGATACACGATTTTAAACCTCAAAGACTTAACTTCCACACACGATATCCCCGAAAACAAATCAAATTTCACACTGATCGTGGGAATCGAAAATCCAGAGAAACATTAAAGCCCCAGAAGGTGGGCGTAAGTTGAAAAAAAGAAATACCATGACCATACTGGTCATCCTGACTGCACTGATCGTTTATCCGATTACCGCGGAAAATCTGCAAAAAACATATACGGTAAGAGATGAGGCATATCTGAGGGTAGATGCACTTTCCAGGCGTGCCGGAGTGCTTGGTCCATCGAGCTTTTCTCCGATGAGCGCGAGGGCCCTCATAATAGCGCTTGAAAGAATCGATGTCTCCTCGCTTTCTGCGCAGGACAAAAAAGAATATGAATATCTGATGCAGCTTTTAAAAGAAGGCGACAAGATCCATAACTCTGACATCCTTGACATCGAATTGGATTTAGACATCAATCTGCAGGCAAATATTGCGGATTATGGGCAATTCAAATACTTTGAGGAAGAATATAAAACGGATAGGAGGGAGGAAATACCCATCCCCTACCGGTATCAAAACCCCTTCTTAAGCATATATCCAAAATTCTTCTTCGGAAACAATGTATTCATCGAAGGGGATTTCACACTTGAAAACAACAACATGGGACTCTACGAAAGCTCATTGGGCTGGCTCATTACGGGAGTGAACGGTCAAATAGACATTTTCAAAGACAATATCATGCAATACAATCCGCTCAAGGCAGGACTGTCCATAGGCAACGACTATATCAGCCTCATAATAGGCAGATACCCCCACAGCATCGGATCGGGCGTAACAGGAAATATGATAGTCGGAGACAATTTCACTTACCAAGAAATAGGAGCGCTCTCATTTTTAAGCAACCATTTCAGCTACAGCATGTCACTTACCCGTTTTTCCCAACAGGAATACCTATCAGAAGAACCGGTTGATGTGAAATTCTCACGCCTGCAGTTTACGGGAATGCAACAGGTAAGATCGGTGCACCGTATGGATGCCACATTCTTTGACAAGCTCCGCCTCGCCCTTGATTTCGGCACCATGTACAACACCGCTTCAAGTTTCGACCTAAGGTATTTCATCCCGTTCATGCTGCAGCATAACTACTACAACTACACAAACGATGTCACAAAAGTTCCGTACGATGAGGCTAACAACATCATGGGAATAACATTGGAGTATATTCCGGTGAAAGGATTATCGCTGATGGCACAGTTCGTACTCGACCAATACCAGCTTCCCTCGGAGGATCCCGACAGCGTCCCGATAGCATACGGCGTCATGGCCAATATCAAACACAGTGCCTTAACAAGGAATGGCCAGATAAACTCGTATATCGAAGGAGTCTACACCAACCCGTTCATTTATCTCAACAGAAAGGAAAATGCCGACGGAACGATCGATGTCAACCTTGATTACTTCGTAGGCTATAACTACAACAACGAGTACAACTTCTCAGGCTACGCATACGGGCCGGATGCCATCGCATTCTCACTAGGAAGCGAATATGCGGACATGGCTCGTACATGGAGCCTAGGTGGAAGACTGCTATATAAGATCCAGGGGGATAACAGGATAAAAATATCCTCCTCCGGAATAGATATGAGTGGTGTGATATTTGGTCACGATCCGTCGTCCTATATGGGAATAAACACCCCCAGTTCAGGCTGGTATAATGCTGAACACCTGATAAAGCTTACCGGATACGGCAACTATAATATCCAAAGATACGGCCTTTCCTTCTATGGAGCGGCGGGAATCAACACCTACTTCAACTACGACAATGTCCAGGGGGAAATGAAATTCCTTCCTCAGGCGACCGTGGGGATGAAATGGTCCGCATTATGACAAAAGGGCGCCGCAAGGCACCTTTTGCTTTCAGACTATAATAAAAGAAAACCATTCCTTATGTTTTAAACAATTAAATCATTTGATTGGAAAAAGTTATGAAGATAATATATTGACAATAGCGTACAAAGAGCATATACTCGCGGTATGAGCTCTGGAAAAGCTTATATAGGTCGGACTTGAAATCCGACCTTTTTTTATTACTAAACGCATAATTATATTATAATGGAAGTATGTATAAAAAATATCCTTTCAGACTAAAGATCTACAATACTCTTGACCGTATTGGTTTTGGGCGTCCATACCTAATATACAACGGAAAACAACAGTTGGTTATAAAGCACATGCATGAAGAATGCCAAGATCTGGTAGAAAAATATCAACTTGAAAAATATCCAGAGAACCCAATTCCGCGAAAAATATGGATTATGTGGTATCAGGGACCTCCATATCCGCCGATAGTCAATGAATGTATAAGAAGAGTTACAGCATGCCGAAAGCTCGGTTATGAAGTGCACGTATTGGATAAAAACAACTTATCGGATTACATCGATATAGATGACGTGCTAAACATGTACAATAAAGCAGACAGACATGATAAGAAAGGTGTTTCCATGCAAATTGTATCCGATGTTATCAGGATGCGCTTATTATATTCACATGGTGGATTTTGGTTTGATTCAACCTTATTACTGACGGATCCGGCCAAATTAAATCATATTATCAACAATCACAATTTCTTTTCTATCAAATTTGCACAATTTGATGATTATGATTCCGTAACAAAAGGATATGTAATGCCCTATTTCTGGGCCACAGGCGAAAAAAACCCATTTTGCAGTTTTGTAGAAAAATGCATCGTGAGAGAACTTTGTATGCATGGACATCCCATCGATTATTTTGCCATAGAATATGCATCAATGATCGGATATTACAATATTCCTTATATCAAGCGGATGATCGATCTCATACAGCCGTCAAATCCAAAGGTATACTCACTTACAAAACTTCTTGACTTACCGTATGATGAAAAAAAGTATCAGGAATTAATTAATTCAACATATCTGTTCAAATTAAAATGGAAATTGCATCCCAATAAGCTTAACGGCGGAGAATCAACTTTTTGGGATTATCTAGAAAAAGAAGCATTAAAATGAAACATCGCATAGTACTCATCTCAATATTAATCATCACGATTCATTCAATATTTGGTAATGTCAATCCATACATTATTCCCCTCTCTTCGGATATCTATAAGGATATGGACGCTCTCTATCTGATAAGCGGAGAGGGCATCCCCTCCTACTCCCGTCCTTGGTCAAAAGCGGAAGCGGAGCTCATCTTCTCACGCATAGATAAAAACAAGCTTGATGGAAACGGCGTTCTGTTGTACGACCATATCGAAGCGGAGCTCGAGAAGATGGAGCCCCGGTGGAGCTTCTCCGACGGATTCGGACTTGGAGCGGAAATCGAAAGCAACTTCGAATACTACGGGCACACCAACGGAGATGATTTCGTGATAGACGACGACTGGGTGTACAACTACGAGGACAGGAAACCCTTCTTGAAAGCAGGCCTCGAGTTTTCCGTAAAGGACTTCTTCTACACATATGCCGACCTGCAGTACACGATGGGACGCTATCAGGGGGAAGGTGCCGTCACCTATAGCCCGGATGTCGATTTTCCGTACGGCATCGGAGCGATTGTCGGAAAGGACGAAGAGGTCACCATTGTCAAAGAAAGCCGGCAGTACTATCAGAGCCATAGCATCAATCTTCCGATTGCCAGCAAGGATTTTGAATTCGACTGGCCTAAGAGGGCCCTGATTTCACTCGGAGGCAAAAACTGGAATTTCACAATTGGACGTGACAGGATAAGCTGGGGAGAGAGCATTATCGGGAATTTCATAATAGATGACCATGTGCAGTATCATGACATGACCCGCCTGTCCTTCTTCACGGACATGTTCAAGTACGAATGGACAAATCTCTTTTTCGAGACGCTTCTACATCCTGAAAGCGAAGATGCGGGCAAAGAAAGGGAGATAAGGATGCTTATTGCGCACCGCCTTGAATTCCTCCCCGCATCCTGGATCAATCTTGCCATAAGCGAGAACGTGATGTACCGTGCACCGACGCTCAATATCAGATATCTCAATCCAGCCTTCATACTCCACAACCTCAATAACGCCTCGATGTTCAATGCGATCGCACAAGCGGAGCTGACGATACAGCCCGTGAAAGGCTTGAAAATATACGGACAGTTCGTGCTCGACCAGGCAAGAGCCCCGAACGAAGGCGACTCTCAGGCCGATGCATGGGGCGTGCTTGCAGGCTTGAACTATACTTCGATGATAAAAAGAGGATACCTTTCAAGCGGAATCGAATTTGCTTACACCACCCCGCTTCTGTACCGCCGGCATACAGTGGATTTCCTGATGTACCAGAGATCATTCACATACGGTCTTGCAGGCAATACGATGAAACTCTATTATATCGGCTTCCCCTATGGCGGTGATGCAATCGTGCTCAAGGGAGAGCTTAAATACAGGATGCCCGGCGTTTTTGAGACAGGAATATCCATAGAAGGGATGCTTCACGGGGAAATGAACATGTTCAGAAGCCATAACAGCGGCAACAATAACGACGATGACACCGATATAAAAGACGACACTCCGTATGGGAATAGGATATTGGAAAGCCTGAAGATGAGCATATACGGCAGATATGAATTCCCGAAATGGTGGAAAGAAATGGATATGTACGCCTTTGCCCAGCTTTCGTTTTTTGGAAGGGATTACTATGAAAAAACCACCGGATGCGCAACCGAAAAAGAGGCTGACATCCAGTGGGTTCTTGGTCTTGGAATAAAAATCTGAACTAGATATAGTAGCTCACACCGATCGAGAACTGGAAATCGGAAGCATTCTTCCCCTTCAGGTTCTCGTAGTTGATGATATTCACGAAATCCGCCTTTGCATAGAAATTGAGATCCTCGTAAAGGGTGATGCCTCCCTGCAAAGACAACAGTATCGTATGGCTTACGGCGTTCTTCGTGCCGGGGTTCCTCAAGAAGCTTCCGGACGAGGACGGATTATCCGAAGGCGCGGCCGGATCCTCATCCGATCCTGGAACAACCTCTTTCCATCGGGTGAACATGTCATAGCAGCCATGGGCCATGTACATCAGCGTTCCATCCACATACCATGAGCCATAAACCTTGTATCCGGCGTTGAGGTTGGCTACGACCGCATCGTTTCCGTACCTGTAACCGAGGAAATCAAGATCGTAGTTCGCCCTGCCTGAATTTGCGAACTCGGGATTGGCCACTATGAAATTGATTCCATATCTGTTCGAGCCGTACGAATCCCCATCATCCCTAAGATAGAGCCACGGATCTGTATAGACACCTTCCAATGAGGCATAGAACATGCCCTTGCCTATTGCCCAAGAGGTCTTTGCTCCAAGCTGGTAACCTGCGGCCGACGGAGGACCTGCTTTGGTTATATCAAACTCACCAGGGAGCCTGAACTCATCGATCACCACCGCTCCATAGATGTTGAGATGGTCTATAGGCGTGTAGTCGATTTCGAACGACAGGAGGGAATTGGCATTTGAGCGGATATAATAATTATGGAAAATCGCAGTCGGGCTCAGAACAAGGAAATCGAACTCCCCGTTATGGGACTGGTACATGATTGACTCCGTAAGAGCCATGTTGATCTTATCGATGATCCTCCACTCCAAGCGGTGGGCAAGGAACATCTTAAGTCCGGTACGCTCTGTAGTCATGTCGAAATATGGATTGAAGTAATCTATTCCACCTTCTGTATCGATATAATTATCAGGATGCAGGAAGGATGACATGCTGAAGGTGTACTTGAAGCTGTTGGAAAATGCCGTAAAACGAGCATTGTTGTGATAAGGCACCTGATCGCCGACCGTAAGGTTTCCAGACACTCCCGGACCCCAGCTGAGCTTGTCGCGCCCGATTGAGATGTTCCACCATGGGCCTCCGATGCTTCCAAATGCCCGGTAAGGGATGTTGAGGTTCAGATCAGACATCTGCGTAGGCGGAACAAACAGGATATTGGTGGTATAATATGAAGGATTGTATACAACAGCCCCATTCTCCGTCCCTTCGCAAAGACTCAAAAGAGACCTGTTAACACCGAAGGAGAAAGAGGAATAGCCATAGATGTTGTTCCCGATCCAGGTTTCCAGCGGGAATGCAAGAAGAGGCTCTGGAACATTCCAATCACCGAATTTTCCCCAGTTCGCCCAAAGGTCCGGATTGGTGAAATCATCCTTGTTGGTGTGCACATGGAAATCCCCGCGCACTTCCATTCCTATGTCCAGTCCGAAAATATCATCGGGGTTCAGGCGCGGCGAATGCCCAAGCTCAGAGGCGATATAGTCGTAAACAGCTTTTTCCGATGCATCGAGTTTCGAGACATCGATACTTTTAAGCATCATGTCAAGCTCCGCCGCAGACCATGGACCGGTGGTGGACGGAAGCGCGAGACCTGTGGAAATATACAGGTATTCCATAGCATCGTAGACAGGGCTGTCTACGGAATAGATTTCCTGTCTGTTGCTATCAGTTACAACAGAGAAGACAGGCATCAGACAGAATACCACCAACAAAATTGCAATAGCCTTTTTCATTACACACCTCTTTAAATTAATACTACATGCATAATCAAGGTTGTCAAACTCAAAAACATCGGTTAAGACAAATTGAGCTTTATCAATTAATGTTTTATCCTTATGAGATATGAAAAAGTTCATTTTAGGCATGCTATTGACAATCATGGTATTGGCAGCCATCAATGCCGCAAACCCAAAAATATACACGCAGGCGGATAATCAATGGCAAATTGTAAATCATCTTTGCCATGCATCAGGAGTCGCCGGTCCGTCTGTAACCACCCCGATATCCACTCAGGAGCTTATGACCGCCCTAAAAAGAATTGATACGGCCAAGCTCAATGATGACGAAAAAAAACTTTATACGATAGTCGAAAAACAGCTAGAGGATATCCCATACATATTCAAAGGAGACGGTGGAAGCTTTTATTTCGACGCTCCCGTATCACTGTATATGTATGGGCAGACATCCACAAAAGGAGATGATGTGCGCGATCTGGACTGGACCATCATGGATTACAGGTCCAGACCTGACATGGTTTCATTGATTGCCGAAGTCGGATTGTATAACACCCTTTACGGCAAAATAGACTGGGGAATAAAGCCGATCATGGATGCTTCAGGATGGAATAAAAATTTTTATACATCCTTTAATGGAGATACACTATCCGATGCATCTCCGAAAGAGGCATACATAAGCCTTGGAAACAATTTTATAAGTTTCATACTCGGTCGGAGCCGTATGAATTACGGAAGCGGCTATTCCGGCAATATGTTTATCGGCGATAATTTCGATTATCAAGAAATGGTGAAGCTCTCCTTCTTCAACAAATACTACACCGGATCCATCTCCCTAACTCATTTCGACCAGCAGGCCGACGGCGATGACAGTATGGATTTTGTGGCATCTACATTCTCAAACAAGCACCAGATAAGGCTTGCAAACACGCATACGGTCACTCTTTTCAATAGGCTTTCCGTTTCGTTTATGCTCGGGACCATGCTTCAAACGGATTCAGCCTTCGATTTCAGGATGTTCAACCCGTTCATGTATTTTCACAACATGAACAATTTCTCTAAAGACACGATCTTCGAGGCCAATAATTTTGTGACGCTGGATATTGCATACACCTTCCTGCCCCACTGGACCATCACTGGGCAGGCCATTGTCGATCAAGCACAGACAAAAGGAGAAATAGAGTACTTCGATTATCATGGCAATCTCGAGCCAAACGCATGGGGAGCGCTTATCAATCTAAGTTATTCAGACATAATTGGTAACGGCCTGCTCAATGTATACCTGGAAGGGGCCTACACCAGTCCTGCTCTCTACCTGAATACAAAATATATCGATGAAAACGGCAATATCTACGAGCACAATACAAAAGTGGACAACAGCATAGGCAACAAATACACATGGAACCAAGATCTTATTGTCGGCTACTGGAGAAAAAAAGGGGTTCATGACATCGGTTATTCAGGATACAAACACGGACCGGATTCTGCGGTGCTCTGTCTGGGAGCCACATATCAGATTCCAACTGGACTAACCTTGAAAACCGAGCTTCTTTATAAAGCGCACGGAACACATGGGATTGCGTATTACGAAAGCCAGGACCCAACCTTTGTGGATCTTATGGGGAAAGAGAACATAAACAGATGGTCTCTTTGTGGTGAAATTGTTGAACACACCCTGCAATGCACCATTGAATGCGAGTATATCGCCTATGACGGTGTCGAATTATATGGCGGCATAGGCTTTGTAAATAAGTGGAATTACCAGAACATCACAGGAAAAACCTTTACAGATCTGCAATTGGCCGTAGGCGTAAGACTCAAACCCGGGATGCTGATAAAATCCTTTTTATAATAAAACGGGAAAGAGAACCTTTGTTTAGACGGTTAGCCCATTATGAAATTGACAACTGCAAAGCATAAATGCTAATCTTTCATAAGTCTTGCATTTAAGACATAATCATTCATTCATAAAGGAAAATAAGATGGCAGCGGACGATAAAACATTGGAATTCGACAAATCTAAGAAAAAGGCGCCAAAGAACAAGAAAAGCATAGGCTGGATAATCGGCGTCGTCGTTCTTATCTTGATTTCCATCACGTTCATACTCCCGGCAACGATGTTCACACCCAATGCGGGGGATATCGTGTTCGGAAGCTATAACAAAGAAAAGATTTCTTACATGGACACCTATTTCCAGAGACAGCTGAACAATGTGGCAGCGCAGTACCAGGGAGATGCGAACTCTTTTGAGGGAGCGTTCACAGTCTGGAACCAGGCGTTCCTTTCAACAGCACTCAACATCGCGCTTAATCAGGAAGCCAAGAAGGCTGGCATCAAGGCCGCCGACGAATGGGTCGACATGGCAATAATAAACAGCGGTGTCTATAACGGGGAAGACGGCACATTCAGTGCGGACATCTATAACAGCACCTCCAACTATGACAAATCCCAGGTAAGGGATTTCATGGAGCGCAGCGTGCCTGCAAGCATGGTTGCAAGCGATATCGCAGGGGTTCAGAGCTCCAAGGGCGAAATAGCCGCAGTGCAGAAGATCGCCTCCCATGCCAGAAGTTTCGAGTATGTGGTCATCGACCGCAGCTCCTACCCTGACGAGCTTGCCGTAGAATATGCAAACAACAATCCCCAGCCCTTTATGCAGATCGGCGTCAACTGCATAACAGTTGCAACCGAGACGGAGGCAAACACCATCCTCTCTGAAATCCAGAGCGGGGCAAAGACTTTCCAGCAGGCGGCAGCAGAAAGCTCAACAGACAGCTATAAGGAAAGCGAGGGAGCAAGAGGAAGCGTGATGCTCTCGACGCTCGAGAACGAGATGGTCAACGCAGAGGATGCCAACAAGGTTTTCTCCACAGCAGTCGGGGAAATCGCAGGACCGATCCACACCACATCAGGCTATGTGCTTTATGAGGTGACCGAGGCTCCGGCAATGGCTGACCTCACGGATGAAGCGGTGCTCTCCACCATAAAGAGCCGCATTGCAAGCGACAGCGGAGAAGTGATGAGCACCTATCTTTCCGATCAGGCTCAGATCTTCCAGGACCGGATTGCAGGCGGTGAGAACTTCTACGATCTTGCAAGCGAGTACGGCTACGAGATTGTTGATGTTGCGGCAACTACTCCCAACCCGGCCTCCTTCCCGCTCTTTTCATCCTTTGCAAGCACCGATCCCATGGGATATCTCTATTATGCGACATATATGGATCCAAGCCTCAACAACAGCCTTTATGAGAGCGAAGAGGATGTGGTCTTGCCCACAGCGGACGTATCGGGGGCGAAGATCATCGTAAAGACAGGGGCCAAGACAGAGAATACTTCCACTTCCTCCCTGATCTCCACGATCTATCCTACCCTCCAGAGCGAGATGTCGCTTTCTGATATGCAGAACGGAATCCTTACAAATGATACGGCGTTTGAAAACAATTTCTATTCCGTATTCTTCTCAAAGATTCTTGGAAACACATCAAGCAACTGACACCCAAAAGTCATGTTTATCACAAGGGACTGTTGCAAAAGTAAATTTGCAATGGTCTCTTTTTTTTGTATCTACATACCTTGAGTTCAAATGTTTGCATGATAAGCAAATAAAGCCTTGAAAACATCTTGAGAACATAAGAGGCAAGGATAGCAAAAAAGCAAATTCCATGCTATAATTTATTTAACTACAAACAATTACGCATAAGAAAAACTTGCTCAAATAATAATGACGTAAATATAAGCAATGGTCAACTCTATTTGAACCTCTCGCTACCTGTAGACATTTCATCTTTTTCAAGGTGAAATCTTACCGCTTGTATAAATATCTGAATTCTTCATGATTCACCAATGCATCTCCAGACCATCTGCCAGTTGTAGTCTGATATGATGAACAGACTGGTATTCAACACCAAAATCTGCGACTCATCTTCAACACATTTAAGCTCTGCCTCAAGAATCGAACTTCCATTCCAGACAGAGTAATCGCTGAAAGAAGGTAAAACAGACATGCCGGATAGCATATTATTGCATTTGACCAGATTGAGCTTCAACAAACCAAGATAGATACGACGATCATACTTTCTTATATCCTGAAACTTCAGAAACGTTCCCACAGTTTTACAATAATCCCTTAAATCCGAAATGGGAAACTTTCTTTCAACATAATCCTCTTCCCCTAAAAATGAGACATGTTTCAGGGATTCCATCATTGGATAATTAATAAAAAGCTTGCCGTGATCTGTAGAATCACAAAAGTAATCCAACATCTTATGTAAAAAAAGAAAATCGGCGGCAGTATCCTGCGGATCAAAATCAAAAATCATGAATATATCGGTATATTTTCGTTTTAAGACCTCATTCTCCCCATATATTTCAGTCAAAATACCTGTAATATCCAGATCATCATCCTCAAATTCCGGATACAGCCGCTTGATGGTTGATGAAAGCACATGAATATTTGTTTTATAAGAATAAATTTCAACGGACAGGCCAATCACCTTGCTGAAAACATTTTCAACAAATTTCGGCTCATAAGAGGCTCCCTCAACTATGCACAGAATGTTCTTGGTCACTAAACTCTCCGTTCATCAACAGTTTTGGCAAATTATGTCCAAGCCTTATTTCCCGATCTGTTTTTTCAGGAAATGAAATTAGAGAACCATTCTCAAGCATGAAACAACAATCAGGACGAGTAATTTTATTATCCACCAAAAAAGGATTATGTGTCGTAAACACAATCTGGACATTCCTGTATTCCTTAACGGATTCGAAAACGGCCACAGCCAAATCAAAATGGTAGAAAGCGTCAAACTCATCTATGAAAAGAAAGGAAATGCGGTCAAAATTCCTACTCCAAAAATAGAATAGACTCAAAGCATTCATTCCACTGGAAGCAACAGAAAAAAATGGTATGTCCCTTGTTTTATGCTTTTCTATCAGCACAGGCTCGTTAGTGACTGGATTTTTCTTGATGCATAATTCACGCTTTACTCCGGATAAATTCTCCAGGAATTTGGAAAATTCAATCTCCTTATGCGACTCGCAAATCCACTTCTCGATAAAATCCCTCCCTGTCTTGAATCCGATATAATTATTCTCCTGCAAGGACCTGAACCAAAGCATCCGGGAAACAAAATCTATCGTCTTTTTGAACGGCGAGTTCATATCCAGCTGCGTATTGTTCACTATATATCTCAAAACGGATAATTCCGGCTCCAGATAAACGAAATTCAAGCTTCCGGCAGACCACCGATCCAAGTTATACTCAACAAAACGTTTTTCTTCATAATCATAAAAATAGGCGGCCTCCCCGTTTATCTCCATTTTTTCAGATAATAGCTTCCGAGGTGCCTTTTTCTTATATTCAAAAGTAATCAACGTACCACTGAAATCAAATTCATAATGAAAAGAAGCCGCGCCATCATCACTATCAGCATTTAAAAAGCTTGTTTCATCCAACTGGTTCGCTGAAAGATTCTTATCGGTAAGAAGAGCAACAATATCGAAAATGGCATATCCAAGGTTACTCTTGCCTGATCCGTTTGCACCGTATACCAGTATTTTTGAAATATAATCACCACTGATACACGCTGTACTGAATCCATACTCATGCTTTTTTCTGAAATCAAACGTAACAGGTTTTGAAAACCCCTTGAACCCCTCAACCGTGAAAAGTCTTATCATGAATCTGATTTTAGACAAGAAAAAAGCTGGCGTCAAGTTTTCCGTAATTTTTTTACGGCATAAAAACCACCTTGCATATTCACCAAGGCAGGACATAAGTGCTATCCTGAATGGGGCGGGCGATGAAAAAGTTTCTGGGAGCCATATTCATTTTCTCATTTGCATGCATGTGCATATTCTCCTCTCCGATATCCATCGAGGGAGGAATAGCTTTGCATGATTCAAGCCTGTACAATATGCTTGTTGAAAGCAGTATGAAGGTCTCATATGGCAATCTTGAACTCGGAGTAAATACAGGAAGCGGCAAATATTTGAACACTGCCGCACGATACACATGCCCCATATCCGATTACTTTTTCCTGAAAACCGACATTCACTGGGCACACACATTCTCAAGCGGAGGATTCTTCACCCTTTCTGAGGAAGCGGATCTTGATATGAAACTCTTGGGACCATTTTATCTAGGCTTCGGATTCGGAATCCAAGCCGGAACATCCTACTCGCTTTATGCAAAAAGCTTTCACCCGTTTTCACTGAGCCCCTATGTGGCAATAAGGGCAGGAGCAAGGGCGAGGTATTTTCTGATCGAGGTATACACCTCGGGATCAACATTCTTCGAAAAGACATTCCAGGCCGTGCCTATGGCGGGACTGGACATAGCAATAGGGATAAACGACAACAATTGGATAAAGATGGAAACATACATGAAGCTTGCCGACTACATGGCCGGTCCTCCGCTCCAGATAACGGATCTGGCAGCGAGGGTAAGCTACTGCTACAGGACGGGAGTATGAGAAAACTATCTTTGCTGATACTTTTTCTGTTTCTCCTCTGTTCCTGCGACATGGGATTTCTCAAATTAAGCCTTCCCCAATCCGGGCAAAACCCTTTTTCATCCCCCACTCCGATATACGAAAATGGAGACCCGGAAGAGGTGAAAAACGGTGGTACGATCCGCTTTATTGCCATGAGCGACGCACATTTCGGACGATCGGGGAAAGACAGCAACGTAAGCTATGGAAATGAGAATTTCTTCTCCTTCCTGCAGGGCTTTGATGAAAGGATAGATTTCTTTGCCTTCACAGGCGACATGATGGACACCTTCAGTGGGAAAAACGCATCCGAGCTGCATGAATTCTGCATAAAAATCAAGGAAACGGCAAAAGAAAACAGCAACATAAACGCAAAGGGCATATATGTGGTGGGCAACCACGACTTTGTGAACGCCAATCCTGAAACTTGGGTCGGCGAATTTGCAGACGATGATTTCTTCCCCGGCCATGCTCTTATGGACTCATACTCCATCGGTGATGTGGCAATCTACAAAACGGATTCATCCTACCGTGTCTTTGGAGGGGTGCAGCTTAATGATCTTGATGCTGCGATGAATGCATCAAGCGCAAAATACAACCTTATCTTAAACCATGTCCCGCTTGCTGCCGACACATTCGATCAGACGATATTCGAATTTGTGATAGCGGACGCGAACGAAAGGAACATGATGCTAAAGATACTCTCATCCCATAAGCCGTCCCTGATGCTTTCAGGGCACCACCATAAGGGAAACATCCTCAACACCTGGTCCTCATCCGTGCACGAGATCATACTTGCAGCCTACCATAGAAGGGACATCATAATGGATCTCGAGAGCAAGGGATACTGGTATGTCGTTGAGATCGACCAGAACTCGGGAGAGGTGGCGATAAAAGGCTACAGGATCGATGATATCACAAACCCGGACAAAACCTGGGCCTTTTTCCTTGATTGATGCCCAGCAGGCCAAATTTTCTGCTATACTTCGGTTATGACTGAAAGGGAAATAACGGAATCCTTGGATCTGCTCGATCAAAAAGGAAGAATAACAGAGGAAGGCTGGGCCAGAGGCGCATTATGGAAATACGACCGCAAGAAGATAAGGCACGGCGCTTTCAAGATAAAGGAATGGGATTACTACCAGATAACAGACCCGAAGGAAGGATATGCTGTATGCTTCACGATATCCGATTTAGGATATCTTGCGCTCTTCTCGCTATCCTATATCGACTTTAACAAAAAAGCCTTCAGCCAAATTAACCGCATGAAGCCCTTTTCCCGCCATAAGACAGGCCTTGCCCCGAGCCCGGATGAGGACGACGGAGTCACATACTACGACGAGATGCTCACAATCACCTTCGTAAAGAAGGGAGAAAAACGCCAGATAATAGCAAACGCGCCATCCTTGGTCCTTCCTGATAAAAGGCGTGGGATCAAGGCAGACATCGTGCTTCATCAGAAAAGGGATCACGAGAGCATCAATATCGCAACCAGCTGGAAGGAGGACCGCACCTGCTTCTACTACAACGAGAAGCTTGCCGCGCTTCCTGTCACGGGAAAAATCTACAGGGAGGACGACATAACTGACATCGAAAGCCATGGTGCGCTGGGACTGCTCGACTGGGGACGGGGCAAATGGCTTAGAAGCAGCACCTGGTATTGGTCGTCCATCTCCTCGTTCGACGGAGCGATCCCATGGTCTATAAACCTGGGCTACGGCTTTACAGACAGGAGCCCCGCGAGCGAAAACGGCATAGTCTACGGGCAGAAAATCCATAAGCTGGGAAAAGTGTCCTTCGCGATACCTGAGAATTTCGAGAAGGATGCTTGGATCATGGAGGACGAGAAGGGACGGCTGAAGATGGAGATGAGGCCGCTTTTGAACAGAAGGGACCATACGGATATCAAGATCATAAAATCCTTCCAGGACCAGGTGTTCGGCCTCTTCAGCGGGCATTTCATCCTCGATGACGGAAAGATGGTCTCCTTTTCATCAGCATACGGTTTTGCCGAGATCGTGAAGAACAAATGGTGATCAAAGAGCGGGAAACTCAATAAGGACATCCTCTTCGGCAATGAATATGCAGAATACCGGATTATTCTCCTCATAAAGGATGAATGCGGAAAAATCCAGGCCGTGGAATACCCCCTCAAGACGCTTCTCCCCTTTTTTTACGCTCAAGACATAAGGAGCTCTTTTTGAATATAGGACTATGTCGAGACCGAGGCCGCTTCTTACTGTGCCTGCACTCTGGACAGCCTGCAGGCCTAAATGCTTTTCAAGCAGGGCCTTGGCATCGGCATTTACAGCCCACTTCTCCCCGTCGAGCATCATCATGAGCTCATCAAGCCCTGCGCTGTCGTATTCTGGGAGCCCTGCATGGCTTTGGGCCGCGCAAAATGAGACGATGCACAAAAAGATCACAAGGAGAAGGGAAACAGATGAGGCGGCAAAGAGCCTCTTTTCATCTTCCAAGCTCATCTTTTTATCTTCTGCCATGGAATAATTATAACTTCTGCCGATCCAAACCTGTTACCAAACATGTCAACAATGGTTATAATCCCCATAAAGGAGTAAAGAAATGGTTACAAGAGACGAGGCTGAGAAGCTTTTCAAAAAATACAACAAGTCGGAGAGCCTTTATCACCATGCACTTGCAGTCGAGGCTGTTATGAGGGAGTATGCAAAAAAGCTCAATGAAGATGTCGAGTACTGGGGGATTGTCGGCTTCCTGCATGACATAGACTGGGAGATGTTCCCCGAGGAGCACTGCAAGAAGGCTCCGGAGCTTTTGAAGGAGATAGACATGCCTGATGACATGATCCATGCAATCTGCTCCCATGGCTGGGGCCTGGTGAGCGATGTGGAGCCCGAACGTGAGATGGAGAAGATACTCTATACCATCGACGAGCTTACGGGGCTTGTGAACGCAACTGCGCTGATGAGGCCCGAAAGGATCGAGGGCATGGGCGTCAAGTCCGTCAAGAAGAAATGGAAGACGAAGGGCTTTGCCGCAGGAGTCAACCGCGAGCTCATAGAAAAAGGAAGCGAATTAAGCGGAATTGCTATCGACGATCTAATCCAGACCACGATAGACGCCATGGGCGGCATAAAGGATCAGATAGGACTTAATAAGCCGGAGTGAGCCTTTTATCGCAAAGAACCCATCGCATAATCAAGGCGATGGGTTTTGTTTTGATATTGTTTTACGCATAACAATTTCTAAACGGCATAATCGGCATAGCCTGATTGGATCGTATTTCTGAAACAACGCAGGAGATGACGCGGCCAGCAGCCGATACCGCCTCCGAGGTCTTCAGCTGCCACGCAGGCTTATGCCGATTTAAAATCCTCTCCTGCACTTGTTCAAAGACCGGATATCCAGGCTGCACAGCAACGCCGCCGCCATATAAGATATGTGGTTCAGACAGAATATTTATAATCATAAGCCACGTCGGCCTTGAACGCATCCGATCCAGCAAGAGCTTCAGGGACATCGATCACCACCCTTAGCTTTGCTCCTGCAAGGAGATTCGCTCCTGACACGTTTCCCATATCCTCCTTGGTGAGCGCATATGAAGAACCGTCTTCTCCATGAACCGTTATTGCCAGGGAATTGAGCATCTGATGGACGCTTCCTGTATTCGTGATGAGTATTTCAAGCTTGCCTTCGGCATTGATTGAAGCGCTGGACGATATCCCTTCGACAACCTTGGGCGGAGCGACATAAGCCGTAGTGGAGTAAACGAACAGGAAGTTTATCATCTGCCCGGACTCATTGTTAGACGCTCCCGTGGAATACGGGATCTGCTCGGCCTCGATCCTGTAGCTGGCCTCCTTTGCAACCAGGCGGGGGCCTCTGTACTGCACGCGTACAAGCTGGGTGCTCTGAGGCTTGACAATCATTTTGCTCGGCTGGATGGAGAAATAGGAAGAAGCGTCTTCAGTAATCTCCTCGCCGTCGATGCCGATGCTCCTTGTCAAGGCCTTGACCTGCACAGCTATGGGCGAATTTGAATCATTTGTGACAGTATACACCTTCGCGCTGCCGGCTCCTGAAGAATCGTAGGTTGCGGACATGGGCGAGAACTGGAAAGAGAATGCAGATGAGATTGCAAAACATAGAATTAAAACAAAAACAATTTTTTTCTTGATGTTCAAGTTATTTATCCTCCAAATACAGACATGAATCAATATCGACAGGCATCATCTAAATGACCGATGCTTCCACTATAACATATCCCGAATAAACGGTGGCCATCAAAAATTGCGAATCTCCCATGGAAGGGGCATTGAGCGTAAGCTTGATATACGCCTTGCCTTGTATGGCTCCCTTAGTTTCGACACGCTTTATAATCGTCTCTAGATGGCTCAAGCTGAGATTAGCGCTTGAAATGTCGCCTCCTGTCATTGTGATCAGGGGAGTAAACCCGCTATCGGCCGCATCGGAAACAGAAACGCTGTAATTCAATTTTATCACGTCCTCTCCCTTGGCCTCATCCCCCTGCAGCATGAAGCCCTCCCCTTCGTTGAAATAAGATGCGTTCGGGTATGCGTAGAATTTCGCCTTGATGTCGACAGAGTCTGTAGAGTTGAACGACCATCCCACGCCTACAACCATCTCCCAAGTGAAATTGCTGCCGCTGACCAGAGGAAAATAAAACTCGGCCTGTTCGCTGTCCGGATTGGATGGGGAGAAGAACCAAATGCGCTCAGGCACATTCTTGTTCAGGACAAACGTAAAACCCACATCACTGTCTGCGATGCTCAGATTTTCAGGCGTTGTGGAAACTGCGGCGGCAGGCAGATACAGCAAGAGGATGAGGATAAATAAGGCAAGGTATCTTTTCTTCATATTCAGCATCCTCCTATTCGTTTGCAATCAGCTTCAGCATGAAATCGGCTGAATACCCGCTCTCATCGATATTCTCCATCTTTGAACCTTCCACGGCAATGAGAATGGAGCAATTATAGAATCTCGGCAAAGAAAGCTCATCCTCACCAAGCCCCAGGGCCGCCTCGTCAAAAAGCAGGAACGCCATATCGTATCCTTGATCGGGAGTTTCAATCCTGTTTTCCGGTTTGATATCCCCAGTATATATCCATTTTATATTTTCCTTGGCCGCATCTTTCGGCTTGAAATCTGTCGCATGGAGCTCCACCCTCATGGAGTTCACCGAAAAGGACTGGAAATATGCATAAAAATATGAACTGTGGAAATAATCGCTATCCAGAAGATAAGTCATATCAATCCGGGTAAGGCTCCCGCTATCATCCACCAACGGCTGAGTCTCTGCCTTGCGGCTGAATCCCAGCCGGTATGCATAGCTGGAATCATCATGGATGAAACCTATGCGTGCAGTTCTTGAAATATCACCGGCAAACATAAGTTCAGCCAGAAGAAGTATAAACAATAACAGTAATATCCTCTTCATCCGTTCCTCCTATTCAACGGAAATCAGCGAGAGCTTTATCTGGGCGATGTAGGTTCCGCTCTGCTTAGATGAATAATCATCGGTCTCTACATCAAGTTTTTTGCTGCCCGCCTCGCCTATCCCCTGAGCAGGACGTCCTGAATACTTATGGACCAGAAGCCCGTAATCTTTACGGTAGTAGCCGCTGTCAACATCATAACCATACATCTTGTCTCCATCCTCATCCACCTTCACATAATTATTTTTTGAAAAAGACAACGTCCATCCAAGCCACCTGTCATTCTCACTGCTATTCTCACTGATAAGCGGACCGACCGCATCCACATAGATGCCAAGAGCGGATGCCGAGATTATTTTCCAATATACATAGATGTTGTCGTTATCAGTTCCGTATGTCTGATTTTCTGAGGCAATGAGGCTGTATGTGTTGTCGGCGATGGTCTGCACCGGCTGGTTGAGTGCATCCACCATTCCAATTGAAAAACCTATCTCATACATATCCGCCGCGGATGGGGATAAGACTAGAGTGATGGAGGGTGCCGGAGCGGTGTCTGCGGCATACAGGAAGGACAAGCTGCAGACCAGAGATAACATCATAAACCCTTTCTTCAAGAACATCATATTTTTTCACCCATCCTTCAGCTACCTGTACGAATATATATGAAGATACAGCTCATCCTCATAACGCCCTTCTTTCATCAAGGCCAGCGGGGTATCGAGCATAATCTGTATAGTCCCGTCCATTACGCTTGAATACATATCATCTTTTTCCTGCACCGAATAGGATACGACCTGAGAACTGGCGGCGCCCAAAGCATCGAATTCTTCCTTGCTTGGAGAAACGCTCACAAATTCCTTGCCATTGAATTCCCCAGATACTACGGCATCGCTCGTCCTATATATCCTGGCCTTATACGCCAGGGATTCATCCATGCCGGGATCTATATGGCTTGATGCGTTCTCGTTTATCAAAAGGAACCCCTGAAGGTCGCTCACCTGCGGATTGGCGTTTGCAGAAAGGAAAAACCGGCAGTCATAAGAAGGCCTGGAAGTATCGTTGAACATCTTGAAATTGAAATTGGCAACATCGATCCATCTGCCATAATCCGTTGCTATGTCCAAATTTGTGGAATATCCGGTAGGTGCAAGGTACAAGCTGCTAGTAGTCGGGAGGCTGCTTGCAGAAGAGGATGACTCAGGCACATAACCCGAGAAAGGAATGACAATGGACTGATTTACCTCCTTGCGGGGACAAGCCCATACCATGGAAATCGTGACAAGTGCCGAATAATCGTCATTAGGTGCTATGTTATAAACCTTGTTGTCATATTCCAAAACATTGTTGCCGTTGGTGGTATCATTGTTATAATTATCTGCAGGAAGCACAAGCACCATGTCGAACCAGATTCCGGGGGATGTCACCCCTCCCGCAATATCAGGATAGATTATCTCCGCAGTATTTGTCGTATTTGGAGAGATCCGATATGTTTCCCCAGTTCCTGTACCGCCATAAGCATCAAAGTATCTTTCAACAATATCAATCTCAAATGGCACCTTATAGGCGGAATTGCTCTGAGATGTGAAAAAGAAGCCGCCGGGGCAGTTTACAGTCACAGTTATGGGATAATTCCTCAAATCATCATAAGATACATCACTTTTGCCTTGCTTTCCGTTCAGGATGCCGCCCAAAGCAATCATCTCATCATCACTGTACACGCCTTCATCATAATTTGGTCCGCTGTCAGTCCCCCCATAACCGTTGGCCCCTCCATCAAAGCCCCTGCTCAAAAGATTGACGCCGCCACCGCCTTTGAACGGTGAGATGAAATTCACATCTGCGGCAGCAAGCAACCCCTGAACAACTAAAAGAATGCAGCAGAAAAACAGCTTTTTCCTCATCGTCATATCTCCGTAAGCTTGATTTTGACATCGGCATAATAATTGCCGATAGGAGCAGAATCAATATCAGATTCTTTAACAGAATCAGCAAATTTGAAATAAATGTTTCCATCATTGCCGCCGATGAAAAGCGTCTTATTGATCAATCCCAAGCCGCTGATTATGTTTGTGACAGCCGTACTTGTCCCGATATCGGCCTTTGTGACTTCTCCTATCAAATCGGGAGAGGAAACTGAGAACGTTTTTGTTTCGGTCTTGTTTATCGTATCGCCGATGTAATATCCGAGACTGTATTCGAATGTCAGGATGTATGGAAGCGAATAATCGGAATTCTCGCTGACCAAAGGTTCCAGCGTCACGCTTATTGTGAAATTTTCGGCATTGGACAGCAGCTGCCAATAAGCAATCCTGCGGCCATTGCCCTTGTTGGCGGATTGGACGGCAGAATCCTCTATGCTGAAAGGCATGCCTATAAGATATTGCTGGGTCTGGGAAGGTATTGGCTCCACGCTTATTGAAAGGACCGATCCATATCCTGCCTGCAGCTTCAATGGTTTTGAAATCTCTTTCGTCCATTCAGCAGAGAACAAATATGTAGAAAGAAGCAACGGGAAAAGAAGAATCAGAATCGCTTTTTTCATTTCACATCCTCCTTACTGCGCACTAAGTGTGATTGTGCATGCCGCCTTGTACTTCCCCCCTTCGGCATCGGCATACGAACTTTTATATGAATCGTTTGATACGGCCAGCAGTCCCATGGCGATTGCGCCTCTCGCAATCCACACATCGTCAAGAAGCTCGCTGTTATTATCCACAGTCCAAGATACCGTAATCTGCCCGCTTTTAGACAAGCCCTCATCATCTCCCAGCCTTATCATCGTTGCAGATGGGGTTCCAGGCGTGATTATGCCCGATGCATCTGCTCCTGATGTCAATACATATGTGACATTGCCTAACTGATATGCGGTATCGATATAATAAGCAGTATCACTATTTTCATTTTTCAAAGCGTTTAATGAGATTTTCAAATTGAAAGTGCCTCTGGAGTTGCCTTCCACCCTGTATGAGAACACAACCTGATTCTCAAAAATCATTTCAGCGGAGCTGGATACCAGCAATCTGTGCACATAAGGATCCAGCACTAGCTCTTGGCCGTTAAGATGAGCATCAAGCCCGTAATTCAAAGCATCGGTGACGACAAGTTTGCATTGTGGAGTTGAGGAATCTGAAAAGCCGACCTTGAAAGCTTTAATTGTGAAATCCGCCTCCTTGTTGGAAAAAGCGGAGGAAAGCGAAAGTAAAATGACAAATGTCAGGATAAACAGCCTTTTCATGTGTTGCTCACCTCCACAGTGATGGTTGAAGAATAAGAATCTAACTTATCAATACTTAATCCATTTGTAATGATCTTTATCAAAAAGGAGCCGCAGCAGGCAAAATCATCTCCGATATCGATATAATCGGTCTTGGGATTATCGGATGGATCTACCATTATTGTCTTATCACCAAAAGAAAGCGAATAGCCCAAAGCATTGCCTCCGCTGCCGATCAACGGGGATGCCGTGATGCTGATATTTTTCGTACCCTCGTATGCGAACTGGTAGGAAAGATAGGCCGTACCGTCAAATTCGCCATATATCTCATAACCGTTGCGTTTTGCATCAAGAACAAAATCCTCTGCATATATTTCCGATTCCAGCTGTTTCCTGAAATCCTTTATCTCTCCCTTTGAAATGAAACAGCGCACGATATTGCCGCTGAAATCGGATTTGACATAAAGGGTGTCTGTTGGCAGATCCGCAGGATAAAGCCGGGTGGATGCAAGAATAAGCAGGCTTATCAATATTGCTCTCGCTCTCATTTCGCCACAACCTCCAATTTAGCTGTACCTTTATAGGTGCCGGTTTCCTTTCCTCTCAGATCCTCAGTCCTGAACAGCAATTCATAAGACCCAAGCTTCAATATGTTCTGATCATCCTGCATATGGGTGATTGTTATGCTATCTTTATAATTCTTGTCGGAGGCAAGCGCAACCTCCCATTTCAGAGTTGCGGAAGTATCCTGCAGATCGGTCCCAACCGATACGATAATATCCAATGGAGCCGCATAGATCATCTGCGCATAAACATAAACCTTGTCATTATTTGAAAGGCGCACCGTACCATCGTCGAATTCATTCACAACAAGTTTCAGAGGATCGCTGTCAGTATAACAAGGAGTCACCGAAGTGAAATCGCTGACTACAGCATTGGTGAATCCGGCCTTGCAATAGCGCAGATCGCTCGTCTTATATTCCAGTGTAAGGTTTTTTTCTTCTGCATCAGCCCAGAGAAAAGAGCCGAGGATGAATATGGCAAGCATCAGAAACAGTTTTCTCATCATCGCATACTCCTTAATAAGACTCCAGCCGCAGGATGAGATTCGCCTGCAGCACTCCGCTGCTTATGCTCGTAACGCTCTTATCCCATAAAACAGAACTCACACCAAACTTCAGGCACCCTTGATCCAATAAAGACTTACCATCATGGTCTTTTATAATAATAGCATTCTCAAAGCCGTATGCAGAGGTGGACATCCCGTCGTTTTCATCTGCAACCGTCCAGGATGACTCCCCCAGAGGACCGCTCTCATATAAATACAGCTTCATCGGATACGCGGTATAAAGATCCCAATAAATATATATATCCCGACTATTGACTATTTTGACTGTACCATTATCACCAGGAACACCGGACAGAGCAACTTTATTGTTTTCAAATGGTTCAGCGATATTGCCACCGGAGAATGTCACCTCTGTTGAGGAAAAACCGAAATCGGTTCTGAAAGTGGATGGCTCGCCGATATCAAGGGATATGTAGGTATAGGCAGATACGGGAGAGAAATCGGAATAAGCCGGCAGCAGCAGGACTGCGGACAGCAAAATGGAAAATATTATTCTTCTCATCCTTCCTCCCCTATAGAAGACCGTATTCATAATCATAGGACACCTCCACCGAAAATGAACCGGCACCATCCAGTTCCAACGGCATGTCGATGGTCTTTTCCAAAACCGTCGAAGAATATATCGACCTGCCCTGCCAATCATTAAGTTCGGCATCGGACAGCCTATAACAGCTTCCATCATCCCCATATACGCTGATTGAAAGCGAATACAGCATCTGATGGACGTTCCCGGCATTTTCAAGCCTTATCGTAAGCTTATCGCATCCGGTACGCGATGCATGCGCTTCCACCTTCTCCACCACCTTGGCAGGAGCGACGAAACTTGTCGTGGTGAAAACGATCAATACGGATAAGGGCCCCTCCCCTTCATCCTTGATCCCGACATTGTACGGGACCTGCTCGAAAACGAAATGGAAAGCCATCTCGCTCAGAAGTATCTTCGGTCCGCGATATGAGATCCTCACCAGCTGGGACCTTCCGGGCGGGATTATCATCTTCGCGGGCTGTATGGAGAAATATGCGCCTCCATCAACGGAGCTCTCGCTTCCGTCCGCGTTTATGTTCCTCTTGTTTACGCCCACTACCACGGCAATCGTGGAATCGGTATCGTTCGAGATCGAATAGATCCTCGCCGCCCCATTTCCAGTTGTGGTGAAATCGGCATCAAGAGGAGACAGCTGAAAAGCAAGAAGCCCTACTGGTGACATGAATGCCACCAATAGGAATAAGAATATTGTTTTCTTGCCTTGCTCTGCCATAATAACCTTAAGAATTTATCGCCTTAAGATAAATTGTCCCAGAATAACTATCTCCTTCACTGACCGTAGTGGAATCTGTACTCACATTCAACTCCATAGTTCCGCATGAATCCTGTATGATAGAGCTAGACTCAATAGTGACAACTGTATTCTCTGTAGAGTCGGAAGTAAAATTTGTGTTGGCTTGCGTAGCTTTATTACTTCCCTCATTCCACAGGATGCTCCAATTAAGTTTTTTACTACCAGATTCCATCTGACCGTTTGTATATATGCCCAATTTTACATTTTCTGAAGACCTGATTTGCCAATAAACCCACACGGTCCCAACACCACTATATTTTTTCTCACCTACATCATTTTCATTCTGAATCTCAGTATTCAACGTTAAAGGCCCACTATAAGAAGATATCTGAGAATTATAATTTATATTTTCTTTATTTTCTTCAATAAAGCCAAATTTATACCCAGTCAAAGCACCAACATCTATGGTCCACTTAACAGACAAATCCGCGGCACCAGTAGGAGCAGTATTTCCTTTTACCGATACATAGGGGTCTGCAAAGATTATAAACGGAACAAGCAACACTATTGCAAAAACAAATATTCTTTTCATTTTTTCTCCTTAAAACCTAATTATTTGTAGCTATTTCCAAAGTAAGGGTGCCATAGTATGCACCTTCCTTGTTAGCGGTATCATCGGGTGCATAAGCATTTGCCGTCTCAATATCCACCTTTGTCGATCCGACTACCCTCTTGACCTCTGTTTCAGATCTTCCGCTTTGGGAATATACATCCTGCTTTGCGTATACGATGCTTTCATCCCCAAGAATTTCTCTGTCGGTTGTTCCAGACACCATGCTGCCCTGAACTGACCCGGTCGGGTTCTTCTTGGTCCAGCTTGCCTGCCAGTTAAGTCTTTCTGTATCATCTGCAGCATTATCAGACAGCTCCATATGTCCATCGTTTTTTAAGGAAATGGTGAGATCTTTATAAGATTCTATAATCCAATAAACATAAACTTCACCTTTTCCGGCTGCAAATTCTTCAGACATGTCAGGAGAGTCCAGTACAACCTCATTGCCTGAAACATCCGTTGGGTTCGGGGAAGAAGAACTGACTTCCGTCTCCGAAAAACCAATCTTATACAAATCTTCAGAAGAATAAGTCCACACAACTTTCTGCTGAACTTTTGCAGTGCCGTTAGCAAGCTGAGCATCCTTAAACGTTTCTCCTGCAAAAACCGTTGCACAACATAATAATGCAACCATAAACAAAAGAACCTTTTTTATCATGAAATCCTCCCTATATCGTTCTGATGTTTTCTTCTGCTCAAATCTGCGTGACGGTAAGCAACAGCGAGCTGCTGTACCATCCTGCAGGTTTATCCCTGATATCTTCTGTCTCAATTATCAACTCGACATATCCCCTTTCTTCCTCTTTTGACATGGAAGTCCGCCTGAACACGCAGAGCTCGCTCCCATATCCGTTCTCACCTCCTATCAGACAGTCACGGGTTTCCCCGTCGACAATCCCTGTCCAAGATACAAACCAATCTATCTCATCCGCAGCCCCTTTTAAGGAATCTGCGGCCTTTAGCGTTATCTCCAACGGGAACGAATAGTTCATCCTCCAGTAGACATAAACCTCGTTCTCGTTTACGAATGTGGAATCGGCTTCGCTTATCTCCAAGTTCCCTGCAGTCTCTTCAACAGCTTCTCCCGCTTTGTTTACTGAATAGAAACCGACCCTGATGCTCTCCATATTGTTGTTAGGCACAACATATGTCACTGAAAGGGACAGGCTGTCTTTCCCAGACCAGCCTGTGATGCTGGATGCAAAAAGCATGGAATAAATTCCAGCAATCAGGATAAATAATGAAAACACCTTCTTCATTCTTTCCTTTTCCCCTTTCAAAACGGATACGGCTCAATTGCCTTTGTATGTCAAAGTCAACGTACCTGTATATGTGATATCCGACGCAACAGCCTCAACCGGGCCTGTCTCAAGCAAAAACTTACAAGCGCCGCTTCTGTTTGCCGATGTTACGGACACATGAAGCTCCCCCGATTCCCCAGCGGACCATTCCCCTCCTTGAGGATTGCTTATGGCCCACCCGACCTGCGATGCAGCATCTCCGACATGCAGATACGCATCATCCTGTTTGACAGACAGCGTTCCTCCATTTTCACCCACTATCCACCAAAAAGCATAAAGCTCGCCATTCCCATACAGCTTCCCGTCATCCTTGATGGTATTGGAATCCACAGTAAACTCAGATATGCCAATGCCGTCAGAAGGAAGCTCATCCGTATCGGAAAATCCAAATACCGTGAATCCAGAAGACCCGGCAGGATTGAAAACAACCTTTTTCTCAAAAGAGCCGAAACCTTCCAGGTTCGAGTAATAGGCGGCCCCGTCCTCTGCAAAAGCAGGAACAAGAAGAATGGTTAATATGATCAATATGAAACAACCTTTCTTCACCATGGCCTCAACTCATCCTCAGCTCAATCCTCAACTGTGCCGAATAACTTCCGGCTAAAAGATCCGCATCCCCATCCCACATCAGCTCAACATCCACAACAGGAATCCCCCTTCTTGGCCCAGAGGCAGGGATATGTATGTAAGCCTCGTTGGTTCCCAGCGAATGGCATAAAACATCATCCGGCCGATCATCGGACGGCTCCATGGAGACAATGACTGGGATATGATATGAGATTCCTCTTCTTTCCAGCTTCAATCCGCTTCCGATATCCATGACAAGATAAGCATCGTAATCGTCTTCCTTGTTTCCGTAATACAGCATCCTGAAAGAGAAGCTGTTCCCATTCTCTTGCATGCTGCCAAGCGATATCTCGTCTTTGGAGATCAAGCTGCGCCCCTGCCAGGATGCAAAATCTTCCAAATCTTCCAGTTCGATTATGTTTTCGAAGACAAAACCGTCCAGCATGAGAACGTCCTCGGGGAAAACAACTCCAAAATCCTCCGGAACGTACGCGGTGAAATCCAGCACGTCAAACTGGTAGCTGCGCGTTCCCGCTGTCAGAAGGCCAACCGAGGCCAAGATGACGATACAAACGATCAATAATCTTTTTCTCATCCTCACAACACCTCCTGCGGATAAAGCATATTCCAGAAATCATCGCTGCTGAGATTGCTCATATAAACCATATGCCCGATGCCGGAATACGGTTCCATTGCAATCTCTTCGTATGATCCGTCCATCACGACCATGTTCACCCCTTCTGTTTTGCTGTCATCCCCAACCTCGAACACCACCATGTACCAGAAATCTCCGCAGAGCACATCGAAAGCATAGGTTCCCGCCTCAAGATCGCTGAGGATGAAACGGCCTGTCTCATCTGTGAAAAGGTAATATTCGCTTTCCTCCAGCGTTGCACCGCCATCATCGGAAGCAATATATCTGTACACAGGGGAAGACCCGTTGATGAAAGCATTCCCATCAGGGAGAAGAACGATGCCCGAATAAACATATTTTTTCTCCGCTTCAAGAGTAATCACATATCCGGCAAGCTCCGAGCCCGGTATCGTCACGTCAAAGCTCACAGCACCGCCGAAAGCATCCTCATTTAGGCTGAATATCGAAAGGCTTGCAGGATTTCCGAGGGAAAGCCCCTGGTAGATTCCAATTCCGAACATGCTGTCTATCTCCTCGGAATAAGACGAACCGACCATTCCGACCGAAAGCTTATTTCCCTTCAGATTCCCTTTCTGCCTTATGAGGATGAAATTGTTTGGCCTTGATGGCACAAAGGTGAACATCCCGTCAGCAAACAGGGAAGTGAGGCCAAGATTCGCCGAATACGAAAGCCCTTCTAGCCCTCCGCGGGTGGCCACATTGATACCAAAATCCAAAAGCCTGCCGCTGTACCTGTAATTTGCGCCAAGCGAATACGAGGAAGGATCCATCCAATCGGTTATTCCTGCATTTGCATAGAAATAATGCCTGCCTTCGCTGATGCTCATGTTCAGTGATGTGCTGTTGATGATATCGGAACTGGCGTTTATGGATGCAGGCCCAAGACGCAGGCTCATTCCAACCGAACCATAGACTGCACCAGATGCAGCCTCGCGGCCGGAATACCCTAAAGAACCGGAGAGAGACACCTTGTTGCCCAATGGGACGCTTATGCTCGACGAAAGCATCCAAAGATCTTTCGATACAGCATCCAAACCCCATGTGTAATAGCCGCTGAGGCTCCAGCCCAGCATTCCGGCACGGCCGGAAACGGAAGACGAAAGGGATATCGTGTTCCTCACGGCATCCTTATCCGAGAATCTTCCGCTGTATGCAACCGACGAATTGAATACGGAAATACCATCCCATCCGGTATATACCTGATGGCTGAGCCTGAAATTCAGATCAGGAGCGTAAAAACCGGAAGAATCCAGCTTCTCATCTATATCCAGGTTATATTTCGTTGTCCCCAGGACATTGGCATGCGTGAGCTCGAAAGACCCGGAGGAAGACAGATTGAAGGCCGAAGATGAAGTGACTTTATTCTTCAGCCCCATGGATGCGGAAAGTGAAAGGTTCTCCAATATTCCGATATCAAACGTCCCGGATAAGACAAGATTGCGGATATCATATTCCCAGGCCTGGGATCTGAACCAAGGGATGCGCACAGCCCCGGAAACAGATGAAGACGAGGATGGCACAAGCTTCCTTCCTGTAAAAATACCGACACCCCAGGTCATTTCCCCTGGGGCGAGAAGACTGCTGGAAAAATTGATGTTCAATTCCATTTCCCTTGGCGGCGACCCGTCAAGGGGCTCGATTATGATCTTTATCCTGTTGGCACCTGTATAAAGCACAAAATCCCTCAACAGATAATTGCCGACATCAAGGGTTTTCCTATAAATCTCACGCCCCTCGTTATAAATCGTAACATCGGAGCGTTTTTCTATCGTAAGGACTTCCTCTATCTGGCTCTTACGCCGTTCAAGACTTTCCCTGTACTTATTTATTTTTATGCCCAGCGTCGTCCCTTCCGGAGAAAGCTCATATGAAGAGATATTTCCCCAAGAAAGCCGATAAAGTCCGTCTTGGAAATCGGTATACATGTTGTAAGAGCCTATATTGAATAAGACCTTACTATCCGCATAGCTCAGCGAATAATTGAAACTGCCATAAACGCGACCCAGCCGGAAATCATTATTGATATAAAGGCCTGCATTCAACGAGTCTTTGATGGCATCCAATCCGACACCCCTGGCATTCAGATATAAAGAATAATCGCTCGACAGGACAAAAAAGGCAGGAGAAAGCTGGAGCGCTCCGGTTACAGGCCTGAACTGGTTGATCCTGCCGCTGGAGCTTATGTTGATGATCCTCACAGGCATGTCGTCATTGCTGAAATATAGATAAACATCAAACGTGTCGAAATTGCAGTCCGTCTCAACACCGCAATCCTCAAGATAGCCGAGCCCGATATACTCAGCATCATTTCTGAATATTCTGAGCTTGGCCATATCTGTCAGATATCCACTGACATAACCTTCTGTTTCAGCGGTATTTATGAAGATGTCCCCATTTTCCACCAATGTGGCAACAACGCCGACAAAAACATCGTCCACGTTCAGATTCATGTAATATATTCCATCTTCAAGAACAAGCTCGTCCTCTCCTGCAATATAGAAATCCGCCCAGAAATCATCCTCATCCGAAACGGTTTCCTCAGCATCGTAGACAATCGCAAAAGGTGGCATGGCCATGACGGGAGCTTCTGGAACAGCCGTAATTCCAGGGCTGGCTGGATCTTCAGGGAAAGTGGTTTCAGCGGTTTGCTCAGGCCCTTGGGCCATCACCTCTTCAAATGCCGCTTCACCAGACACCTCCGGCTCATCGGGTTTCTCAACAGCCTCCGTCCTGCCAATCACAGCAGAAACATCCTCTTTCAAATCAGACAGGCCAGATGGAGCCGTATCGGAAATCTCGTCGATAATAGTTCCTGTCGCCGGGAGCTCCTCTTGCATCGCCCATTCTTCGGTGGTTGCAGATTCAATAACTTTTGTGGGATGGGTTATGAAAGTTGTGGCACGGGTTTCATCTGCAACCGCCGCAGGAGATACCTTCACCGGCTGCACGAGACACAGGATCGCCAGCATCACAAGCAGCAGGATCATAAACAGCGTTATTATCACCGATAACCTGACCGGCTGCTCATAGGCCTCTTTATTCTCGTCCCCCGACCAAAGGAAATAAACGACGATTTCTGAAACGGCATAAGAAAAAGCCAACAAGAGGAAAATTGTTTCGACAGGATTATCTGTAAACGGAGGGTACACCTCGGCGACAAGAACTGAGAAAGCAAATATGGCAAGGAAAACCGCAACTGATTTCCTTGCTCTCTCCTCTTTTCTGCCCATTTTCTTATTTTTTATCAGGGAAGAATTGAGGAAAACCAATTCAACGATGGCATATATAAGCAGGAAGAGAACAAATAACAGCCCGATATCGGACAATAAGGATACATCTGAAGCTAACAGCATGATGAGAAATACCATGGCGGCAAAAAATAACGGCGCCATGATGATTAGAAGAATAAATGATCTTTTCTTCTGTTTCTCATCCATTCCCATCACCCTCTTGAAAAATCAGAAACCCCTTCGGACAATGCAGGAAGAACCTGTATGTTTCGTGGCTGCACAAAAGTCGGCAGCTGCCATATTGCAGGATCCAATAAGGCAACAGCCGTCATTGCAATATCGAGCAAAAAGGTCATCTTGGGCTTCATTGCAGGACAGGCCTTGTTTTCTGCAATAAGATGCATACTGGCACATTTCCGCATTATTTTTAGAAACATTGGCAACTGAACAAACCTTCCGGCCATACATTGCGGAAGAAAAATATATTGCATCCAGCGATGACAGCTGATAAGCGTAAGCGCTTGGTGTAAATAAAAGCATGAAAGAAAACACCAGAGCAAACAAAGTCTTTTTCCTCATAAAAACCTCACTTGTATCTGGATGAATGCATAGGAAAAATGAGATAAAACTTACCCCATAAAAACCATCCACTGCCACATCTTTTGTTTAGATTAATGCCGTACATATGCCTTGTCAATAATTTTTTCTGATATTTATGTCATAAGTTCAACTTGTAGGAAGGTGCCCCCCCCCCCCTAGCTGATTCGGACATGTAATTTCTTTATATATATAATATTAATTTAATTTATCTTTTTAAATATTTTTTGTCATTTTGATTTACGTTTTTAGCATTATAGACTGATGACATATGTTTATTAAGAACATATAAAGCCTTCTGCCGCTTATGACAGAAGGCACTTTAAAATTCAAACAAATAAAAACTCAGGCCCAGGCGGTCATTGATTTATCAAAAGGACGGCCCAAAGCTTTCTGGTAAGAGGACAAGTTCTCCTTCGACCCGACTGCCACAACCCCTTTCAGCACCCCGTCGCCAGAGAGGAATAAAGCTTCCATCCTTCCCTGTTTCTCGAACTCCACTCTCTCGTTTGCAGGAGAGATATCGCCTAGGCTGTATGCATCTATGCCTGCGCATGAGATATACGCACTTGGGGCTGCAAGGCTCATTACCGCCTCTCCGCCTGCAGCATTGAGGGCTGCGACACGTGCGCTTTCGTTGGCAAAATAGACAAGCCCCGGACAAAGACCGTTGTACTCGGCGGCATCGCCGACGGCATATATATCTAGATCATTTGTCCGAGCAGAAGAATCGATCATGATCCCGCGTCCGCATTCCAGGCCGCATCCGGCAGCAAGATCTTTAACGGGAGACACACCGACAGCCTGTACCACCATATCCGCATCAAGAATCCTTTCGTCGTTCAGCACGAGAGAAGAAACACGGCCCAGCGCGGAAGAGAAGGACGAAGGCGAGGCTCCCTTTGAAAAATGCAGCCCCTTTGCATTCAGCAGCTTCTCAAGATAGATGGAGGATGCCTCATCGAACTGACGGGGGAGAAGATGCCCTGCCGTCTCAACCACGAGAACATCCTTTCCGCTCCTCTCATGCACTGCCTGGGCAGCCTCAAGCCCGAGCAATCCAGCACCGACCACCACGGGATGGGAAACACCGGACGAGACGTAAGAAATGATTTCATCGGCATCATGAAGGCTTCTGAGCGTGAAGATTCCTTCCGCATCCCCGCCGGGAATGGAGAGCCTGTTGGCTTTGGAGCCGGTTGCGATTATGAGCTTATCGTATGAGACATCGCTTCCATCCTCAAGATGTACGGCCTTCTCCTTCCTCGAGATCGACATGCATCTCGAGCCAATCCGATTTAGCCCTTTGGCGGCATAGGAGGAAAAAGCGTCTGTCTCAAAGAAAGACCTAGGCACGGATCCCCTGATGTATTCAGGCAGCCTGGGGCGCGGATAAGGGCCGATCTGGCCATCCTCAACGATGGTGACATCGCAACGTCCCGGCTGCTTATAAATTTCCATCACAGCGCGCTGCGCTGCGATCCCATTTCCAATTATCACGATTTTCATACTAGGATTATAACAGGAAAAATGCCTGCCACCAATACTGCGCAAGCATTATATACAAAATGAATCTTAAATTCCGAGTACGGAATAATTATAGTTTACCTAATGATTCCAATCCTTTTAAAACACATCCATCAATGAATGGAACACCCTTTTCGCCCAACAGCGCCTTTATCTCATCACTGCCCGCCCCCGGCTGTATTATGACAGCAGGAATGTTCTTCGAACAGGATTTTATAAGCTCCAGTCCTTTCACCGGATGGATGCACAGGTCAAGCACATCGAAATCCGAAGGAACATCATCAATGGACGCAAGTTCCTTCCCGACAGAAAAAACCACGTACCCTGAATCCTGCAGGGCCTTTTTTATCTTGAAGGCGTACTTCTCCTCGTTGACCGTATCTCCGGCAACCACGAAAACCTTATTCTGCAAAAGCTGTTCAACAGTCATCTTTCCTCCTAAAAATGTCGTCCCCCCATATGATGCCGTCCACATAAGGGGCACACTCAATCTTCTCCAACCTTGTTACCAACACTTTCAACAAGATCCTCAACCTTGCCGCCAAAGCTTTCAATGGCCTCTTCCGCCTTGTCTCCGGCATTCTCAAAAACCCTTGTAACACTTTCCGCCGAAGATTCTATCCCATTCTCAAGGCTGTCAGCCTGTTCGGTAAAAAGCGATTCGGCCCTGACCATGATGACCTCCACCTCATGTTCGACAGCAGATGTATTGAAACCTGATGTGACAAAGATATAAGCCAGATAAACCGCAGATGCAACCAGTGCCACGCATAAAATCAAAATGACCGCCTTTACAACCCCTCTAATAACTTTCATAACAACTTGTACTCTAAATTGCCAATGGGCATTTGTCAACAAAGGCTATCTGTTGCTGTATCCGGCTATGTATGAAGAAAAGCTCATATGCATCGATTCCTTCACCTTGGCCCCAAGCTCAACCATCCTCGGTCCCGCATAGGTATAAAACGTCTTTAAGGCACCGCAGAACCTGTAACGTCCTGATCCATCCCGGAATCTTCTACAACCGCTGCGGCATATCACATAAGCCTCGCAACGCCTGCAGTCAGAGGGAAGACACTTGCTTTCCTCGATGAACCCGGTCTGCTTCCTCCTTGCATCCAGGGCTGCAAAATCATCATCTTTGACATTGCCAAGATAATATTTGTCCAAACAATAGAAATCGCATGGATAAACTGCCCCGTCAGCTTCGACCACATAAGATATGTTGCATTTACCGCACATGTCGCAGCTCTCAGGCTTGTAGCCCATGATCATATCCATGAAATTCTCGAAAGTCCGCACCGAAACATAGGTCTCGTTCGCCATGCTCTCATACCAAAGATCAAACAGACGGCATAAGAACCGTGCATAGGCCTCGGAGGAAAGGTGATACCTTTCACTTCCGTCGGATCCGATCGGGTCCATGCATGGGATGTACTGCTGATGCATGTAGTTGTGCCCCACAAGGAAATTCCATGCATAATTGGCATTGTCGGCAAGCTCCGCCGTAACGACTGCAAGGATATTGAATTCGACCTGATGGCGCTCAAGTATCCTGGTGGAGGAATTGACATACTTGTATGTGGGATTGCCATCCTTGTCCAATCGGTAGATGTTGTTTATGGCCGGTCCGCCGTCAAGTGAGATGCCGATCAGAAAATGGTTCTCCTTGAAAAAGTCCGCCCATTTGTCGTCGATCGCAACCCCGTTGGTCTGAAGCGAATGGAAGAACCTGGTTTCCGGATGTTCCTTTTCCATGGCTATGAAGCGCTCGAAAAATCCCAGGCCGGCCAAAGTCGGCTCCCCTCCCTGAAAAAGGAAAAGCACGGCCTCGCTTGCCTGCGCGCTCTTCTCAACCAGGGACCGCGCAATCTCATCGCTCATCACGCCGCGCTCGGGCACACAGCGGTTTTCCTCCTCGTCCTTGTAGAAGCAGTAGGCGCAATCGAGATTACACGCACCTCCTGCTGGCTTGATCATCACAGTTAGTATCTTTCTTCTCAATAAACAGCCTCCTAAGATTGGTTTCAATAATTAACAGGTCCGCCCGGAAATGTCCCTTTTCCCGTTTGAATCTGAAAATGAATATCCTTAATTTTACCACATGGAGAAAGGCAAAGGAAAGCAAATCAAGGGAAAAATAGGGTAAAATCGGTATAATTATTCTTACTTATTAATAATAACATATTATGCTGAAACACTTTATGTTTTGCACAAAAATTAGAAAAAGAAGAATATAAGTACGGCTTCCTAATAAATGGAAAAACAGGCCCGGGCATCAGGCATGAAGGTTTCATTCTTCACCTGTTTATAATATAATCCAATATAACAAAGCCAAAACAACACGGAGAAAAGAGATGCAGAAATCAATCATCACCGTGGTCGGAAAGGACCAGGTCGGCATCATAAGCAGGGTCTGCACATATCTTGCGGACAACAACATCAATATCCTGGACATCAGCCAGACAATCGTGCAGGGATACTTCAACATGATGATGATCACGGATACGAACAACGCAAAGAAAGACTTCAACACATTATCCGACGAGCTGGACAGGCTCGGAAGCGATATCGGGGTCATAATCAAGCTTCAGCGGGAAGACATATTCATCAAAATGCAGAGGATCTAGCATGATCAACATAAACGAAGTAATAGAAACCAACCGCATGATCGAGAAGGAAAACCTCGACGTGAGGACCATAACCCTCGGCATCAGCCTGCTTGACACCATCACCGACGACATAGACACGTTATGCGAGAACATCTATGCCAAGATCACCGAAACAGCACGGGATCTCATAAAGGTCGGCCGGCAGATAGAAAAGGAATATGCCATACCTATCATAAACAAGCGCATAAGCGTCACTCCGATCTCGATAATCGGATCATCGGCATGCGAAAGCGAAAAGGATTATGTGAAAATCGCAAAGACGCTTGATGAGGCGGCAAAGAAAGTCGGAGTCAATTTTCTCGGGGGATTCTCAGCTCTGCCTGCAAAAGGCATGACCAGATCGGAAGAGCTGCTGATCAGAAGCATTCCTGAAGCCCTTGCGGCCACCGACAACGTCTGCGCTTCTGTCAACCTTGGATCCACAAAAACCGGAATCAACATGGATGCGGTAAAACTCATGGGGAGGATCATAAAGGATACCGCCTACAACACCCGCGAGCGGGACAGCATCGGATGCGCGAAGCTTGTGGTGTTCACAAACGCGCCCGATGACAATCCGTTCATGGCCGGGGCGTTCCATGGGGTTACGGAGACCGACAATGTGATAAACGTCGGCGTTAGCGGCCCCGGGGTCATCAAAACAGTGCTGGAGCATGCAAAAGGACTGGATTTCTGCGAGCTTTGCGAAGTTATAAAGAAGACAGCGTTCAAAATCACCAGGCTGGGACAGCTGGTGGCTCAGGAAGCCAGCCGCCGGCTTGATATCCCATTTGGAATCGTCGACCTGTCTCTTGCACCCACGCCTGCAATCGGGGACAGCATTGCGGAGATTCTGGAGATAATGGGACTTGAGAAGGTCGGAGCTCCGGGAACAACCGCGGCACTCGCGCTATTGAACGACAGCGTAAAGAAAGGCGGAATCATGGCAAGCCCGTCGGTCGGAGGCCTGAGCGGTGCGTTCATCCCTGTCAGCGAAGACCATGGCATGATAGATGCGGTGATAAAAGGATCTTTGAACCTCGAGAAACTGGAGGCGATGACATGCGTATGCTCGGTGGGACTGGATATGATAGCAATCCCTGGAGATACGTCGGAATCCACGATAAGCGGCATAATTGCAGATGAGATGGCAATCGGGATGATAAACCAGAAAACCACCGCCGCACGCCTTATACCTGTCTGGGGCAAGGGTGTGGGTGAATCGGCGGAATTCGGTGGCCTTTTGGGCTCTGCGCCGATAATGGCGGTGAACACCTTCAGCTGCAAGGAATTCATCGACCGGGGCGGAAGGATCCCAGCACCGATCCATAGCTTCAAAAACTGAAAGGAGGCACCTCAGGGTGCCTTCTTGCATCAAACGAACAGTATGTCTTCAGCGTATAGGACGAATAGGAAAAAAGCGGCCACAGAGGCTGAAAAGCAGATTACTATAGGTAATGTTCCGGCGGAACCGGATCGGGAATAGACAATAAGACCCGCCCAGATGCAGAAAAAGAAAAGTAAAACAAGCAGATACATTTTTATTCTCCTCCAGCACTTCCACCATCACACCCCGGTTAAATAAATAAAGATACCGGAAAAAGGATACACCTATTATCGATAAAAAGATATACATTAGGTAAAAATAATGATAAAGATACGACGATGGGCGCATCTTGCCGGAAATTCACTTAAGAAGAAAACATATGTACCGGCCGTCAGGGCAATCACCCTCCGATACGGCCTTGAAGCCATAGCCAGTGTAAAAGCTTACCGCACCGGCATTAGCCTTAAGGCATTTTAACGATAAGGGACGGCCGAATGTTTTTTCCACATGCCCCAACAGCTTGCGTCCAATCCCCATCATGCGGTACTTTTCATCGACAGCGAGAAAATGTATGAACGAATCCTCCTGCCAAACAGAAACAAAGCCGGCAACCTCATCATTGATGAAAGCCGCATAAACAGTTTCTCCCCGTACAGCATCTTCAAATACAGGATGGGATGAGAAACAATCGGTGAAAATCTTTTTGAAAAGAGGGGCTATACGTTTTAATCCATCCCCTTCGATTTTCCTGATTACCATACGCTCATGATAGCAGATGAAAAGGCACAAACACAATAAAATCAGGCCTCTTCAATCGGAACATGGTTTTCAGCAAGAATTGGATAAAGCATATACGAGCCCGCCTTCATAGGATCACTCCGATAAGGAAATGTTTAAGAATTCCTTGTATTGATTTTGCATTATGCAAGTTATCTGACCATTATTTAATAAAACTAATTATTTAATAATAATTATTATTGACAAGTAATATATTCCTTGTTACTCTTTACATACATAAATCATCTGGAACCAGGAGGACTAAAAGAGATGAGAAGCATCACCACATTCGATTTGCAATACGCACATAGGTTTTATGGATTCAAAGGAGAAGCCCAGTACCTCCACGGACATACGGGTGTTTTGACCATAGAGGTCGAGGATCCGATCAACGAAGGCGTGAATATGGTTTTTCCCTGTAATGAGATACAGAAGACCGCATGGGCTGTCTTGAAAAATTTCGACCATGCTCTCGTACTAAGGCATGACGATCCGCTTCTTCCAGCAATTTTGGACGTATACGAAAAGCAGGGGATCAGGAACGGACATCCCAACAATGTGATGAAGGGCGAGGCCTTCAAAACCGAACTTGCAACCGCATATCCCGACTGCAGGCTTGTGGTCACAAAGGAGACGATGACGGTGGAAGGCATGATCAAGATCGTATACGACCTGCTCAAGGACAAGCTGAACATCTGCAGGATAACCTTCACAAGCGGAGTGAATGCGGCAAGTGCCGAGTTCAAGACAGAAAACAAAATAGACAGATGTCCCCTTTGCGGCATAGCGCTCGATGAAAACGGCGTATGTCAGAAATGCGGATATAAATCATGACTACCGGCTCAGCCGGTAGTTTGCTCTGACCCTATAAGGGTCTGGTACCAACCAGCGCGACAGCGCCCTGAATTGTAACGCCACGTGCAC